>JAKSJO010000024.1 GCA_024398125.1 Bacteroidales bacterium
CTCAACCACTGGGATTGGTTCCCTTCATTCTCTGCAGGTTGGAGAATCGACAAGGAGAACTTCTTCAACGTAAGCCCAGACAAGATCAGCCTTCTCAAGCTCCGTGCAAGCTACGGTATCCTCGGTAACGAGAACATCGGTGAGTACCAGTACATGGACACCATGGTACGCGGAAACTACACCTACAGCTTCGGTGGCAACAAGGTTACCGGTTCAGCGGTTTCAAACTATGTCAACGAGGCTATCCACTGGGAGAAGAAGAAGACCCTCGACGTAGGTTTCGACCTCGGTCTCTTCAACAGCAGACTCGAGATCAACGGTGACTACTACCGTGCGACTTCCGAGGACCTTCTGTACAGCGTGGCAGTCCCTGCCGAGGCTGGTGTCACCAACGGTACCGTAACCATGAATGCGGCTACCATGATCAACAGCGGCTTCGAGCTTGCAGCGGCATATCATAACTATGACAACGCTCTCAAGTACGACATCTCCGGCAACATCACCATCCCGCAGAACAGGGTTACCTCTCTCGGTGTATCAGGTGAAGGCCGTACCGACGGTTTCTGCCGCACCGAGGTCGGAAAGGAAGTCGGCCAGTTCTATGGTTATGTATATGACGGCATCTTCCAGAGCCAGTCAGAGATCGACAACAACACCAATGCAGAGGGCAAGCATGTGAACCAGAACGGTGCGCAGCCAGGCGATGTCCGCTACATCGACGTCAATGGTGACGGCGAGATCACCGACAAGGACCGCGACTTCATCGGCAACGGTATGGCAAAGGTCAACTACGGTCTCAGCTTCCGTCTCGAATACAAGGGCTTCGACCTCAGCGTCGCTACATTCGGTGCTGCCGGTTTCAAGGTTCTCGACTATGTCGACATGACTCTCCGCGGATCTTACGGCGCAACCAACAAGAGCACCGAGCTCATGAACGCATGGACTCCTCAGAACCCTAGCACCACTACCCCACGCGTAGCATACAAGGCTGAGGGTTCAGTGACCAACGACCTCTTCTCTTCACGTTTCCTCCAGAACGGTAACTACTGGAAGATCTCCAACGTAGAGTTTGGTTACAACTTCAAGGACGAACTGTTCAACGGAATCATCTCAGGCGCACGCCTCTACATCTCCGCTCAGAACATCGCAACCCTTACCAAGTACAGAGGTTACAACATCGACTTCGCAGGCGGTGCTTTCACTCCTGGTTACAACTACTGTTCATACCCAACCCCTATGACAGTGATGTTCGGTGCTAAGCTTTCATTCTAAGAAGTCCAACCAGAATAAAAACAAGAACAAATGAAAAAGATCAATATACTTCTGGGAGCCCTCGCGATTGTATGCGGAATGTCGTCTTGCAGCAAGGCACTTGACGTCAAGAACCCTAACAACCAGACGACTTATGACTTCGGCGCAACCGAATCAGACCTCAAGGAGGCTCTCGTAGCATGCTACAACAGAATCCGTCTCGAGGGTACATTCGCCCGCGTAGGATACACCATGGACGCTGTCCGCGGTGACGAGGTATGGAATGCATCACAGATCTGGTATCTTCCATACGACAACCTCAATGTAGCCAACACGGATGAAATCGGCTGCCAGTGGATCTGGCGCGACTGCTTCCATGTAGTCAACCGCTGCAACTTCATCATCACCAAGATCGACAACGCAAAGGTCTCTGAGAAGGCTTACAACGAGATCAAGGGTCAGGCACTGTTCCTCAGAGGACTTGCTTACTATGAGCTCGCTACTTACTATCAGAGCGTTCCTATCTTCAATGACTACAACCAGTATTCTTCACTCGAGACCATGTTCGCCCCAAACCAGAGCCAGGACGCTGTTCTTGACCAGGCTGAATCTGATTTCCAGGAGGCTTTGGCAATGCTCCCTAGCCGTGACGCAGGCGGCGAGTTCGCAAAGGGCCGCGCCACCAACGGTGCAGCTGCCGGATATCTTGCACGTACATACATGTTCCGTCACAAGTATGCCGATGCACTTGTTCTCCTCAAGGACATCATCAACGGCAAGTACGGTCATTATGAGCTCATGGCAGACTTCGGTGCAAACTTCATGGAAGGCAGCCAGTATGAGAACAATGCAGAGAGCCTCTTCGAAGTACAGTTCATGGATCATGACCAGCAGGGACCTGATGAGGAGTGGACTCCTGTAAACATCAGCTCAAACGCTTCTCAGGGCCACGCTGTAGAAAGCAACTACGGTCCAAGCGAGTATGGCAGCTGGGGTGACCTCGCAGCAGCAGACTGGCTCTACGAGCTCTTCAAGTCAGAGCGCTGCACCGACGGCAAGCTCGATCCACGTCTCTACTGGACACTCAGCACCTATGAGGCTGAATACGACTCATACACTGGAACCAAGACTGCAGCTTATCCTGCAGGAGACCCTCGCAAGAACGAGCTCTATTGCAATGCTATCACCGCTACTCCTGTATCCAACCCTACAAACGGCGGTATTCCTGTTGCAAAGTTCACCAACGCACGTCTCGGTATCAGCGACAAGATCGTCACCGGTCTTCACTGCGGAATCAACCTCCGTATGATGCGATACTCAGATGTTCTTCTCCGCGCCGCAGAGTGCGAGAACGAGCTGAACGGTCCTACCGCCGATGCCATCAACTGGATCAACCAGGTACGCAAGCGTGCAGCTCTTTCTGAGCTCAAGCTCTCTGACTTCCCTACCGCTGACGCTCTGTTCGAGCAGATCGCCAATGTAGAGCGTCCAAAGGAGTTCGGTTGCGAGAATGGCCGTGGTATCGACCTCATCCGCTGGGGATTCTTCTACAGCCAGGATCGTCTCAACCAGATCATTGCCCACAGCTCATTCAACGCAGCAGGAAGCAGTGACTCTTCAATCAGCTACTACAAGCCAGGACACGAGTACTTCCCTATCTTCCAGGGTACACTTGACGCAAATCCTAGCCTGACTGGAAACTCTGCAAACGACAATCATGACAATGCCGAGGAGTTCTTCGCAGCAGGATACAAGGTTCGTCCTGTAGTAAAGTAAATAATTCCTATATTTACAGGGGCGAAGGAATTGGCTTCGCCCCTGTTTCTTTTTTATGAGTGCTATGAAATACACCAGCAAGATCATCAAGGCTTTTGCAGCAGCTGTCGCAATGATGGCTGTCAGCTGCGGAGAACCTGAACCTAATCCTACTCCTCAGCCTGGGCCTGACCCGACTCCCCAAGACAAGGTCATTGTAGCAAATCCAACAGTCTCGAACATCGAGTCTGGCAGCGCTACTGTGAAGTCGAGCACTGAACTCAATGCTTCTGAGATATCGATGAAGGGTTTCGTATATTCGCTGCAGGAGAATCCTACAATGTCTGCCTCAAGGAAGGATGTGGACGGACCGGATTTCACTGCGACCATCGATGGTCTCAAGGGCGGTCAGACTTATCATGTCAGGGCTTTTGTAATGGCTTCCGGCAAGACCACCTACTCGGATGATGTCAGCTTCGACACTCCAAAGTCAGGCAATCTGGACGACTATGCTGCTCCAGCACAAAAGGACGACTATCGCAGTATTGCAGATTGGAGCAAGCGTGGTGAGTGGAACCTTGCAAACGTTCATGACCCGTCAGTCGTACTCGCCGACGATGGATACTATTACATGTACCAGACTGACGCATCATACGGAAATGCTCATGATGGACATGGTCATTTCCATGGACGCCGTTCGAAGGATCTCATCAATTGGGAGTATCTCGGTGCCACCATGCAGTCTGCACCGTCATGGCTACTCGAAAAATGCAATGAGTTCCGCAGCGAACTCGGTCTCCCTGCCATCACCGAGCCTCAGTACGGCTATTGGGCACCTTGTGTACGCAAAGTGAAAGTAGGTGGACAGACAATCTACAGGATGTACTATTCAATCATCCTGGACAACTACATCGGCAACGGAAAGCCTGTTTCAACCGCCTTTGACGGAACCTGGACCGAAAGAGCATTCATCGGTGTCATGGAAACTGCAGATCCTGCCGATAACGGCAGCTGGGAGGACAAGGGCTTTGTGATCTGCTCATCGTCGGATCTCGGCAAAAACTGGAAGCGCAGCAATCAGTCCGACTGGAATGGCTACTTCAAGTTCAACGCCATCGACCCTTCATACATAGTCACCCCTGAAGGCGAGCATTGGCTGATCTATGGCAGCTGGCACAGCGGAATCGCTGCTGTCGAGCTTGATCCTGAGACCGGCAAGACCAAGGCCGAACTCCCTTCCCCTTGGGGCACAGCCGACGAGATCGCCCCTTACGGCAAGATGATCGAGAGCCGCGGTGGACGCTGGCAGGGATCAGAGGGTCCAGAGATCATCTATCGCAATGGTTTCTATTATCTCTTCGTAGCATACGATGAACTCAGCGTTGCATATAACACCCGTGTTCTCCGTTCCGAGAACGTCGACGGCCCATACGTTGACATCAACGGTGCCAGCGCGATAGGTCTGGGACAGGCCTACCCTATCGTTACCCATCCTTACAAGTTCGGCAACAGCAATGGCTGGGTTGGCATCAGTCACTGTGCCGTATTCGATGACGGCAACGACAACTGGTTCTACTGTTCACAGGCCCGTTTCCCTGAGAATGGAGGCGGCAATGCCCCTAATGCTGTAATGCTCGGACATGTCCGCAGGATTGTATGGACGGAAGATGGTTGGCCTCTGGTTCTCCCTGAGCGCTACGGAGCCGTCCCTCAGATAGAGATTTCCGAAAATGAGATTGCCGGCGAGTGGGAGCACATCGACCTCTCGTATGCGTACAGAGAGCAGAAGGTTTCTTCAAAGATGAGCTTCGGAGCTGATGGAAAGATCAGCGACGGTCCATGGAAGGGTTCTACATGGGCATTCGACTCGGCGAAGAACATCGTAAAGGTTTCCAATGGTGTCACACTGTACGTCAGCCGCGAGTGCGACTGGGAATCTTCTCCTCGCAAGGCCACGCTTGTCTACGCAGCCACCGGAAAGAACAAGACATATTGGGGAAAGGCTGTAAAGTAGCCTGTTCTTGCAATCATTGGAAGAAAGCCTGTCAGAGCCTGACGGGCTTTTTTTCGTTTAAAAGAAGGTGATACTCTGCCAAAATGACTATATTTATGGTGATGGAAACAACTGTCAGGAAGATTAAGGTGATAGGACTGATGTCGGGAACTTCTCTCGACGGTCTTGATATGTGCCTCGTTGACTTCATGTATGACGGGCGATGGAATTATACGATCGATCGGACTGGAAGCGTGGGTTTTCCGGATTGGCTCAGGAAACAATTAGCCGATGCCCAGAACATGACAGCCGCCGAATTCGCCCTGCTTCATACCCGGTATGGACATTTCATGGGCAGATCCGTGGCAATGTTCATCAAGGCAATCGGAATCAAGCCTGATCTCATAGCGTCTCACGGCCAGACCGTATTCCACCAGCCTGAAATCGGTTTCACCTCACAGATCGGTTCAGGCGCAGCCATTGCCGCCGAGACCGGCATTGACTGCGTGTGTGATTTCAGGACTACAGATGTAGCTCTTGGAGGTCAGGGGGCTCCCCTTGTGCCGATTGGTGACAAGGTACTGTTCGGCAAATACTCTTCATGTCTGAACCTGGGAGGCTTCTCGAACATTTCGTACGCGAATGAAGACGGTTCCAGAGCAGCATTCGATATCTCTCCGGTCAATTATGTACTCAATCATTACACAAGGAAGATCGGGCTCGAGTTTGACCGGGATGGAGAGATAGCGCGCAGCGGACAGATAACCAATGACCTTCTTCATGCTCTTGACGGACTTGGGTTCTACAAAGAAACAGGCCCGAAGTCGCTTGGAAGAGAATGGGTTGAAGCCGAGGTATTTCCTTTGATAGATTCATATGAGCTAGACACAGCGGATATCCTGGCTACTTTCTGCGAACATGTTGCGCATCAGATCTGCGCAAAGGCTCCTGAAGGCGAAGTGCTGACAACTGGCGGCGGCGCCTTGAACACATACCTGATTGAAAGAATGCAATCATGCGCCGGTGACAGGACGGTCTTCGTTATCCCTGACAGGCAGACGATCAACTTTAAGGAAGCTCTTGTATTCGCACTTCTAGGTGCAATGTATGTTTGGGATATGCCTGGTTGTCTGAGCAGCGTAACAGGAGCACGCATTGACAACATTGGAGGGTGCCTCTACAAGGCTCCCAAATGCAGATGATTCACATGAAAACTTCTATCAAGACATTTTTCCTAGCGGCTGCATTGCTTGCGCCAGGTTCTTTGACAGCCCAGACTGTGCACTGCATAGTGACCAATCCTTCGGAAGACACATCAAGTTCGATGAAGGTCAGCTGGTGCAGCGAGATACCTGGCACTTATGTCGCAGTCAGGCCCGTTGCGGACCTGAAGACCAGTCCATGGAATGTTCACCCGGAAATGGAAGATAGCTGCACTGTCTACGACGGCAATCCGTCCAGGATGGCAGACGGGACGAACTTCAACGAGAGTGCGGTATTCCTCAAATGCGGCGCAACACTGACATCCCTGAAGAAAGACACTGAATACAGTTACCATATCTGCGGAAAAGATGGTCAGATTCTCTCCGATGAATATGTTTTCAAGACCTCCGGAGCCAGGAAATGGTCCGCGACCATCATTTCGGACTTCCACAGCTATACTCCCATTCCCGCCAGGCTCGCCAGCGCGTCCGCGCTCGAGTCGACCATAAGGGATTTCGACCCCTCGACCGACTGGATACTGCATCTCGGCGACGTGACGGCATGGGGAGGCAGCCATTCACTCTGGAGGACCATGTACGCGGAACCGATGTTCTCCAAGGCCATGGTCGCAGGCCTGAACGGCAACCACGACAACATGACCAGGACAAACGGCCAGAGCGGAGATTTCTTCCGCTACGCGAACTATCTGCCGGCCAACGGCTACGGTGACCAGAACGGCATATGCTACCATTTCATGTACTCGGACGTGCTGTTCATCATGCTCAACAGCGAGGCGATGAAGACGGACGAGGGTCTCAAGGAGGCACAGGACTGGGTCAGGAAAGTCATAGCAGACTGCAGGGAGAGCAGGCACAAGCCATCATTCATTGTTGTCTGCGAGCACTACCAGTGGTTCTACGGCAAGGACGGGGCTTTTTCTCAGTTCTCAAGATGGAACACACTCTTCGACGAACTCGGCGTTGACCTTGCCCTCGGTGCGAACAACCACATATACGTCCGCAGTAACCCTATAAAGAATGGCAAGACAGTCGGAGCAAAGAAAGGAACCGTATACCTCCAGACCAGTTCTTCCGATAATGAACGCGGTGAAGGAATGGATGAAAATGTAACCTATAATGCCGAGCTGATAGCGAGCCGCTGGACCGAAGGAGGCAAGACAATCAGTGGACTTGATATGAAGGTCAGTCCGAGAAAGATTGTAATCTACCTCATCGACAGATATGGAAACGTCCAGGACAACGTTGTAATCCCTAGGAAATAAGAAGCTGCTTTGAAATAGTTTTTTGTAGATTTACAGCATTACCACACAAACTGATACCCAGATGATAAAAGACATCGCACACATCGCCTTGAACCCATTGGACATGGACAAGAGCGTAGAGTTCTTCCAGAACGTATTCGGATGGAAGAAAGCATTCGAACTTCATCACGACAATGGTGATCCATGGATCGTTTACATGAAGATCTGCAAGGGACATTTCCTTGAGCTTTTCTATGACGGAATCAACGACCGTGACTACGCTTTCGACTTCAAGAAGACCGGCTACAATCACCTTTGTGTCACCGTCGGTGATATACGCAAGACTCTTCAGGAAATCTACGAGAAGGGCTACATCGACTCCCCTGAACCTGAGATCGAGAAGAGCAAGTGCAAGAACCTCTGGCTCTACGACCCTGACGGAAACGGCATCGAACTCCAGGAATACACTCCGGAGTGCACCCAGATGCAGAGCAACGAGGCTCCATACGAGTTCGGTCGTGAGGGCTATGTCGGCATCGGTCATGCGTGCTTCGTATGCAAGGATATCGAGGCTTCCCTTGACTTCTACTGCAACAAGCTTGGAATGAAGCTCGTCGGCATCCAGGACAACGACGAAGGCAAGCCATGGCTCCACTATGTCCGCATCGCTGACGGTGTCTATCTCGAGCTTATTCCTGATGGCGAAGGCGAAAACCCTAACCTCGGCTGGAATTCACGCGGCTTCAACCACCTCTGCGTAGAGACCGACAACCTTCTCGAGGATGTAGAGCGCCTCAGATCGATCGGCGTAGAGATCGACCAGGAGCCAAAGACCGCAGCTGACCTTAACTGGCAGGCCTGGATCCACGATCCAGACGGCAACAAGATCGAGCTCATGATGATCCATCCAGATTCACCACAGGCAAAGGCATAACGATTATGAAGAAGATATTCCTTACAGGCATGATTGCAGCGATGGCTTTCGCATCATGTACCAACAGCACTCCTGCTGCGACTGAAACCGCAGACCCGCTCCAGACAAGCGACCCTGAACTCTGGGCCGCTCAGAACCAGAAGCTCGAGCTCAAGGCTGACCGCGGTGTAATGGAGAATCCGCTTGACCTCAATGGCTTTATCCAGATTGCAATCATCGTGGAAGACATCGAGGCAGCAGCCCGTGAATGGTCACAGCTTCTCAATGTCCCTATGCCGGAAATTACCTATTTCCAGACTGTGGAGACCGCTTCGCCGGATGTGATGTACTATGGCAAGAACTACAAGTTCGGACTGAAGCTCGCATCGATCATGGCTCCTCAGGGATTCATCATCGAGCTGCATCAGATTCTTGACGACAATCCAAGCACATACAACGAGTTCATCAAGGAGCACGGCTATGGCGTGCATCACCTTGGCTTCGCAGTCGGCGACCGTCGCGATGCAGTTGTGAACGAACTTATCGAGCGCGGCTATCCAAAGCGCGTCGAGCACTTCTATGACGGAGGAAGCTGGACCTTGATCGACAGTGAGCAGTCGCTTGGTGTCAACCTGAACATCAAGCCTCATATGTAGGAAACAATAAACGCCATCTCTTTTCCGAGATGGCGTTTACTGTTGATGAATCAGTCTGAACCAGTACCGGCATTCTTTTCGCTGTACTCACGGTTGAGTTCGGCGATTTCTTTCTTGCCGTCTACATAGTCGTCGTAGAACTCGTCATATTCGCCATCGAGGGCTTCCTTTACGATGGCTATGCGCTCCATCGGAGTCGTATCTTTGATAAGTATGCTCATGTCAGTCATTCTTATATGTCATTATACTAGCCTCTATCATATTTTATCATTCCGACAAACGTTTCTTTATTATTTTAATCACATTTTGTTCGCTGTCGTTCGTGCTGGTCTTGATGCGAAGCATTTCAATTCCAGAGTCCTTAGCTATCGTATCCTTGATGAAATCATTCTTTTTTCTATCTTCTTCTTCGTGTCTGACACCATCGACCTCAATAGCTAGAACCTTTGATTCTGTAGAGACCAGAAAGTCAAAGTGCGCATGGTTGGCGCAATATTCCCGTTGACAATCAGTCAAGTTATCAATATTCTGCTTTATTTGGTCAACGTTTTTAAGTTCGACATTTCTACTTATCGTTTCCTTACTGACAGGCAACGCTCTTTTTTCAATAGCAGCTACTAATGCAATCTCAAGTAAAGGCTCACAATCAGAGTATGTATCTTCTGAAGAATCCAAAACTTCTCTTATGATTCTCCTCCCCTGCTTGTCCAAGTAATCGAGAATCCTTCTGTCAAACATATAAGGCGTAGTATCATCATACTTATTACAGAAGGCCTTAAGCAACGCTGTAGGTATACACTTTGGCGAGAAGGACTTCTCTCCAGACGTATTTAGAGACAAATAGTACTTGAGTGCTGAATCGTGATATCTATCCGGATTTCCAAAAACAATAAAGGAATGCTTTGCTCTGGAGACAGCAACATTTAACATGGTATTATCCATATCAATAAAACTCATATCCTTATCTTCGGAACCATATACGGATGAGAAAATGACTATATCAGATTGTGCCCCTTGAAGAGAATGGACAGTATCTATCACCATCCCCTCGAAAGGTGAATTGAAGCTACCCCATATCGTCATATATGGCTCTTTTTCATTTTTCTTTTCTAAGGCGTCACGTACAGCCTCCTTTCCCAGTCTTTTGTCAATCTCCTCAAGATACTTTGTTTCAATGGTTGTCTTTATCGTTTCCTTAATTTTTTCTGCCTGAGATGCAAAAGGAGTAACGATAGCGACTAAATTACCGAGCGTTTTTTGTTTGCCATATAGTGTTTTATAATGACTTTCAATCTTCTTTTTATTCCTAAACAACCAGCTTACGATAGCTTCCGCCTCTTCATCGTTAACTTTTGATCGCGTACCTTCTACATAATGAGACAGAGATTTGATTGGGATGAACATGAAAGGTTTGAACAGATAATCATTCTGTTCTACAGTCAACACATCCAGGTTCCCATGATATACAAGTAAATTGCAGTAATCAATAATCTCTTTACGACACCTACGGTGTTCACGCAGAAGAACTCCTTTTTGGCTAAAACCATTGTTCTCGTCATAGATATTGCATGAGGACTGGCAGAAGTTGACCATGTTTCCCGTGGAAGAGAACCATCCATAAGGTTTACAATTATCAAATCCATCTGCATCACACGCTTTAGATATCTCCAGGTTCCCCTTATCCATGCCTTCAGTAAAAGAATAGATTGGCTTCAGCTGCTCCGCATCTCCGAAAATCAAGGCCTTATTTGCAAATGCAAAAGGAGCTACACCAAGTTCCGGCAAAGTCTGCCCTGCCTCGTCAAATATGAGGTAATCAGCAAAACTGTACAATGGAACAAGTTCCTTGCCCATGTATGCCATTAATCTAACTGCAGAATGGATCGTACTGACAAGACATGGGGTAAGCATTGCCATTTTGGTCAGTTCATTCTGCTTTTCCTCCTTTCCCTTCTTTCTACTCTTGCTCTCATCGGCTGCTAATAGCCACCTTGCCTCCCAATACCTTACAGCCAACTGGAAAGCCTTATATCGATATGTCACATCCAAGAGACATTCTATTCTCTCCTCATACCCTTCGACATTGTCAAACGTAGCAAAAGACATCATCCCTTCACTGAGATAATCCTTGTGAATCACAAGGTGGTTATCCTTCCCTACAGCATCCATAATAGTGTTCCAAAGTGTTTCCTTATCCCTATCTTGATCTTCAAATGTCTTGATAAGGTCAATGGTGCTGACTAGGTCCTCATGTATCCTGTTCTTTATCTTTTCAATGTCCTCATACTCATCCCCATAATAAGACTGGGCATTGACAATGTAACTGTCACGGGCCTTTGTTTTTTTGTCGATTATCTTATATTCCGCCCCCGGGAGCCTTGAAGCAATCTGCTTTTCCCCGACATACATGCGTGTATAATCCTTAGCTTCCTCCTTCCTATTCTTCGCATAACAATAAGTTGCATACCCGATATCACCACTGATCCAATGGACTGAATCAGAACCGTCATGAGTACTGAAACTGTCAATGATATTGGTAACTGCCTGATTTGTTGATGCGCAACACAACGCAATAAATGGTTTTCCCTGTTTGTCAGGAGAATCATTTAGCGCACTCTCGACGATTTTACTTGCTACTACACTTCGTATCATTGTTGTCTTTCCTGTTCCTGGTGGGCCATTGACAACCATAATATCCTGTGTCTTTTCATTTGACAACCACACATTCAAAGCTTTTCTTTGAGAAGCTGAGAGAGGAAAGTGATTATCCATCTGTCCAAAATGAAGCCGGCTAAGAGAGCCGTCTGCCTTCACGGCATTAGAACCAAAACTGAACAGAGATCTCAGGAGAGGAGTCTTCTCCGTATGGATACTGTTATATAGACTCCTTATATATTTAGAATAGTCATAAAGAACGCCCTCGACTCGGAAAGAAAGTTTTCTGTTGACTCTAAAAGGTTTACATGTGTATCTGTCGACACTCTTATTAGTCATATTCTTGAAAGCATTCTCCACGAAAGAATAGTATGCCTTCAAATCGTTGTTATCCTTGAGTTGAACAAACTGATAGTTAGCCTCAAATAACTTACAATCTGTAAAGACAGGCGGACAATTCTCTTCCAACGAACATATTGGTGTCAGAAACTCTCTGTGAACGAATATATGGAAGTCATTGGGTACACTTATCTTCCAGTTTTCTTCATTTTCCTTGCGACTTATCTGGATAAAGAACCAGAAAGGAAAGTAATGATAATTCTTCCCATCCTCCTTGCGTCCCAAACTAAAGGGCGAAACCGCAATTGTATAATTGTCTTTTAACGCTACTCCCTTGGCAGGTTTTACAATCTTGGATAACTCTTCCCTGCTTAATTCCGTCTTTTCTTTAAATGAAGCAAAGTTCAAGGACAACTGCGCACCTCTCTTTTCCTCCCTGGTATCAACTATGGAATAAAACAGACTTCTCCAATAATACTCCAACCATGATTTGCAGTCCAGTTCAACCTTGACGTGAGGTTCGGCTTCAGTTATGCTTACTCTCACTCCAATATAGTTTTCTAGATGAAGGGATTGTAGATACTTAGCATCAGAATACATTGTAAAAGTCATCAAGCATATCTTGGAAGAGTCATTAGCAATTCTAATGACTAAATTCTTGCCCTCGATGCCGATACTGGTAAGTATGCCATCTATTCGCTTTGGTTCATATTTGCTGCGGCCTTTACGCTTAAAGGTACCTTGTTTTATATATACTAGCTCTTCCATATAGGTTAATATCGGTAGATTATAACAAATATAGCTATATTTACATTGTTTAAATAACGTTATGACATGAAACTAAGAAAGTCATTAGAAGCAATGATAAGCATCTACGCAGTTGCAGCAGGAAGCGGAATACTCAGCAGCTGTTCCCAGAAGCCCGAATATGCAAATGAATTCCGCACAGCAACACGCGCCTTTTATCTCTGGCGCTGCGGGATGCCCGTAGAAGACGACTACAACGGCAACCACTACCATCATGATGCCTGCCATCTCGACGACGGCTACAGCGCATACATGGATATGGATTCCGTGAAGCTTGACCCTAAGGTACGTGAAGCATACGACATGGGCCATGACGGCACAGGTGGCTGGCATGACGCCGGTGACTACGGCAAGTACACCGTCAACGCCGGCATCACCGTCGGTTCCCTCTTCTACGCGTGGAATCACTTCGGCGACAAGATCAATAAGATCGCTCTCGACCTTCCGGACACAGCTCCAGGCTATCCTGAATTCCTAAAAGAGATCAAGTGGGAAACCGATTTCCTCCTCAAGATGGAATACCCTGACGGCACAGGCCGTGTCGCTCACAAGCTCACACGAGTTGCCTTCGCTCCATTCATCATGCCTGAGGAAGACGATGGCAAACGTTACTACACCGTATGGAGTTCGGCAGCCACTGCAGACTATGCAGCCATGATGGCAATGTCTGCCCGCTATTTCGCTCCTTACGACAAGCCATACGCCCAGAAATGCTACGAGGCGGCCAACAGAAGCTACAATTTTCTCCTCGGCCACCCGGAAGACAAACGTCACATCCAGGGCGACTTCGAGACAGGAGCCTACGGAACCACCGATCCCGACGACAGGCTCTGGGCTGCGGCGGAGATGTGGGAGACCACAGGAAACGAGAGAATGCTGAAAGACCTCGAGGAGCGCATCCGCAATGAGCGCGACATAGTTGACAACGACTGGGACTGGGGAAATGTCGCAAACCTCGGTGTCTATACTTATGCACTCTCACAGCGCGAAGGACGTGATCCTGAGCTTCTGGCAAAGGTAAAGGAAGCTATTATCGCCGATGCTGACAGTCTTGTTGCCCGCGCCGCAAGAGACGAATACGGCCGTGCGATGCAGCGCTTCTACTGGGGCTGCAACGGTACTGCGGCAAGACAGGCTATCAATCTTCACGTTGCAGATATGATATCGCCAAATCCAGCGTACAAGGAAACCATCAAGGGAATAGCAAGGTATCTCCTCGGCAATAACGTTTATGGCCGATCATTCGTGACTGGACTTGGCATCAACCCTCCTATGCATCCTCATGACAGACGCAGCGGTGCTGACGGAATCGAAGATCCATGGCCGGGATATCTCGTCGGTGGAGGCCACAGCGCCACAGACTGGGTCGATGACCAGGAGGATTACAGCCGCAACGAGATTGCCATCAACTGGCAGGCCGGTCTGGTCTATCTCCTAGCCGCAACCCTCTAGCCACTTCTTCACAAACCGAAACCAACCAACAACCGTACTATGACCTTATTGCTATCCAATCTCCAGATGGAGATATTTCACGTCCTGGCTGCGATCTGCTTCTGCAGTTTCCTCTTCTGTTTCATTGTTGGAGAGCTGACTCTCAACAACAGCCAGATGGACAAGCTCTGGAGCATCCTTCCGCCTGTCTATGTGTGGGTGATTGCTGCAATGGGTGGAATGACACCCCGTCTTATCGTGATGGCCGTCCTTGCAACCATCTGGGGCGCTAGACTCACCTACAACTTCGGAAGGAAAGGAGCGTATTCAATCAAGTTCTGGAGCGGAGAGGAAGACTACAGATGGAAATTCCTCCGCGGCACCAAGTATTTCAAGTCCAGGGCCGTATGGGCTCTGTTCGACTTCCTGTTCATCTCCATCTACCAGAATGTGCTCGTATTGCTGACCACACTTCCAGCCCTAGCAGCAGTTGGTTCTACCAATGCCTTTGGATGGGTAGATGTACTCGCGACAATCCTGACCGCTTCATTCATTCTCCTCGAGACAGTTGCAGACGAGCAGCAGTGGAAGTTCCAGACCACGAAGTGGAACATGATCAACGCCGGACGCAAGCTCGACGAGCTTCCTGAGCCATACAAAAAGGGTTTCAACACCAAGGGCCTCTGGGCAATCAGCCGCCATCCGAACTATCTTGGCGAGCAGGGAACCTGGATTTCGTTTTACATCTTCAGCATCGGTGCCGGTGTCGGCATTCTCAACTGGAGTGTCGTCGGAGCCGCATTGCTTGTGATGCTGTTCTTCGGAAGCGCATGGCTCGGCGAAATGATAACCTCTTCCAAGTATCCTGCATACGCAGACTACAAGAAGAAGGTCTCAAAGTTCATCCCGACAAGGTTCTAGTGATCTTCCGTTGAAATATCAGAACTTATAGATAGTCGCAGAACATCCTGCGGCTATTATTTTATCCTCTGTCTTGCCGAGCTTGTAACTCTGCTTTTTGCCGGTTCCTCCAATCACCTTTGGCTGGGTGCCTTCGGTAGGTATGGAAGCAGATACCTGCTTTGCCGACGGGTTGATGACAACGAGACAACGGGACTCCCCTTCTCCTCTCTGATAGATCATCGGATACGGCTGTTCGAGACTTGAGACAAGCTTCCAATCCGCGTCTGCGCCGAGCGCCTTGAATTCCTTTCTGAGCTCAAGGAGACCCTTGACATAGTTCAGAAGCGAGTTCGGGTCAGCCTGTTCAGACTCGACAGTTCTTCTTGATGGATCCGGATCCTGTGGAAGATAGAGCTTCTCAGTCGCAGCGGTCGAGAAACCGGCATTATTGGACGAGTCCCATAGCATAGGGATGCGTGTGCCGCAACGGCCACCACCACCCTCGACAGCCGGAACACCGGCGATATGCTTGAGACCGATCTCGTCACCATAGTACATGAATGGCACGCCCGGCATCGTCAGGAAGAAGGTCATCGCGACCTTGAGCTGGTCAGTGGAGGTACGGGCTCCATCACAGAGACGGTTGAAATCGTGATTGCCTGAAGGCATGCTGACATATCCCTTGCCCTTTACAGCCTCGTACTGGAACGTGTAGAGGTCATACCATGTCTTCAGTTCTCCCTTGCCTTCAAGGTCAAAATATGGATAAACAGGACCGTTTCCAGCGCCACGTCCTCTCCTGTTATAGAAGAAAAGCGATGAGTAGTTGTATGTGCCGTCATGGCAGAAGAAGTCGATGTTGAAATCAGCTGCAATCGACTGTGAAGGATTGAACCATTCTGCAATCAGGAGGTTCTCTGGATAGTTCTCGTGGAACCATTTTGCAAGATCTTCCTTCCAGAGCTTTATTGTCGCTGACTTGTCAAAGTCATTCTTGACCAGACTGGCTGCCATGTCCACTCTGAATCCATCAACGCCCTTGTCCATCCAGAACTGCATTATGTTCTTGAGTTCTCTGCGCATCGCCATAGGTCCCGGAGCATCTACGGCCTGCTCCCATGGATGTTCAGGATCCGGATTCGCGAAGCCGAAGTTCAGTGCAGGCTGGGTGTCAAAGAAGTTCTTGATATAGTATGGGCCACGCGGAGCATCAGACTTGACGAACTTGGAGATTATTCCGGCAGAAGAATTCATCAGCGCGTAATAGTCCTGAGGGCCGTCAGATGCCGGCATCTCAGGCTTGAACGAAGGCCAGATATAATAGTCGCTGTAGCGGAGATTTGCCGCCTCCTGGCTCTGCTTGAACCATTCGCTCTGGTCGGAAGAATGGCCGGCGACAAGGTCCAAAATCACCTTGATACCGAGAGAATGGGCCTTCTCGACAAGGTTGACGAGGTCTGTGTTGGTGCCGAAACGTGGGTCGACCTTGTAGAAGTCGATGACATCGTAACCGCCATCAGTCCAGCCGGACACAAATATCGGATTCATCCAGATAGCAGTCACACCAACCGACTTGATATATTCCAGACGTGAGGCAATGCCCGGCAGATCGCCGATACCATTGCCATCGCTGTCCTGGAAAGAGGATGGATATATCTGATAAACCACCGCATCACTCAACCATGATGGCTGTCCCGGTTTCTGTGCTGATGCAGTTAGCGACATGGCTGCCGCCAGCGCTATGGTAAGAATTCTTCTGGTCATAGTTTCAATTATCAACGATGAAGGTAAATATAGTCATCGTGAGACTAAATAACAAGCAATCCTTGGAGTTGATGATAATAATCAGTAAGTTTGATTGGTAAATGGAACATATCAGGAATGCTCAGCATAAACAGACTTAAAAGAGAATCACAGGACAGGCCAGAGGTAGAGAATCTCTATTTCAGCGCTTTTCCCGAGATTGAACGCCATACCCTCGACGAATTGTTCGAAGGATGCGATACCGGCAAGGCTGAATGGCTTGTATTCAAGGATGGTGAAGAATTCATCGGACTTGCCTACATGATAATCAACGACGGAATAGCGTTCATCCTCTATCTGGCAGTGGAAGAAAGCCACAGGAACAGAGGCTATGGTTCTGCCATTCTCCGGGAGATTTCAAGTCTGTACGAAGGCATGGAGGAAGTTCTCCTCATGGAAAGTCTCTATGAAGAATGTGACAACATGGACATACGCATACGCCGCAAGGGATTCTACATGAGGAACGGTTTCCATGATACAGGATACATCCAATCGACATGCGAAGGCCAGGCTCTGTTCGACATTCTGTCCACGCGGGAGGATTTCAGTACGGAAAGATGGCAGACCTTCAGCGACCACTACCCCATGGAATCATATATGGACGATTATTACAAGGCAAAAGAATAGGGAGAGACTCGTATTGAATCTCTCCCCTTTTTATTCTTCAAGAAGCCCTAGAGCTTTCTGAGGTCATGTGTAAGCTTTGCTGCGCAGAAGTCAGGTCCACACATGGTGCAGTACTCTCCGTCCGTATGTCCGGCCTCCTCATAATACTGGAGAGCGCGGTCAGGATCGAGTGAAAGATGGAACTGATCTCTCCATCTGAAATCGAAACGGGCCTTCGAGAGAGCATCATCGCGTACACAGGCTCCCGGATGACCCTTTGCGAGGTCTGCTGCATGAGCGGCGATCTTGTATGTGATTACGCCGACTCTCACGTCCTCCTTGTTAGGAAGGGCAAGATGCTCCTTAGGAGTAACGTAGCAGAGCATTGCGGTTCCGAGCCATGCGATCTGTGCACCACCAATAGCCGATGTGATATGGTCGTAGCCTGGAGCGATATCGGTCACGATAGGACCGAGGGTATAGAATGGAGCCTCGTGGCAATGGTCAAGCTGGCGCTCCATGTTCTCGCGGATCTTGTGCATAGGAACGTGGCCAGGGCCTTCGATGAATGCCTGTACGTTCTTCTCCCAGGCGCGGGTAACAAGCTCGCCCATGGTGTCGAGTTCAGCGAACTGAGCAGCATCGTTTGCGTCCGCGGTACATCCTGGACGGAGACCGTCGCCAAGCGAGAGGGCAACGTCATACTGAGCGACAATGTCGCAGATCTCGTCAAAGTGCTCGTAGAGGAATGACTCCCTGTCGTGTATGAGGCACCACTTGCTCATGATTGAGCCGCCGCGGCTGACGATGCCGCAGAGACGGCTGTCGGCAAGATGAACGTTCTGGCGGCGGATGCCGGCGTGGATGGTGAAATAGTCCACACCCTGCTCGCACTGCTCGATGAGGGTGTCGCGATAGATTTCCCATGAAAGGTCCTGAACCTTGCCGCCTACCTTCTGGAGCGCCTGATAGATAGGAACTGTTCCTACAGGGACAGGACAGTTGCGCACGATCCATTCGCGGGTCTCGTGGATGTTCTCTCCGGTAGAGAGGTCCATGAGGGTGTCTCCGCCCCACTTGCAGCTCCATACAGCCTTGTCGACCTCTTCTTCGATGCTTGAAGTAGTCGCCGAGTTGCCGATATTGGTATTGATCTTGACAAGGAAGTTGCGGCCGATGATCATCGGCTCTGCTTCAGGATGGTTGATGTTTGCAGGAAGCACTGCACGTCCGCGTGCAATCTCGTCGCGTACGAACTCAGGGGTGATGTGGCTCTTGATTCCGAGGGCCTCGCAGTTCATGTTCTCGCGGATTGCGACATACTCCATCTCCGGAGTGATGATGCCAGCCTTGGCGTAAGCCATCTGGGTGATGGCCTTTCCTGCCTTGGCACGGTAAGGAAGGGCGATATGCTCGAATCTGAGGCTGTCAAGCGAACGGTCTGCCAGTCTCATGCGGCCGTATTCGCTGCTGACCTGTGGAAGCTGCTCCACGTCTCCCCTGTCAAGGATCCACTGTTCACGGATGCGTGGAAGACCTTTCTTGAGATCGACCTCGATTGAAGGATCGCTGAAAGGGCCGCTGGTATCGTAGATATATACTGGAGCATTTTCCTGCATGTGAGGGACACCGGCCTTGTCCTTTGTCACTGTCGGTGTAAGGTTGACCTTGGTCATGCCGACCTTGATCTGTGGGAACAGCTTGCCCTGCATGTAGGCTTTTTCTCTTTTAGCGTATGCTTTATTATCTGCTGGCATATTGTTTCTTTTTTTATAATCAACAAAGATACGAAAAAGGAAACGTATATTTGTCTTTTTAAGAAAGGAACCCATAGATGGATCTCGGAACACTCAACAACAAGCAGAAACAGGCCGTTACCACGACGGAAGGACGCATACGCGTTGTTGCCGGCGCCGGTTCGGGAAAAACCAAGGCTCTCTCATATAGATACGCATATATCGTGAACGAGATCGGTATCGATCCCGCGAACATTCTGTGCCTTACCTTCACGAACAAGGCCGCCCAGGAGATGAAGAGCCGCATTTCCCAGCTTGTCCCTCCCGGATATGCCAACGACTTCGTCTGCACCATACACGGTTTCTGCGTCAAGTTCCTTCGCGAAGAGATCCATCGCCTCGGCTACCCGAAGAATTTCCAGATTCTCGACGAAGACGACTGCAAGACTCTCGCCCGCCAGGTCCTGACAGAGAACAATACTGAAAGAAGCGTAAAGACAGTAAGAGAGCTTCTTGAAAGGCTCGCAGGCCTTAAGGTAAAGGGTCAGTACATAGGCGACTATCTTGTTCCGGCGACTACCCTTACCTCAAGGACAGAGCTGTCGCATCCCGTACAGCTGCTCTACAAGCAGAAGGACAAGATGGCGCTCGATTTCGACGACCTCGTATACTTCACAGCCTATATTCTCCACACCTGTACGGATGTCAGGGCGAAATGGCAGGAAAGGATGAATTACGTAATGGTCGACGAAGCCCAGGACTGTAACAGCACAGACTGGGACATTGTAGAGACTCTTGCCGAGCAATGCGGCAACCTGTTCATCGTAGGCGACCCTGACCAGTCGATCTATGAATGGCGAGGCGCCAAGCCTGACAAATTTGTTGCGTTCAACCCTGAAACAGACATTATCCTGGACGAGAACTACCGCTCGACTCCGGGAATCCTGAACGTCGCGAACTCCATAATCGTCAACAACCGGAACAGAATCGACAAGAAGATGTTCACCCGCAGGGACGCCGGTGAGAGCATCATTCATTTCCATGCCGCCAATGAAAAGCAGGAATCGGAATGGGTATGCACTGAAATCATGAAGATAGTCGAGGAACAGGGATGCACATATTCTGATTTCGCTGTCCTTTTCAGGGCAGCTCATCTGTCGCGTACCATAGAGCAGACCTTCATCCGTGCAGGCATCCCATATGTGATGTGGGGCGGCGTCCGTTTCTTCGAGAGAATGGAGGTCAAGGACTGCATCAGCTATCTCAGGCTTGTCGCGACCGACGACGACCTGGCTTTCGAAAGAATCATCAACACTCCATCGAGAAAGGTCGGGAAAGTGACTCTTGAACTGCTTTCATCATACGCATCCCAGGAAGGCACGACCCTGTACCAGGCGCTCAAGAACCATCTGGACGATCCGAAACTGGACAGGCAGGCTCTTCATGCCTTCGTAGACCTGATCGAAGAATGCCGAAGAAGCATGCAGCACAGCGGCGTCTGCGCCATGCTGGAACACATTCTGGAAGTCACCGGTCTCAAGAAGGAATACCGCGACGACAACGACGAGCAGCGCCTTGAGAATATCACCGAGCTCGTGAATTCAATAAGAATGTACGAGTCCGAACATATCGAATGGGAGACTCTTCCACTATATGACTATCTCCAGGACATCGCACTTTACACCAATGCCGATTACCGCAAGGAGACCAACAAGGTCAAACTGATGACCGTCCATCAGAGCAAGGGTCTTGAATTCCCATATGTTTTCATCATCGGCCTAAGCGACGGTGTCTTCCCTAATGCCAGAAGCATACGCGAGAGGAAGAAGAACGCCTTGGAAGAGGAGCGCAGACTCATGTACGTTGCGACCACCAGAGCCGAGAAATGTCTATACATGACTGAATCCGAAGGATACAACATGCAGGCACAACAGGAAAAGCTGCCTTCACGATTCATTGCCGAAATCAAGCGCGACCTTTTCGTCACTGAAGGCGAGATGGACGTTGCCCTCTGGCGCAGACTCCAGGAGCAGATAAGCAGCGAGAATCTTGGCGAAGTGACCCAGCCTGACAAACCGACAGCCGAATCAGCGTCGATCAAGGTCGGTTCGCTTGTCAGCCACAAGGTGTTCGGCGAAGGAGAAGTCCTCGAAATCGACGAAAACGGCACCTGTAGGGTGCGCTTCGAAGGCGGGAAGATACGATTCCTCCGCTCCACCATGCTTGAGCTCAAGAAGTCAATCAAGATAAAAATTGGAGCCGGTTCAAAGACGCTTTCTTGAGAATGCACTTTTATAATTCAGCAGATCGGCCTTCGAAGCGGATCTTATACAATTGTCTATAACTAGGAATCATGAAGAAATCAATTCTTTCACTGGCTGCAATGGCAGCATTGATGGCAACGGCCATGTCTTGTCAGAGCACATCAGCCGAAACCGAATTTGAAAAGGATATAGAAGTCCTTCGCGAAGCAGTCGGCAACATCGGCATGAGCGTCGCCGTCGTCAAAGACAACCAGATAATCTATACACATTCCTTCGGCTATGCTGACAAGGACGCGATGATTCCTGCAACAGACCAGACCCTGTACAGGATTGCCTCGATATCCAAGTCTTTCACAGGAACTTCGATCATGCAGCTGCTCGAGCAGGGCAAGATATCTCTTGACATGGACGCGAGCGAGCTTGCAGGCTTCCCTATCAGAAATCCGAAGTATCCCGACACGGTCATCACAGTCGAAATGATGCTCTCCCACACATCGAGCATCAACGACTCCCAGGGTTATTTCAACTTCGACGGAATCAATCCGGCGACCAATCCGGACTACGCCAAGTGCTATAATGACTATGAGCCTGGAAAGGGTTATGAGTACTGCAATCTCAACTTCAACCTCATGGGTTCATTCCTCGAGAAGCTCAGCGGCGAGAGATTCGACCAATATGTCGTGAATCATGTGCTCAAGCCACTTGATCTATATGGCGGCTACTGCGTGGATTCTCTCGATGTATCAAGATTCGCACACCTTTATGAATGGGACGGCAACGAATGGGAGGATGAGTACGAGGAGGCATACGAGCGCAGAAGCGAAAGGATCGCCAACTATCACCCTGGACTCGAAACAGCTGTATTTTCCCCTACCGGCGGCATGAAGATATCAGCTCCTGATCTTGCCAAGTACATGATCATGCACATGAACTACGGAACAACTCCTGACGGTGTCAGAATCATCGGCGAAGACAGTTCAAAGAACATGCAGATTCCACGTTCCTCTGACGAGAACTACGGTCTGTCCCTCTGGGTTGAGGACACATATATTCCCGGCCTCAGCCTTGTCGGTCATACCGGTGGTGCTTACGGAATGCGCAGCGCTATGTTTTTCAATCCTGCCGAGAAATACGGTTTTGTCATCATCAGCAACGGTGCGAAGATCGAGGGAAATACCGGCGAAGACAATATTCTCCGTGGCTCGATCCAAAGGATGTATGAGTTTTTCATCAAATAAGGGGGAGACGACTCCCCCTGTAACCCCTACGGCCTTTTCACCTTTCCGTATTTGTTCGTAAACTCACAAATACACGGCACGGCCGATCCGCTGATGCGGATTCGCTTTCGCGAGAAATAAAAGAGGCAGGTCATTTATTTGTCCTGCCTCTTCATTTTTTATTTCTTGTAGCCAGCGACCTTTGCGATGGTCTTTGGAACGTCGGTATTGTCCTGACAGCCGACGAATGATGAAGAGCCTGCGCCCTTGACGTAGAGACCTACAGGAGAGCCTGAGTGTGATCCGTGAGCCCAATTGTAGCCTGCACGCTTGTTGACGATATCGATAGCCTCAGATACGAGTCTGGTGCTGACAGAATAGAGAGTAACGACATTGCCTGGGCCTCTGTTGCTTGAAGTCTCCACAAACGAGGTAAGAAGAGCGCTTTCAGTAGCAGGATCGACTGGGATGCTGTCCCAGAGACCGAGATTCTCCTTGAGCCAAGCCTTTGTATCATCCCATGATGGTCTGCCCTTCTTAGACACTACGAATTCCTTGTACATGTCGTTGAGAACGACCTCTGACTTCTTCTGAGCGGCGAGAACTGCGGCAGACATTGCGTACTGACCTGAACCAAGCATGAGCGCGCCGGTCTCGTGATCTGCTGTGATGACGATAAGGGTCTCATTTGGATGCTGATTGTAGAAATCGAGGACAACGTCGATGCTCTCGGCGAAATCATTGACCTCCTGGAATGTGCAGGCACCATCGTCATTGTGGGCAGCATAGTCAATCTTTCCACCCTCGATCATGAAGAAGAAACCCTTCTTCGCATACTTTGCATAAAGGTTGTCGATGCCGGCCTGAACGAAGTCTGCAAGCTTGGTCTCACCTGGCTTGCGGTCGATGGCATACTTGAGCTCTGTGTCCTTAGGATCAGCGCTGAATGCGATCACGCGCTCCTTATGTGATGCTGCGTTCTTGAGCTCTTCTCCACGGAGAATGGTGATGCCTGCATCCTTTGCAAGGCCTTCGAGATACTGTGAGTTATGACCTGTCTTCTTCTCCTCATTGAGGAAACCTGCGCCGGCAGCAAAGTCCATCTTGGATGCGATGAGCTGTTCTGCAAGCTTTTCATACTCGCTTCTTGAAGCAGCATGTGCATAGAAAGCGGCTGGAGTAGCGTGGTTGACACCTACTGAAGTAGCGACACCTGTACCGAAGCCGGCTGCCTTTGCCCACTCTGCGATATTTGAAAGAGGATTCTTGTCAACATCGACACCCATTGCGTCGTTGTAGGTCTTGGTTCCGGTTGAAAGTGCTGTACCTCCAGCTGCTGAATCGGTCACAAGTGAAGATGCTGAATGAGTGGTAACGAAGCCCTTGACAGGGAACTGAGTGAAGTTGATCACTGCCGGACCTGCTGAATTGGCAACGTTATAGATCTGGGTTCCATAGACCTGGTTGATGCCCATGCCGTCTCCGATCATGTAAAAGACGTACTTTGGCTGTCCGGTCTTTGCAGCGACTGACAGGGAAACGAGAATCAGTACGGCTGCGAAAATGTTCTTTAAGGTATTTCTCATATTACGATGGTTATATTGGCTGCAAGATAGTCAAAAAAATTGGCGTACGGGGCCAGGCCCCATTACTTTTTGTTGAGACGATCCATTACCTTCTGGAGGGCATCGGTCCACGGGGTGTATCCGTCAGCCTTGAGAATGGATTTGAGCGCCATTTCGTTGAGACCGCCTGGAGTCATCTCGTATGCGAGTTCCTTCAAGTCAGCCCCGTCAAAGGCGCGAGCCTTGATGTCAAGTGCTTCGTAGAAGGCCGTCATGTAGTCTGTAGAAGTCCTGCGGCTCAGTCCTTGTCTCATGCCGAATTCAACTGTCTCATGAACGAGCATATAGTAGGCGCTCATGAGACCTGTCAGGCCGGAGATTACTGAAAGCTCGCTTTCCTTCCCCACCGCGATCAGGTTGCCCAGAGGGGCGAACAGGCGGTCGATTTCTTCGTCTTCAGGGAAGTATGCGATAGGGCCGACATGCATCGCTGCAAACGGAAGCGGCACCATGCGCCAGATCTTTTCAACCTTGCCCGTCATGGCCTGGACATTCTCGATGGAGTGGTCGCTCATGATGGACAAGATTTTCTGTTCGGGACGGAACTTTACGTCCTTCAGGATCTCTTCAGCCATCCTGGGGATAAGGCAGAGAAACACCATCTCGCTGCTGTCAACGACCTCCTGGTTGCTTCCGCAGACGGTTATCATGTCCGGATAGGCAGCCTTGAGGGCCGCAGCCTTCTCCGCATTGCGAGGAGAAAGATAGAAATGAATCTCTGTTTTGTTTTCCGCCGTACAGAAGCC
The DNA here is from genome assembly GCA_024398125.1 of Bacteroidales bacterium. Taxonomy (GTDB): domain Bacteria; phylum Bacteroidota; class Bacteroidia; order Bacteroidales; family UBA932; genus Cryptobacteroides. Next base: position 25,165 of record JAKSJO010000024.1, read on the forward strand.
ATTAACCAGCGCCGAAGCGATTATTCCAGTACCAAGTACTCCAATATTCATATAAATCAAGTTCTATAATGGATCAAACCGATATCGGGGGAATCTTGGAATGATCTCTGACCCATTCCACAAATGTAACAACTATTCGCCTTTATTTGACGGATTCCGGGAAATACTGTGTTTATATTTGCAGCCAAAGCCAAAACTGTGATCGAGCTGTTGGATGAAAAAAGATTAGCCGAACTCTGTTCCGAGCATGACAGAAAGGCGGAAGAGGAACTGTATACACGGTATGCAGGGAGGCTTTTTGCGCTCTGCCTTCGATACAGCAGCAATCCCGACGACGCCAAGGACTTGATGCAGGATGCTTTGATCAAGGCGCTGAACAGCATCGGGTCGTACAGATACCGCGGCAACGGTTCGCTGTACGCATGGATCAAGAGGATAACGGTCAACATGGCCATCAACAGGATAACCCGCCAGAAGATCCACTTCATCCCATTTGACGTTTTCAGGATGGACAGAGCCGACGACACGGATGACGATTCTGCCGAGATGGTACCGGAAAAAGTTCTGCTGAAGATGATATCTGAACTATCCCCGATGAAACGGGCTGTTTTCAACATGTTCTGCATCGATGGCTATTCCCACATGGAAATCGCACAGCAGCTCGGAATAACCGAGAACGGTTCAGCCAGCATCCTGTCAAAAGCAAAGGCACAGCTCAAGAGACAGATTAAAGACTACATCAGGAAATCGGAATTGCAATGAAACGCTTTGAAGACATAGTCAAAGATAAACTGGAGACGTTCGAAGAAACGCTTCCGGAAACCGAGCTTGCCGATTTCATGGCAAGACTTGATGAGTCACGTTCTTCATCAGCTCCAAGTCCGGCCAGGAAGAGCCGCCGCAGCATCTGGAACATCGCGACTCCTGCCGTTGCCGCCAGTCTGCTTGCAGTTTTTGTACTGACCAGACCGCAAGGTACGGAAGGTAATCTAGCCAATAATGAGCCTATGGCAGTCAACGAGTCTGTTGCAATCATTGAAGAATCCGAGCCTATTGAACTGTTGGCTCAGGCTGATATTGCCGTCAATAAAGCATCTGACACTGATTCTATCGTGGATTCAATCGCTGAAGAAACCACACCTGATTCTGCGCCTGAAGTGGCTCCATTTATTGATTCGGATAGTGTTTCCGGGGAAGCCGATGACAGCCAGATGGATTCGTCAACATCAAATGACGGTCCGTCGATCTTCGATACGGAAGACATTAAATCAGCTGGCAGCTATTCTGATAATCAGATATATATCAATGTCGTCAAGGGCGCGGCAAGCGCTATCAGCACAGTATCCCTGGTTACAGTCATGAGCTCGGTCGGAGGCTTCTTCACCCGCGATTATTCTTGTGACATAGGAGATCTCGGCCAACGTCCCGACGATCCACCATACTCTGGCACTCCAGGAGAACAATATCCCGACGATCTCCCGAGCTACCCTGGCGAATTGGGTCCTGGTTACCCTTGGCCTAGGTTGGTCAAAGATTATTTGCCTTTGACAATCGGCGCAAGTCTTCGCTGGAATTTTGCGGACCGACTGTCATTAACCACCGGTCTGGACTATAGCCGCTACAAGTCTGTTTATGAGACAAAGGGTAGGACTTTTGATCTGACAAGAGCGAGTGTCGGCATTCCTGTAAGGGTTGACTATTCCTTTGTCCGATCCAGGTTGATTGACCTTTATCTTGGTGTCGGCGGATCTGCCGAATGCTTTGTGTCAATTAATGTTGACGGTAGGAAGTCAAGTGAGGCCGGGCTGCTGATATCTGCTCAGGCTGCGAGTGGCATGCAGGTAAATATTACAAAACACATCGGCGCCTACGTCGAGCCACGACTGACCTGGGTTCTTCCATCAGTCTTATATGATGACGACCCGTTCAGAAGAGATCATCCCCTTTTCTTGAAACTGGCAAGCGGCATTAGGTATTCCTTTTAAATCTTTTTCATACATTTGTTACAAACCAACAATTGTAGCACTATGATTAATGCTGTCATACTTTTCGCTGCACCACTTTACAGTTCTTATCATTGTTCCGTTCGTTTCTGACAAAGATAAGAAATCCAAAAGACTAATCAGTCGCGACTGGTATCGGAGTCAAGGGCGTTGGAGTTCGTGGCGGTGAGGGCAATCCAGTCGATGCTTTCGGAGTCGGTAAAGATGTCGAACCGGACTGTGCCGCGAAAGAGGATCCCTGTATTGCTGATGCTGGCGCCGTACGCCGAGGTCTCATAAAGTCTGTCGACTGACTCGACACAAAGCGGGTTGCTCATGATGAAAGCACCATTCTGGGTATACAGCCTGGTCTGCATTGCATTGTGTTTATCGACAATACCATCGAACGACACGGCCATTTCAGCAAGGAATCCATTTTCATCGTAGATCGGCTCGATTGAAATGCCATCAGATCTCGTCCATGTCTTGCCATCCGAAGACAGATTCCAGCCGCTTCCCCATTTATTTGAAGACAATGGAAGTCCCAATGTATATACCTCGTCAATTACCGGTCCGAAAAAGATATCATCCGCCTTCAGCCTGATTTTACCGGATGCGTTATACTTCTCCATCAACTCTGACTTCGCTGCTTCGTCTGCGACCTGATACTCATCGATAAAAAGGTATGCAGCCAGCTCATATGCCGGCAGAACAAGGCTTGAACAGAGCTTGCTTTCCGCATATTCAGTGAGCGATTCCGACGTCACAGCGTTATCACGCCCGTTTTTAACGACACAGCCCGTTAATATCAGTATTACAATCAATAAAACAAATATGTTCTGCTTCATAACAAAAATGTTTTATAGTCTTACACCAATGCCTACCATGCCTCCGAAGTACTGGGTACCGAGGCCGATTTCAGCAGTTCCATAGATCTTGCCGCCAAAGCGCAAACCGAACGGGACAAGCTGTACCGCCGGGATTAAATCGTAATCCTTTTTGTACTTGACAGTCGTTTCGCCGTTAACCGTAATCGAAGTATGATGGCTGTCGGTAATGACGCCTAGACCGAGATTGACTGAAGAATAGAAATTGAACCTCGGTCTGTTAAGGTACTTGAATCTGAGGCCGGACATGAGCTGTACAGTCCCGTCTATGTCGCAATGGGTGTCGTTTGTAAGGATGCTGGAATGGTTCTGCCAAAGCAGATTTGTCGATAGGGTCAGCGGGACAGAGAGCCACTTCTTGACAGGCAAATCGCCAATCACTGCCATTGCGCCGGTCGACTTCATGTCCGAATAAGCGTCCCTGTAGATTGAACCAAGTGTGGGTCGCTCAAGAGCATAATCCCAAGAGAGACCAATACCGCCGAAGATGATATCCTCGACAAGCGGCCAGCCACCAAGATTGACGCTCAGACTGAATCCAGAGTCCTCCTGGGCAGCCGATTTAACGCTCATCGCCATAATGAGTGCTATCAAACAAATAAGTCTTTTCATCGTCTGATAATCTATTTCACACTATATAACGCACTGAAAAGCGAATCCTTGCATCATGTAAAAAAGTTTTTCGTGTATCAAAAATACTAAAAAAGTCCAAAATGTGAATCAAAGAGGCAAGAGCCCCTGAGACAAGCACTTGATTCATTTTAGGAAAACTCTATATTTGTCACTTCAACAATCAACACTGATGGAAGGATTCAACGATTTCAGCGCATTGAAAGGTCTCAAGAAGGAGCTTGAGAAGCAGGAAAAGTCTACGACGGATAACTCCAAGGAACAGAAGCAGCGCAGCCACGTCGTCGTGCATAAGACCAAGGAACAGCATGCAGGAGAACAGAAGGCTCGTGAGTTGGGCCTCAAGCCGGGTTGCACTGTGACGCTGATGGACTCCAACGACCGCGGAATCCTCCGTCATGTCCATAAAGACCACGTCGAGATAGAGCTGGACGGTCTTATGATAACCGCAGGTTTCAGGGACTTTGTCGTCAACAATCCTGAAGAAGACCGGGAGCTGCTGAGGCGCTCTGGAACCAGTAAGAAGAAAAAAGATTTAGAACAAATCCAGTCCCAGTCGCAAGCAGGAAGTCCATCAGAAGTAACCCTGGACCTGCACATAGAACGCATTCCAGGCGGCTATGATGCCCCGAAAGGCTTTGAGCTGGAATTCCAGATGGAGTATTTCAAGCGCGTCCTCCGCGACAAGATGAAACACCGCGGTCTTAGGATCAATGTCGTCCATGGAGTCGGAGACGGTGTTCTCCGCGACGCGATCAGAAAAGAGATCGACGAAGTATACGCCCTTCGATGCTCCTGGAGTCCAGGCATTGCCGGCGTTACCGTCATAACAGTAAAATGACGCGAGGGGGATCAGTCCCAACGCAACAAGAATAGAAGAGCCCATGCCAATACACCTACTGCCAGAATTGCTGCTATACATCGTGATGGTCGGATACACACCCGGTCCGGGCAACCTGTATGCACTGTCGTGCTCGCTGAAATATGGAAGAAAAGCCGCTTTGAAAATGTGGTATGGCATGCTTTGCGGCTTCTTGATCTCGGTCACCACTGTCGCCATCGCGACCCACCTGCTCGGCACAGTCATGGGCGAATACGTCGTCTGGCTCAAATACTTCGGAGCCGCCTACATCCTCTGGCTCAGCTGGAAAATCTTCAAGAGCAAAGGTCTCGCGGAGAACGACGCGAAGACATGTTCCTTTACTTCAGGTATGATAGTCCAACTGACTAATGCCAAGATGATTCTCTTTGACTTGACGGTCTTCTCAATCTTCGTACTGCCCTACTCCAACCGCCTTGTCGACCTGCTCGTCGTGAGCTATATCCTTACCATCGCAGGACCTATGGCAAACCTTGTATGGCTGCTCGCCGGCGGCTGGATGCGCAGATGGTTCACCAACTTCAAGAAAACGACCGATACCGTCATGGCCGTCCTTCTCGCCCTCTGCGCCATCGCTCTCTGTTTCGCATAATCCGAACTTCTCAATCCTCCAATATCCGAAGATCGCATATATCCCGAAGAGGAATTGCGCGGTCATCCGTCAGGACCATTGTCCCGGCGGCAAAATCGACGTTCCGGACATTTCCCTCGACCGCAACATAGCTGCCGCCCTCCTTGCGCGGATCCGGCACGAAACGGGTCAGCCTGACGTGCGGACGCTCCGGCAACGCATCCAGAATGTCCCTCATGACCTCGTCAAGCCTTAGCACCTGCATCTCATCCAGCTCAACCCTCTCATTCGTCTCACGTCCCGTCTCGGCAATCACTGAGTCATACCCGGTCAGCGCCGCGAACGGAGCGAACTGCGCGGCACGCTCCATCATCGACATCCTCGGATGCCGAAGCGACACATGATGTTCATGGTCGATGATGCCTATATACTTCTCCATCCCCATAACCTATGCCTTATGACCGCCCACCTGGGCATTACGTTCCTTCTGGGTTGCGCCTTCCTCGAAGTTGATGCCCTTGAGGATCGCATTTTTCCCGTATTTTTTCTTGATAGAGATAATCGCCTCCTGACGCTTCCGCTCCTTCTCCCCGTCCTGATTCAACTCCTCGAAAAGGTCCAGCTGGATACAGTCGATAGATTCCTCCGGCACAGTATGGTTCGCGACAACGGCCATGCGCCTCACCAGAAGTCCGAAATCGACGATTTTCTTGAAAAGGACAGCCGTAGCCGCCACGATCTCAGCCGTCGACGAAGTAGGATTCTTAAGGTTTATGGAGCCGTGCACCGGCTTGGGCACAGGCCTGCCGTAATGGTCCATCACAACCGGCCCGCTGTAGCTGTACCCTCCCGTCAAAGACTCGATGTCATAGCCAACTGTCAGCACTATCTGGTCACAGGCCAGATGCTTGTCAACCAGATCAAGCGACAGACTGTCCGCCATTTCCTTGATTACAGTCAGTGCCTTGGACGCCTCGTACGGCTCAGTAAGGACCTGGCCGACGCTGAGGCTGTGGGACGACGGTCTGTATGCCTTTATATGGGCGATAGTGCAGGGTTCCCAGCCCCATGCGTGGTCGATCAGCAGCTCTGCATTGACACCGAACAGCCTATAGAGAATCTGCTCGTTACGCTCAGACATCAGCGCGATGTCGCCCATCGTGTAAATGCCGTTTTCCCTGAGCCTTTTTGCAATACCGGCGCCGACCCTCCAAAAGTCGGTCAGAGGGGTATGGTCCCAGTATTTGCGGCGATAGCTCGCCTCGTCCAGCTCGGCGATACGCACGCCATCCTCGTCCGCAGGAGAATGCTTGGCCTCGATGTCCATTGCGATCTTGGCGAGATACATGTTCGTTCCGATGCCCGCCGTGGCTGTGATTCCCGTCGTCTTCAGCACGTCGCGGACCATCCTCATCGCCAGCTCATGCGCCGTACACCTGTAGCTGTGGAGATAGTCTGTCACGTCCATGAAGACCTCGTCGATGGAATAGACATGGATGTCATCGGCCGAGACGTACTTCAGATAGGTCGCATACACGCGCGAGCTGACCTCCATGTACTTGTTCATGCGAGGCGGCGCGACTATATAGTCCAGTGCCAGGTTCGGGTCGGCAAGAATCTTTGGGTTGCAGTACTCCCCCGCCGTCAGGTTGCGGTTGGTGCGGAAACGCCTCTGGACGTTCACCTCCCTCACCCTCTGGACGACCTCGAAAAGCCTGGCGCGGCCCGAGATGCCATAGGACTTCAGCGACGGCGATACAGCGAGACAGATGGTCTTTTCAGTCCTTGACAAGTCGGCCACGACGAGATTTGTCGTCAGAGGATCCAGTCCCCTGGCGACGCACTCGACTGAAGCGTAGAACGACTTCAGGTCAATCGCTATGTATGTCCTGCCATCCATCTCAACAAAGATAAGACTATTTCAGGAGACTGCACAGCCCGCTATGCATCGTAGTCACGGTCATCCGAATCCATGCTCCAGCCGCAATGTCCACAGAAACTTACGTCTCCATTCTTATATGCACAGCATACACATGACGAACAATCGATCCAAACAGGCATGTAATAATTCTCTTCCATTTTGCATTCGTTTTTGATTATGATGCAAAGTAAGAGGTAGATTATGCAGAATCGCGGCAGAGTCTCAAAAACATTTAAAAATATCTCCCGATATTATGGGCAAATGAACCCAGATAGCTAACTTTGCAGGCGTAATACTTTTGGATGTTTAATCTTAATATCAATCTGGATATTGTTCTCTAGCATCTGCAGCCGGGAATAACCGGTAAAGATGCAAGAACCCTGGAAGCTCACCTTGGCGGTCAAGTGTGGGCATATATCGTTTAATCCACATCCAAACAATCATGAATAGAAATTACATCATTCGCCTCGAGTGCGAATCAGACTATCGTACAGTAGAAAACCTTACCAGAGAGGCATTCTGGAACATCTATCAGCCCGGATGCACCGAGCATTACGTACTTCACTGCTATCGCAGCAATCCCGACTTCATCCCCGAGCTTGACTTTGTAATGGAGGTCGAAGGCAGCATCATCGGCCATGTGATGTTCTCCAAGGCTGAAATCATCTCGGACGACGGCCGCAGCATTCCGATCCTGACATTCGGACCTATCAGCATCTCCCCTGCTTACAAACGCATGGGCTACGGAATCGCCCTGCTGAGACACGCCCTTTCAAAGGCCAGAGAGCTGGGATATGGCGCTGTCTTCATGGAAGGCAACATCGACTTCTACAGACACGCCGGATTTGTATTGGCGTCAAACCTCAGTATACATTACCACGCGGAGCCACGCGAAAGCGAAGTGCCATATTTCCTCGGCCAGGAACTGAAGGACGGCTATCTCTCGGGAATCGAAGGCACATACCATACGCCTATAGGATACTACGCCGCCTTTGATGACCCGGATGGATTCGAGAAGTATGAATCCGGCTTCCCATACAAAGAAAAGCTGGTCCTCCCCGGTCAGCTGCAATAAGCTATAATCAATCACGCACTAAGCCCAAGTTCTCGCTTGGGCTTTTTTCTTGCCGCTAGAAAACCCTTTTCGCAATAATATCGCGTTCAAACAACCTTTTTTAGAAAACCGCATTATTCAATCATGAAAGAACTGGGTAAAATAAAACCACCGCGGTGCGGTGGTTAGCTTGATAATTTCTTGAAGATTACTTCTTGAAGAAACGGTTGAAGAGTCCCTGGAAACCTGCTCCATGACGAGCTTCGTCCTTGGCCATCTCATGAACGCTGTCGTGGATGGCGTCGAGGTTGAGCTGCTTGGCAACTCTTGCGATGTCCATCTTGCCGGCGCATGCACCTTCCTCAGCCATCATTCTCTTCTCGACATTGGTCTTTGTATCCCAGACAACCTCTCCGAGCATCTCAGCGAAACGTGCTGCGTGATCAGCCTCTTCGTATGCATAGCGCTTGAAAGCCTCTGCAATCTCAGGGTAGCCTTCGCGGTCTGCCTGACGGCTCATTGCAATGTACATACCTACCTCTGTGCACTCTCCAAGGAAATGATCCTTAAGACCCTGACGTACGAAATCGCCATCAGCTCCCTCTGGAATGGCGTTGGCGATACCAAGCTCATGCTCGGTTACAAACTGAAGGCCCTTTCCTTCCTCTACCTTGTTGAACTTACTTCCTGGCACCTTGCACATAGGGCACTTCTCTGGTGCTGCGTCACCCTCGTGAACATATCCGCAGACTGGGCAGATCCATTTAGTCATATTTATAATCTTTTTAAATTAGTATTTCGTCACAAAGTTAATGTTTTTGACGAACTGAACCATACATTTCGCTATTTTGATTGAGAAGCTGTTTTGAAAATATTGCATAATTCAAAAATAGCGCTACCTTTGCATTATAAAATTATATTGCATACAACATAAATTTAATACCAGCACAACCGACTCGATATGAACCTCTACGATTTCACAGTTCTCGACATCAACAAGAAGCCCGTAAGCCTCTCGGAGTACAAGGGCAAGGTCGTTCTCATTGTCAATACCGCCACACGCTGCGGCTTCACTCCTCAGTTCGAGGGCCTGGAGAAGCTCTACTCGGACTACAAGGACCAGGGTCTCGTGATTCTCGGATTCCCTTGCAACCAGTTCGCACACCAGGCTCCGGAAAACGATGCCGAGATTGCATCGTTCTGCTCTCTCCACTATGATGTAAAGTTCCCTCAGTTCGCGAAGATAGAGGTCAACGGAGACAAGGCAGACCCTCTCTACAACTGGCTCAAGAGCGAACAGAAAGGCACGTTCGGCAACGCAATCAAGTGGAATTTCACAAAGTTCCTTGTTGACCGCGAGGGCAACGCCGTCGGCCGATTCGCGCCTACCGTAACCCCTGCCAAGCTTGAGGACGAAATCAAAAAGTACCTCTGATGGCTGTGAACGACTGTTTCGATCCACTGAAACTGGAGAACCAGATCTGCTTTCCGCTGTACGTGGCGGCGAAGGAGGTCGTAAAAAGGTATCGCCCGCTCCTGGATCCGCTGGGACTGACCTATACCCAGTACATCGCGATGATGGTGATGTGGGAGCATAAGTCAGTGACGGTCGGGAAGCTCTGCGAGCTGCTCTGTCTAGACACAGGCACCCTGACCCCGATGCTGAAGAAGATGGAGGCGGCGGGGCTGGTCGAGCGCAGGCGCAGCAAGGACGACGAGCGCAGCGTGATCGTCTCGATCACTGAAACAGGCGAAGCCCTCAGGGCAAAGGCATCCGAAATTCCGGCCAGGATGGCACAGTGTGTCAGCCTGAGCACGGAAGACGCAGTAAAACTTCTTGAACTACTCAACAAAATAAGATAATACCGATGGGTAAACGCGGTCTTTACCTTCTTAGCGCATTGCTGTGGTCCTTTGCCTCGTACAAGATACTGGGCAAGGGACTTCCTGCTTTGATTTCTTGCCATAGCTGGTGGGTCATCCTTCTGTGCATCCTTATCTGCACCGGCTTCATCATGATGTTCCACAAGGTGTCGGAGAATTACATCAAGAGAATCAGGAACCTTGAAGGAGAGCGCTTCGCCCCATGGAAGTTCATGTCCCTCAAGGGCTACTTCGTCATCGGCTTCATGATGACCCTCGGAATTGTATGTGGGCACATCCCAGGCATGCCCGGCGAGTTCTTCGCGTCCTTATATCCCGGTCTTGGTTCAGGTCTGCTTTACGGAGCGATCAAGTTCTACAAGGCCATTTTATCCTGAATTTCTTCTTTATTTGCTCAAATTGAAAAATACATGATTATTTCTTGTTATATTTGAGCATGAAAACAATCAATGTGGTTGCCGCTCTCATCGTAAATGATGGAACGATCTTCGCCACTCAGCGTGGATATGGCGACTGGAAAGGCTTCTGGGAGTTTCCCGGAGGAAAGGTCGAACCTGAGGAGTCTCCCGAGGATGCTCTAAGGCGTGAGATTTGTGAAGAGCTGGCCACCGAGATTGATGTAGAGCGCTTTATTACGACCGTTGAATGGGATTATCCTTCATTTCATCTGTCAATGCGCTGCTACCTCTGCAGTATAGTGAGTGGTTCGCTGACGCTGTTGGAGCATGAGGCTGCGACATGGCTTGACCGAGAGCATCTTTATGATGTGAACTGGCTGCCCGCAGACAGGGATATTATCCCCGAAATTGAAAGACTGTTGACTATATGAACTTCTTGTACGTTTTCATAGGCGGCGGCACAGGTGCTGTACTGCGCTATCTTGTCTCCGAGGCATGGAAACACATGCAAGGTTCATCGGCCGTCATGATATTCCCCTGGCCGACGCTCATCGTGAATGTGCTGGGCTGCTTCCTTATCAGTCTGTTCTATACGAACAGCGCGGAATGGGGACTGTCACCGGAGGTAAGGCTTTTGCTGACAACTGGGCTGTGCGGAGGATTCACGACCTTCTCGACATTGGGTTGGGAGTCGTTGAACATGCTGCGAAGCGGTATGTATGGATCTTTTGCCCTATATGTGCTGCTAAGTCTGGTACTTGGCATTGGACTTGCATCAATTCCGGTACTGTTGAAAAGTTAGATACCGCCATTGATATCTAATTTAGAAATATTACATTTGAAAAAGTTTATTTGAAAACATATTAACTATTTTTAATAACAACAAAAAATGATCAATCAACCAACCGTAAAGCTGGGAATCGTTGGCGTTAGCCGTGACTGTTTCCCTATTACACTTACCCAGGCTCGTGTCGCTGCCGTTATGGCAGAGGTAAAGAAGGCTGGCCTTCCTGAGGTTTATGACTGCCCTATCACCATCGAGAACGATGTTGATACCTACAAGGCTCTTGATTGGGCTAAGGAGAATGGCATCAATGCAGTATGTATGTTCCTCGGCAACTTCGGTCCAGAGGGTCCTACCACCCTTTTCTGCCAGAAGTTCGGCGGTCCTGCAATGGTACTCGCTGCAAAGGAGGAAGGCAAGGTTAACCTCGCTAACGACCGTGGTGACGCTCTCTGCGGTGTTCTCAACTTCTCTTACTCAGTAGGTCTCCGTCGTCTTAAGGTATACATTCCTGAGTACCCTAACGTAACTCCTGAGGAGGCTGTCAAGGAGCTCGCTGACTTCCGCAACATCGCTCGCGTTGTTATCGGTGTCAAGAACCTCAAGGTTATCGGCTTCGGTCCACGTCCTTGGGACTTCCTCGCTTGCAACG
>JAKSJO010000025.1 GCA_024398125.1 Bacteroidales bacterium
CGGACCGCAATTATATTGCAAATGAATCCGGAAAAACAGAAAAGGTAAAAAACAAACATGCGATTTTTATCTTTTTTACTTTTTGAAAAGATTTTACATTTTTTGCTCTGTTTCTATATACCTTGACGTTTATCCTGCGACAACGGATCTCGATTACTGGTAAACATTCTTGGCAGCCTCATGAGGTGTATAGAAACCTTCTTCCGGATAGGTGGGGTTCCTTGTACTGATGACTCCCAGAATACAAAAGATTTTATTACAAATAGAAAAAGGCTGCCAGCAGCATTCCGCCGCTCGCAGCCCTTTTTCATTTCTTTATCCGGTTAGTTGGATTGAGTTTGGAGAGAAAGAATTTATTCCCAAATTGGTTCAAATTGCATATACCAATAATCCCATCCGGTACCGTTGCTTAAAGCATTCTCAAGATCCCCGTCATCATTATTAACAGCATATACGCAGAAAGACCCCGCGTAAGATCCACAGTCCTGGAACATATCCCACTTATTAGTAACGTTACTCATGGAGAAATTTTCTCCAATCCTCAGGGATGTTAGATTTGTACACATAAAGAACATACTTTGCATGTTTTCCACAGATCTGGTGTCAAAGGAAGTGATATCAAGCGATTCCAGCGTTTCACAGCCAGCGAACATGTTGGACATATCTGTCACATTGCTGGTGTTGAAATAGGCGACATCAAGTGCGGATAGATTTTGACAGTCATTGAACATATAGGACATATTTGTCACATTTTGGGTGTCAAAATTGGTTACATCAAGCTCGGTTAGAGCACTACAAAAAGCGAACATCCCCCCCATATTTGACACATTTTGGGTGTCAAAATGGGTGACATCAAGTGCGGATAGACTTCCACAGCCATTGAACATTTGGGACATATTTGTCACATTTTGGGTGTCAAAATGGGTGACATCAAGTGCGGATAGAGCTGGACAATCCTTGAACATACCGTACATGTTCGTCACACTGCCGGTGTTGAGATTATCAATACCTGTAATACTTTGCAACTTTACGCAATTATAGAACATGTAATTCATATCAGCCACACTGCCGGTGTTGACAGGGAGGGCTATGCTCGTCAATTCATAACAATCAGCAAACATACTGCTCATATCTGTCACACCGCTCATATCCAGTTTGTTAAGATTGGCAATAGACTCAACTTTATAATATTTTCTAAACAGACCAGATGAATTAACAGGAGCTATAATCTTGTCTGCGGAGGTCTGGATTCTCAGCACCTGACCATCAAGAAACTCCCACAGCGTGCCTGCAGCATTGAGTTTCTTGTGAGTTGCATCTTCGGTATATGAGCTGACATTGACACCTGTTTGAATTTCGATGCTGGTGGCACCACTAAATGATCTGCCAAGCGTCAGTGCGGTTTCCCATGCGGCAGTTACAACGTAATTCGCGGAGAAATTGATAGGATAGATCTTGTTGCGCTCAACCTGAATACCTTCAGCCTTGGTGGTGCGCATTCTCTTGGTGGTGGTGCCGTCGGTCACGTCAATCTGGAGGTAGCCGTAGTGATCTGCCTGTGTTTCCTGAGTATTTTCGCTCATAGGGGGAATGGCAATATAGAAAGTCTTGCTTTCGCCTTCTGGGATAGCAATACCCGAAGGAATATTCAGTGTAATCTTGCTGTTCTCGGAAGTTACATCAGGGTTACCGCCGATATACATGTAACCACCTGCGTCGAAACAAACCTCTCCATTCATCACAAGGTCAGAAGATACCGTGATAGAAGTCAAATTGGCCATTTGAGTATGAGGAACGGTAATCTTCAGCAATGCTGCTCCATTTTTGAACACTATGTTATTCGGTGTTTCGGGATCTAAAAATGAAGGCATAGAGAACATAGGTGCAAAGCTGATATCCTCCCCATTATAGGTTTGAGTGGCAGGGAAAATATATCCCTCACCTAACGAAAGAATCGATGCCGGATATATAGCCATCACAAATTTATCAGCATTAGGGTCCAGAACCATAACATCGGCTTTGTGTGACAATGTTGCTGAAGATGCATCTACACCAGGAGTGGCTTCATAAATATATACAGCCGAGGCACCATCATCCTCAATGCCAAGCGCCATCAGCACCTCGTCACCATTCTCCCAGTTGACTTTATTTCCCTCGCCAAGGGTAGTCTTGGTGGCATGGTCCTCGATGGTTGCCTTGAATACAGGCATGCTGACTGACTCCGGCTCGGTGCCGACTTCAACGATTGGATCTTCCTTGGTACATGCACTGAGTACAGCCATGGCTGTGGCTGCGATATAGAATAATCTCTTCATCTTCGTGCCGGATTAATTGTTGAACCAATTACTGGTATCACCCTCTTGGTAGCTCTCGCTTGAAGAGCGTCCCTGACTCTGGCAGATGATTCCTGCTGGATCCATCTCCACCACCTTTGCCTGTGGCGTTGCATATGGCTTCCTCTGGAAGTCAGATGCCGCAAAAATTTCTTTCTTCATTTCTTTTTTATCTTGTTTTGTTTTTTCTGTTTTCTATTATCAATGGAATTGTAAGAACAACCAGGCAGATCAGCCCGGCTGTCAGAAGCACTATGATTTCAGTGTTATCTTTAGGAAGTTCGATGGTCGTTTGCATGCACCAATGGATGTTTGCACAAATATGGCCTCTCCGACCGTATTCATGTGTGCGTTTCCTATACGAAAATGTATGGCTTGCTCAAAAAAAATGTATGACTCCTAGGAGCCATACATTTTTATGCGCCATTCTCGTGGGGTGAAACCCGTTTCCGCCTTGAATAGATTTTGGAAATAGCTTCTTGAAGCGAAGCCGCATTCTTCGGCGACGAATTCGATGGTTGCCTCCGGATTGCTGATAAGAATCCGCTTGGCTTCTTCGATTCTGATCTTTGAGAGCCAGACTCTGAAGGTGACACCATAACATGTGCCGATATAGCGGCTGAGCATCTGGGCAGGTACTCCGATGGAGTGGGCCAGCTTGGCAAGCGATATGTCCGGATTGGAGAAGCTTCCCTTGGCGACCCATGCATCCAAGGATTCCTTAATCGAGGCGATATCCATGCCTTGAAGGGCGTCCTCTTCCCTGTCCTTTCCCTCGGAGTCCGGGCTGTTGTTTTCCTGGCTGTCCAGGACATCCGCCACGGGACGGAGACCGAAGCCGAGGCATACGAAGTTAAGGGAGTAGATGAACAGGATAAGAAGGAATATCGGTCCAAGGACAAAAAGCAAAGGGCGGAAAAATATCATCGCCGGGCTGAGAAGGCTTGTGATCAGCAGGAGGAGCGTTCCGGTCAGCATGAAGTTATTGTAAATGCCGAGGTCTCCGGCCGTGTTGCTTTCGAGCTCGGAGCGTATGCGTCTGCTTTCCTTGAACGGATCGAAGACGGCAAAGACTATGCTCACGAAGAACTCCGCGCCCATTGCGTACAGGAAATTCCCAAGATGCAGCGATCTTTGGAAATACAATCCGATAATGAAGGTGACGACTATAAGGGAGTAGCTGATGATGCTGAAGATGATGTGGCGCTTGAGATATCGACTGCCGCTGGACAGGTTGACGATGGAGAAGGACAGCAGGTAGGCCACAGGAGCGTAGAACAGGATGTTCACGGCTGCTCCGACGTCATCTCCGCTGGCTCTGAATCCAAACAATATCTGGAGAAGATAGTGGATGGAATAGATGAGCATCGAACACACCATCATCCAGCGGGATGTTTCATAGCGGCTGACAATGGTCGAGATATGCACTCTGCTGAGCGCAAGCATAAGCCCGATGAAGAATGTGAGGATCATCGAGCTGAACTGTATGAGAAGTAGATTGTCCATTTTGCAAGCGGGGTAAACCGTCAACCGCTCACAAAGTTAAGGATTATCTGCGTGCCCTCAAATACTGCGGGGAACTTTACGCTCCGACGTCCAGGCGGAGGCGGTTACCTTCCAGAATACAAAAGATTTTATTACAAATAGAAAAAGGCTGTCAGCAGCATTCCGCCGCTCGCAGCCCTTTTGCATTTCTTTATCCGGTTAGTTGGATTGAGTTTGGAGAGAAAGAATTTATTCCCAAATTTGTTCATATACCATATACCAACCCCATCCGGTACCGACTTCAACGATTGGATCTTCCTTGGTACATGCGCTGAGTACAGCCATGGCGGCGGCGAGAACGAGTATGGCTGGGCACAGCAGGGCAAGACCGCAGGGAGGCTTCGGCGACGGCACCGACCCTAAGGAAGAGACAGAGGATGTCAAGGCCTCAGGCGTCAACACTCACTTCTACGTATCTCCAGACACCGCTCACGAATGGCTCACCTGGCGCCGCTGTCTCTACCAGTTCGCCCAGTTGCTCTTCAAATAATGGATCAAGGGTCATCCCTTGGAAATGATAAAGGCTGTTTCTCACCCATAGGGTTCTGAAACAGCCTTTAAAGTTATTTTTTTATTTTTAATCCAGTGGACGAACCAGTCTTATAGCACGCTCGTCCATATCGAAAGCAGCTCCACCGGTCGAGAAGTTTGCTTCATTGGAGAATGACATGAAACTATGCTTGTCAAACGGATCTCCCCAACGCTTTGCAGTTCCTGCATAACTGTCGTACCAATAGTATCCTGTATCTGTTCCTCTTATGTCATCATAGTATGCATTCAAGTAACCACCTATAGGGAAGAAAATCGATGCTCCATTGTTTGAGACGAAGCAGCCATTGACACCATTCAGTGCTCCCATCGCCTTGGAAGCGGCAGACAGACTTGTGAGTTCCTGCATTTCGGCTTCCGTCGGGAGACGCCAGCCAGAGCCCCAATCATTTGAGTTGGTCCATTCAAGCATTGTATATAATCCTGGCTTGCTGCTTCTGTAATTCATATCTGCCCATGCAACGCTGAGTCCGATGTCCGACGCCTTTTTCCAACCATTGGTTTGAGAATACTTGGATGCATCGCCGAGAGACATAGCGATATCGTACGCCTTTGCAGAGAATGTCGACACCTTTGGAACATTGCGTGTATACTCGAGATATGATCCGTTAGCTGTAATTACAAACGCTGTAGGAGTGTATGTAACCGAACCTGCAGGAACAACCACATACACTTCTACAGGTGTTTCAGACAGTGTGGATGTGTTGAGATAGTCGGCTTGATAATCTCCTGCCTTGACTGCTTTCAAGGAACCGGAGCCTGTCACATTGAAACGAAGCACAGATCCCAGGACTGTATATCTCACATCAAGTGATTTTGTTCCTTCTACAACATCGTCCTTTTCTGCCACCATAGGCAGATAACGGCCATCAAAAGAACCTGCCGATGGGTGGTTCTGGTACTTCTTGACAGAAGGAACTGCATACTCGGAACCATCAGCAACAGAAGGATACACTACTTTTATGTGGCTATGACCAGCCGGGATTGTTGCGGTGAATTCTCCAGCCGTGATTTCTGCAGAAGCACTTTCGCCAAAAGAGACACCATCTGCACTTGTCCAATATGAAACCATATCCCCTGCCGCCCAGCTGAGTTTGGCGGACTCATCAAGGGATGTCTTTGTTTCAGTTGAAGGAACAAGTCTTACTGTCGCTTTCCAGAAAGGAGCCTGCTGCTCCTGGGTTTCAATCTTTGAACAAGAAACAGCTGCAATCGAAGCTGCTGCAATGATAAATGACAATATCTTCTTCATAACACAATCTATTCATCTATTAGCTCGTAACCGGATTCCCAGTTACTATCCAAAGATCCACATAGTACAGATTGGTTCTGTACATCAACTGCCACAGACTTAGGCGGCACATAAGTGAGTTTTGTTTGTTCCATACAATCAGTATTTGAGTCAATAAGCGAAAATAGAAAAGAGGGCTTTTATCGGCAATCCGGGTTTGTCAGGATGATAAAAATCTTTCTCCCGATTGTAAAAAATTGCATTATCCGATTCTCTAATGCTTTGTAGATTATTCATATATTTGTCCGAAACAACATATCTTTCGACAAACAGATGTCTACTGAACTCTACACCTTATTCTCTGTGCTTCCATGCATGGTATGTCTATTCTGGAGCCTGATACTAGTCGTCGACTGGGCTGATTCTGATCGAGCGACACATATTCTTCTGTTGTTTTCTTTGACTTGCACCGCTCTATACGCCTGCCACGCGGCACACTTCCTTTGTGCTTTGACATCTTATCCGAAATGGATAGACGGCCTGTGGTCTACGTGCAATCTTGGAGTATATCCCTTATTCTACATCTATATAAGATACCTCACTGATGTTCATGGCCCATCTCGACGTATCTTCTGGGTACTTATACCTTCTCTTGTCGCTGTCATTCTCTCTTCAGCAGTTGCCATCTGTGGATTGAATTTTGACATTGTTAGGATGTTCAACACCCCAGTTTTCGCAGCTGAAGTCATATATACTGCAGTATACGGGCGAAGGCGGCTGATTCGATACAGAGAGAGAATCAGCAGTTTCTATGCTGACACAGATGACAAGAATCTTGAAGCCCTTGACAGGATTCTTGCATTGCTCGTAGTTACGTCGATTGCCTCTATGTCTGTTAACGCGCTTGGCAGAGACAATTTTTCCGATGCTGCAATAACTATCCCTTCCATCGCGTTCTCTGCCCTTCTGTTCGGCATATTCATGTGGGGACACAGACACCATTTTTCTGCCGAAAATTTCAAGCTTGAAATCGAGAATACCGATAAGAATATAGAGACAGGTACAGTAATGTCAGATGATTTTCACAATATTCTATACCAACGGATCTGCAAGCTGATGGAGGACGAGAAACTATTCCTCAACAAGGACTTGAAGATTACAGAACTGGCAACCAGAATCGGAACAAACAGAACATACGTATCTTCATGCATCAATCACCATTCGGGTGTTTCTTTTTCTGATTTCATACATAGATACAGGATAGAGTACGCTATGACAATACTTGCAAAGGATAAGGAAACAAGCATGGCGGAAGTCGCAGAACTGTCGGGATACAAAAGCGGAAACTCCTTCTACAAGGCATTTGTAAAAATCAATGGAATATCCCCTACAAAGTGGATGGAATCCCATTGAACATGGTGTCAGACCCATAGATATACGAAAAAGAAGCCAGCCCGGAAGATCCAGGCTGGCTTTTCTTATGAAGTGTGATGATCAGCTATTAAAAGAAGCGTGCGCGATGATCAACGACCTCAGCATCCTCCATCATTACGCTGGTAAGCATCTGGCCATTGTACTGGTTCTTTCTATCCTGGAATGCTGCAGCATCCTCCTCGGTGTAGAATGAACCGTTGTCGCGGTTCTTAACCATGAACACGTAGGTACCGATTGAACCTGCAACTGGAGCTGAGAGCTTGTTCATAGGAGCTACAGAAGCAGCGCCGACGAACTTAGGATCAAGTGCAGCTGAACCGAGTGAAGCGAAGGTAACGCCGCTCTGTGAGCTTACTGAGGTACCGAGCTTCTCTGCAATCTCCTCGAGTGAGTTGAGACCCTTGATCTGCTCTGCAACCTTTGCAGCAGCCTTCTCAGCATACTTCTCAGCATAGATATCCTGACGGATGGTTGTTGCGAGATCCTTGATGTCAGCAAGACCCTCCTTATGGATTTCCTTGAGAGCTACGATGAAGAAGTAGTTCTGGTTGACAGTGATAACGTCAGATACCTTTCCTGGCTTCTTTGCGTCGAAGATCCAACGGGTAACCTCCTTGGCGTTGTCGATTGCACCATAATTTGAAGTGCCCTCGATCACGTGCTGGAGAGGATGTGAGTATGTACCGAGTGAATCAACTGCAGCGTTGTAGTTAGCGAGGCTTCCGTTTGCGATGGTAGCGAACTTGTTAGCCTGAGCGTACATGCTGTTGAAGGTCTCGTTGCTTGCGATAGCGGTCTTCTCAAGGATAGCAACCTGCTTCTTGAGGACTGGCTTGGTCTTCTCGGTAACGAGGACTACATGAGAACCGTACTGGGTCTTGAGAACGAATGGCTTGTTGATGTCAGCGTCAAGTACTGACTCCATTCCTGGGATCATGTAGGTCTGGGTCATCCAGCCGATAGCACCGTTCTCGCCATTTGCTGCTGAGCTGAGGTCATCAGAATAGAGAACTGCCACGTCTGAGAAGTTCTTTGCGTTGACTACACCAGCAAGGCTGTCAGCCATTGACTCCTTCTCGTTCTGGAGAAGAATGTGCTTTACGAATACTGAATCCGCACGCATCTCGCTTGCGAGTACCTTTGCAGCGCGGAAGGTGTTGCCTGACTTGTATACAGGAGATACTGCGTCAACGTTATTTGAGAAAACGAACTCGTTGATGTCAGGAGAAACGGTGAGGAGCTCACCCTCCTTGTACCAGTAGTTGTCGAGTGCTCTGTCCGAGTTCTTCACAAGGAAGTTCTTCATGTTGTCTGCAACTGCGAAGTCAGCAACTGCAGCGTCCATCTTTGCAGAGGTCTCGTTGATGTCCTTCTCAGAAGGAACAACCTCGAATACAACATACTCAACGTCGCGGTTTGCAACCTGCTTGTAGAACTTCTTGTGTGAATCATAGTATGCCTTGATCTCAGCTTCGCTCACTACGATTGAAGTATCCTCTGCGAAGGTATAAGGAACCATGACAAAGTCAACATCGGTGGTAGCGTTGTTCTCCTCGATGGACTTGCGGAGCATGAGAGGGTTCTGGTATGCGCTGCCGTTGAGGAGAGCACCGTACTTGGTGTAGTACTGCTGGGTATTGAGACTCTGCTGGATGTAGTTCCAGTAGGTCTGCATGTTACCGCTTGGATCAGCCTGGATACTCAGCACGAGGTCTGAGAGTCTTGCTGGATCATAGTTGCCGGCCTCGTCACAGAACACAGGGTTTGATGCGAGTACAGGTGAAACCATGTCAGACTGGGTGATGGCAACAAGCTCGTCCTTGCCGACCTTGATACCTGCAGCCTTTGCATTCTTGATGAAGAGGAAACGGTCAATGAGCTCCTGCCATGCAGCGTTTCTGATCTGCTGCTGCTCAGCCTCAGACTTGACTGAGGTACCTGAAAGAAGCTCGCTGATTGTGGTGTATCTCTCGATGTCCTGCTGGAAATCGGTGTAAGAAACAGCCTTACCTGCGATGTTGCCTACATCGTACTTCGAAGACATTGACTGCATTGCAGACTGAATCTGACCTGGGTCAATGATGAACGAGAGAAGGCCTAGAGCCACTATGATTGAGATGGCAAGGCCGAATTTTGTGCGAAGTTTTTGAAGAACCGCCATTGTATTTTGTTTTTAATATTTGCAAATAAGGGTGCGAAGATAACTATTTTCCTACAAATTCCATTTATTTTTTAAGGAATGGACCTATAAAATTCACAGAATCAATCAAAACGGCAGTCGTATCCTGGACAACGACACCGAAACTGTTGAATGGACGCAGGATCACGGAATTGCTTGCCTTCTGGTTTGAACGCATGCCGTAGCCCTGCATGAAACCGTCAGGTGAGTACATTCTGATGTAACAATCTGTATAAAGTTCTTCGTTAGCCTTGTCCCAGTAGAGGGTGTCTGTCTCCATCGTTTCCTGCTTTATCACGTTCTTGATGACCACGTTTCCGTAAGCCTTCCAGATTTCTTCCTGGTCGCTTCTCTTCATGGTCTCATGGACAGCGTTGTCGGAAAAGATGGTTGTCTCGAGCAATCCCTCATCCGTATAGCCATACACCGCCAGACCTCTCGGGAAGGTCTCATAGTTCATGGAATCAGTCGAGTACCGTTCCATCACATCAGCTTCCATTCTCATCACAACCACACCGTTCTTGGTCTGGACCGCGAACATGTCGTTCACAATCTGGACAGGGTGCGAATTGAGGTCCAAGCGGTCGGCTTCGCCGATCCTTGAACTGCAAGAAAAGACGATGAAAGCAACCACGGTTGTGGTTGCCATCATCATAAAGCTATGTAAGCGGTGTTTCAAAGCCGATTACTTCTTCTGGGTACGAACGGTGGTGGTAGCTCTCATACCGCCGCAAGATACGGTGTATGACTGACCGTCGGTAATGTCGTACATGAATGCGTCAGCTGTTGCAGGGAAGTAAGCGCTGCACTGACCGATAAGACGGCCACACTCCTCTGCGAGTGAAGGATCTGCGTTACGTGCCTTTGAGAAGTTGTCGGCAGCAACCCAGAACTTTGCGCGGCTCTCAACCTCGTTTCCGCTGCAAGATGCGCTCTGCCAGATGGTACCGAGAAGCATGTAAGCCTTGCCTGCGAGGGTCTCGTTGAGTGCGAGTGCCTTGTTGGCAGCCTCAAATGCCTGTGCGTTCTTACCATTCTTGAAGCAGAATGCTGCAAGCTCATAGTAGTACTCACCGTCCTGCTTGTCATCAGACTCAGGATAAGCAATAGCCTCCTCCATGTACTTGATAGCGTCAGCTACATTGCCTCTTGAAGAGTTGAGTCTGTAGAGGAAGTATGCTGAGTTGTAAGAAGGATCAAGCTTGTACATTGCGGTAACAGCGTTGAGATAGAGGTCGTTTGAGGTACAGCCCTCGGTAACGCTCATCATCTTTACGATGTTGCTTACGAGATTGATGTCGTTTGGATTAGCCTCATAGCGTGGGGTGAAGAGTGCGATAAGGTTGTCGCAGCTTGCCACCTTGCTGGCAATAAAGAGAGACTCAACGTCGGTTCTTACCTGTGGTACGTTATCCTTGTCCTCGGTGGTGTTCTCGAGAGCAGCGATAGACTCCTGATAAAGGTTGATGATCTGCTCTGCGTCCATAGAACCCTGGTTGTAGAGGTCGATTGCTGAGCTGAGACGATAGAGGTGGAAGGTTGGAGTTGCCTTCTCCTTGAGGGTCTCGACAATTGCAGTGAACTGGTCGTAGCTCTTCTTTGCATCGTTCTTTACGTAGTTGAATACGTCCTTACCCTTTGCATTGAGAGCGGTGGTAGCGTAGTTTGGATAGTACTGTGCACGAAGATCGCTGAGGGTAAGAAGAGTATCAACGATTGCATTTCGCTCAGCAGCATCCTTGGTCTTGGTAACAACCTGTCGGAGAAGGGTGGTACCCTGAACGAGCATGTTCTGATTAGCGGTAGGAGGGCAATACTTGTACGCCTTTCTCCAGTTTGGAAGTGCGTCAGTGTAGTTCTTTGCCTTGTAATACTCCTGATAGTAAGAGAGGTACTTGATACACTCGGCGCTGTCTGCGCCGAATTTTCCCTGTGCGGAAGCGTTTACTCCCGTCATCATCATCACTACTGAGATGGCTGCAAATAATAATCTCTTCATAAGTATTTTGTTATTGTTTATTAATCAAGTGTTTGTATTAATTATATCTAGTCTTCTGGAACCAATAGTCAAAGAAATTGAAGCCTATGGTGAACTTCACATATCTTTCTCTAATCATATTTTGTGCCGAAGTGCCCCGCTGTCCCAGATCAACTGCCCAGGTAACTCCATTATAGTACCTGAAAACAGGTATTGTACCACCTACCGTGATACCCGTGCTGGTTACATTGTTACCGTCCATCATGTAGTAGGACTTTTCTCTGTAAGTACCTAATCTATAAGCACATCGGCGATAGAAATATCGGATGTCGTTCCTGTTTGGAACTATCTCGAAACCAGCTCTCAGGGACTCGGAGCATGTCGCTGTGAATTTTGACTGTCCATTTACTGCAAATCCTGTTGCGGTAGAGACTCCGGTATTGGTCCAGTCGGATCTTACATAGTCGATTTCAGCGCGCCAGCGGTCATTCGAGTTGAGAGAAATACCTACCGCAATCTCGTCCGCGAAATTTACGTGATGGGATTTAGCAAGGGTATCTACACTGAAACGGAGTGTATCTGTCTGAACTGCGCCCTGGGCAAACTGATAGTCCTGGGAGAATCCTCTCATCCTGCTGCCGAGCTTGTATGTCGCTCCGACGCCGAGAGTGAGATTGTTGCCGAGAGGCTGCTCATACTGAAGGCCGAACTTGCCGCTTGTGCCTCGAAGGATGAGGTTGCTTCCGCTGCTGACATCGCTGAATGCGCTGTTGATGAAGTCAAGTTTGTTGCTCTTGGCAATGTTTCCAACGTATTCGTTTAACTGGACACCAAGCGAGAGTCGGTTCCAGAATGTGACGCCGAAGGCTCCGAATACCTGGAAAAGGCTGCCCTGACCGGTAGAGCTGTAGTAGAGACCGCCTGTGTCTTCAATCATCTGGGGATTTTCATCGCTCAGGTAGCAGCCATATCCTGTAGAGCTGTATGGTGCAAGACCGAACATCATAGCCGATGACTTGTATACCGGGAATGACAATGCGAGAGAACTGATGTTGAAGGTATTGTTGACGGTCTTCATGTCATTCTGGGCAAAGACCTTGTTTGCCTGGTGAAGAGACATGTCGGCCATGAAGGAGAGTGTGTCTCTTGCTGTGACAGATGCCGGATTGAGGTAGTTGATGTATCTCTTGTTCCTGGTAGCGATTCCCACTCCGCCCATTCCGGCATTGTAGGCTGAACCCTGATTCATCAGATCGCCGATAGCGAAGATGGAATACGGCGTATAGCCGCTGTATGCACCATCCTGGGCATAAGCGGCGATAGTCGTGAACAGGGTCACGATGGTTATAAATGCTTTACTGAAGAAGCCTTTTTTCATATTCATGTGCGATAAGGGCTAACCCCATCAGTACAAGGTTCCAAATCACAAAGATGGAGTTTTTCATTTTGTTTGCAAAATAATTGGCGTCTCCACCCGTAAATACTGTCATATTTTCGGGTTTTGAGTCCAGGTAAGCCTGTGTTTCAAACATTATGCCCGAAGTCACCCCCTCTATGATAGATGTTTCTATCATGTCGTTTTCATCCTGTTTTTCCATACTTGCGAGCGGCAAGCTGCTTGAATACCTGTTCAGGGACTTTATTCTGGTATTAAGTCCTGGTGAAAGATATCCTTTTTCGTAATTGCCGTCGGAATCTATGAAATCAAACGATATTACAGTTCCATAGTCGATGATTGTACATGGCTTGCCGGCGAACATGTTGCGGACGGCCATGATAAGCGAAGCTCTGTCCGCGCTGAGACATTCCGGAATATTTTTTTCTCTCAGTATATCCTTATGAGAAGGATCCATGATCACAAGATATCCGCATGCCGATTCGAGAATTGAAATGTCTTTCGGACTCAGTTCAAACACGCTTGCCACAACAAGCACAGATGGCTTTATGTCCTCAGCCAGCCATACTATGTAGTCTATCTTCTTTTCACCCTGATATCTGAAACACTTTCCAATAGTATTTCCTTCACAGGATGCCGCCTTCAGCGCAGTATTTCCTATTTCTACAACAAGATTCATCATACAAGTGTTCTTACGTGGGCAAGTGCCTTGTCAAGAGATTTTACATTTCTTGTTATAAGCTTCAGCCTGTTGTTGTCAGTCTGCTTGAATTCAAAGATTCTTCCTTCGTTGACCTTGTTAAGTACATCTGAGAACGTCTCTGAACGCAGATATGATGAAACAGGACTGAAGAACATTATGAGCATGCCATTCTTGAAAATGATCTTCTCGAATCCGAGAGCGGCTCCGATGTTCCTTATCTTTACAACCTTGATCAGGTTGTCTACCTCCTGTGGCAGCTTGCCGAAACGATCCACCAGACGTGCCACAAAGCGGTCTATCTCCTTCTCGTTTGTTATTGAGTCAAGGTTCTTGTATATCCTTATCTTCTCGGCTGTGACATCTATGTAATCGTCAGGTATCTGTGCGGTCTGGTCAGTTTCGATGTTGCAGTCGACAGAAAGGCTTTCCTTCTTTGGACCCTTTGTCATGCCTGTTTCCATACCAAGTTCCTCAAGCGCCTCGGAAAGTATCTTCTGGTATGTTTCGTATCCCATGTCCATGATGAAGCCGCTCTGCTGCGCTCCAAGCATGTTTCCGGCTCCACGGATATCCAAATCCTGCATGGCGATGTTGAAGCCGCTGCCAAGGTCGCTGAATTCCTCTATTGCCTTCAGTCTTCTTCGTGCATCGTCAGTGATGGATACCAGAGGAGGGACAATCAAATAGCAGAATGCTCTCTTGTTTGAACGGCCAACTCGACCACGAAGCTGATGAAGGTCGCTCAAGCCAATATTCTGGGCCTGGTTGACAATAATGGTATTTGCATTCGGTATGTCCAGTCCATTTTCAATGATGGTAGTACACAGAAGCATGTCATAGTCACCCCGCATGAAACCCAGCATCTTGTCCTCAAGTTCCTTTGATTCCATCTGGCCATGCGCCACACATATCTTCATGTCCGGTACAAGACGATGCAGGATCGTCTCTATTGACTTTAACTCTTCTACCTTGTTGTGAAGGAAGAAAAGCTGGCCTCCCCTATTGAGTTCATAATTTATGATGCTCTTTATTTCTTTCTCGTCAAAGAGAATTATCTCTGTCTGGACAGGTATTCTGTTCGGCGGCGGAGTATTTATTATGGATAGATCTCTTGCTCCGAGAAGCGAGAACTGGAGAGTTCTTGGAATAGGTGTGGCAGATAATGTAAGAGTATCCACGGCCAGCTTCATCTGACGGAGCTTTTCCTTGGCCGAAACACCGAATTTCTGCTCCTCGTCAATGATGAGCAGTCCAAGGTCCTTGAACTCGAAGCCCTTTCCAAGTATCTTATGGGTTCCTATGAGAATATCGATGGATCCTTCCTTCAGTCTTTTCTGGATATCGCTTATTTCTTTTGCAGTCCTGAGTCGGCTGACATATTCTATATTGCATGGAAAGTTCTTGAGCCTGTTCTTGAAGGTATTGAAATGCTGAAGGGACAGTATGGTTGTCGGCACAAGAACCGCTACCTGCTTGCTGTCCGCAGCAGCCTTGAATGCAGCGCGGACGGCTATTTCTGTCTTTCCGAAACCTACATCGCCACATACAAGCCTGTCCATAGGACATTTTTCTTCCATATCCCTCTTTACAGCCCTTGTGGTCTCTTCCTGGTCCGGTGTGTCTTCATAAATGAATGATGATTCAAGCTCTTCCTGGAGGTATGTATCGGGCGAGAAGGCAAATCCTTCCGAAGCCTTTCTTTTTGCGTACAGCTGAATCAACTCCTTTGCTATATCCTTTACTTTTGACTTTGCACCAGACTTGAGTGTCTGCCAGGTCTTTGAACCTATCTTGTTTATGCGTGGAGCCTCTCCATCCTTCGATCTGAAGCGGGAAATCTTGTTCAGTGAATGGACAGATACGAATACAACGTCATTATCCTTGTATATCAGCTTTACAACCTCCTTGTACCGGCCTTTGTCGTCAAGCATCCTTACCAGGCCTCCGAATACGCCTACACCATGATCAATGTGGACAATGTAGTCTCCGATATTGAATGAACTGAGTTCGTTTAGAGTCAGCTGCTCGGTCTTGTCTACGGTACGACGTATTATTACTCGATGGAATCTGTCAAATATTTCATGATCCGAGTAACAGCATATCTTGTCTTCATTATCAATGAATCCATTGTGGATGTTCTTTCCCTTTATGAACTCCGGTACCATTCCGCAGTCCTGGAGGAGAATGGATCTTACCCTTTCTATCTGGGATTCCTTTTCGGAAAAAATGTAGACCTTGTAACGGGAATGCATTTTTTCACTTATATCCGATGAAAGCAGCTCGAAGTTCTTGTTGAATACCGGCTGTGGTGTTATCGAGAACTTTATAGATTTTTCCTTGTCTACCGAAAGTGGTGTATCAATGAATACTTTCTGGAATGGTTCGAATCCGCTCATGAATTCCTTGTTGGAATACATGTCGTATGAATCAAGCCATATAAGACTGTTCTTTGGTATTATTGAAGAAGCGGGACATTTACCATCCGTAGATACAACTGCGGAAATAATATCGGCCTCTTCATATTTTCCATTGCTGAGCTGGG
Source organism: Bacteroidales bacterium (assembly GCA_024398125.1). GTDB lineage: Bacteria > Bacteroidota > Bacteroidia > Bacteroidales > UBA932 > Cryptobacteroides. The sequence goes on from JAKSJO010000025.1 coordinate 15,891, forward strand.
TATTGCAATCGAATGTGCTTATCTCTTCTATCTCATCACCCCAGAATGATATTCTGTATGGATAGTTTGATGAATAAGAAAAAACATCTATAAGCGATCCTCTTATTGCAAACTGTCCAGGAGATGATACAAAGTCAACCTTTTCGAATCCGAGTGAAAAAAGCCTTTCCTTTATATCTTCGAAACTTACTTCGTCACCTGTATGGAAACTTATCTTTGATGAGGATACTGAAGCCATATCTGGAAACTGCTCCTCAAGGGCCTCTGGATATGTTACCACTATGGTAAGATCATCGGGACTGATAATCTTGTTCAATGCTGCAGTTCTCTGGACCTCAAGACTTGCCTTATAATTGCTTTTTTCTATTCCTGTTCCGGAAGATGGCATGAAGTATACATTGTCTCCTTCGACCATGCCATAGAGATCAGCGGCACAGTATTCAGCATTTTCCTTGTCAGGAAGGATTATAAGGTGGAATCCTTTGGTTGCTACTTGGGAAAGAACCATCCATCTTGCAGAAAGAAACAGTCCTGAACAGTACGCAGTACCCCCCGAAGCAATGACCTGCCCCAGTTTTTTACCAGATTTTGACGATATTGACAAATATCCCATAAATATGTTTAAAAGCTGTTGAAAACCCTGTTTATAAACACAGGAACAGTTGTCAGTAAGTAAACACTGATGTTTTTCAACAATCAATCAAGATCAAACAGACATTGATTTCAACAAAAATTCAATTTTCAATTTATTTACTGATAAGTATTTACGCTACTTATCAACATATCAACAGCTTAATATTAAACCAAAAAGATTTAAATAAAAAAAGTATATTTGTATTGATATTAATTTTGATTGCTGATGTCTGAATTTGATCCTCATAAAACAACGGATAGCAAAGATAATGAATTGGATGGAATTATAAGGCCGCAGGGTCTTGAAGATTTCACCGGTCAGAAAGAGATAGTATCCAATCTTAAAATATATATCCAGGCGGCCAAGCTTAGGGGTGAGGCTCTCGACCACACCTTGTTTCATGGTCCTCCTGGACTTGGAAAGACCACCCTTGCACATATCATAGCGAATGAGATGGGTGTAAATATGAAGATCACATCAGGTCCTGTGCTTGACAAGCCTGGCGACCTTGCAGGTCTTCTTACATCTCTTGACGAGGGTGACGTGCTTTTCATCGATGAGATCCACAGACTTTCTCCTGAAGTAGAGGAATACCTCTATTCAGCCATGGAGGACTATGTAATCGACATCATGATCGACAAGGGACCTGGAGCCCGTTCCGTCAGGATAAACCTCAATCCTTTCACACTTGTAGGTGCAACTACACGCAGCGGACTTCTTACGGCTCCTCTTAGAGAGCGCTTCGGTATAAACTGTGCTCTTGAATACTATGATGCAGATGATCTGGTTAGGATTGTCCAGCGAAGCGCCTATATACTGAAGGTAGGCATAGAGCCTCAGGCCGCGATGGAGATTGCTCTCCGAAGCCGCGGTACTCCGCGAATAGCAAATGCCCTTCTTAAGAGAGTAAGGGACTTCGCACAGGTTCTTGGCGACGGCCATATCGACCTTCAGATTGCACGTTATGCGCTTGACAAGCTTCATATAGACAAGAGAGGTCTTGATTCCATTGACAACAAGATACTTAGTACCATAATTACAAAGTTCAAGGGCGGTCCGGTAGGAGCAAGTACCATTGCTACTGCCATCAGTGAGGATCAGGGAACATTCGAGGAAGTTTATGAACCTTTCCTCATAAAGGAAGGTTTTATTCTAAGGACTCAGAGGGGTCGTATTGCAACAGAGCTTGCCTACAGGCATCTTGGTCTTGAATCTTGTCTCAATGAAAGAAAACCTTTGAAAGAGGGTGATGACATGCCAAGTTTGTTTTAATATATCTTAAGAGTGAATTAATAAAAGCATGAAAAGAATAATAGCTGCTTTCTTTTTATTGTTGATTTCGATAGAGGCTTTCTGCTGCACATCCATAATCATATCAGGAAAATATACCGTCGACGGCAGACCTGTTATGATGAAAAACAGAGATACAGGAGAACTGAATAACAGGGTTTCTTTTTACAGGGGACCTGTTTTTTCATTTATAGGTCTTGAGGACTCCCCTGCTCCGGAGAATGGTGTATGGACAGGTACTAATTCAGCTGGTTTCAGTATAATGAATACTGCTTCGTACAACATAAAGGATGATGATGTTCCTTCCGACCAGATGGATAAAGAGGGAATTCTTATGTTCAAGGCACTCGGTATATGCCGTGACATAAAGGATTTCGAGAATCTTCTCGATACACTTCCCCGCCCTATGGGTGTTGAGGCAAATTTCGGAGTTATAGATGCTTACGGTGGTGCTGCATATTACGAAGTCAACAATCACAGCTGGATAAAGTATGATGTAAATACCCTTCCTGAGGGATATAAGGTTGTAACAAATTTCAGCGAGTCAGGTCCAAGAGAGAAGTATGAGGGATATGAAAGATATCTTACAGCTTCGTCTATCGTATCTGAGCTTCATAAGAGTGGCAAATTGAAGAAAGCTGATCATTCTCTTCTTATCAATTCGCTTTCCCGTTCGTACAGACATGAACTGCTTGGAATGGATTATGTGAAGGATTACGATATTTTAAGGAAAAAAACTTCATTCAGCGGAACCATCGTTGATCAGGATTTCATTCCTAGAAGAATTTCTTCGGCAATTATGGTTATTGAAGGAGTAAGACCTGGTGAGGATCCTGTACATACAGTAATGTGGACGGCTATAGGATATCCTGCAAGTACTGTATATATTCCTCTCATGGTCGGAAAAGAAGACATACTTCCGTCTTATGTAAAGGCTGGAAATAATGAAGGACATTCATTGATATGTGATGAAGCGATGAGTATAAAGACTTCATTCATATTCAATTATGATATCAGCAATGGAAGTCATTATCTAAGACTGGATAGTGTTCTTAAAGGAACTGACGGTCGTCCTTCATTGCTTTCATGCTGCAGAAAGACTGAATCTTTCATTGATGAAAGTTTCGATAAGCTTTATTCCGGATGGGTATCGGAAAAGATTTCCGATGACAGATTTTTCAGTGAATACAAGGTTTTGACGGAGAGCTATATCGAAAAGTATCATTCAGTCTTTGCTTCTTTTCGCAATAAATAGGTATAGCTAATTGTCCGTCTCGCAAAAAATGCTTAAAATTGCGGAATAAAGTGAAAGTTAATAATCTAATAATAAACAAATGGCCGATAAATTAATCTCAAAAATTCCGGAAGGACCTTTGGCTGAAAAATGGACAAAGCGTAAATCGGAAATTCATCTTGTCAGTCCTAACAACAAGAGAAAGCTTGAAATCATTGTAGTCGGAACCGGTCTTGGCGGCGCTTCTGCAGCTGCTTCTCTCGGTGAGCTTGGTTACAATGTAAAGGTTTTCTGCATCAGCGATTCACCTCGTAGAGCTCATTCTATCGCAGCTCAGGGTGGTATCAATGCTGCCAAGAACTACCAGAACGACAACGATTCTATCTACCGTCTGTTCTACGATACCATCAAGGGTGGTGACTACCGTGCACGTGAGGCAAACGTATACCGTCTTGCCGAGGTCAGCGCAGCCATCATCGATCAGTGCGTAGCCCAGGGAATTCCTTTCGCACGTGAGTACGGCGGTTATCTTGCAAACCGTTCATTCGGTGGTGTACAGGTAAGCCGTACATTCTACGCAAGGGGACAAACCGGCCAGCAGCTTCTTCTCGGTGCTTATGCATCGCTCAACAAGGAGATTGCAGCAGGTACTGTAAAGAGCTATCCTCGTTACGAAATGCTCGACCTCGTAGTTGTTAACGGCGAGGCTAAGGGTATCATTGCCCGCAACCTTGTTACCGGTAAGCTCGAGCGCTTCGGTGCACATGCTGTCATCATCGCTACAGGTGGTTATGGAAATACCTACTTCCTTTCTACCAACGCTATGAACAGCAACGGTTCAGCTGCTCTCCAGTGCTACAAGAAGGGTGCTTACTTCGCAAATCCTTGCTTCGCACAGATTCATCCTACATGTATTCCTGTACATGGTGATCAGCAGTGCAAGCTTACCCTTATGTCAGAGTCACTCCGTAACGACGGACGTATCTGGGTTCCTAAGAAGATTGAGGATGTAGAGAAGCTCCGCAAGCGTCAGATCAAGGCTTCCCAGATTCCTGAGGAGGATCGCGACTACTATCTCGAGCGCCGCTACCCTGCATTCGGTAACCTCGTTCCACGTGACGTTGCTTCACGTGCTGCAAAGGAGCGTTGCGACGCAGGTTATGGTGTAAACGAAACTGGTCTTGCAGTATTCCTTGACTTCTCTGAGGCTATCAAGAGACTTGGACACCAGAGAGTTGCAGAGCGTTATGGCAACCTCTTCGAGATGTATGAGAAGATCACTGCTTCTTCTCCATGGGAGGAGCCTATGATGATCTATCCTGCTATCCACTACACCATGGGTGGTATCTGGGTTGACTATGATCTCCAGACAACTATCCCTGGTCTTTATGCAATCGGTGAGGCTAATTTCTCTGATCACGGTGGAAACCGACTCGGTGCTTCAGCTCTCATGCAGGGTCTCGCTGACGGTTACTTCGTAGTTCCTATCACCATCGGTGATTATCTTTCAAAGAAGTTCTCTGAGCCTAAGCAGGATATCAATGCACCTGAGTTCGTACAGGCTGAGAAGGATGTACAGGCTCGTATCGACCGTCTCTTCGCCATCAAGGGAACCAAGACTGTTGATTCAATCCATAAGAAGCTCGGTCTCATCATGTGGGATCATGTAGGTATGGCTCGTAATGCTGAAGGTCTTAAGAAGGCTATCAAGGAGATTGCTGAGCTTAAGAAGGACTTCTACGAGAATGTAAACGTACCTGGAACCCAGTATGAGTTCAACCAGGAGCTTGAAAAGGCACTCCGCCTCGAGGACTTCTTCGAGATCGGTACCCTCATGGCATACGATGCACTCAACAGAAACGAGTCTTGTGGTGGTCACTTCCGCGTAGAAAGCCAGACCGAAGAAGGTGAGGCTAAGCGTGACGATGCAAACTACATGTATGTAGCTGCATGGGAGTACAAGGGCGAAGGCGTTGAGCCAGAGCTTCATAAGGAGCCACTTATTTACGAAAATATCAAGGTCGTTACCAGAAACTATAAAGACTAATCAAAAATGGAATTCAATTTAAAGATTTGGCGTCAGAAGAACGCTAAGGATAAAGGACATTTCGAGACCTATCATATTTCTGGTATCGAAGAGGACGCTTCATTCCTCGAGATGCTCGATATTCTCAACGAGCAGCTTATCCGCGAGGGTTGCGATCCTGTAGCAGTAGATAAGGGATGCAAGAGCAGCGGTCCTGTTTCATTCGATCATGACTGCCGTGAGGGTATCTGCGGTGCATGCTCACTTTACATCGACGGCCGTGCACATGGTCCAGATGAGCATGTTACTACATGTCAGCTCTTCATGCGTCACTTCAAGAACGGTGCAACCATTACCGTTGAGCCTTGGAGAAGTGCAGCTTTCCCTGTAATCAAGGACCTCGTTGTCGACAGAAGCGCATTTGACAAGATCCTCCAGGCTGGTGGTTTCATTTCAGTACGTACCGGTTCTGCACAGGATGCAAATAATATCCTTATCTCTCATGACAGAGCCGAGGAGAGCATGGATGCTGCTGCTTGTGTAGGTTGCGGTGCTTGTGTTGCTACCTGTAAGAACGGTTCTGCAATGCTCTTCGTTGCAGCACGTGTAAGCTCTCTCGCTCTTCTTCCACAGGGTCGTCTTGAGGCTCAGAAGCGTGCAAAGAACATGGTTGCAAAGATGGATGAGCTCGGATTCGGTAACTGTACCAATACTAGAGCTTGTGAGATGGAGTGCCCTAAGGGTATTTCTGTTGCTCACATCGCCCGTCTCAACCGTGAGTTCCTTAAGGCTAAGTTCAGTGAGTAATCATCTGATACCAAATAAGAAAGCCGCTGAATTTTCAGCGGCTTTTCTTTTTTACCAAAGGAAGTTGTTGAATGGATATCTTCCGGCGTGTATTTCAGCGACCATCTTATAGATATCATTTCTAAGCTTCTCTATTCCAATCTTTTCCTTTGCCGAGATGAATATGCAAGGACTCTTTTCATCAGCTATCCAGCTGTTCTTCAATTCATCCAGGCTTCTGTTTTCCTTTCCTTTTGGAGTAAGAGAAAACTCGTCATATTCCTCATACTCGTAAGCGTCAATTTTGTTGAATACTACATATACCGGCTTGTCACTTGCTCCGATATCCTTGAGGGTATTCTCTACAACCTTCATCTGGTCCTCAAAATCGGGATGTGAGATGTCTACGACGTGTACAAGTATATCTGCTTCACGTACCTCGTCTAGAGTGCTTTTAAAGGCCTCTATGAGCTGTGTAGGGAGCTTTCTGATAAAACCTACGGTATCACTCAAAAGGAACGGTACATTCTCAATTACGACCTTTCTGACGGTTGTATCGAGGGTTGCGAACAGCTTGTTTTCCGCGAATACATCAGATTTTGCAAGAAGGTTCATCAGAGTACTTTTTCCCACATTGGTATATCCTACCAAGGCAAGACGTACCATCTGTCCCCTATTGCTTCTCTGGGTTTCCATCTGGCGGTCAACCTTCTTCAGCTGTTCCTTAAGTCTATTGATCCTTTCCTTGACAATTCTTCGGTCGATTTCGATCTGGGTCTCACCCATACCTCCTCGTGTTCCCATACCACCTCTCTGTCTTTCAAGGTGGGTCCACATGCCTGCCAGTCGTGGAAGCATGTAGTTATATTGAGCCAATTCAACCTGCATCTTGGCATATGAGGTTTTGGCTCTTTGGGCGAATATCTCAAGGATCAGGCTTGTTCTGTCTATTACGGAGGCTGTCTTTACTACCTTTTCTATGTTTCGCTGCTGCATTCCTGTCAATTCGTCATCGAAAATGCAGTATTTAATCTGGTTTTCTTCGCAGTAATCAGCAATTTCCTGAAGCTTTCCGCTTCTTATATAGGTAGCTTTTTCTGGTTTGTCCAGCCTCTGGACGAATTTTCTGTCTCCGGTACAACCTGCTGTAAGGGCTAGGAATTCGAGTTCGTCAAGGTACTCCATAACCCTGCGCTCGTCTTCGTTCTGGCGAATGATTCCAACGAAAACTGCGCTTTCAACAGTTGTGTCTTTTGTTAAGTATGGTCCTGGCATTTAATTAATTACCAATTATTTTTTCATCTTTCATTATCAAAAAAAGGCTATCCTTTCAGGACAGCCTTTTTTGAGTATTTGATGCTGTATTATCTCAACTGGAAGATTACAGGGAAGGTGTAAGTTACCTTTACTGCACGGTCTCTCTGACGACCAGGAGTCCACTTAGGTGAGCTTGAAACGACGCGTACAGCCTCCTTGTCAAGTGAAGAGTCAACGCCACGTACAACCTTTACGTTAGATACGGTACCGTCAGCATTTACAGTAAACTGAAGAGTAACACGACCTGATACGTTGTTCTCCTTTGCAACCTCAGGATAAACGAGGTGCTTGTTCACCCACTTAGAGAATTCGTTAGCGTCACCGCCGTTGAACTTAGGTTTCTCCTCTACGAGCTGGAATGGAATAGCCTCTTCCTCGATAACCTCTTCCTCAACTTCCTCGACGTAGTCCATGATTTCTACACCCATGTTGGCGTCATCCTCAAGGTTTACGAACAGGTCGTCATCAACGGTGATCTCATCGTCAACGATGTCGATCTGGTCAGAAAGAACAGGAATCTTTGGTGCCTCTGGTGGAGGAGGGAGCTCCTCCTGGGTAATAGGAATGATTTCTTCTTCAATGAGTTCGGTGGTTACTTCCTCGAACATTGAAGTCTGCTTTTCCTTGGTTGTGTAGTTGAACGCACCCCATACAATGAGGAGAGAACATACCAAACCAATTTCAGTGAAGAGAAGCTTCTTGTCTTCAAGATTTGCCTTTGGCGATTTCTTTACTTCCATATGTCTTTTTATCTTTTATTGTCAACAAGCACCCAAAGGTATAAATAATTCCTATTAAAAACAATTTTTTCATTTAATAGAAGTAAATTTGCGTAAAACTTTATTCTATGATCTCCTATTTCAACCAGGATATTGACTTTAAGCTTAAGGGAAAGCTCATTAACAACCAGTGGCTCAAACTGGTTGCTGAAAGTGAAATCAGAAGAATCGGTGATGTTAACATAATATTCTGTTCCGATAATTATATACTTGATGTCAACATGAAGTATCTCGGACATGATTATTTCACTGACATCATTACTTTCGATTATTGTGAAAAGGACAGACTCAATGGAGATCTTTTCATCAGCATCGACAGTGTTCGTGAGAATGCCCTTCATTATGGTACTGAGTTTGAGACTGAACTTAACCGAGTAATGGTTCATGGCATCCTCCATCTCATAGGCTATGATGATCATTCCAAGAAGGACATTAAAGTCATGAGAGAAAAAGAAGACTATTATATTTCTTTAAAGGAAGCTTTGAAAGGGTAGGGGAGTATGCAGAAAGTCTACGATGTAATTGTAGTTGGTGGTGGCCATGCCGGTTGTGAAGCCGCTATGGCAGCTGCCGGTCTTGGTTCTTCTGTTCTCCTTGTCAGCATGGATTTGAATGGCTTTGCCAAGATGTCCTGCAACCCTGCAATTGGTGGAATCGCAAAGGGTCAGATCGTAAGAGAGATAGATGCTCTTGGAGGTTACACAGGAATTGTTACTGACGCGTCCACCTTACAGTTTCGTATGCTTAATCGCTCAAAGGGCCCGGCAATGTGGAGTCCGCGAGCACAATGCGATAAAACCGTCTTTTCGCAGAATTGGCGTAAAATTCTTGAAACTAATTCAAACATAGATATTTACGCGGATATTGCGACTTCTTTTCTCTTTGAGAATTCAAAAATCGTTGGAGTCTGTACAACCACAGGGGCAATTTTCAATTGTCAAACACTTATTTTGACTGCTGGAACCTTCCTGAACGGAAAACTCTTCATCGGCCGCACCCAATTCGAAGGAGGTCGCATTGGCGAATTGTCTTCTTACGGTCTGACCGAACAGCTTGTCGAGAGGGGAGTGCAGACTGCGAGGATGAAAACTGGTACGCCTCCTAGAATCGACATTAACTCCGTCAAACTTGATAATCTCGTAAGACAAGAGGGAGATGTGCAGCCTGACAAGTTCTCGTTCCTTCCTTACCTTTCGACAGCCCAGAATGGAACTCCGCAGATGCCTTGTTTCATTCTTCATACCAATTCCAAGGTTCATGATATCCTTCGTTCAGGTTTTGAGGATTCTCCTCTCTTTACCGGAATGATCCATGGCAAAGGACCTCGCTACTGTCCAAGCATCGAAGACAAGCTAAGGGTATTTTCAGATAAGGATTCCCACCAGGTTTTCCTCGAACCGGAGGGTAGGGGAACGAATGAGTATTATCTCCAGGGTTTCTCGTCATCCCTTCCTTTAAATATCCAACTTGATGCTCTCCATAGTATAGAAGGACTTGAGGATGTAAAGATTTTCAAGCCTGCTTATGCTGTTGAATATGATTACTTCGATCCTACCTTCCTTAAGTCTACATTGGAATCGAAAGTAATTGACAATCTGTATCTTGCTGGTCAGGTTAACGGTACTACCGGTTACGAAGAGGCTGCAGCTCAAGGACTTATGGCTGGTATCAATGCTGCTTTGAAGGTTAAGGACAAAGATCCTTTCGTACTTGGTCGTGATCAGTCATATATTGGGGTTCTCATTGATGACCTTATCACTAAGGGAGTAGACGAGCCATATAGAATGTTTACTTCAAGAGCCGAGTATCGCATTCTTCTAAGACAGGATAATGCCGACATCCGCCTTTCTCCGCTTTCATATCAGATAGGTCTTGCGGACAGTTTCCGTTATGACTTCACTATGAGAAAGTATGAAGAAGCTGATAGGTATGAGGCATTGTCAAATTCAGTCAATTTAACAGCAAAGACTCTTAATCCATACCTTGAGTCTTTAGGTTCCACAGCTCTTTCTGATTCGAAGAAGATTTCAGATATAGCTTCTCGTCCAGAATTAAGTCTTTCAAATCTCTTGAATTTTGTTCCACGTGGAACAATGCTTAAGAATTCAATCGATCCTGAATTGCCTCTTCTTTCGGATAAGGAAGATTATTTGACAGTTCTTCAATCGAACGAGTTTGGTTCGGATCGTCTTTTGGATAATCAGGATTCCCTCAGTTTTGCTCATCTGGCACTTTCTTCAAACTGCTCGTATCCTTTGTCTCGACTTGATTTGTCTAAGGCGAATGATTCAATTGAATCCAATCTCCGAAATGAGATAGTACAGTCTGTTGAAGTTGCAATCAAATATAAGGGTTATATTGAGCGGGAAAAGAAGGTGGCGGACAAGTTACATTCTCTTGAACGCCTTATTATTCCTGATAATTTTGACTTCGATAGGATACAGGGACTCTCTATTGAATGTCGCCAGAAGCTTAAGAGATACGCTCCAAAGACTATCGCTCAGGCTTCTCGTATTTCTGGAGTTTCACCTTCCGATATACAGGTTTTGCTCGTTTACGTCGGTAGATAAGTATCAGTGTCCAATAAATCATTTAGTCAAATAATAAAAGGATGTTCCACGTGGAACATCCTTTTATTATGAATATTTCTTGTTTTGATAGGCTTACTATTTGGACTGAAATGTCGCTTAGAGCATCTTCAAAGCAGCTTTTATAATCTCTTCTACCTTCGCGGTAGGGTTGTCTTTCAGGATAGATTGGATGGCCTTGTTTACATTCGGCTTTGCAAAACCAAGCATCATGAGTGCTCTTGAAGCCTCTTCCACAGTCTCGCTGTCCGGAGTCTGAAGGAGAACTGTAGAACTGCTGCCTTCGCCCTTGGTTATCTTGTCCTTCAATTCAAGAATGAGCCTCTGGGCGCTCTTCAGTCCGATTCCCTTTACGCTCTTAATCTTTGCCACGTTCTCCGAAATAATGGCCTCCCTAAGTTCGTCCGAAGACATGGAAGAGAGCATTATCCTGGCAGAAGAAACACCCACGCCATTCACGCTGATGATGAGTTCGAACAAAGCTCGCTCATCCTTTGAAGCAAATCCATAATACACTTCGACTTCTTCCTTCTGGGAAACATGCTGGTGAATGTAGATCTTCGCGATGTCCTGACCCTGAAGAGTATTGTAGGTCTGGATAGATATTTCGATACTGTAGCCTATTCCATGGTTGTCAATGACAACCTGGGTAGGGGAGAGTTCGGCAATTTTACCGCTGATATAATCGATCATGATAAGACGATAATTAAGAAAGACTGCTTGCAAAAATATGTCTTTTATATGTCAAATGAAAGCGAGATTTCTTAATTTTGTCCTCTTATTATAAAAGACATGAAGGTAGAGCAGATTAGAAAAGAGTTCCCATTACTCGAGGAAAAAGTATATGGCAAGCAGCTTGTCTATCTTGACAATGCTGCAACCATCCAGCGCCCTCGTTCAGTCGTAGAAAAGTGGAACGATCTTACTCTCCATTGCAACTCAAACCTCCATCGTGCGGTTCACAAGATTGCCGCTGATGCGACAGAAGAATACGAGACAACACGAGATGCCGTACGGGATTTCCTCAATGCCGAATCACGCCAGGAAATCATTTTCACGTCAGGAGCAACTGCATCAATCAATCTAGTTGCCTTCTCTTTCGGTGAAGCATTCGTAAAGGAAGGTGACGAGATCATAGTTGCAGAGAGCGAACATCATTCCAACATCGTCCCTTGGCAGATGATGTGCAATCGAAAGAAAGCATCAATCAAGGTCCTGCCAGTTGACGACAGCGGCTGCCTCTGCATAGACCGGCTCGAAAATCTCATTACCGATAAAACCAGGCTGATAGCTGTTGCACAGATATCGAACGTTCTAGGTGTACGCAATCCGATCAAGGAAGTCGTAAGGATTGCCCATTCTCACGGAGTGAAGGTCCTCGTCGACGGAGCCCAGGGAGTGGTCCACGACGGAGCCGATGTACGCGACCTTGACTGTGATTTCTACGCATTCTCCGGCCATAAGGTCTATGCTGCGCCGGGCACAGGCGTTCTTTACGGCAAGAAAGAAATTCTCGACCAGATGCCTCCATACATGGGTGGTGGAGAGATGATAGCGAAAGTTAAGTTCAGCGGAACCACATATGCTCCGCTTCCCGGAAAATACGAAGCCGGCACCCAGAACATGGCCGGAACTCCGACCCTCAAGCCTGCGTTGGAAATGGCAAAGTCTTTGAAAGACAAAGAGATAAGCGAATATCACGAGCAGCTCACCGCATTTGTCCTCGATGCTCTTGAGAGCAATCCGAAGATTCATCTTTACGGCAATCCGGAGGACAGGTCGACAAAGACGTCCATCTTCTCCTTTACAATGGAAGGTGTTCATCATGAGGACCTTGCGCTGATTCTCGACAAGATGGGCATAGCTGTAAGATCCGGACAGATGTGTGCGGAACCGCTCATGGACAGGTTCGGCGTTACCGGAATGCTGCGCGCTTCATTCGCGCATTACAACACCATGGAGGAGGCCGCCTACTTCATCAAAAGCCTTGACAAGGCTGCATCAATGCTTCTATAGACATGGAAACCAGAAGTTTAAAAGAAATACAGCAGGACATCATCGACGAATTCTCAATGTTCGACGAATGGCTTGACAAATACGAATACCTGATTGATCTCGGAAAGAATCTCGACGCATATCCAGAGGCTCTCAAGACCGATGATCGTCTCATAAAAGGGTGTCAGTCAAGAGTTTGGCTTGATTGCAAGACCGAAGACGGAAAGCTGGTCTTCATTGCGGACAGCGATGCGATCATCACAAAGGGAATCATTTCGCTGCTCATCTCGGTCTATTCCGGAAGGACAGCGGAGGAGATTGCTTCCGACGACTTTTCATTCCTCGACCAGATCGGACTCAAGGAAAACCTCTCGCCAACCCGCGCCAACGGACTCGTATCTATGATCGAGACAATCAGGAAAGCAGCAACTGAACGCAAGTAGAATCATGAACGAAAACAACAACGAAGTACTTACCGCAGAAGATGTCAAGGAACTGGCACCTTACTACGATAATGTCATAATGGCAATCAGACAGGTCTACGACCCTGAAATCCCTGTCAATGTCTATGACCTTGGACTCATCTATGAGCTCAACATCAAGAAGACCAAGGATGTCTTCATCAAGATGACCTTTACCTCGCCGACCTGTCCTATGGCCGACGAAGTGCTCGCGGAGGTAAAGCGCAGCGTAGAGGACGTTCCGGGCATCAATTCTTGTGAGATCGAGCTTGTATTCGAGCCACAGTGGGACCAGAGCATGCTTTCCGATGAGGCAAGGGTCATCCTCGGATTCGATCCTGAAATCTCAGACTAGGACTGTTCCATGTAGAACAATGGCATTCGTCAGCGTATATTTCTCACTTGGGACCAACATGGGCCGGCGCGAAGAAAACATTTCACGCGCCCTCACGATGCTGGACGAAGCCATGGGCTGCCATTGGACAGCACTCTCGCACATCATCGAAACCCGTTCCTGGGGGTTCTCCGGCCCGAAATTCCTGAACGCTGCCGTCATGTACCGCATCTTCCGTCAGCCTGTTTCGGCGGAGCAGCAGGCGCTTGACCTGCTGGACATGGTAAAGTCGATCGAAGCTAGGATGGGCAGGGAAGTATCTCCGATCTTCAATCCCGAAACGGGCGAACGGATATACGAGAACCGCATCATCGACATCGACATACTCTTTTTCGGCGATGAGAGAATAGACAATCCGCGGCTAACTATACCTCACAAACTGATTGCAGAGCGCGATTTTGTCCTTTTTCCGCTGAGGGAGATAGCCAAACCCTCGCTCAAGACGGCTTTCCCGGAGTATTTCTAGAAGCTGTTCCGAATTATTCGACAACTTCTCGAACAAAATGACTAAATTTGCCGCTCCAATGGGACGCCGTCCCGGATACAGCAAAAACAAAAGAAAATCAAACAGATAACGATATGACTCAAGATGAACTTTTCAAAGTGCTCGTAGCTCACTGCAAGGAGTACGGATTCATTTTCCCTTCCAGCGAGATCTACGACGGACTCGCAGCCGTTTATGACTACGGCCAGATGGGTTCAGAGCTTAAGACCAACATCAAGCAGTATTGGTGGAACGCCATGACCCGCCTGAATGAAAACATCGTCGGCATCGACTCATGTATCTTCATGCACCCAAAGATCTGGGAGGCTTCAGGCCATGTCGGCGCATTCAACGACCCGCTCATCGACAACAAGGACTCAAAGAAGAGATACCGCGCAGACGTTCTTATCGAGGACTACCTCGGAAAGATCGAGGAAAAGATGAACAAGGAGGTCGAGAAAGGCCGCAAGAAGTTCGGCGAGAACTTCGACGAGGAGCAGTTCCGCGCAACCAACCCTAACGTTCTCCGCGAAAAGGCAAAGTATGAGGCTGTACACAACCGCTTCAAGGCTGCCGAGGAGGCAAGCGACTTCAACGAGTACCGCCAGATCATCATCGACTGCGGCATCGTATGTCCTATCAGCGGAACCTGCAACTGGACAGAAGTACGCCAGTTCAACCTCATGTTCAGTACCTCAATGGGCAGCACCGCAGACGGCGCAAGCACCATCTATCTCCGTCCGGAGACAGCTCAGGGTATCTTCGTGAACTACCTCAACGTCCAGAAGACCGGCCGCATGAAGATTCCTTTCGGTATCGCACAGATCGGAAAGGCCTTCAGAAACGAGATCGTTGCCCGCCAGTTCATCTTCCGTATGAGAGAGTTCGAGCAGATGGAGATGCAGTTCTTCATCAAGCCTGGTACAGAGCTTGACTGGTTCGCACAGTGGAAGAAGAACCGTATGGCATGGCACGTAAACCTCGGCATGGGCGCTGAGAACTATCGTTTCCACGATCACGAGAAGCTCGCACACTACGCAAACGCAGCTACCGATATCGAGTTCAAGTTCCCATTCGGCTTCAAGGAGCTCGAGGGTATCCACTCAAGAACCGACTTCGATCTTGGCAACCACCAGAAGTTCTCAGGCAAGAAGATCCAGTACTTCGACCCAGAGAGCGGCGAGAGCTACACTCCATACGTAGTCGAGACATCCATCGGTGTCGACAGAATGGTGCTCGCAGTGCTTTCAAACTCATACAAGGAGGAGGCACTCGAGAACGGCGAGACCCGCGTAGTCCTCTCTATCCCTGCTCCTATCGCACCTGTAAAGGCAGCTGTGATGCCACTCGTAAAGAAGGACGGCCTTCCTGAGCTCGCGCGCGAGATCCTCAAGGACCTCAAGTTCGATTTCAACTGCCAGTATGACGAGAAGGACTCAATCGGAAAGCGCTATCGTCGCCAGGATGCAATCGGAACCCCATTCTGCATCACTGTAGACCATGATTCACTCGTTGACCACTGCGTGACCGTACGCGACCGCGACACCATGCAGCAGGAAAGAATTCCTATCGCTGAGCTCAGAAACCTCATCGACAAGAAGGTGAACATGAACAATCTTCTCAGAAACCTCTAGAAGACGAATCTGGCCTGAACAGGGAAGTGGCTTGAGATAAAGTTTCTCTCGTAGTAAGGCTTATCGATAGTGGAGAACTCCACACAGGAACTGAAACCGTTGTACCAGATATGGTCGACGGTTTCATTCTTTCTGCCCCAACCGTTGTAGCTGTGCTTGCTGTCGCTCGCGGCGGCAGTCGAACGTGCATCCTTCATTGAAGCGCGGATACCGGAAAGCTCCGAAGAGCCTGCCGCGATGCGGAAATCGCCCGCGAGCACGAACGGAAGCGACTCTTTGTTGATTTCTGCGATTTTTGACATGATCAGTTCAGCTGAAGCCTGCTGAGCCTCGCTGCCTTCGGCACAGAGCTGAACGTTTACGACCAGGAAACGCTGGCCGCTTTTCTTTTTCTTCAGGATGGCCCAGGTGACGCTGTTTGTTTCGCCCGAACTCCAGCACTCCGAAGGCTTGTCCGGGGTCTCAGACAGCCAGAATGTACCCCATTTGCCCGCCGAAAAGCTCTTTGACTTGAAATAGATGGCGGTGGACTCCCCCTTCTTCTTTCCGTCCTGCTCGCCTACGCCCACATGACTGTACTGGACCATGACCTGATTGAGATAGCCCAGCTGGTCAGGCATCGCCTCCTGGAGACAGAATACGTCCGGCTTGACATCATCAATCATCATTGCACTTGCAGGATACCTGTATTCCCATGAATTTGTGCCGTCCTTGGATTCGCTGTTGCGGATGTTGTACGACATGATGCTGACACCTGCAGGCTGGTCCTTGGGACCCGCGTACGAAGGAAAGGCGCAAAGCAGCGCAGAGAGTATGAGGATGAGTTTCTTCATAATATTCGTATCTTTGTGAGTCGAAGCCGTCAAGGCTCGCCAAAAATAGAAAGATTACACGGAATAGACAAAAATACGACCATGGCAGACGAGACCCGTTTTTCAGACATAGGCAAGCGCGCAGCGATCGAAGCGCTCTTCACAGGCACATCATACAAGCCGTTCCAGACCCCGGAAGTAGAGACCGCGGCCGGCGACAGGATGGTGCATGCCGCATGTGTCCTGCTTGAAGGCACGGACTTCGACCTTGTCTATTTCCCGCTCAGACACCTCGGCTACAAGGCTGTGCTCCGCGCAACAGGAGAACTGTATGCCTCCATGGCCCATCCGGCAACCCTCAGCGTCGTGATAGGCATTTCCGCCAAGCTCGACCTGCCGCAGATCCGCGAAGTCTGGGCCGGCATGGTCACCGCTGCCCGAGAGCATGGATACGCATCGGTCGCACTGGATCTCGTTCCGTCCAGGAATGGACTCAGCCTCAGCGTCAGCGCAACAGGTATCCGTTCCAAGATAACTACAGTCCGCTGTCCGAAGCCGAAGAGCAAGGATCTTATCTGCGTCAGCGGAAGGCTCGGAGCCGCATACATGGGACTTCAGCTGCTCGAGCATGAGAAAGTGAATTTCGACAACGGCGTCCAGATCGACCGCGAAAGCTCTCTCGGACGCAACAAGATGCTCGTCGGAGCCTATCTTAAGCCCGAATTAAGCCCTAGAATCGTCGCGGAGCTCGAAAACGAGGAAATATACCCTTCTGCCGGCAGATTCGTCACAGGCGGCCTCGCAGACGCCGTAAAGAGCATCTGCGAGGAGAGCGGTCTCGGTGCAAAGATTTATGCGGACAAGATTCCGTTCGAAGGCAACAGCTTCCAGGTTGGACGCGAGCTTGACATAGATCCTATCTCAGCCGCGATGAACGGCGGGGATGATTACCAGCTCGTATTCACCATTCCTATTCTCGCGCTGGACAAGTTCCGTCATGACTTCCAGACATTCGACATCATCGGCCATCTCGCCCAGAGCGAAGTGGGCGCAGCACTCGTCACCCCTGACGGGGTGGAACTTCCTATGAGCGCACAGGGCTGGAACGACTAGCCCTTCTTTTCGATACGATAAGGGATTCCCAGTTCGTTGAGGCCGGCGATGAACTCCACGGTCACGTCGATCGGGTACTTCTTTGACAGGAAATCGATGCTGTAGCCGGTCTCCTGGTCGTACAGATTGACGGTCAGCGGTGTCTTGCCGTGGCAGCTCTTCATAAGATCCGCGAGCGATTTCCTGAACTTCGGATTGAGCATCTCGGTCCTGAGCTGGATGCAGAACGCTCCAAGATGGTCCTCGTTGACGTTTCCAAGCTGGGAGACCTTCTTGAGCCTGAGCGCGTACGGCGCCATCTTGCCTTCCTTGATCTCCTCCGGACGCAGTCTGTACTTCTCCTTGATCTCGGCCTCGACGTAGACCTTCGCCTGCTCGTACAGGAACGGAAGGAACGCCTCGACATCCTTGCCGAACAAAGCAATTTCGTAATTTCCTTCGAAATCCTCGATGGTGACCTTCATCATCGGGCTGCCGTTTCTTGTAGCTCCCCTTTCAACCTTCGAAACCATGCCTCCGAATGAGAGCGGAATGTTCATTCCCGGCTTGTCGCAGCTGTTGATGAGAGGGTCGATCTGCGGCAGGGTGTGCGTACAGAAGGTAGACATCGTGAATGCGTGCGGATCCAGCGGATGCGCCGACAGGAACATGCCCACCAGCTCCTTTTCCTTCTGGAGGAAGGACATGGTATCCTCCTCTCTCGGTGCCTCCGGAAGCTCAGGACGCTGTGGCTTGAGCTCCTCGACGTCGCCGAAAAGCGACACCTCGCTGTTTTCCTTGTCCTTGCGGTACAGATCCGCATATCGTGCAAGCTCGTCGATGAACAGCTCTCCGCTCTTTCCCGGCTCGAAGAACTGGCTGCGCTGTATTCCGAACGACTCGAACGCATTCGAATAGGCAAGGGCTTCCAGGGCCTTTCTGTTGACGGTTCCGGACATTCTCTCGACAAAATCGAATACGTCGGTGAACTGTCCGTTCTCCTCGCGCTCCTTGATGAGGGCATTGACAACGTTGCTGCCGAAGCCGCGGATTCCGCCAAGTCCGAAGCGGATGTTTCCGGCCTTGTTTACGGTGAACTTGTTCTCGGACTCGTTGACATCAGGGGAGAGAACCTTTATCTTGTGCGCCTTGCAGTCCGCCATGATCTTCTTGATCTCCTCCATGCTGTCAAGGTTGCACGAGAGGTTGGCGGCAAGGAATTCCGCTGTATAGTGAGCCTTGAGCCAGCCAGTCTGGTAGCTGACCCATGCGTAGCAGGTCGCGTGGGACTTGTTGAAAGCGTACTGGGCGAACTTCTCCCAGTCCTTCCAAATCTTGTCGAGGGTCTTCTCGTCGTGGCCGTTTGCGATACCCTGGGTCATGAACTTCTCCTTGAGCTCCTGCATGACGGCAATCTGCTTCTTTCCCATCGCCTTTCTCAGCTTGTCAGCCTCACCCTTGGTAAAGTTGGAAAGCTTGCGGCTGAGCAGCATGACCTGCTCCTGGTATACGGTCACGCCATAGGTCTCGGCGAGGTATTCCTCCATATCCGCGAGATCGTAGGTGATAGGCTCCTGGCCCTGCTTTCGCGCAACGAAGGAAGGGATGTAGTCCATAGGGCCCGGACGGTAAAGGGCATTCATCGCGATAAGGTCCTCGAAGCGGTTCGGATTGAGCTTCTGGAGCCATTTCTTCATGCCGGGAGATTCGAACTGGAACACGCTGTCGGTGTCTCCGCGGGCGTAGAGCTGGTATGTCTCGGCATCATCGATAGGGATGGCCTCGATGTCTATCATGTCGCCTCCGAAACGCTTCTGGATGTTCCTTAGGCATTCTTTCTGGATGGAGAGTGTGTTCAGTCCGAGGAAGTCCATCTTCAGCATGCCGACGTCCTCGATATAGTGGCCGTCGTACTGCGAAATCCAAACGTCCTCGCCGGTATCCTTATCCTTTGCGATGGAGATAGGGATATAGTCAGTCAGGTTGCCACGGCCGATGATGGTCGCGCAGGCATGCACGCCGACCTGACGGATACATCCCTCCAGCTTCAGCGCATACTTGAGCACGTCCTTGTTGACCTCGCTGCCGTTCTCGAGTTCGTTCTTGAATTCCGGAACAAGCCTGAAGCAGTTCTTGAGGGTGATCTTCACGTCAACCTCCTCCATACCCTTCTGGAACGACTTCTTTACGGTTATCTTCTGGCCTTCGTTGTCCGGATCGTCAATTTCGACATCCTTCTCGATGGCCTTGAATCCAGGTTTGAGCTCGTCCAGCTTGGGATTGAACGGGTATTCCTTCTCGACCTTCTCGCTGAGGCGGTCAGGAACCATCTTGGACAGCCTGTTCGACTCGTCCACGCTGAGACCGCTGACGCGTGCGACGTCCTTGATCGCACCCTTCGCCAGCATGGTTCCGAAGGTGATCACTCGCGACACATGGTCCTTGGAATACTTGTCCTCGACATATTTGTGCGCAACGACAAGGTCCTCGAAGTCCACGTCGATATCAGGCATGCTGATACGGTCAGGGTTGAGGAATCGCTCGAACAGGAGCTGGTACCTGATAGGGTCGAGGTTGGTGATGCCGAGGCAGTATGCCACCACGGAACCGGCGGCGGAGCCACGGCCCGGTCCGACCATCGAACCGGCGGCACGGGATGCCGCGATGTAATCCTGGACGATGAGGAAGTAGTCCGGGAAGCCCATTCGGCAGATGGTCTTGAGCTCGAAGTCGATACGCTCCTCCTGCTCCTCATTGAGGGTGTCGCCGTACCTCTTGTGGGCTCCTTCGTATGTCAGGTAGCAGGGGTAGGCCACAGATTTGCAGAACTCCTCTCCGCGGTCCACGCCGTTCTTGTCGCAGCGGCCTTCGTCTATGACGCTCTTGTATTTTTCCAGATAGCTGTAGATATCGGCGAGGAAGGCAGGATCTATGTCGAATTTGGGGAGGACGTGGTCCCTGTCTATCTTGTAGCTTTCGATCTTGTCGCAGATC
>JAKSJO010000026.1 GCA_024398125.1 Bacteroidales bacterium
CTCCAAGGAATCGAATGACCTTCAGGGGTTTTACTGTATATTATATCTTTATTGGAGGGAAACTATAGAGCCTCCACAGCCTCCAGTTCGAGCCCCGTACATCTCGCGATGATGTCGAGCGCAAATCCTTCGGCCTTCATATTCTTGGCCACCTCACGCCTCGACTCCTCAAGACCTTCCTCTCTGGCGGCCTCGCGGGCTTCCTCAATGTTGGCATAGTACTCGTACTCGCCAAGCACCGACATCATGTAGTTCTCTTTCTCTTCCATACTCATTCGCAATCTATCTGCTGCCTTCCTGCGAATTTAGGCAATTCGACAAAGATTTGCAAAAGCTTGTCATTCCTGACGATAGTCGTCACCTCGTCGATATCGCAAAGCGACAGTCTCACAGGAGTCCTTTCTACATCCTTGAATAAGGGATCGCCCAGAAAGGCCAGAAAGATGGTCCTGCTTATCTTGTATCTCTTTCTCTTCAGTTTCGAGTTCACATGGTGTTCGAGTATCGCAGCAGCCGTGTAGACGATCGATCGGTCCAGGAAGGACTTATCGGTGTAGTTCTGCATCTCGATCACGACGTTGCTGCCGTCCTGGAGCCGGCAGAACACATCGAATCTCATGTCCTTCATGTTCCCCACAGGGATGGTTATGTCACGGGGTAGATATTCGATGCTTTCAATATTCAGTTCGGGCAGTAGCCTCTGAAGGACACCAAGAAGGATATCCTTGTTCTTCTCGGTTCCGAAGATGTGCTTGAAACCCCAGTCTGAGGTAGGATAAACGAATCTCTGGTTCTCGTCATAGACGATAGGGCGGTATTTTCTTGCCATAGCGCATGTTTGTTTTGATGGTTGAACATGGCCGCAAGGTCAGGAATGAAAACATATCTTTCGGTAAAAAACGGAAAAACTTTCGGTTACGTTTTTAGAAAGATATGTTTTTTACCTTTCAAAAACAACCGAGCCGCGGCGGTTGGTGCTGCGGCTCGGATTGCGTATTATTGTTGTGTTAAATCAACGGCTCGATTTAGGGTGTTGGAGGAATGAACGATACCGGATAGATTGTCCATGTATTATTGCTATTAGTTCCCGATGTTTCAACATTATCTCCATTCCACCTTAAATACTTAGTGCCCCAATTACTATATGAGAACTTAAGACCCTTTGCTAAAGTCCAGTTTTGACTATTGCCAAGCGATAGATCGTTTCTCAAATACTTAGCTTCATCTGCTTTCTTTATAGCTGTGCTATTTGAGTTTGCAGTGAACTCCCATAAGCAGTTTATACCATATTCAGCGGAAGCTGTACGTTCATGTTTGATATACTTATTATCACTTGAGGCAATAACGTATATCTTCGAAGTGTCATATCCAATGTCATTAATACCGCTGCCGAGGCTTATGCCATAAACCTTAACGTCAACTGTGTTATCGGCGTCCAAATCTGAACCGTCGGTGAACTGAACATTAACGGTCAATTGATGTGTTTCACCTATAGTTTTATTGCTGTTTGTAAGGCTGTGCGCCGTAGTTGTGCGGTATGCTGAATAGCCTGTTACATCGTCACCAGAAACCCTTTCACAAGCCCAGCCGTTAAGAGTAACCGCAGCAAATTCATCAAGCTCATCGCCAGTCTTATCAAGCCAGAACTCAATCTTGCCCTCCTGACCGTGTACTAGCCATTTGTTTCCTCCTGTATAGTCACGTGCCTGGTCGCTGACCTTAGCGGTACCGGTACCGCTTGGCACTGTACCGACACTGATGCTGTATGGAGTTGCGTATATTCTCGACTTTGACGAAGTCTCATCGGAGAAATCGGTAGCGGAGAGATGTACGTAGCCATCGCCAGCCGTGGTAGGCATAATATCAAGTACAAATCCGTTTGTCTTCTCTGCAGCATCCACCTCATACTCCCATTCGGTGTAGAGATTGCCATCTCCATAGTCAACATTATCTTTTCTGTTGCTATAGCGAGACACATTTGCACCGGTTGGCTCAAAGCCGATGAGGCCGACCTTTATCGTGCTGAGGTTGTCTATTGCATCTTGAACACCACCAAGATCGAAGGATACCTGAGTCGCAACATCCTTTGTCGTCCTTGAAGGAAGACTGATGTTGTTGAAGTGGCCGGTTGCACCGGCAGGGACCTCAAGGCGACCGAGTGTGATGGTCACGGCATTTCCAGTTGATACATTGCTAAGTGAAATGTTATCCTTATAAAGAGTCATCTCTGTGTCGCTGATACGACAGTGTACGGAGGCTTTTACTTTCACGTTCATATACGAATGTTTAAACGCAAAAGCAAAAACTTTAAGCATTTCTGTAGTCTTTATCGTCGTAGGCTCAAACTCTACGACAATGGTATTTGATCCAGTATTATCAATCACCTCACCTGTCTGGATATCGCTATCACAGTCTCCTGCCACATTCTCATTGAAATCCAAGGTGATTCTGTCGATCACTGCCGGCACAGACTCGGGCGATTGAATTTCAAAAATGAATGCATTAACACATGGGAAGAAGTTCAGCGTCGCTCCAGAAGAATTTACACTTGCATTGTAAGAACGGATGAAAAGGCTATTTGGATCATACACAACATGGTTGTTCCCATTTTTCTCCACTACGCCATGTTGCACAGAAGGCAAAGTGAGACTGATTTTTCCGTTGTATCTTCCCGTTTTGTAATCAACATTATAGCTCTTCACTGCCTGTCTCGGATAATATGCATAGAAAGTATGAGGATTTGTTCCCCACTTTATTTCAGGGCATGCAAAATCAGTAGAATTTCCATCACTGAGCGCGGTGAAAGTCATTTCATTATTTGCAGTTAACTGCTTGCTATAGAAAAAAACCTGATCACCTTGCTTCCATGAAGCCGGATATCTGCCGCCACTAACAACATCAGACAGCGTCACCTTTGTTTCAGATGGGAATTCCGACATTATGACACCTTTAAACAAATGATCTGAAGTCCCTATGATGTCGATCTCTTTATTGCACGATGAGACACCGCAAATCAAGGCAATAAAAAATGATAATAGTGTGTATATATTCTTTTTCATATTCCCTAAAGTCTTTCCCAAGGATATGTGGTATTATTTGAAAGGTCCTTATCATTAGGATCATCTACTATGCCCATCATTGCGGTGCTGAAGGCAAGCCCAGATTCAGAAGCTGTTGGAAGATCACTGAATGGAGAGGCCTTAAGATATATTTTGCTTCCAGCAGTGATGGTGACATTGTCGACGGTCGCAAAATATGTCTTGTCTTTGTCATCCTTGTCCTTACAGAATACCTTCACTTGAAGAGGATTTGAATTGCTTATTTCAGTGAATGGAAGGAATACCGTGAAGGTTGCCGTTTCGGCATGCTCCTCATCTGCTGCGCCATTAAGGGTGAGAGCTGATGTTGGAGCCCAGGTTACGGTCTTCTCGGAAGGTGCCGCATAAGCAGTATTGCTTGCAGGCAGATATGAAAATGTTCCGTCTCCGTTGTCTGGCATCCTGGTCTTGAAGGCAACACTGTTCACTATTCTTCTTCCTGCATCAGTCGCATCGTCAGCCTTTCCTACCAGAGTGATGACAAGTGTTGTCATGATAGGCTTAAAAGCCAGCGACACGACATGGTCTGGCGCGGTTTCGTATGTCAAACCAGAAGCAGAGGCTACCATGAATGCGTTTTTCATGTAGTCACTGGCATTATTCTGGGTGTAAGGGATGGGAAATGTTACCCTATGGTTGTTATATGTGCCCTTGGCTTTAGGATATGATGCATAGAAGTCGTGCGAAGTTGTCCTATCATACCATTTGAGAGATGTACTCTCAGCACTAAGGCTGCACTCCCAAGGCTGCGATGTATTTATTGCAGTTACTGAATAAGCGGCCGACTCTAGCTGAGGGTCGGAATGTTCGTCATCAAAGCTACTGAAAAGGTCAATTTTGTCGCCATCCTCCCAAATAAGCTGGAAGGAATTCGTATTTGAATAATTGGCCTTGGTGCTATATCCATCGGCCTTGAAAATGATTTCATGCTTGTCTGCGTTACCAAGCACATCACATGAACATATCATCGATGCGACTACAAGCGCATAAAACATTGTCTTAATAATACTGAGTCCTTTCATAAGATTTCGTGTCAGTTTAGTCCCAACTAAACTCAAACGGGTCCGCTTCGCTGAGACCTGTACCATTGTTTGCCTGTTCCTGAATGGTCACCGCTGTAGCTGAAGAGGTCACCTCAAGTGATCTCACCACCATGATAGGCTCAGACGAAACTGTGTATTCAACAAGTTCTGGGGTTATGTAATATTTTTTCATATATGTGTGACGGATGTCCTTTGCTATATTTCCGGTTTATATATCATTCTTCCGCGCTTCGAATCCCCGCAGGATTGGTTGAACAGCATTTTAAACGACTGTATTACATCTGCTTGGTTATTTGGCTTGACATGTCCGGCCCAATGTTTTCCCAAAACAAGCTGTCACCTTTCGCTAAATCTATTCCCCGTAAAGGATTGGCAAGGAGACAAATCCCCAGATGGTCATAATACTAGTTTAGTTTTCCCCACAGATATCCCATATCCCTAGAAAAAGGTGGCACGAATTATTGTTTATACCTTCCAAAGACGCCGAAAGTATGGGAAAAACCAGTAAAAAGAATCAGAATTGGTCCGGAGTACAATAGGAATATTCTGAAGAATAATAGTAAAAAACGGACACTTATATATATAATGATTAGATTTTTGCAAAAATTCGTATGAATAAACACATCCTTGTTTTAATTTTGTATTTGGAAAAGTTGTGCGACGCTTTCAAGCAAGCCTGATTGACAAGATAATCAGGCCGTTGTTTGGTGTTATACAGCAAATTGCAAAACGAACAGATAATCAAAACAGCAACAATAGTAAAGTCGAGACTTCTGATCCTGCGGGGATTCGAAGCACGGAAGAATGATATATAAACGGAGAATATGAAAAGAAAAACAGCATACCTCTCGCCAAGCATCGAGATATATCCACTCTACCTGAGCGGCAGCTGCTGCCTGCAAGGGTCGGAGGTTTCTGCTGTCAACAAGGAGAAAAAAGTTGAAGTCATCAAGCAAGATGACCTTAGCGATACCGATCCATTCGCCATCGACGGATGGGATTGATGAACAACATGATTACAGAAAGGATTATGAACAATAGGATAAGCATATTAGTTCTTGGGGCTGCGGTTCTGCTTTCAGCGTCATGCGAGAAGATCCAGTCAGGAAGAGGAAATGCCGTGTCATTCTCAACCGGCATCAGTTCCACCAAGACATCATACAATAGCTCTGACGTCTGGCTCATCGAGTGGATTGAGAATGATAAGATAAAAGTGCATTCAGAGGAGTGTTATGGTCCCCTTGAAAAAGAAGCGACTTACAAGATAGCGCCCGGTACTATCTCGAACGAGTCAGACAGATCCAAGGGAGACTTCCTGCCTGAGGATGAAAACGCCCAGCTCTACTGGGATGCTGATCCGGAGGCCAACCACACATTCTCGGCGGTCTACCCGGCTGGCAAAGGCGTCTGGTCCAGCGGAGACATTTTCACTTTCCCTGTACCTATTAATCAGAGCAACGCCGATGGTTTCATGGAAAACTGCTATCTCGTTGCAAGAAATACAAATGTGAAGAATACTCTTGCAAAGGGATCTGTGCTGCTTTCCTTCAAGCCTATCATGACGACCATTGAAGTCACTGTCCAGGGAGCGACGGAAGATGCTTCGCTCAATCGCACCCTCAGCCACATAGATTTCACAACAGCAATGCCTTGTGATGGAGAGAATAAGTTTGCGTACAATACGGCATCTGAAACCGCGACAACGGCAACGAAATCAACAACAATCGTCTGGACCCCTACCGATGACACCAAGAGCATAGCCGGCAGTGCTACTGCAGAACCAAACAAACTTAAGTTCAACGTATTCATCCCGTATGTGGAAATCAGCTCGTCAAACAAGGTCCAGATTGATATCTATTTCAAGGACGAAACGGATGCTGACCAACACTATACCGCAACACTGAACCCAAGCAGTCCTATTTCGGCAGGCGCCAAGAAAAAAATCGTTCTTCCTACCCTTATGAAGAAGTCGTATATCGGCGAACAGAATCTTGAACCTTTCCAGGGAGAGGAGAGCGACACAAATGACGATTGGAAGGAAACACTTTAATAGTATAGACATGCGAAAATCAAATATATTCTTGCTATTTGCCATTTTCTCAGCATCACTTTTTTCAGGATGCGACAAGGCTATCATATCTCCTGATCCAGAGTCGCAGGAGGAAGAAGTATGCTTCACAGCTGAATTGGCTAGCCCTGTCGAGATAGATGCCCTTACGCGCGTCGCGGTAGGATCGTCCCCTAGTATAGTATGGTCAACAGGAGACAAGATCGGTGTGTTCAACAGTTCTGCACAATCTGAGTTCACATTAACAGAAGGAGCTGGAGAAACTCATGGAAAGTTCAACGGTTTCATCGACAATGGCTACGGTAACGGACCATTCTTCGCCTATTATCCATACAGTGCAAGCGTCTCAAAAGCTGGCAGCAAGATCAGTGGCCTTTCGGTTCCTCATTTCCAGAATGCAACAGCTGGTTCATACGATCCAGCCGCAGCTCCAATGGTTGCATACACAGTAGACAAGACTGTATATTTCAAGCATGTCTGCTCATTTGTCAAGATTACTGTAGCTAATAATAATGAGGACTTCAAGTATCTTTCCAGAATCACCATCAAGTCCAAGAACGGGGAGACCATAGCCGGCACTTGCAGCGCTACAGTCGGGACAGACAACTCGGTTTCTGTCGGTGATTATAGTGACGATTCAGACATGATTGTTCTCTCCGCTCCAAGTGGAAGTTCAATTGCACCAGGAACCTACTATATAGCCGTCCTGCCTGCAACTTTGACAAATGGTTATGAAGTCATCTTTGACACTTCAAAATACACTTACAGAAGAATTCTCAAAGACGGATTGCCAGCAAGAGTTTTCGAGAGGGCTCATGTAAGAAATCTAGGCAGCTTTGCCAAGGATTGGACCTGGACAGACGTAAAAGACCAGGAAATCCTTTATGGTGGAGACTATAGCAACTCTGGAGGAAAACGCATTTATTTTTCCAAGGGAAACCTTCAGGCTATCATGGGTGGACCAACATCGGTCAAACAGTGGAGATTTGCTCAAAACCAGTATGATGTCATAAAAGATGCATCCGGAAACGCGAAGCTTAAAAGCAGGGATTACGATTTTGTGGATGGGGATGTAGTCGACTTATTTGCTTGGCAGGATGATGCAATTGGTGCTACTGATCCATTAAAGAAATATGGTATCAACAACATGCCGGCGGGTAAGACAAGCGGGCAATGGTTGTATTTCGACAATAACACCAAAACAAATTCAAATGCATCAAGTGCACAATGTACTTCATGGGAAGAGGCAATAAATGCCGGAAATGTTCATGAGTGGAGTATGCTTTCTACTTTTGAGATGAACTGGCTGATGGGAAGTAGATCAAATGCACGAGGTGGCTCATTCTGTACCATCACATTGCCCGATGGAACGACCACTGTTGTCGGATACTGGCTTTACCCGGCAGGGTCGATCAAATGGTCAGGTTCGGTTCCAACAGTATTAGACCTTTCAACAGAAGACGGAAGAAACACTTATGATGAGTTTGAAGCGAAAGGAACTGTTTTCATTCCTAGGGGAGGATATATTTCCAGCACCAATTATCAAGCTGCCCATGCGCGATATTGGTCAAAAGGTGTCCAACTCACCGGTACATCTGGAGGTGGCTCTGTGTATAATCCAACTTGTATTACTAATTCTACTGTGGGAACAGCTGCTGCTAACTGTCTTCAAAATGTTCGACTGGCAATCGTTGAGAATTAACCTTTTCCCATAATTCAATACAACGCCAAATCACGCAATATACGATCCAATAACCCCTGAAGGTCTTGTTTAATCCTTCAGGGGTTATTGCAACTTAACCTTTATAGAATAGAAACAATAAAGGCATCCATCGCCTCGAAATACAGACCGGCACATATCGCACCAGGTAATCGTCGTTAGAGGTAAAAAATCTTCACGGAAGGTAAAAAACATATCTTTTTAAAAACGTAACCGAAAGTTTTTCCGAGTGCGAGACTTTCGAGGAAAAGCTATACTTTTGTATGCGGCACATGTTCAAGCTGGAGAGCCGTCCCGAGAATCTTAGGGGAGAATACTTCGACAATCTCTTCAAGGCGGCTGATACCGCGAACATGACCGCAAAGGAACACGAAGCATACATATTAGCCATGGCATCAGAACGCGACATAAGAAACCAGATCAGGTACGGCCGAATTCAGGGTCACAGGGAAGGTCACAAGGAGGGCCTGGAAGAGGGACTCGAGAAAGGCAAAGCCGAGGGAAAGTTTGAAACAGCAAAGAAGTTAAAGGCTGCTGGCATCGCCCTCGATACCATTGCAGAGTGCACCGGCCTCGATATCGAGATGGTCAAGGCTCTTTGACTACTTCACAACCATCTCGCAGGAGGCGCAGTCGAATACAAGCTCGAAGCGGCGGCCGTTATTGAGGAGATAGAGGGGGCCGGAAGGCTTTGCCCCCTGGTGGACAGGGCACATGCCAAGCTCATGGCGTATGCAGTATCTGGTACGCATGAGTTCCACACCTTCCTTATGTGACAGCTCATATGCAGGCTCGATGCCGTCGCTGCCATGAGCCTCGTGAAGCTCACGGGCAAGCCTGTTGGCGATATTAAGCCGGTAGCCGCTGTGCGAACATTTCTCTCCATCGTGCCTTGCGCCCGTTGCAAGCGGTCTGGCTTTGATCTTGAGAGCATCGATATCCTCGGCAACAAGGCGTCTTATGCTGTTCAAGGTTGATGCACTGAGCAGCGGAACTGCCGCGCCAGGCTTGTCGGTATGGATATCCGTCACCTTGAAATTATAATGCAGGGCGCGCTTGGAAAGCTGTTCCTGCATCATCGCGATCTGGCGGACACGGTTTTCCGCAGCCTCGACATCCATATTGAACGGGCTTAGAATCTCGCGTCCGTCCTCACTCACGGCATGGACGTCCATCTCGAAATTGCCGCTGATGCTGATGTCGACAGCGACCGCAATCTCGCGCTTCGGCATGTTCCTGTCGAGTTCACGCTCGAATGATGCGTTGATATTGCGGAAGACCTTCATTCCCGGAACGAGCCCGTCCATAGGCTTGGTCTCGATGGTCATGCCCATACAGACATCACCACGGAAACCCAACAATTTCGCGCCAGCCTTGCCCTTCGGCAGGGCACAGAAACCGTCTCCATTGCTGAAAGCGACATCAGGGCTGACCGGCTCGATGTCGACGAACATCGAATAGACTCCGCGTCCCTTCGGCTTGCGGACTGCAGCGATCTTGCCGACGAACTCCCCTATCGACTTCGGTGCGTCCATAGACGACCACTGGCCGCGCTTTCCGTCCAGATAAAGCTCGGTATAGCCTCGGTTGAAGGTTCTGTCCAGTTCAGGCCTGAAGCCGCCGCAGACACGCCCGAACGATGCACGCACATACTTTTCGGGGTTTGCAGCGACAAGCTCATCGATAGCCTCGGAATAGGCCCTGACGCAGTTCTTGACGTATGACGCGTTCTTGAGACGCCCCTCGATCTTGAACGAACATACTCCGGCGTCAGCCAGATCGCCAAGACGGTTGATGAGGCAGTAATCCTTCAGCGACAGCAGCGCCTTGTTCTTCACCAATACCTTTCCTTCCTCGTCCACCAGGTCGTAGAGCGAGCGGCATGCCTGGATACAGGCGCCACGGTTCGCGCTTCTTCCGGCGATGGCCTCGGACATATAGCAGTTGCCGCTGTAGCAGACACAGAGTGCTCCATGCACGAAGAACTCCAGCTCGCACTGCGGCACAGCTTCATGTATCTCCCTTATCCGCTCCAAAGTCATCTCGCGCTCGAGCACGATGCGGCCGCAGCCCAGGGACTCATAGAAGCGCGCATTGCCGGCATCGCGGATTGCGCACTGGGTCGAGGCGTGCAGAGGCACAGTTATGTCGTCCCACGAGAATATGGCGGTATCCTGGACGATGAAGGCGTCGATGCCCGCTTTCTGGGCACGGAGCATCATCTTGTGCGCCGACTCCAGTTCCTCGTCATAGATTATAGTATTGACAGTCATATATACCCTGGCGCCATAGCGATGGGCGTAGCTGCACAGTTCAGCCACATCTTCCATTGGGTTACCGGCGTCCTTGCGGGCACCGAAGCCGTCGCCCCCGATATACACGGCATCGGCACCGCAGGCGATTGCCGCGATGCCGATTTCCTTGTTTCTCGCAGGAGCGAGCAATTCAAGTTCCTGCATATATTTCAAGTGGATTACTTGCTGAGTGCGTCGATGTACTGCTTTGCGTCAGTACCAAGCTCCTGTGCCTTCTTGTAGAACTCGAGAGCCTTTGCATTGTTCTTGTCACCCTGGTAGAGAGCACCTACGGTAAGAGCGATAGCACCTGCGTTCTTTGCGCTTGGTGAAAGCTCGAGGTACTTCTCGAATGCTGAGATAGCGTCAGCGTTCTTCTTGAGCTGCTGTGAAGCCTGACCGAGAACGAGGTAAGCCTGTGCATTGTCGCCGTATTCGTTAGCCTTCTTTGCTGCATCTGCTGCTGCTGCATAAGCCTTTGCCTTGAGCTGAGCTGCTGCGTCCTTGAGGTAGATGGAAGCAATCTGCTTGTTGGCGTTAGCCTCCTGGCCGAGAGCCGCTGCCTGCTCGTAAGCTGCGATTACGTCAGCCTGTGCTGCGCCGCTGTTTGCGAGAGCCATTGCAAGACGGAGTGCAGAAGCGCCGTCCTCAGCGTCGAGGGTAAGAACCTCCTTGTATGCATCGACTGCAGCTGCATAGTCCTTCTTGTCATAGAGAGACTTTGCCCAGAGCTTCTTTACCTGTGGGAGGAGTTCAGCTGCCTCGGTTGCAACCTCCTCGGAAGCGTACTCACCAGCTACCTTGACAGCCTCGTCGATCTTTGCGAATGCTGCAGTATAATCAGCCTCCTTTACGAGGTCCTTTGCCATAGAGAGAACGATTGAAGGGATGACACCCTTGCAGTTTGCGATGATCTCCGATCCTTCTTCTCCGCAAGCCTCAGCCTCCTTGATGGCCTTGGTGAAAAACTCGAGTGCGGATGCCTTCTCACCGTTTGAGAGAGCTGCTGCGCCGCTGTTGTAAGTGTCTGTTGCCTGGGCCATGTCCTGAGCCGATGCGAAACCAACTGAAAGGGCCAGAGCGATCAAGGAAAGGATGATTTTCTTCATGGTATAAACTTTGTTTTAGTGATTCTCGTAAAATGTGTCGAATGCAAATATACTTAATAAATTCTATATTTGCACAAAGTCAAGAAAAGTGATGAGAAAACGCGTTCTGTGCATATACATACAGCTTTTGCTCATACTTTCCGCCATTACGGCGGGAGCACAGAGGCCGGCATCCCTGCCACAGGCCTCGCAGTTCGTAGTGGACTCGATTGCTCCGGATCTCATGTCTTACATGGTCCGCAGCCCGTTTCCGGGCGCCAGGGTTGAAACTGCACTGGCCGCGTACGAGCCGCTCGGCACTTCACCTTACCAATATCTTGCCAAACTCGAAAAATCGCGCAAAGGGATAGTAGCGGACAGCACCCTCACTTCCCTCCTGGAAGGAATCAGGACCGTATCCGGCAAGCGCGCGATCATAATCTGCGGCGACATCGACATCAAGAATACCAGAGATTCGCTCAAGGCTTTCGCATCCCGCATGGTGGCTGCGGACAGCATGGCGTTCAGCAATGCCGGCGGCCATCTCCCGGCAGCGGCGGAAGCGGACGGACCTGTCCTCAAAGACCGCCCCTGCAGCATTGTCATGACCAGCGCCCGCCTGGCCAGGGAGGATGTCGGCAGCACAGTGGCACGTGTAAGCGCCCGCTATTCAAACTGGCTCGGCGCAGAATATGTCCGAAGGTGCAGGCGTGCCCTCAGAGACGCAGGGATAGCGTTCGGCAGCGTGGGATACGACTATTATCCATCATACCGCCATGGCGGCGACGAGACGCTTGTCGCATACGCCTCCGTAGCCGGCGAGGACATTGAAAATGCAAGACAGGTTATGAGGCTCTGTCTCCTCGGAGCCGTTGACGGAGGATACAGGAACTGGCCGCCAGCGGATGACATCGAAGATATGCGCAGCCCTATGGAGCGCGGCCTGGATGCATTTCTCTATGGCGCGGATCTCGCGTCGAACGAGATTGCTGCGGACTGGTTCAGCAAGCACAGCCTTGGGAAGAAGAACGAAATCGAGTACGTCAAGGCCTTCGCGAAAGAATACGTCTCGGGACTTGGCCAGGAGGCGTCAGCCATCGACAGGCAATGGTTCAGCAAGATTCCGCTGATGCTCGAAAAGCCGGCGATGAAAGATACAGCCCGGCTTAATCTGCCCGTTTCGAAGATACGTCTCAAGAATGACGATACGGAAAAGCTCACCGGCGGATCCATGTGGTCGTTCAGCAACGGCATGAAGGTCCTCTACAAGGAGACGAAGACACGTCGCCTCGAGTATTCAGTCATCTTCAACGGCGGCGCAGGCGAGTTCCTTGCCGAGCGTGAGCTGCCCCTTGCCGAAGACGTCCTTCTCAGCGGACGTCTGGGCGGCATGGACGGGCATGACTTCATGGACATGATCAATGCCTGGGGTGTCACCATGGGGATAGAGGTCGGCGCGACTGAGACAATCATTCGCGGACATGTCGAGAATTCGGATCTGGAAAAGCTTCTAAGGGTCCTCAACGTCCTTGCAAACGCGCGCAGGCCGGCCAATACGGAAAGCCTCGAAGCGCTCAGGCGAAGCATTGCCATGGAAGAAAAGGACTGGCGCACAAGCATGCAGGGGCTGGAGTCCGCCATGGACAGCCTCATGTCGCCAGGCTTCGCCTTCAGCGGCAGACTGGATGCGTCTTCGATTCAGGATGACCTTCCGCAGCGTGTAGAAGGTTATTTCCGCAGCTGTTTCGAACGCTTCGACGACGGCATGATCATACTTGCAGGCAGCCTTCCTGCGGACAGGGCAAAGAGACTGCTTACCCGTCATCTTGGATTGTTCGGCACAGGCGGCGATCCAGCGCCTCGCAGCTATGTCAGCTGGGTTCCGAGAAGCGGTTCGTCCGAGATTTCGGAAATAGCCGGAATAAACGTGCCCGATGGCAGCATACATGTCGGGATAAGCTCCACAGCAAACTATTCACGCCAGAGAGAGATAGCTTTCGAGGCGGCCGAAATGATCATCCGCGACTCGCTTGAGCATGTACTTGCCGGTAGCGGCTACAAGGTAGAGATCAACTCCAGGCTGGAGATACGTCCCGTTGAAAGGATGGTGATGAACATCCACTGCGTTCCTTGCGGCGAGACTACCATGAGCCCACGCATGGTCCAGGGAATCATAGATTCCATGCTTGACGGCATCGGAGCCATGGGCGAGGTCAGTCTGGACGGTTTCAAGAGCCTCAAGGATTCCGAGTTCACAAAGACTTCCAAGGAGCCTGCCGTGATAATCAAGGCAGCTACTGCGCGATACGGATTCGGAAAGGATATCCTCGGCAGCGCGGCGCAGATAAAGAGCCTGCGCTGGGATGACATAAAGAATGCATTGAATACGATCCAGGATGCCCCACGCCTGGTTCTTATAGACGAGAAACAATAATCACATGGGACATAAGAGAAGATTCGGAACAATAGTACAGATAGGCGACGTGCTCGTATCTGAGGACGTTTTCATGGAGTGCTTCAGCTGCGATTACGAAAAGTGTCGCGGCAAGTGCTGCATAGTCGGAGAATGCGGTGCTCCGCTGGAGGAATATGAACTTGACGAGCTTGAAAGGGTCTATCCGGTATGTTCCCCTCTCATGAAGCCCGAAGGCTGTGCGGCAGTGGATGCAAAGGGATTCTTCGAGATTGACTTCGAAGGAGACATAGTCACCCCGCTGACGGAAGGCACCCAGGAGTGCGCCTTCTGCCATTTCGACAATGACGGAAACTGTCTCTGCTCGATCGAGATGAAGTTCCTCAAGGGTGAATGCGATTTCCGCAAGCCGATCTCATGCAGCCTCTACCCTATCCGCATCACCAAGCTCACAGGAGGCGGCCAGGCTCTCAACGTGCACCACTGGGACATCTGCAAGGATGCCTTTGAGAAAGGCAAGCGCGAGGGTGTCAGGGTATACCAGTTCCTCAAGGAACCGCTGACAAGGCTGTACGGAGAAGAGTTCTACGAGGCCCTTTGTGCAGCGGCTGTCCAGGTCGAAGCTTCACTGAACGAAGACTAGCCTATTCAAAGGTAAAGCTGAGCTCGACATCACCGAAATGACCTTTCACGATGGAGTCCTTCTCGAAATAGCGTCTTGAGAGCAGGCCTCTCCATACCACGTCATCCGATGTCCTGAAAGGAATCTCCATGTCGAAACCATAGCTCTTGGATTCGATCTTGGCCATGCATGAGCACTTCCATGAAGTCTTCGTGCCGCCGTCATCTTCCACTATCATGAACGCGAAATTGTCCAGCTGGTCCGTCCATTCCGAGACGAGCACGGCATTGAAGTTCTGGTTATATCCAGCCGCTCCGCGTCTCACCACCACCATGAAATCCGTTATCTGGGGGCTGTAGAGCTTCATCTCGGCCTCGGTGCTGGCCGTGAAGCTTTCGACCGCACCGCATTTCACGAAAAACTCGCTGGCGCCGGCGAACCATGGGTCGTAGTTGCGCTTCATGCGGAAGGTCTTAAGGATAAGGGTTCGGCATGCATTGTTCGTCGCCTTGGTACCGTTAGGCTTTACCGTGACATTGCCACCCTGGGCCCAGTCGGGGTCTTCACGGCGGAGCATCTCGATGGACTTGAAGGCCGCATCATCGTTTCGGTTGACCACCCAGACAGGACGTTCCATCGCCAGTTCCTCGTCTACAAGGATTGTCTTGACGCCCTCGGATGTCATTTCATAGCCATAGTTGACGCCGGCTCCAGTCCCGGGATCGAAGGTGATCACAGGGGCGGTCCTGCCATCCCAGTTTTCGGAGTACGGCCAGTAAATCTGGACATCGGAGGCCTTCAAGCCTTCGATGAACACCTCGGGATCTTCTATCGCCATGGCGTCTCCACCCTTTGTCTTTGATGCGAAATAGTCATCTATCAGCGACCTGATAGGTTTCGGATAGCCGGAAGCCTTGGTTTCGGCCGCGGTCTCGCCTACCCCTTGGCCGGGGCATTCGAAAAGCGAGGCCATGGTGTATTCTTCGTCGTAGCCGTTGCCCGAAGAGGAACTTACAGCATCATATACCTCACGGAACTGTTCTGCGGCAAGCGGGAGCTCCGACAGGAGGCTTGCTACTTCGCTCAGTTCCATGGATCCGGATGCGATAGGTTGTTCATACGGCGAGACAGGATCACATGAAATCGCCAGGGCCAGTGCGGCAAATGACATAAGTTTTTTCATATTCGTTCTCTTTTTTGCAAAGTGAGCGAATAAGAGCCGTTTAACCTCATGAAACACGGCTAATTGAAAATCACGCCCCGAGGAGCGTGATTCACAGTTATTTAGAATAGAAGATAAATCGTGTCTTGTCGTAAAAGTCCCTGACCTTCTCGGTCTGGCGGAAACCCATGTTGCGGAAAAGAGCCTCCGTTTCACGTCCAAGGAGGGAGTTGATCTCCGTAAGGCACTTGCCTTCCGCGGTGAGGAAGCGTTCTGACCAGCGGGCGATGGCCCTGTAGTAGAGAAGAGGATCCTCGTCCGGGACGTAGAGTGCAGTTGCGGGCTCATAGTCTACGACGTTCTTGCGGAGCGAAGGCTTCTCGGACTCCATTATATATGGAGGATTGCTGAGGATGAGGTCGAACGGACCGTACTTGAAGTCCTGTTCCGTATCAAGGATGTCGGCATTGACGAAAGTCGGCGCGATGGCCTGAAGTTCCTTGAGTTTCTGGGCGAAAGGCTGGGTGCGTGCGACCTTGAGGGCGACCTCGGAATTGTCCACGGCTGTGACCTGGCAACCCGGGACTGAAAGCGCAAGCAGCCATGCTATGCAGCCTGAGCCTGTACAAAGATCGAGGATGCGGACAGGTGTGGCGTTCTTGCCGTATGGAATGCGCATGCGGCGGATGCGGGAGGCTATCTTGATCGCTTCGCGGACGAGCATCTCGGTCTCGGGGCGCGGAATCAGCACGGCAGGGTTGACATTGAAGGTGTAGTCGCAGAATTCGGCCGTTCCGATGACGTACTGGATAGGTTCACCCTGTTCCAGACGCTGAAGGCTTTCCTTGAGCTTTGGCATCTTCTTCTTGTCGACCTGGCATTCCGGCTCGACGATATGGGTATAGCTCTTCGTTCCAAGTATGGCCTCGCAAAGCATCAGAACGATGGTGCGGGCTTCCTTGGTAGGATAGAGGGCCTCGAGCGAGGCTGTGCTTTCGCGTATGAACTCAGTTAGAAGCACCGGTTATGAATTTTCTATGATGATATTGAGGAATTCCGTCATGTCCATGCCTGCGGTGCGTACCATCTTTGGCACGAGCGAGGCACTGGTCATTCCAGGGATGGTGTTGACTTCGAGGAACCAGAGCCTGTCGCCAAGGATATAGTCGACACGGACGAGGCCCTTGCAGCCAAGCTGGCGGTAGATGCGGGCTGTGGTGTCTTCAATCCTGGCCTTTTCCTCTGCGCTTACAGGTGCGGGACAGATCTCCTGGCTGTTGCCATTGTATTTGGCGTCGTAGTCGAAGTACTCGTTGCTGGTCACAATCTCGATGATAGGGAGGGTCTTCACCTCGTCTCCGTCGATATAAGCGGCACAGGTAAGCTCACGACCGGTCACGCCCTGCTCGATGATGACGGTAGAGCTCTCGCGGTATGCACAGTTGATTGCGGACTCGAGTTCTTCCTCGCTCTTCACCTTCGTGATTCCGAAACTTGAGCCGGAATCGGTAGGCTTTACGAAGACGGGAAATTTAAGGTTGGCGCTTACCTTTGCTGCCACATCCTTGAGATCGACTCCCATGCGGATGAACATGTCGGGAGCACAGCTGACGAAGTCCACGTCGCGGAGATATGTCTTGCAGGAGAACTTGTCGAAGGTCACGGCCGAAACGAAGGCGTTGCAGCTGCTGAATGGAACTCCAAGCATCTCGAGATAGCCCTGGAGAAGTCCGTTCTCGCCTGGACGGCCGTGCTGCATGATGTATGCATAGTCGAACTTGACTTTCTCTCCGAGTATGCTGACCGAAAAGTCGGTCTTGTTTATCTCAGGGCGTGAGCCTTCAGGGAAGGTCACTCTCATGGAATTGCACTTGCGTACCGCCACGACCGACCACTTGCCGAAACGGGCAAAGATCTCGTAGACGTCATATTTCTCATCGATGCGGGATGCGGTGAACTCTCCGCTGCGACATGCGACTTCCCACTCGGAAGAGTCGCTGCCGTATATTACCGCTATGCTTTTATAGTTGCTCATAGTTTATTAGAAATCGAAGTATTCTTCCTCTTCGGCCGCAGCCTTCTTCATGGCTGCGTCTTCGTCTCCTCCGCTGCAGCTCAGGTCAAGCACCATGCCGGCCGGCGCCTGGAACTTGTCAGCCTCGCTGATGCCGAGAGTTCCATCCTTGAGGACCTTTTTCATGAAGATACCCCAGATAGGAAGCGCCATGTTGGAACCGCCACCGAGAGCGAGGGACTGGAAGTGGACCTGACGGTCCTCTGCGCCGACCCAGACACCTGCGGTAAGGGATGGAGTGTAGCCGATGAACCATCCGTCGGAGTTGTCGTTGGTCGTACCTGTCTTGCCGGCAATCTCGCCACGGAGGGCATAAGTGCCGCGCAGACGTGAACCTGTACCGGCGTTGACCACTCCCTGCATGAGGTTGGCCATGAGGTATGCGGTCTCTTCGCTGATAGCCTCGCGCTTGCGGTTGGTAAACTCGGAAATGACGTTGCCCTGGTTGTCCTCGATGCGTGTCACGAACATAGGGGTGACGTAGACGCCCTTTGAAGGGAAGGTGTTGTATGCGGATACCATCTCATATACCGAGATGTCGGCGGATCCTACACAGAGAGCCGGAACGGCGTCTACATAGCTGCTGATACCCATGGCTCGCATCATGCCGAGCATGGCCTGCGGTCCAAGCTGGGACATGAGGTATGCGGAGATGTTGTTCGAACTGTTCGCAAGACCCCACTTGAGGGTCACGGTGCGGCCGATGTACTCTGCCTTGTCGGTGCTTCGCGGCGTCCAGACATCCTCGCCCACGATGAAGGACTGAGGGACGTTCACCACCTGGGTGCAAGGGGTCATGCCGCTCTGCATTGCGAGGGTGTAGAGGTATGGCTTGATGGTCGAGCCGACCTGACGCTTGCCCTGACGGACATTGTCATACTTGAAGTAGCGGTAGTTCGGGCCGCCGACATAAGCCTTTATGTGGCCTGTGCCCGGCTCAACCGCCATGAAGGCTGCGCGAAGGATGGACTTGTAGTACTTGATCGAGTCATCCGGGGTCATGAGGGTGTCGATGTAACCCTTGCCGTCCCACGAGAAGATACGCATGTTAACCGGCTCCTTGAAGCTCTTGAGGATCTCGCTCTCGGACGATCCGCTGTTCTTCATCATGCGGTAGCGGTCGCTCCAGCGGCGTGCCTGGGACATGAGACGGTTGCGTGTATCTTCGTCGACATCGTTCGAGAACGGACGGTTCGGCTTGCGGCGCAGGTCGTTCTCGAAGCTCTTCTGGAGGTTCTTTCCAAGGTACTCGGCAACCGCCTCTTCGGCGTACTTCTGCATCTTGTAGTTGATGGTGGTATAGATGCGGAGGCCGTCGCGATCGAGGTCGTAGCTGCTTCCGTCGGCTTTCTTGTTCTTGTTCAGCCAGCCATAAAGGTCATCTGTCGCCCATGCGAGCGAGTCTGCGGAGTAATCCTCGCGGTTCTGGTATGAGGAGCGCTTTGGCTTCTGGGCGTTCATGGTCCTGCGGAGCATGTCCCTGAAATATGGAGCATGGCCGGCGTTGTGGTCCTGGACCTGATAGTCGAGTGTGATCGGAATGGCCTGGATGGAGTCGCGCTCAGCCTTGGTGAGATAGCCGGCGCGGGCCATCTTGCCGATGACGAAGTTGCGGCGGGTAAGAGCCTT
Organism: Bacteroidales bacterium; assembly: GCA_024398125.1. Lineage (GTDB taxonomy): Bacteria > Bacteroidota > Bacteroidia > Bacteroidales > UBA932 > Cryptobacteroides. The sequence continues at coordinate 19,212 of JAKSJO010000026.1, forward strand.
GTCCGGATTGATGGCAGGATTGTAGCGGGTTGGCTTGTTGACCATGCCGACCAGCATGGCGGCCTCCTCGACGGTCAGTTCGGCAGGGAGCTTCGCAAAGAAGGTCTCCGAAGCGGACTTGACACCGAATGCACCGCCACCGTAGAAGATGGAGTTGAGATACATGTTCATGATCTCGTCCTTGGTGTAGTTCCTTTCGAGTTTGACCGCGGTGATCCATTCCTTGAGCTTGGTCCATACCATTACCACCTTGGACATGCCAGGAATCTTGCTTTTGACCTCGCGACGAGGATAGAGGGTCTTGGCGAGCTGCTGGGTGATGGTACTTCCACCTCCCTGGCTGGAGTTGCGCATGAGCAGCGTCTTGACAGCGACGCGGGCAAGGCTTCGCATGTCGATGCCGGAATGGCTGTAGAAACGCTCATCCTCGGTAGCCACGGCTGCGTGCACAAGATGCTCGGAGAGCTCGTCGTACGACGCGAACGTGCGGTTCTCGATATGGAAGGTCGCAAGAGTCTCACCGTCCTCGGCGATGACCTGGGTCGCGAGCTTGCTGTCAGGGTTCTCGAGTTCCTCGAAGGATGGGATCTCGGCGAAGAGCCATACCATCACGAGGAGTATCATGATCAGTGCCACCGGTGCGGTGACGAGTATCCAGAAAATCTTTCCAAGCTTGTTTTTCGAAGTCTCTTTCATATATTTTTCTCAACTATGTTGAGGGCTTTTTTATAAAGGTATAATTCTCGCAAAATTACCGAAAATGTTTGGATAATTGCCGAGTTTGATGTTTTCTTTGCACCATAAATTCAATTTTTGAACGCATGGAGGGGAATTTAGTCATCGTGGAGTCTCCGGCCAAGGCCAAGACAATCCAGAAGTTCCTCGGAGACGGTTTCGTGGTAAAATCGAGCCACGGTCACATCAGAGATCTCCAGGAAAAGAAGCTCAGCATTGATACAGAACACGGTTTCATACCTGAATATGTAATCTCGGACGACAAGAAGAAGCTTGTCAGCGATCTCAAGAAGGCTGCAAAGAATTCCGAGACCGTATGGCTTGCATCCGATGAGGACCGCGAGGGAGAGGCCATCTCATGGCATCTCGTAGAGGCTCTGGACATCGATCCGGAGAAGACCAAGCGTATCGTTTTCCATGAGATTACAAAGACAGCCATCCAGAAGGCCATCGAGAATCCAAGGACGATCGACATGAACCTTGTCAACGCCCAGCAGGCCAGACGCGTGCTTGACAGACTCGTCGGCTTCGAGCTTTCACCTGTTCTTTGGCGCAAGGTCAAGAGAGGTCTTTCGGCCGGCCGCGTCCAGAGCGTCGCTCTCCGTCTTGTGGTCGACCGCGAAAGAGAGATCAATGCCTTCAAGGCTGAGCCTTTCTACCGCATCCAGGCTGTATTCCACCCACAGGGAACCGAGGCCGCAGTCAAGCTGAAGGCCCGTCTCGACAATCGCTTCAACGGTATCGAGGAGGCACGCGAATTCCTCAACGACTGTATCGGAGCATCGTTCAAGGTCGAGAGTGTGGACAGCAGCGACGGCACACGTCATCCGGCACCGCCGTTCACGACATCCACTCTCCAGCAGGAGGCTGCCCGCAAGCTCCACATGTCGGTAAGCTCGACCATGCGCATAGCCCAGGGTCTTTATGAGCGAGGTCTCATCACCTACATGAGAACCGACTCCACCAACCTGTCGAACCTCGCGCTCGGCACAGCCAAGGAATACATCACCGAGACATACGGAAGCGAGTATTCGCACACCCGCCAGTTCAGAACCACCAGCAAGGGCGCCCAGGAGGCACATGAGGCGATACGTCCTACATTCATCTCCAACACGGACATCGACGGAACTTCCCAGGAGAAGAAGCTCTACAACCTTATCTGGAAGCGCACGGTAGCATCCCAGATGGAGGACGCCAAGGTAATGAACACCACCGTCCGCATCGGCAATGACCGCAGAAGCGAAAAGTTCAGCGCCCAGGCTGCGACCATTCTCTTCGATGGCTTCCTCAAGGTATACGCAGAAGGCATCGATGACGAGAGCGACGAGAGCGAGGAGGCAATGCTTCCAGAGACCAGAGTAGGAGCAATCATGGATGTGAAGAGCATCGGAGCAGAGTGCAAGTACACCCAGGCACCGCCTAGATTCTCCGAGGCTACGCTCGTAAAGAAACTCGAGGAGCTCGGAATCGGCCGTCCATCGACATACGCTCCTACCATCAGTACCCTCATGACCCGCGAGTACATCTTCAAGGGCGACCATAAGGGCACCGAGACCGAGGTTGTCAACCTGACCCTCAAGGGAAGCGTAATCAGCGAGACGGCGAAGGTCGAGACATACGGCAACGAGAGAGGCAAGCTCCTTCCTCAGGATTCCGGAATGCAGGTCTGCGACTATCTCTGCGGCAACTTCAGCGACATCATGGACTATGAATTCACAGCCAATGTCGAGAAGGAATTCGATGACATCGCGGAGGGCAACACCATCTGGAACGAATACATCGGACGCTTCTACGGACCGTTCCACAGCAAGGTGGACGGAGTTCTCAAGGACAGGGAGTTCGTCGACGTCACAAGGGAGGTCGGCATCGACCCGTCCGACGGCAAGATGATCATCGCAAAGCGTGGCCAGTATGGTCCGTACGTCCAAAAGGGCGAGGGTGAAGGCCGCCAGTACGCCAGCCTTTTGAAAAACCAGCTTATCGAGACCATCAGCCTTGAAGAGGCAGTGAAGCTTTTCCAGCTTCCACGCACAGTCGGCCAGATTGAAGGCGCAGACGTCATCGTGCTCAAGGGCCGCTTCGGACCGTACATCAAGTTCAACGGCAGCAACTACTCACTTCCCAAGGGCGCGGATCCACTTTCGATCAGTCTCGAGGAATGTGCAAAGATCATCACAGCCGTTGCCGAGAAGCCTGTGAATGATGTCATGGCGGAGTTCCCAAGCGGAATCCAGCTGCTCAACGGACGCTATGGTCCGTATATCAAATACAACGGATCAAATTACAAGATACCTAAGGGTACAGAGGCCTCTACGCTGGATGAGGCGGCTTGCCAGGACATCATTAACAATTCGCAACCTACTTCCAGAAGAGGCTCCAGAGCAAGGAGATCTTAACAATTGTCAGTAAATCAGCAGATTTAATAGCATTTGGCATGACAAAACGGATAAATTCCGTATATTTGTCATGCCAAATTGCTTTTAAATCATAACCAGATATGCCACAGTACAACCTAGATGCAATTGACAGAAAGATTCTCTCTTTCCTTGTCAACAACGCCCGAATGCCATTCCTTGAGATCGCACGCGAGTGCGGAGTCTCCGGAGCAGCCATCCACCAGAGAGTCAAGAAGCTCGAACTCAATGGAGTCATCAGCGGCTCGCGCCTTCTGGTAAAGCCTCAGGCGATAGGTCTCAACGTATGCGCATTCATCAGCGTGTCCCTTTCGGAAGCCAACAAGTATCCTGAGGTTATCGCAAGCCTCAAGCACATCCCGGAGATCGTGGAGTGTCATTTCGTAACCGGAAAAGCGTCTCTCCTGCTGAAACTTTACTGTTATGACAATGACCATCTTATGGACATCCTCCTCAACACGATCCAGAAGATTCCTAACATCCAGTCGACCGACACCATGATTTCCCTTAACGAAGCGTTCGAGCGCCAGGTATGGGTCAAGGATGCTCCAAGGGACAGCCAAAGCTTCTCCAATAGCGGAGAATAGGCTTTTTTTTACTAATTTCGCTACATGATTTGTACGACAATCCAAAACAGGAACCTGGACGAAATCCAGGCTCTCCTGGACAGCGGAGACATTGAAATGGCGGAGATCCGCCTGGACCGCTGTCCGGACCTTAGCGAAGAAGACATAGAAACAGTTTTTTCGACCACCGACATTCCTCTGGTCGCGACTTGCCGTATCTCTGACATAAGGGCATCGGTAGCGACTGAACGCGAAGCGGTATCCATTGCCGAGAAGAAGCTCAAGATCGCCATCGAGGCGGGAGCGAAGTACATGGACCTCGAGACAGAGGCCCCTGCGGCTATGGGAAAGAGGCTGCGCCGTATCGCGAAGCTCAACGGAACCATCTTCATCCGCTCATTCCACGATTTCAACGGCACCTCGGACAATGTAGCCGAGGAGCTTGAGCGCTGCCGTCAGTATGGTGCAGACCTGACCAAGATCGTGACCACAGCCGTCAAGGATGGCGATGTAAAAAAGACCATGTCCCTGTACAGCCTCGTGCCAGAGGGACAGCTGATCGCTTTCTGCATGGGCGAGAAGGGTCGCGAAAGCCGCATGCTTGCCCTCAAGATGGGCGCGCCTTATACCTATGCCGCACTGGATGAAAGCGAGGCGGCGGCTCCTGGACAGTGGGCGACCGCAGACATGGTGAAGGCGCTGTACAGCGGTTCCCAGGACTTCCATCTCGGCGAGGTCCGCATGCCTGCTTCGAAAAGCTATGCCCAGCGTGCAATCATCGCGGCAGCGCTTGCAGAAGGCACATCTCACCTCCGTGGCTACTCCCCTTGCGCCGACACAGAATCGGCTGTACGCGTGGCCCGTGCCCTTGGCGCAGAGGTCATCGAGGACGAGGTTCTTGTCATCAAGGGCGTCGGTCCTGTAGGCCCCGGCTGCAATCCATTCGGCATGAAGGAGCTTCATACCGGCGAATCGGGACTGCTTACCCGCCTTATGATTCCGCTTATGGCGATGCTTAACGGCGAGGACGTTGTCGTAACAGGCGAAAAGACTCTCGTGAACCGTCCTCTCAAGGGCGCGAACGACATAATGGCGGCCTTCGGAGTCGTGCTTACCAACGCGGTCGCACGCGAGAAGAACGTCAAGGAAATCTACATCCCTGCCAAGGTCAGCGGCAAGCTCATTCCGGGCAAGGCCGACATCTCAGGCAAGGGAGGCTCACAGCTCATTTCGGGTCTGCTGATGGCCCTGCCTATGGCCGATGTCCAGAGCACAATCTACATCAGCGAGCCTAAGAGCATCCCATACATGTTCATCACCGAGGACGTGCTCCGCAAGTTCGGAATCAAGATCGTCAGCGAGATGGAGGGAGGCGAGGACCTGATCGAGACCCAGGACTGGGGACAGTGCACAGGCATGACCTTCAAGATCCCCGGCGGCCAGAAATACAAGGCTGCGGACATCGATCTCGAAGGCGACTGGAGCAGCGCGGCCAACTTCCTTGTGGCTGGAGCAATCTTCGGCAGCGCCCAGATCACCGGACTGGACATGATGTCGCTCCAGGCCGACATAACCATCATGGATGTGCTCGTCGAGGCTGGCGCAAGCATTTCGCAGATCGACACAGACTATATCGACTCAGTCGCAGAGGCCGCCACTCTTGCCGGTGTCGCTCCGCGCACAGGCAATGTCTGCGTGGCCAAGGCTCCGCTCGAGCCTTTCGAGTTCGACCTCAACAACGCTCCGGACCTGTTCCCTATCGCTGCCATTCTTGCGGCATTCTGTCCTGGAACCAGCCGTATCGGCGGAACCGGCAGACTTTCGAACAAGGAATCTGACCGTGGAGCGGCGATTGTAAACACCCTCGACCAGATGGGCGTTCCTGCACGCATCGAGGGTGACGACATGATAATCGAGGGCCACTCGCTCAGCTGGCGCCTCGCAAACGGAAAGCTTCTCAAGGGTGGCGAGTACACCTCATATCACGACCACCGCATGGTCATGGCCCTCAAGGTGGCTTCGCTCGGTGCAGACAGCCCTATCGTCATCGACGACGAGAAGTGTGTATGCAAGTCCTTCCCGGACTTTCTGACTATCTTTGAATCATGAATTCTTTCGGAAGAAACATAAGGGTTTCCATCTTTGGCGAGTCGCACGGAGCCGGCATCGGTGTCATCATCGATGGCGTTCCTGCCGGTGTGGAGCTCTCCGAGGCTGATTTCGACACAGACATCGTCCGTAGAGCGTCCGGCGCACTCGGAACGACTCCGCGCAAGGAGGCTGACAGACCTGAGGTCCTCAGCGGACTCCTCAACGGACATACCACCGGAACCCCTCTTACAATCATATTCCGCAACGGCAACACCCGTTCGGGAGACTACAGCCAGTTCATGGACCTTCCACGTCCAGGCCACGCAGACCGTGTTGCAGCAGTGAAGTGGAACGGTTTCAACGATCCTCGCGGAGGCGGTCATTTCAGCGGCCGCATCACACTGCCGGTTGTAGCAGCCGGAGTCGTAGCCAAGAAGATTCTTGGCGACATCTCCATCAAGGCAGAGCTTACCGAGATCGGTGGCGAGACCAACCGTGACAACTGGAAGGACCTTCTCAACAAGACCATCGCCGAGGGCGATTCCCTTGGCGGTATCATAGAGTGCCGTGCAAACGGTCTCCCTGTCGGTCTCGGCGGTCCTTTCTTCGACTCGATGGAGTCGCTTCTCTCGCATGCGATGTTCTCCATCCCGGGAATCCGCGGCGTGGAGTTCGGTGACGGTTTCGCGGCTTCACGCATGAAGGGGTCGGAGCATAACGACCCGTACGTGGACGGTCGTCCGGCAAAGAACGGTGCCGGCGGCATCAATGGAGGTCTCACCAATGGCGAGGAGCTTGTCTTCCGCATCGCCGTGAAGCCTACCGCAAGCATAGCCAGGGCCCAGAGCACCTGGAATTTCAAGAACGGCAGCATGGATACGCTGGAGGTCAAGGGCAGGCATGACGTCTGCTTCGCTCTGCGCACTCCCGTCATCGTAGAGGCGATGACCGCTCTCGTTCTCGCCGATCAACTCGTCAAGTAATGGCAGCACAGGAAGAACTCAAAGACCTGATCAAGCAGGAATATAAGGAAGGTTTCGTCACCGAGGTCGAGCAGACCTACGTGCCGAAGGGCCTCAACGAAGATATCATCCGTACAATCTCGAAGATCAAGGAGGAACCGGACTGGATGCTGGAGTTCCGTCTCGACGCTTTCCGTAAGTGGGAGAAGATGGAGCAGCCTCAGTGGGCTCATCTCGACCTGCCGAAGATCGACTATCAGGACATCATCTATTATGCGGCGCCGAAGAAGGACAGCGAGCGTCCGAAGGAGATCGACCCGAAGCTGGCCGAGACCTTCGAGAAGCTGGGCATTCCTATCAAGGAGCGTGACGTTCTCGCAGGCGTCGTGGCGGTCGATGCGGTGTTCGACTCTGTGTCCGTGACCACCACCTATCGCAAGACCCTGGCCGAGAAGGGCATCATCTTCTGTTCCTTCTCGGAGGCCATCAAGGAGCATCCGGATCTGGTGCGCAAGCATCTGGCAAGCGTCGTTCCCGTGGGTGACAACTATTTTGCGGCTCTCAATTCGGCTGTCTTCAGCGACGGCTCTTTCGTGTACATCCCCAAGGGCGTGAAGTGTCCTATGGACCTGAGCAGCTATTTCCGTATCAACGCGAGCGGTACCGGCCAGTTCGAGCGTACCCTTATCGTGGCTGACGAGGGCTCGACTCTGAGCTACATGGAGGGCTGCACAGCACCTATGCGTGACGAGAACCAGCTTCATGCAGCCGTAGTAGAGATTGTTGTCGAGAAGGATGCCGATGTGAAGTATTCGACTGTCCAGAACTGGTATCCCGGCGATGAGAACGGCAAGGGCGGCATCCTGAACCTCGTGACAAAGCGAGGCATCTGCAAGGGCAGCGGCAGCCATCTGTCGTGGACCCAGGTGGAGACCGGCTCGGCCATCACCTGGAAGTATCCAAGCACCATCCTCATGGGCGACCATTCGTCGTCGGAGTTCTATTCCGTGGCGCTTACCAACAACTGGCAGCAGGCCGATACCGGTACAAAGATGATCCATATCGGCCGCGACACCCGCAGCCGCATCGTCAGCAAGGGTATTTCCGCCGGCCACAGCCAGAACAGCTATCGCGGCCAGGTGCGTATCAACAAGGGGGCTGAGCATGCACGCAACTATTCTCAGTGCGACAGCCTTCTGATAGGTTCCCAGTGCGGAGCCCATACATTCCCGCTCATCCAGAGCGCCAATCCTGGTGCAGTTGTGGAGCATGAGGCGACGACCTCGAAAATCAGCGAGGATCAGCTTTTCTACTGTACCCAGCGCGGTATCGCAAAGGAGGATGCTGTGGGTCTTATCGTGAACGGCTATGCGCGTGACGTACTGTCCCGCCTGCCTATGGAGTTTGCCGTCGAGGCACAGAAGCTGCTCTCCGTTTCCCTTGAGGGGGCAGTCGGTTAATTGATAAAAGCAATCTTAGTCAGTAGTATGTTTTGGGATATAATTGCGTCCGTTCTCGGACTCACCTGCGTTTTTCTCGCGGGTCGCAACAGCAAGTATAATTTCTGGGTGGGCTACCTGTATACCACGGCACTTTTCGTGCTGTTCATGCAGAAGAACCTTGTAGCTTCGCTCATACTCCAGCCCGTTTCGTTGTGCATCAACATGATCGGCCATTGGCGCTGGACCCATCCGAGGGAGGAGGAGAAGAGTTCGAAGGATTCCTCTGCTCTTCGCGTGAGCGGCATGGGATGGCCTGAGCGTATCATGGCGGTCGTGACCGTGTTTGTCGTTGCCGGCCTCTGGGGCTGGCTTCTTGACAGGCTTTTCCCTCTGGATCCTCATCCTTACCTCGATTCCTGCGTGACCGTGCTGATCCTTGTGGCTCAGTATCTGTCGGCGCAGAAGAAGTGGGAATGCTGGATCGCCTGGCTGGTCGTCAACATCTCCCAGATGGCGCTGCACCTCAGCGTGGGCAACTATTTCATGCCTGTCGTCTGCGGCCTCTACCTCATCAACGGCATCATCTCTCTCCGCAACTGGTCCAAGCTTTACCAGAACAAGGCGTAGCTTTATTATTGCAATTTACAAAGATTAGATAACGCAGTCCTTTACGAAGATGATATAGGACGCATGCAAAGATTTCATATAGAGCGCGACTAAACGAATCTAACAATCTCAACTTTCTATCGTATTTTTGCAACAACAGACTCTCAGAAGAATTGAGAGCCGTACGAAGACCATTCAACGCCCTTGGAATATGATTTACGAAAAGAATAACGAGATGGATTTCATGAGGGAGCTCCGCGAGACGATATTGACCGGGAACCTGTCGAGGCTGTCGATGGGGACAATGCTCTTCCATGAGAGCGGCGTGATAGTGACCGATGATGTCGAGGAAGAGTATATCAATCCTGACAAGAACGAGACTGTCGTCGAGACCGGACATGCATCGGAACTGAGCTGGATGCTGTACCAGATCAAGGCGAACATGCACGGAACCATGCTGGATTATACCAGAGACGAGTTCTTCGGCATGCTGGCTGACGCCGCCAACATGGCCATTGCCCGTACAGATGACAGGACGGCGATCCTGCTGGCGGTCTTCCTGGAGCTGTCTTTTCTTGCCCTCAATTCAAAGCAGGTCCGTATGGACAGGATCAAGGATGAGGCCCTTGCCTGTGCGGCCAGCCTCGCCGACCTCGCTGAAAAGATGTAGCGACCGAGAAAAAAATAAAGAGCCTGGCCAAAATCATGGTAAGGCTCTCATTCTATTTTCCTGTACGGATTCGTCTGTTCCGAAGGAAGGATTACTCGGTCCAGTTGTACTCGTTGACGTACTTGTGGCAAGAGATCTTGTCCTTTGGCTCTGGGAAGAACTCGGCGATGATGTCGTAGAGGTATGGGTCGTATCTCTTCATCTCTTCGCGGGTGTTGATCCAGTTGTGCTTGCCGTTTCCGTTCTTCTCTGGAACCTCAGCGTTTACGTTGAACCAGTTCTGAACGCCCTCTGCCCAGTATTCCTCGATGTTGGTTGCTGCGTAGGTGTTCTGGTACTTGCCGGCTGCGAGTGCCTGGTCGAGGCCCTTCTGGAGACGCTCGTTGATGTCAGGACGTGCGGTTACGAGACCTACGAGATGGATTGAGTGCGAGAACTCGTGGATGAGGATATCCTCTGCGTGATACTTGTCAATCTGGTATCCGAGCACGTTCTCCTCTGCACAAGAAGTGACAGGATCATACTTGGTACCGCCGAGACCGCGGGCGCGGAGATCCCAGTTGAGGGTTGTGTCATTGACGAGGAATCTGTGCTCAGGGACGTCTGTGGTACCTTCGTAGCGACCCATGCAGGTAACGCGTGTCTTATAGCGTACGAGTGAATCGTGAACGTCCTTTGGAAGATAGTTGGTCATGTAGTAGATGGTACGGTATGCAGCGACAAGGGCACTGTCAGGGCAACGCCATGATGATGCGAGTCCGATACCGTTCACATCGACGTACTTCTTGTACCATGGGTCAAGGCCAAGCTCTGCAGGAGGTGCAGTGATGGTGAATTCAGGAATCTCAGCGAATGGCTGATCGTTCATGTCGACGGCCTTCTTTGGGCCGTTCTGGCTGCAAGATGCGACTGCACCAAGGGTGATTGCCGCTGCGAGAAAGAATTTTTTCATCTGTCTATTGTTTTGTTTGCGTCCCAAAAGTACAAAAAAAACGCTTTCGCCTTATCATCAGGCAAATCAAAATGGACAACAGCACGTAAAAATGGACTATTCTGCTAGTCGAAGCAGAAAGAAGCTCCTCGGAAATTCGAAATGCAGCGCGGCGTCAGCTCTGGGACCTCCTCATCGACTGCATTGCAAATAGTTTCTGCGATGAGCTGATGGCCTTTCTCGTTCGGATGGATTCCATCAATGCACATGTACTCCCTAAGGTCTCTCTTCTCAAGGAACGGAGATGTGATATCTATGAGGCGGACACCCTCGCGGCGAGCGAGCTTCATGATCTCAAGATTATACATCTCGTGGTAGTTGATGATGCACTTTGTCTGGCCACCGAGCCAGTTCATGACATTCGCCTTCTGGTCCTGGGTGAAGTCACGGCTGACATAATCCAGATAAAGATCCGGCTCGAGCGGGAGGATGGAAAGAAGGACGGGAGTCTTGCCTCTTGCCTTGAGCATTCTCACGACCTCACGGTACTTCTCGTAAAAGATGTCCAGCGGGGTGTTGGGTCTTATGTTCCTGTCCGGATTGTCAGCGATGGTCTTCCAAGGGAAGTCGCTGTCGTTGCCACCGTATTTAAGGATTACGTAATCGCTTCCGTCGATTGCCGGAAGACGGCGTGTAATCTCCGACAGCGCGTGGGTGATAGTGTTGCCGAAGCGCGCGAAGTTCTCGAGATTGATTCCGAGTCTTTCGGTGCAGATATTGGTAAAGCTCATGTCCGTGAGCTCGTATCTTGATTCATTATTATCATTGTTGAAGACGATGCCCTTGAGGACCGAGTCTCCGAAACCGACTACATTTTTCATGTTCTTGTGTGTTTGGTCGATGCAAAAGTAGAGGGTCGGAATCGGCCGGGAAAATAAGTGTGATAGGTATGGGCAAATAGTGACGAAAATGACTGTTTTGTGACAAAATTACGTTATTTGGGATAAAAAAAGCTTTTACTTATCTTTGTCACACCATTACAGTGACAGAGAGATGAACGAATTCAAGATAGTTTTCAGGCCGTTTTCGACACAGGTTCTTCACATTGTGATACTGCCGGTCTTCTTCTATGTTTTCAACCTGGCCTACCGCCCGTTCAGGGTAGACCAGTTCCTTACCATGGGAAGGCTGAACTATGTATTCCACCTGACCATGCTCGCTTGCATACTTCTCGTTTGCATCGCGATCGCCAGGGTGTCGCTGCACTTCATCAAGGATCTCACCTCGGAGCACGGGACATACGAATTCAGCCTTTCGACATACATCGCATGGTGTTTTCTCGAGATACTGTTCGCGTCGCTGTTCATGGGACTGTACATCTGGCTGTTCAAGAAGAGCGGCCCGGTCTACTTCAACATGGTCCTCAAGTCTATCCAGCTGATCACATTCAGCTGCGTGTATCCATACGTGATCCTGGAGCTCGCGCTGACGTCCTATAGCCGCGGCCACAGGAAAATGGATTCCAAGGAGGACGAGATGCTGCGATTCCACGATGACAAGAACAATCTCAAGTTCGTCATCGCGGCAAAGTCCATACTCTACATTACCGCAGAGGAAAACTATATCAGGGTATGGTATATTGACGGAAGCAAGGAGAAGGACTATGTCATCCGCAATACGATGAAGTCAATAGTGGACCTCTGTGCCGAAGGCGGGCTCGTACGCTGTCACAGATCCTACTATATCAATCCAAGCCACGTCAAGGTGCTCGGCAAGGACGGTGACGGCATGCTGCATGCAGTAATGGACGACACCAAGGCATCGTCCATTCCGGTCTCGAAGAGATATTACGAAGAACTCCTCGCTCTTATTTAGGCCGCTCTGAAATCCGAGCCGCATCTAGATTGCCGAAGGAAGCGATTCAAGCACGGCCTTGAGGGTCGCCGTCGAGCGCTCGCTCACGTTTTTCCAGAAATCATTGTAAGCCTGTTCTCTGTCGCTGTCAGCCACGGAGTCGCTGATCACGCGCATGGACATGAACGGCACGCCGGCAAGGTGACAGGTCTGCGCTATCGCAGCAGATTCCATATCCACGGCCAAAGCCTCAGGGAAATTGTTGAGAACCTTTCCAGCAGCCTCCCCGGCCTCAAGGAACTGGTCTCCGGTGCAGATAAGGCCGACATGTATGCCTTCCTTGCCCTCAGAGGCCTTCAGAAGGCTCTGTGATGCCTCGAAATAAAGAGGAAGACCCTGGACCTGGCCATAGTCGTTAGGCTGGCCGCACCAGACATCATGATAGGCGGTCTTCGCAGCAACGACAACGCTCATCACATGGACATGCGGAGCAAGGCCTCCGGCACAGCCACTGCTGATGATGCAGTCAGGGCGGCGGTCACGGATAAGATCGGAAGCACGAAGGGCGGCATTCACTTTACCGATACCACTTCTCACAAGCACAATCTCGTTTACTCCGAGAGTTCCTTCAACCATATTATCGCCGATTGCGGCTGCGTTCTCGAGAGCTGCGGACAATGCCTTGAATTCGCTCTCCATTGCTACAATAAGTCCTACTTTCATGTTTTGGTCTGTGTTTGACGGGGCTCAAACCACCGTAACGATGGCAACGGCTCCCGGATACGAAAAAAGCCGATCTTTCGATCGGCTCTGGAGCGGAAAACGGGGCTCGGACCCGCGACCTCAACCTTGGCAAGGTTGCGCTCTACCAACTGAGCTATTTCCGCGTTGAGTACCCTTGCTTATCGCTTGGGATTACAAAGGTACGCCTATTTTTTAATTCTGCAAACTTTTTCGAAAATTTTTTTCAAAAAAAATTGCAATTAGACCTCAATGCTCGAATTGAACTCCTTGAGGAAACGCATGTCGTTCTCGAAATAGTGGCGGAGATCGTTCACTCTCCACTTGAGCATTGCGATTCTCTCAAGGCCCATTCCGAATGCAAAGCCTGAATACTTTTTCGAGTCGATGCCTGAAGCCTCAAGGACATTAGGATCCACCATACCGCAGCCGAGAATCTCGAGCCAACCGGTACCCTTGCAGATGTTGCAGCCCTTTCCGTGACAGATGTTGCAGCTTACGTCAACCTCGGCCGAAGGCTCGGTGAATGGGAAGTATGAAGGACGCATGCGGATTTCTGTCTCCGGTCCGAACATTTCGCGGGCGAAAAGAAGGATTGCCTGCTTGAGGTCAGCGAAGGTTACATTCTCGTCGACATAAAGGCCCTCTACCTGATGGAAGATACAGTGCGCACGCGCGCTGATGGCCTCGTTACGGAACACACGACCAGGGCAGATGACACGGATAGGGAGCTTCATGCTCTCCATGGCGCGTACCTGAACAGATGATGTGTGGGTTCTGAGAAGGAGCGGATTCGGATGGCCTGCGCTTACGAAGAAGGTGTCCTGCATGTCGCGTGCAGGATGGTTTGGAGGGAAGTTGAGCGCCTCGAACACATGGTAGTCGTCCTCGACCTCAGGACCTTCCGCAACATCATAGCCAAACTTGCGGAAGATGTCAACTATCTCCTGGCGCACGATGCTGACAGGATGGCGTGAACCGAGCTCGAATGGATCGCCCGGCATTGAAAGGTCAGCCGAACTGTCTGCGGCTGCAGCATCGTCTCCGAGGTTCTCCTTCAGCGACTCGATTTTCTCCTGAGCCTTCTGCTTGAGCTCGTTGAGAGTCTTTCCGAACTCTCTCTTCATATCCTTGTCGACGGTGCGGAACTCATCGAAGAGAGCGGTGATCTCACCCTTCTTTCCAAGAAGCCTTACCCTGGCCTCTTCGACCTCCTTTGCGGTCTTGCACTTCAGCTCTTCGAGCTCAGCAAGAACCTTCTCGATCTTCTGTTTCATATATCTTTACTTGTTTTTCTTTGCAAAATACTTTTCTCTCGACTTCTTGTCCTTCGCCGCGCCTCTCTTGAGATACTTCGCCCACTGGGACTCGTCGAAGACTTTCTCGAGAGCATAGTAGATCTCGTCGAGCTTGCTATACTGGAGATCCTGATAGATGTCGCGATTGCTGACCTTCTTCGCAGAAAGGTCCGCGAAGCCAGCCTGAAGGGACAGATAGTTCGCGGTGAGAATGGAATCCACATAGAACACCTGCCAGTCTTCCAAATCCAGGTCCCTGGTCATCTGCTCGACCTGATGGTCGACGTTCTCAAGCATCTTCTTTACATCGTCTTCGGCGACTCCTCCCTGACTCTGGGCAGAAGCGGAGAATCCGAAAGCGAGCATTGCAAGCACAAGCAGAAGGTTTCCAGTGTTTCTCATTAGCGAATAATTCTTATATTTGTAAGACTGACAAAAGTAATCATTTAATAGCAAAACAGCAAAATGAACGCCAAATCCTTCCTGTCCGCAGCGACCGCTGCCATGCTGTCCATGACAGCAAGCCTGGAAAGTGACGCATGCACCAATGTCATAATCACCCCTGGAGCCAGCGCGGACGGCTCGTCCATGGTTTCTTATGCAGCTGACTCTCACGCCCTTTTCGGCGAGCTCTACTTCCATCCGGCAGCTGACTGGAAACTCGGATCAAGACTTCGCGTAGTGGACTGGGATTCCCAGAAATACCTCGGCGAGATCGCCCAGGCACCACACACCTACAAGACTGTCGGAAACATGAACGAGCACCAGCTCGTCATAGGAGAGACCACATACGGCGGCCGCGAGGAGCTTTACAACCCCGAAGGCATCGTGGACTACGGTTCACTGATCTATATAACTCTCCAGCGCGCAAAGACTGCACGCGAAGCCATCCAGGTCATCGTCAGTCTGTGCGAAGAGTACGGATATGCCTCCGAGGGCGAATCATTCTCCATCGCCGATCCTAAGGAGGCGTGGGTGATGGACCTCATCGGCAAGGGGCCCGGCCGCAAGGGTCTCCTGTACGTCGCAAGACGCATTCCGGACGGCTACATCTGTGCCCACGCAAACCAGGCCCGCATACGCCAGTTCCCTCTCGACGACCCCGAGAACTGTATCTACGACCCCGAGGTCATCAGCTTCGCACGCAGCAAGGGCTGGTTCAGCGGCGCCGACAAGGATTTCAGCTTCTGTGACGCATACTGCCCTATCGACTTCGGCGAGGTCCGCGGCTGCGATGCACGAGCATGGAGCGCATTCAACATCCTCTGTGACGGCAAGTTCACCTACATCGACGACAACGGCCGCGAAGTCACCGCCGACGCCGACAACTGGCTCGACTACGCGATGGGCTACAACCTCGGCCACCGCATGCCGCTTTTCGTGAAGCCTTCCCGCAAGATCACCGTCAAGGACGTTGCCGACGTGATGCGCGACCACTATGAAGGAACTCCTATGGACATGACCACAGACATCGGAGCAGGCGGCAACGCCCTTCCATACCGCTGGCGCCCTATGGGCTTCGAGCATGACGGCAAGAACTACCTCAACGAGCGCGCGATCGCGACCCAGCAGACAGGTTTCTGGTTCGTCGGCCAGAGCCGTTCATGGCTTCCCGACGTGGTCGGAGGCGTGATCTGGTTCGGCACAGACGATGCCGCCACCTCATACGTAACCCCTATCTATACCAATACCGACGCCGTTCCGGAGTGCTTCCGCGAGGGCAACGGAGACATGCTCCACTACTCGCCTACCTCGGCGTTCTGGATGTGCAACCGCGTCACCAACGCATGCTACAAGATGTACAACCAGATGGCTCCGGTCGTACGCGAGAAAATCGATGCTTTCGAAAACGACCAGATGAACGTTAAGCTCAAGGCCAATGACGAAAAACTCATGGCGCTTTACGGCAAGGGAGGCAAGGCTGCGGAGAAGAAGGTGCGCAAGGCTGCCACTGCGTATTCAGTGGAGACTGCCCAGAAGCAGTTCGCGGACTGGGTAGCCCTCGAAGAGATGCTTCTCGTCAAGTTCATCGACGGAAATGTCAAGGGTCAGAACCCTGACGGCAGTTTCAAGCACTCGGAGCACTCGAAGGGTCTCCCTGGCGAGATCATCCAGCCAGGCTACACCGATAAATGGAAAGAAGCGGTCGCAAAGGACCATGGTTCAGTAATCGAAGAAAAATAAT
>JAKSJO010000027.1 GCA_024398125.1 Bacteroidales bacterium
GTGATGAACACTTCCTCGTTTGACATATCCTTGAAAGCTACAAGACGGTAGGTTTCGGGATGAATTGCGTTCTTCATTTCTTTAAATATTTAAAGTACTTTGTTTAAACAGTCCACAAATATAGGAATTATTTCCATAATGACAATGGATTACCTATTTAAATCTGTACGGAGAGTCATCATAGAGCGCAAATCGCTTAGCCTTGCGCACCCATTTCTGTTCCTCAAGCTTCACATGCTCCTGTACCACATCGAATGTGATGCTTCCCTTAAGGTAGGCCTCGATGACCGGATCCGCCAGTTTCCTGAAGAAGCCCTCGTCATAGCGGAACTCGGGATAGCGCTCCGAGAAGTAATGCATGAGCTGGAGTGTATGCAGCAGCGAATGATACTCCACACCCGGACTCAGCAGTATCTGATAACCCTGGCATCGCTTTCCGGCATATCGGCCAGCCGCAGGCGTGAACGAGCATGGACGCATGTAGACACCCTCCGGGGCAGGCAGACGATCCGACGATGAAGTAGCTATGAACGGAGCTCCTATATACTCGTATGGACGCGCAGTACCGATACCCGGGCATATTGTGGTATTGTTCCACAGTCCTCCACCGCTGTACATGTCGCAGGTGAACATTCCAGGGATGTCAGATGCAGGGGCGATAGCCCAAGGAACGAGCTGACGGGTTGAATCGCTTGCCAGCGCAGAAATGATATGAAGCGCATACTTGGCTCCAATCTCATTATAATAAAGGTGCGCAAGCTCGCCAAGGGTCAGTCCATGGCGATGCGCAACCCTCGGAACCCAAACCTCGGGATCGACAGCCGGAATGGTACCTTCCACTACCCTGCCTGCAGGATTGATATGGTCGACCACATACAGCGACGGGCACTCCTCGACATCAAGTTCAGCCATTGCGCTCATGAGATGGAACACATCACGGGTGAAATTGAAATACCTTGAGCCAACATCCTGGATTTCCACAACCACCGCATCAAGGCCACGGATGATTTCCATGTCGAACTCGATATGGTTGGTCTCAGGTGTCAGTTCAGCCCCGACAGGACAGAAGATCCGCACAAGATTGCCACGCTCGCTGAAAAGATCATACATATAGCGCCTGCGAGCCGTATCGTAGCAGTTCTGGGTACAGAAACAGCCGACCTTGCCCTCTCGCAAAGCCTTGTCCATCTGGTCCTCCAGCGGAGTGGTCCTGAATGAAAACATAGACTACGCCCCCATGATTCCGTTTGCAATCGCAATTACCTGCTCGGCGAGAGCCTCTGCCTCGGCCATGGCTGGAGCCTCGGCATAGATGCGGATGATAGGCTCGGTGTTCGAACGACGAAGATGTACCCACTTGCGTTCAGCCTCGAAACTGATCTTCACGCCATCGATGGTATTGATATCCTCCTTTGCGAAGACGTTCTTCATCTCCTCGAGAATCTTGTCGATGAGAGCGCTGTCCGAAAGCTGGATCTTGTTCTTGGCAATATGATACTCTGGATAGGTCTTCTTAAGTTCGCTTACCTTCATGTTCTTGTGAGCGAGGTTTGAAAGGAACAGGGCAACACCAACCATAGCATCACGTCCACTGTGGATTGCAGGATAGATCACACCTCCATTACCCTCGCCACCTATGATGGCACCCTTGTCATGCATGAGGGTAGTGACATTCACCTCGCCGACAGCGGCAGCATGATAAACTCCACCGTGCCTCTCGGTCACATCACGAAGCGCACGCGAAGAAGAAAGATTGCTTACTGTACAGATATCCTTTACACCCTCCTTCTCGGCAAGCTCCAGGAGATAGTCAGCGACACTCACAAGAGTATACTCCTCAACGAAAGGATCGCCATTTTCACAGATAAGAGCGAGACGGTCCACATCAGGATCGACACTGATACCGAAATCAGCATTGTTTGCAACGACAGCTGCGCTCAGATCTACAAGGTTTGCAGGAAGCGGCTCAGGATTATGTGCAAAGTTGCCGGTTGGCTCACAGTTCAGCTTAACGCACTCTACGCCCATTCTCTCAAGCATGCGGGGCATGATGAGACCGCCGACTGAATTGACTGCATCAAGAACAACCTTGAAGCCGGCATTGCGAACTGCCTCAAGATCCACGGCAGGAAGTTCGAGAACCTTGTCGAGATGCTCCTCGGTAAAATCATGCTCGGTCATCTTTCCAAGCTCATCTACAGGAGCGAAATCGAAATCCTCGCTCTCGGCACAGTCAAGGATAGCCTGACCCTCCGCAGCATTGAGGAACTCGCCTTTCTCGTTAAGGAGCTTGAGAGCATTCCACTGACGAGGATTATGTGAAGCTGTAAGGATGATACCGCCATCGGCACCGCTGAGGATAACAGCCATCTCTGTGGTAGGGGTAGAAGCGAAACCAGCCTTGATCACGTCAACTCCACAGGCAACGAGGGTACCGCAAACCAGCTGCTCAACCATCTCGCCGCTGAGACGGGCATCCTTGCCGACAACGACACGGTAACGCTCCCCTGCCTCATGAGGACGACGCTCGCGAAGCTTGGCACAATATGCGTATGTGAATTTAACAATATCCATAGGGGTCAGACCCTCACCTACTGGACCTCCGATGGTACCACGTATACCTGAAATTGACTTGATAAGTGACATGTTGCTTTATTTTTTACAAAAATAGTTAAATAGATTTGCAGATTCAAGAATTCTTACTACCTTTGTAAAACCAAACAGAAATGCTCGGTTCGTATAACGGTTAGTACCCAAGATTCTCAATCTTGTAATAGGAGTTCGATTCTCCTACCGAGTACCACAAAAGAGGATGACGCAAGTCATCCTTTTTTCGTATTCATAGCTGGAATACAAAAAGAGAGTGGCCGTATGACCACTCTCTTTATATTTGGTATATGACAGACTAGTAGGTGATGACTCCTGGGAGCTCCTTAGCCTGATCAACCATACGCTGAACCTCGATGACAGCAGGAACGCGGCCACAAATGTGCTTTGCCTCGTTAACCTCAGCGCACTTTGCAGCGAGATTGGCAGGAACACGATGAGCAAGTTCCTTAACAGTATCAACACCGGCAGCCTCAAGAAGTTCTGCGAACTGAGGGCCGATACCCTTGATTCTATAAAGGTCTGCGTGATTTGTCCAGGTAAGAATAAGCTTGCCGCTGATTCCGGTAGCCTCCTCAAGAGCTTTGCGGCCAGCAGGAGCCTTGCACTTCTCAAGAAGCTGATCTGAGTTTTCAATACCAGCAGCGATGAGTTTCTCTGCATAAACAGGGCCGATGCCCTCAACGTCGATAATCTTGTATGCCATAGTTATGATGATTAGTTTCCGTATCCGCAAGTATACGCATAAATAATGAATAATCAAATGTTAACAACAAAAAACGGCCGGAGTTTTCTCCGGCCGTACATATGTCATTGAAGCGATTACTCAGCAGCTGGCATAAGGTTGGTGTAAACGTTGGTAACGTCCTCATCATCCTCGAGAAGATTGGTAAGCTTGTCGAGAGCCGCTCTCTGCTCATCAGAGACCTCCTTGAGGTCAACGTTAGGAATACGCTCGAAACCTCCGGATACGAGCTCGTAGCCAGCCTCCTCGATATACTTCTGGAGTGAACCGTAAGACTCGTATGCACCGTAGATGACGATCTCCTTGGTAACGTCACCGTTCTGATCCTCATTCTCCTGCTCGAAGATTTCCTCAGCACCGTAGTCGATCATCTCAAGCTCAAGCTCCTCAAGATCGATAGGCTCGTTCTCCTTGATACGGAAAACGCACTTGTGATCGAACATGAAGCTTACGCTGCCGCTGGTTCCGAGAGTACCACCGCACTTGTTGAAGTAGCTGCGCACGTTTGCAACGGTACGGGTGTTGTTGTCGGTAGCGGTCTCTACGAGATAAGCGATACCATGAGGGCCATATCCTTCGTAAAGAATCTCCTTGAAATCACCGAGAGTCTTATCGGTAGCCTTCTTGATGGCACGCTCGATGTTCTCCTTAGGCATCTGCTCAGAACGAGCCTCAGCGATGAGAGCACGGAGACGTGGGTTGCCGGTAACATCAGAACCGCCGTTCTTCACAGCGATGGTGATTTCCTTTCCAAGCTTGGTAAATACGCGGGCCATGTGGCCCCATCTCTTCATCTTTCTTTCCTTACGGAACTCAAATGCTCTTCCCATGATCCAATATGATTACTTTGCCTCGATTCTGCTGATGTACTTTTCGATATCGTATGCCTCGATTGAAGTAGGATATGACTCCTTGATCTTGTTGTAGCAAGCAAGTGCCTGTGCATCGTTACCCATCTCCTCGTAAGCTACGCCAGCCTTGAGAAGATAGTCAGCCGAGAACATGTTGTCGCTCATTGAAGCAGCCTTCTCGAAGCACTTTACAGCCTCTGCATAGTTCTCGAGACCTACATATGCGTCACCGATGTTTGCAGTAGCGCGGGCAGCGAGGATCTTGTCCTTGCCATTGTACTTCTTGAGGTAGTCGATAGCAGCCTGCCAGTTGCCAGCCTGAAGCTCGCAGATACCTGCGTAGAAGTTCACAGCTGCACCAGCCTTGTTGCCATACTTCTTTGCGATGTCGGCAAAACCGAGATTGTTTCCGTCACCTTCGAGTGCAAGAGCATACTCACCTGCAGCGAAGCTGGCCTCAGCCTTGTACATCTGCTCCATTGCATCCCTCTGCTGTGGCTTGAGGATGAACTGGGTGTATGCGAGAACGCCGAGACCGATCACGAGAGCCGCGATCAGCACACCATAGATAGTCTTCTTGTTTTCATCGAGGAACTGCTCGGTCTTTGAAACTGTCTCCTGGATAGCCTCCTGACGAGCTGCCTCCTGCTCTGTAAGTTTTGTATTAGCCATATTGTTTTAAATTTTATATTATCGCGTAATAGCTGACAAAGATACATTTTTTCAACGAATGATACAATATATATGGCCGAGAAAGACAAGGTCCGGACAGAATATGCCCGGACCTTTCAATTGTATTATCTCAGGAGTCCCCGGAAAAGGGACGCTCCACTATCAGCCCTATGCCTGATGTGCAGGACGGAGAAGGTCGAGAACGACCTTGACAGGGTTGAAAGTCTCGACAGGGACCTCGATGAAGCTGGTGTTCCAGTCGCTCATCGCACCGTTCCAAAGACCTGGAAGCTCGAGAGCCTTAAGCTCGCGGCCCTGGAAGCTCTTTGAACTGATGAAGCCGGCATTGTCATCCACATGCTCGATAAGATTGAAGCTGTTGCCATCCTTGTCCTTGAGGCAGCAGACGATGTCTACCGGGTTGAAATGGGTAGCCTCAGAGAGCATCTTTGAAGCGGCTGCATCAGCCTTGTTGATCTGTACGCTCTCGAGAATCTGGAGTGAGGTTGCACCCTCAGCGTCACGTACGATGAAAGGACCGCCGCCCGGCTCACCGAGATTGCGGACCATACCGCAGACACGGATAGGACGGTTGAGCTTATCGCGGAGAGCTGCAGCCTTGTCGGCACAAGCTGGAAGAGTCACGCAGAACTCCTTCTTCATGAATGCCTCAACCTCAGTGCAGAGAGCCTCTGAAGCGCCATTGTCAAGAGCCTCGATATACTTGAAGATCTGGTCTCTGAGCATAAGGCACTTGCCCATGAGAGCCTTCTTGTACTGTGCTGTAATCGGGAGAAGACGCTCGTAAGCGACGTTGTCGATGTTCTTGATGGATACAAGTTCCTCCTCTACCTTGTTAAGGTTATGGATAAGTGCACCGTGACCGGCAGGTCTGAAGAGCAGACTGCCCTCGGCGGTACGGAAAGGCTCGTTGTTCATATCAACAGCGATGGTGTCGGTAGCCTTGTCCTGATATGTGAAGCGGATGTTGTACTTCACGCCGTACTTTGCCTCATACTTTTCCTTGACCTCAGCGTATGCAGCCTCGAAAAGCTCCTTGTGCTCCGGTGAGATGGTAACGGTAAGATTGACGCTTCCGTCTGCGTTGCGCATGTAGTCCTGGCCCTCTACGAGGTGCTCTGCGAAAGCGGTTCTGCACTCGCCGTCAGCATAGCGGTGGAAACGGATAACGCCCTTAGGCTTGCTGCCGTAACCGAGACCCTTGTCGGTAAGGACCTTCTGGGTGACGCCGAGCTTGTATTCGTCGCTGTCCTCAGGCTCGCCGAACATTTCATCGGTATAGAAAGCGAAATCCTTGATCTTTGCAGCGAGCTTGGAAGCTGGAGCGTCCGAATCAAGCGACGAGCCTTCCTCAAGCTTTGCCATGCCGGCAAAAATGTCCTTGAACATACGTGAAGCCGCTCCTGATGCAGGGACGAACTTGCACTTTCCGGCAACCTTTGCGCTGTCCGCGTATGCTACAGCCTCTGCGAGAGCCTTCTCGTCAAGAACGTTGATACCTGCTTCCGGTGTGGCAGCAGCCACGATGTCAAGCCAAGGGAAGCCCTTTGCAAAGCGTTCAACCTGAGCCTCTACTGTCTGCATAGATGTTCCTCTCTCCTCAATCTGTCTGATGTCTTCCTGGGTGTACATAGGTTATCTGGTTTTAATGTTTATTCAAGATAGAACTCCCTGCGGAAATTATACTCCGAACGAAGCCTTTCGAAATCTTCAGGATGCATCCTGAACATGAAATCATCCGTAAATATAGGATAATTATATTGAATTATCGATGCAATCTCGCCTTGTGTCTTTCCTCTCAGATCGAGGACAACAGCCTCCTTGTCCTGAGTCTCCACTGAAGGGAAGTATTCAAAGAGCTCCGAGATACCGAAAAAGCGAGCGACAGCCCTGACCGCGGCAGCCGTACCGTTCTGCTTGCCCTGATACGAATACCCGGCGATGTGCGGGGTTGCGATGTTGACAAGTTCTATCAGCTCAGGATCAGGATGAGGTTCGTTGCACCATGTATCAAGGATGACCGGACCAAGCTTGTCCATATAAGACTTGAGAGCCACCTCGTCGACCACCTCGCCACGCGATGCATTGACAAAGAAGGCGCCCGGCTTCATCTTCATGAAAAAAGACTCGTCAGCCATGCCGCGGGTTTCCGGACTCAGCGGAACATGCATCGTGACGATGTCCGAGGCTGCAAGCAGTTCGTCAAGGGAACAGAAGCCATGCTGTCCCTCAGCTTCGGCACGCGGCGGATCGTTGCGCATCACGTTGAAGCCGAGAAGCCGGGCAAAGTTCTCGACCCTGCGGCCGACATTGCCGACTCCGACTATTCCAAGCGTCGCACCGTCAAGCTTGATTCCACGCCTTGCGGCCAGTCCGTACAGCGCCGAGAACACGTAGTTCGCAACTCCTCCGGCATTGCATCCGGCTGCATTGCGTACAAGGATGTCGTTGTCATGACACCAGTCGAGATCGATATGATCGGTTCCGATTGTCGCTGTCGCGATCAGTCGGACCTTGCTGCCCGAGAGCAGTGCCTCGTTGCAGCGTGTACGGGTTCGTATCACAAGAGCATCTGCATCCAGCACGTCCTCGCGGCCTATCTCGAGGCCAGGCTTGTAAACAACCTCGTCGACATAGGGTTCGAAGACTCCCTGGATAAACGGAATGGCTTTATCAACTATGATTTTCATTTCAAAACTAATTCATTGATGAGTCCGACATTGGGATCATCCTTTACAAACAGGCTGTCAGACTCGAGACGGGCATTCATAGAGCGCACCAGGGCATCCTTCTGGAAAGAAAGACGATTGCGCACGACAGATGAATCAAGGGTTATGAACAGCGTCCCGTTGCGGTAGAAGCGTCCTATGGTATGGATTGAAGCGCCCGAAACCTCATCCCACGCATCGAAAACGAGCTGGGTGTTCAGTCCGGCAGCAATCTTCATCTCGCGGATGTACTCGCCTATGAGTTCATCCATAGAAGCTGCCTTCTTGCGCTGAATCCTGTTTTTCTCCATTTCTAGATGGTTTTGAAGGTGCCTTCGGATGTCTCGTAGTACATCCTGTCCTTTGTCAGGCCGTCGACGATACCTGCGATACGGACCTTGTTGCTGTCCGTAAGGAATATCTGGCCGAAGTCCGAGCCCGCCACCATCGCGAGCAGGTTGGACACGCGGTTCATGTCAAGCTTGTCGAACAGGTCGTCGAGAAGCAGGATAGGCGCAAAACCGTACCTGTTCTTCATTATCTCGTACTGCGCGAACTTGAGCGACACGAGGAAAGACTTCTGCTGGCCCTGGGAGCCGCAGCGACGTATAGGATGTCCCTCCATCGTGAACGAAATGTCGTCGCGCTGGATGCCGACACTGGTGTATCTGAGCGCCAGGTCGCGGTTGCGGTTCTCCGCCAGAAGTGTGTCAAGAGGGCCTCTGTCGAGGTCAGTCTCATACTGAAGGCAGACCTGTTCTCCCCCACCCGACAGCGCCGAGTAGTATTCCTGGACTTTTGGAGTCAGTGCCTCGCAGAGCTCGCGGCGGCGGGCTGCAATCGGCTCCGCAAGCGACGCCATCTTCATGTCGAAGACCTCGAGAAGCGAGATGTCGCAGCTGTGGTCCTTGAGCATTTTGTTGCGCTGCTGGAGCAGCCTGTTGTACTGCTGAACCGCGTCAAGGTACTCCTGATCCGTCTGGGAAAGGACTGCATTCATGAATCGGCGGCGTTCCTCGCCTGACTCGCTTACCATCGAACTGTCCGCAGGCGACACCATGACGATAGGCAGGACGCCCATGTGCTCGGAAACGCGTTTGTATGGCTTGTCATCGCGCTTCAGGACCTTCTTGCCGTCATCGCTGACCTGAATGGCGAAGCGCGACTCAAGTCCGCCCTCCATCTTGTATGTTCCGGCGATGGCAAACTCGCTGCAGCCATGGCGGAAATTGAACTTCTCGATCGAAGATGCAGAGCTCTTGGTCATCGAGAGATAGTGAATGGCCTCGAGCAGATTGGTCTTGCCGCTGCCGTTGTTGCCGGATATGCAGTTGACATTCGGCGAGAAAGCGAGATCCTGCAGCACGATGTTGCGGAAATCGCGTATCACTATCTTTTCGAGTATCGGCATAGATGTCTGTTGTATTGGGAATCCGTCCTACTTGATCAGGTTAAGGAACTCGTTCCTTGTGCGGGACGAGGTCATGAAGATACCCGAGAATGCGGATGTGGTTGTCACGGCATTGGACTTCTGGACTCCGCGGATCTGCATGCAGGTATGTGTCGCCTCGATGACGACTGCCACTCCGAGCGGGTCGAGGGCTTCCTGGATGCAGTCACGGATCTGTTCGGTAAGGCGTTCCTGGACCTGGAGACGGCGTGCGAAAGTCTCGACCACGCGCGCGATCTTCGACAGTCCGGTAATGCGGCCCTTAGGGATATATGCGACATGGCACTTGCCGAGGAACGGCAGCATGTGGTGCTCGCAGACGGAGTACATTTCGATGTCCTTGACCAGAACCATCTGGCTGTACTTTTCCTCGAATATGGCCTTGTGGATTATCTCCGTGCCGTTCTGGGTGTAGCCCTGGGTCAGGAACTGCATGGCCTTGGCGACTCTTTCGGGGGTCTTCACAAGGCCCTCGCGCTCAACGTCTTCGCCCAGAAGACGAAGTATCTCCTTGACATGGACGGCAATCTCGGCCGTCACCTTTTCGTCGTATATCTCCTCTTTCTCGTATGCCATGTTCTTTTCTTCTTTTTACGGGCGGCTTTCTCATGCAGCGACTTTCTTTCATGCCATCGGCGGGAAACTGCTTCCCTCGGTACGAAACTTGATAGCAAGCCACCATGGCAAAAATAAGCAAAAAAAAGCCATTAATTGGTGATTTTTCCTATATTCGCGCCAAATAACGAATACTAACCAAAACTTTATTAGAATATGTATTGGACACTTGAACTCGCAAGCTCCCTTGACGATGCACCATGGCCAGCATCAAAGGACGAACTCATCGACTACGCAAACCGTTCCGGTGCGCCTGAGGAGGTAATCGAGAACCTTCAGGAACTTGAGGACGACGGCGAGGTATACGAATCTATCGAAGACATCTGGCCAGATTATCCGACCAAGGACGATTTCTTTTTTAATGAGGAAGAGTATTAGTCTGATTATCAAGCAGTTACGGTTGATTTTTCGGCCATATACAAAAAGGCATCGGGTAGTCCCGATGCCTTTTTTCAGCCCATTCCGGCTCTATCTTGTATCAAGATTATCCGGTTATCAATAATCCTTTACAGGGCGGATGCAATTGCCATATCGCCTGTCCATTCCCACCATTGCAACCTCTGTCGAATTAAAGTTCAAAATCATCGCGTGCAGAGGGAAGTTATACCTATAAATGTTGCTGTAGACTTCCAGTTCGTTGGTCCAGTATCTTCCATGGCCCTCGCCCTCAATATCATATCCACCACGACTTGCGGTAAACGGGAAGAATATCGTATTGCCGTTTCTGCCTACCACTTCATATCCTATTCCGACTTCTCGATCGTAATATGGATAAGGGTACCAGCATTTTCTCCATTCACAGCTATACAGTTCATGCATTTCTCTAAAGGTAGGCATACGCCAGCCATCGCCCCATACCTGGACAGCTGCATCATCTTCAGGATCCAGTACAGTCTTTCCGTCCTCGCCATTGTATTTTGTAATATTCTTCTCACATTCTTCCCTTTCTATTCCTTCCGAGAATATATATGTGTAAATAGAATAATGGGTCTTGACTGTGCTGCCCCAAATGGCATTATGCAGATTTTCCGGATAGTCCTCTCCATATGCCTTGGTCTCACCCCAAGCAAAGTAGTCACCTTCTTCGCCGGGTCTGTTTGCGCCCATGTTGAGTGAAGACCATTTCACCGAAAGGCCAAGATCGACCGCCTCAGCATTTATATATCTGAAAGCAGGCATTTTGAGTATTCCTGATCGCTGAATGACCTGCGCCCTTGTGGTTGTCTTCTCCATTTGACCACCATATATGTCTGTAATGACAATGGAGAAGCCATTTGCCATGGTCACAGGAGGAAGCGCCAGGACAAACACAGTTGGAGTGGCCTTGTTAAGCTGTACACCACTCGGGCCGCAATCCAATGTGACCGTCTTGGCATCGGAATCCGACAAAGCGATTACCGGCGTCGTGGACGATGAGCCCGTCACGACTGCCGGACCATAAAGAATCTCATCGCTGTTTCCTGTCACTGAAATAGAGGCAATGGCAGCAGTGCCTGTCAGCTGAAGTTTCAGGCATCCGAGGACATTCTTGAATTTGAGGTTGCGGTCATCAGCATCCGACGTAACGGCAACCATTGGGAAACTGCCGTTCCCAAAGGTTCCTTCAACATACTGCTGGGTCTGCGGAAGATCCACTGCAAGGTCGAAGCCATCTACCGCGGTCTGCACGGCGACCGACGCCGAATAAGGGTAGTACGCGATATTAGCCTCCAAAGGCTCGCCTGAGCCTGGGTCACCAGAATCAACAAGTTCCAACTCAGCCGAAGTGCTTCCTGCGGATTCATCCTTTACCTGATACTGTTCGTTGACTGTGCTTGCCTCGAAAATTGAAATCAGATCACCTGCGTTCCAAAGAATGTTGCCCTCCTCATCGGAATAGGTTTTCGTGCCGTAACTTTCAGTTCCGGCCGTAAACGTGCGTACAGGTTCCTGTTCATCGATGTCGACAACCAGTATGTCATTCTGGCACGACGAGAACAGGACAAGAGACGCAAACGCTATTGACTTGATGTATCTCATTACCATTCTCCCGGAGTTTCCTCAAGCTTTTCTGTGTTGCTAAGCGCGCAGATCGAGTTCTGGTCCAATGACAACTCAATTATCTTAACCTGTGGCACCTCGTACTGAGCCTTGATTTCCTTGCTTTCCATAATATATCCTTTAATGTGTTAATCAATAATTAGTTATTCCTTACAGGACGGATAGGAAGACCTACATATCGCTGATATAGATGTACTCTATTGACAGATGACGTCAGATTTAGAAAGGCCGCCTGATATGAATAGGCAGCAAATGATTCACCGTTCTTTATAAACAGTGAAGAGCTCCATATTCCGTAACCACTGCCGTAACCGCCTGACACTGCCGTATTGGACATATAACCTCCTGCAGGAATAATGATGCTGTTGCCATTGATTCTGGATGTAAATTCGCAAGCAAGGACATCTCCGCGTACGGTTTTTGTAATATCACAGTTATCCAGCAGTTCCTGTATCTCCGCACGGGTAGGCATCCTCCAGCCATTACCCCAGTTAACAGCAGCAGCGTCATCCTCAGGATCGAGTTCCGTCTTTCCGTCTCCGACAAACGTATCGCCCATATACCATAATGAGGTAAACGAGCCATCTGCCCATGTATATTTGGTAATATTTGAATTAGCAGTACTATTAGTTGCACCTGCCTTCAGGAACTTATAAGTGACTGCCTGGAATGCATGTTTAACATATGGGCTGTCGGGATATTGAGTCGAGTTGTAATTATAGTTTATGGTGTTGCTCATATCCACCTCTCCCATTGTCTTCGTTTCTCCCCACGCATAGAAATTACCACGATCTTCCGGGCGGAAAGCTCCCATATTGTGAGTCGCCCACTTTGTACCGCTAGGAAGTCCAAGATCCACACTCTGTATGTTCGGCTGCATAACCACCAGCTCCGGCATGACCAGAATTTTCGAACGCTCGATTACCTGTAATTTTGACGTGGTTTTGGTCATATGATTACCGCTTATGTCTGCAATTTCGATCGAGAATCCAGAAGTCAGACGAGCAGGCGGAAGTGCTATCATGAAAGAAGTTGCAGTTTCGTTGTTCAGCTGCACACCGGCGCCGCAATCCAAAGTGACTGTCTTAACAGAACCCGACTGCGGTGCAACTGTTGGAAGAACAGTATTTGAAGCACTCACTTTTACCGGACCACTCATAGGATAAGTTTTGTTTGTCACCGTTATCGACTTGATGACGGCGTCACCCTTGAGCTGGATCTTGAGGCATCCGAGGACATTCTTGAATCTGAGATTCTTGTCATCGGAATCTGCAGTAACAGCAACCATAGGAAAGCTTCCGTTTCCAAAGCTTCCCGCAACATACTGCTGGGTCTGCGGCAGAGTCACACTGATTTCGAACTTATCTCCGTTCTGACGAACAGAGTTTGACGACGAGTAAGGATAGTATGCGATGTTGGCACCGAGTTCGGTACCTGCAACGAAACCACCACCAGCAACACGGACGAGCTCTGCGGATGTACTTCCGGCAGACTCGTTTGACACCTCATATTGTCCATTTGAACCGCTACCCTCAAAAACAGATACGCGGTCACCAGCGTTCCACAGGATATATCCTGCCGGATCGGAATAGGTCTTGGTTGCGTAGGACTCAGTCTCCGCTTTGAAAACTCTGACCACGTCATCAGAACCGACTGCCTCCTGATTGTCCAAAGAAGCTTCTTTCTGGCATGAGATACAAGCTAGAGCCAGAAGAAATGCAGTAAATTTGATTTGCTTCATATTGTATGATATTATTTAATCCCTTGTAGTTTTTCTCAGTATCAGCCACACAACGATAACAACCTGACTTATCAGCCCGGCCGCCTACATACTCTGATTTCGGTATTCCCTTGTGAAAAAAACTGACGCTGATTCACACTACTAAAACCGGCGCGAATATATATATATATATATATAAATTTCCAAATTTTTGGCCAGGAATTTAACACATAATTGCCTGATATGTCGATGCATAGAAATAAAAAAACATAACATAAGAATTCCCGGTCTCAGTAAAGACTGGAACCGGGATCGGTATAGGTTTAGTCAAGGGGCAGGCACCATGTTTCGGCCTTGAATAGATTCAGGAAATAGCTTCTAGAAGTCAATCAACCAACTGTTAAGATGTCGATTTTCTGCGTGAAAAATACTACCTTCGCCGTAAGATGAAAAGACTTATTGCCGGCATTTTTATACTTGTCATGTCCATGAGCCATGCGCTCGCGGGCAACACAGTCCGGTCGGTGGACGTGAAGGCCATGCTCGACAGCCTCGGAAACGCGAGAATATGCGAGACATGGTCCGTCAACATCGACAGCAGCGACTCTGAATGGTACCTGAGCCTGTCGAACCTCGGAAACGGCAGGATAAGCAACCTGGGCGTCCGCGACCTCGTCGACGGCAGCGTCTACCTTACCGAAGACAGCTGGGACGTCGACCGGACCCGCTCGCTGAAGGCTGGAAAGTGCGGAATAGTCAGAAAAGGGAGCGACAGCTACGAACTATGCTGGGGCGTCACCTCGAACGGCGAGCACCTGTGGGAGGTGAGCTATGATTTCGAAAACCTCGTCACCGCATTCAGCGACAGCTGCGCATTCAACCATATGTTCATCAGCGACGGACTGGCAAGCCCGCCACGATCCGCCCGCGTGGAGATCAGCTTCCCCGGGAAGGAAATCACCGACAACATAGCTTCGATCTGGAGTTTCGGATATGACGGCGAGATCGCCTACCGCGACGGCTGCATCGTGGCTGAAAGCGGCGGAGCCCTCAGGAACGATGAGGGAGTCATCGTGATGGCGGCATTCGACAAGAGCCTTTTCTCCACCTCCAACACAAGCGAAGACAGTTTCAGCGTGATGAAAAACCGCGCCTTCGAAGGCAGCGACTACATAACTGAAAAAAGCAGGACCTCCCCTCTCGAAGGGCTTCTGGTCATCGTGGTGCTGCTCTTCGCCGCCGTGGCGCTGATCATCATCTACTGCATGGGACAGGTCATCGCCTCGCTCGGACTGACGTTCCTCATCTTCTTCGTCATCCCGATCGCCTGGTCGACAGTCACCCTGTTCCCGCTTAGAATGTACCTGAAGAGACGGAAGCTGCTCAGAGGCAGGCCATATTCACGAGACATCCCTGAAGGCAGGAATCTCACACGCGTTCCTTACATACTCGACCGCTACAGCTACAACATTCTCGCGACCCCTGAAGACTGGGACAACAAGCTGACAGCCGCATACCTCGTGCGCCTGATCGAACAGGACGCCATCTATATAGACAAGACGGCCGTGGATAAGGGACAGATAAAGCCTCTGCTCCATGTACGCAAGGGCTGGACCCTGCAGCCGGGCGTCTACAGCGAAGCCGACTCCGAGGCCATGACAGACCTCTACAAGATCATCAAGGAGGCCTCAGGCAGCGACTTCATCCTCCAGGACGGGGAGCTGAAGGCTTTCAAGAAACAGGAAGGCCTCAAGCTCGTCAAGGACTATTACCAGAGGCGCAAGCTGGACGGCTTCGGCTCAGGAGCCGACGAGGACGCAGGCATAATGGGACTGGAAGCCTATCTCAAGGACTTCACCATCATGCCGGAACGCGACATCCCCGAAGTGGCGCTGTGGGGTGAATACCTCGCTTACGCGACAGTCTTCGGCATCGCCGACAAGGTCATGGGCTCGATGAGACAAATGGCGCCGGACTACCCTCTCCTCGACAAGGTCTGCGACGAGGACGGCGAATACATCCTCCGCGGACAGCTCCTCGACGAGGTCTGCCACGGCATATACAAGCTCAAGAATGAAGCTGTCAAGAAAGAGAAGGCGGCAAGCAGCAGCGGAAACGGCTATGGCGGCTACTCGTCGCGATCCTCTGGAGGTGGCGGACGTTCGTCCCACAGCGGCGGACATGGCCATTCCGGCGGTGGTGGAGGCGGCGGACGATAGAAAAACGAGGTTGACTTTTCGGGTCAACCTCGTTTAATTTTATGGAAGTCATCCATGAGCCTGAATCTTCAAGCTTCCGGGCGACCTTCTCAATTATTTTGCCATGTTGTAGATAGCGATGATGTCAGCCTTCTTGAGCACCTTGAGAACGCCAAGAGTGTGAGTGTCGCCGTGCGATGCGATGTCTGCCATCTTCTCGATCTCGGCGTCGCTGACTTCCTTGCCGAGCAGGTCATGGATGTTGGTAGGCATTCCGATAGACTCGAAATAGCGCTCCATTGCCTGGATACCTGCCTCTGCAGCCTCGAGATCGCTCATGCCTGTGATGTCGATACCCATGACATTCTTTGCGAAACGTGCGAAGCGTGGCATGTTCTCCTCGCGTGCATAGCGTGCCCAGCTTCCCCAAACGGCAGCAAGACCTGCACCGTGGCTGATGTCGAACATACCTGAAAGCTCGTGCTCGATATGATGGGTAGCCCAGTCGCCGATAGTACCGCAGCCGGTAAGGTCGTTATGCGCAAGGCTGCCTGCCCACATGATGTTGGCGCGAGCCTCGTAGTTCTCAGGCTCTGCGAGTGCCTTGGTTCCCTCGGTCATACAGGTACGGATGAGACCCTCTGCGAGTGCATCTGTGATCTCCATGTCATCCTCCTTGCTGAAGTAGCGCTCCATGGTGTGCATCATCATGTCGGTCACACCGCACGCGGTCTGCCATGCAGGAAGGGTGAAGGTGCGGGTAGGATCCATGATCGCGAACTTGCAGCGGCAGAGGTTGCTGCTGAAACCGATCTTGATGTCGCCGTTGTCATTGGTGATCACGCTTGAGTCGCTCATCTCGCTGCCTGCAGCAGGGATGGTAAGGATGGTTCCGATAGGAAGACATGACTGTGGCTCATACTTGCGTGTATAGACATCCCATACGTCGCCGTCATAACCTACTCCGTAGCCGATGGCCTTGCTGGAATCGATCACGCTGCCGCCGCCGATTGCAAGGATGAAATCGACACCCTCCTTGCGGCAAAGCTCGATACCCTCGTGTACAAGGCTCAGACGTGGATTTGGAACAACTCCACCAAGCTTCACATAAGCGATGCCTGCACCGGTGAGCATATCCTCAACCTTCTGGAGAAGGCCTGACTTGATTGCGCTCTTGCCGCCATAATGAACGAGCACCTTGGTTCCGCCATATTTATTGATGAGACATGGAAGATTGTCTTCCGCACCACGACCGAACACAACCTGTGTCGGAGCGTAATAATTGAAATTTACCATTTGAGTTCCTATTTGTTATGCTGTTGGTAAAGATATAACGAATACTTTGAATATGAAAAAAGACTGTTTATCTTTACATTCATTATCAAAGCTCACGCATCAAGAGCGATTTAGTTAGTAGAACAACAAAATGAATTTGAAAAACATCAAGGGAGACCTATTCGGCGGCATAACCGCCGGCATCGTGGCTCTTCCTCTCGCCCTGGCCTTCGGAATCCAGGCTTTCAGCGGAATTGATGACCCATCCGCTAGTTCTCTCGGCGCACTTGCAGGTCTTGTAGGAGCGACATTCCTGGGCTTCTTCGCCTCGCTCTTTGGCGGCACCCACTCCCAGATCAGCGGTCCTACCGGTCCTATGACTGTCATCACCGCCAGCCTTATCGGCGGCACCTGGGCTATGTCAGGCGGCAGCCTGTCGACTGTCCTTGTGACAATGTCTCTTGCCGGCATCTGCTGTGGACTGTTCCAGATCCTCTTCGGCGTACTGAAGATTGGAAAGTATATCAGATACATACCCTATCCTGTGCTGTCGGGCTTCATGAGCGGCATCGGTGTGATCATCATGCTCCAGCAGATCTACCCTATCGTCGGTCTGAAGGCTCCCGTGAAGGTACTTGACATGCTGATCAAATATCCCGGAGCTGTCGCCGGCGGCATCTCGCTGACCGCCCTTCTACTGGGTCTCGGCACCATCCTGATCATCTGGCTGCTTCCAAGATTCACCAAGGCTGTGCCTGCGACCCTGGTTGCGCTGATCGTGATGACTGTGATTTCCCTTTTCCTCGATCTGGACGACACGCTGACGATCGGATCCATTCCGGCCGGCCTTCCGATGCCGTTCTTCGCAAAGAGCGGTATCTCTCTCGGCAGCATCGACTGGGGCACAGCGATTTCATCGGCCATTTCTCCTGGACTTACGCTCGCCTGTCTCGGATCCATCGACACGCTTTTGACCTCCGTCGTGGCTGACAACATAACCAAGACCAGACACAACAGCAATAAGGAACTCATAGGTCAGGGTATCGGAAATACGGTGGCAGGTATTTTCTGCGGCATAGCCGGCGCCGGCGCGACCATGCGTACAGTAGTCAACGTCAAGTCAGGCGGCCGCACCCAGATAAGCGGAATGGTTCACGCCTTGCTTCTCCTCGCCATCCTGCTCGGTCTCGGCTCGCTCGTCAAGTATGTGCCGCTCTCCGTGCTCGCGGGCATCCTCATCACCGTGGGCTTCGGCATCATCGACTTCAAGGGTTTCAAGGATCTTCTCAAGGTGACGAGGGAGGACGCATTCGTACTTCTCGTGGTGTTCGTCATCACTGTCTTCGTCGACCTGCTGACAGCCGTCGGTATCGGCATGGTGGCGGCCTGCGTGCTTTTCATGAAGCGCATCGGTGACTTGGTGGAAGACCAGGAGCAGGTGTACACGATCAATTCCAATGACCGCGAGGCTCCATGGAGCGATGACGCACTCATTCCAGAGGAGATCAGAAACTCGACATACATCATGCACCTGTCCGGTCCTCTCTTCTTCGGTTCAGTGACCAAGTTTAACGAGATGGTCAAGACGGTCCCGGAGACGGCCAGCATAGTCATCATCAGGATGAAGAAGACCGGCTACATCGACCAGTCCGGCCTGTACGCCATCGAGACAGCGGTCAGCGACCTTGCCGCGAAGGGCATAGATGTATACTTCT
Organism: Bacteroidales bacterium; assembly: GCA_024398125.1. GTDB lineage: Bacteria > Bacteroidota > Bacteroidia > Bacteroidales > UBA932 > Cryptobacteroides. The sequence goes on from JAKSJO010000027.1 coordinate 18,618, forward strand.
CGATGGTTGCAAAGCAGCCGATGGACATGCTCAAGTCCATCAGACTGGTTCCTGACATAATACCGGAAGACCATATCTTCGCCACATTCTCGGCCTGCGCCGAATTCCTTGGATCAAGGGAAGGCTCTAACCTTTGATCAGGTTTGGATCAGTTTTGATCAGGCTTGGATCAGGTTTGGATCAGAGGGACAGACCTTGGATCAGGGGGTCAGACCCCTTGATCCAGATCCACCTTATGGGAGGCGGTAGAGCCAGCCTGGAGGAGGAGCCTGAGACTGACTGGAGTTGATGTAGAAGGAGACTTCATACTGACCACCTTTGAGAACTCCCCTGCCGGCGAATGGCTTGACACCTGGGTTGTCTACCAGGGCCGCGATCTTGCAGTCTCCGTTCGGGACCGTGATGGTGGCGGTTCCACCTCTGATGATATATAGATCCCTGCTTTCAAGACCACTGTACAGGATGTGAAGAACCACTCCTGTGTTGTTCGTGATGACGATGGTACTGTATTCCGAGTCCTCGTCAAGCTTGGTGAGCTTGAAGCCAGGGAGGCTGTTGTGCGGATGATTCAGGACGTCCTCGACATCTATGTCTATGATCTTCTGGGTAGCCTCGGCGACATGCGCGCCGTATGGATACATCGCAATATATTTCTGGTAGGCGTCCCTGTTGCCGATGGCACAGGCCTTCTCCCATGCGGTGTCCTCGCTGCCCCATTTTCTCTCTTCCAGCTTGTTCTGGAGGTCTTTCAGGGTCGAATCCTCATATCCGTCCTTGCGGATAGGAGCCGAGCCGGGAGCGTTTGCAGGGAGCGCCACCTTGCCGGGATCGATCATGATCTTTCCCGCTTTCAGGCTGCCTGATGAGCTTCTCTCGACCGCCCTCCTATTGGTGGTCGACGACTGTGCACCGGCGCTCAAAGCGAACACCAGGACGCAAAGAAGTATCGTCAGCCACTTTCTCATTTCTAATTTATCTTTATCAGCTCTATCTCAAAGATCAGCGTGCTGTGCGCCGGGATGTCAGGCTGGCTGAAGGAGCCATATCCATACTTGGCAGGTATTATGACCTCATATCTGTCGCCCTCGACCATCCTCAGCAGCGCCGCCTGCCATCCGACAATGAGCTCGCGAAGCCTGAATACGGGAGGCAGATCCATGCCCTCGGTTGTATCGAAAACCGTACCATCTATCAGGCGTCCTGTGTAGTTGCAGAAGATTACGTCACTCAGGGCCGGCCTGCGGCGTCCATGTCCTTCCTCGAGGCGTTTCAGGAGGATGCCGCTCTCAAGCACCAGGTACTCGCCCGTCGCGGCCTTGGTCTTGAGGAACTCCTCGTTTGCAATCTTATATTGGTTAGGCTTTTTTGGTTTTCTCATAATCGGATGTTCTTGTGACAAAAATACCACTTTTTTTCGATTCGGGTGAATCAAGGGATGAATGAAGGGTCCGCCCCCTTGATCCATTTTTGTATATTTGTGTCATGGATAATTGGAAAGGAAAGATTGACTGCCCCGAGAGCATGATGGAGGCGATACGGCATTATGGGATAGTGCCGTTCTTCAAATGCGGCATCCCCGGATGGTCGATCGAGGAAATGACACCGCGGGAATCATGGTTTTTCACGTCAGACGTGCTTGGACCATGGGACTGGAAGATTGATGTCATCCAGAGCGGAGAGATAGCCTACGGCAAGTTCATCCGCAGGAAGGCCGGCTTCGCGACAGCGGAGTATTACGGGCATCTTTTGAACTGGAGGCGCGCCCAGGAGAAGTACAAGCTATCCGGTTCCATGCCATTACGCACAGTCGACGGCAGGTTGAACGCCATTCTGGCTCCAGTCGTGATGGATGCCATCCGGGAGAATGGGTCCGTCGAATCAGGCGAACTCAGGAAGATGCTGGATGGAACAGTATCCATCGATGACCGAAAGAAGATTGGCGGCCACATGGAGAAATACCTGGTACCGAAGGTGAAGAAACAGGCGCTGGATTTCATTCTCGGTTATCTTGAAATGGGCTGTTGGGTGGTCACAGGCGACGTCAGACGCGTTTTCCGCGGTCCCAACAACGAATACAACGGCTGGCAGCGATCATCCCTGACGGCCCCGGAAGCGCTTTTCGGGAAGGTTGTCGAAAGCGAGCCAGAGGTCGCAATTGGGCCATTCTGGGCGAAGAACATCGAGGGCTTCGGGGCGAAGGCTAAACCGACAGAAAAAGTTGTCGGGAAGGGCGCATGTCTGTTTCCAGACTGCACTCCGGAAGAATCATACAGATTTCTGGAAGCCAGGATCAGCAGATTCTTTCCAGGCTGCGAGAAACAGTTGGAAAAGTTGCTGAAAGTCTAGTCTTTCCGGGCAATCCGAGGCATTGGTTCATCAATAATACCTATTGAAAAATACAATCAAAAACCGATAGTCGGTCAGCGGCATGGACATACCTTTGCGAAAACCTTTAAATGCAAAAGCTATGATAAGCACAAACCTCCATGCTGCCTTCAACAGACAGATCAACGCAGAACTCTGGTCTGCATATCTCTACCTATCAATGTCGATGGACGCCCAGGACAAGGGCTATCCTGGAATCGCGCAGTGGTTCTTTATCCAATGGAAAGAAGAACAGCAGCACGCTGAAAAATTCGCCAGACACCTGACGGACCGCATGTCAAAGGTGTACCTGGAAGAACTGGACGGAGTTAAACAGGAGTGGAGCTCCCCTATGGAGATGTTCCAGGACGCCTCGGCACACGAACGCAAGGTAACAAAGCTGATCTACCAGCTCATGGACCTGGCAATCTCCGACAAGGACTACGCAAGCGTGAGCTTCCTGCAGTGGTTCGTAGACGAGCAGGTTGAAGAAGAAAAGAGCGTTGACGACATCATCACAATACTTGAGCAGATAGATGACAATCCGGACGCAATGCTCAGCATAGACCACGAGCTCGGGAAGCGGGAGCTCTAAGGGCCCGTTTCGGCGGGGATGATACGTCAGGAGCCGGTCAGATTGTGACCGGCTCCTGATTTAATGAATCAGCTGATTCCATAGTATTTTGCATACCACTGTGCAAAGGCGCGCAATCCATCACGAAGAGGAGTTGCCGGTTTGAAACCGAAATCCTCCTCAAGAGGAGTTGTGTCCGCATAGGTGATAGGAACATCACCGGCCTGCATAGGCACCAATTCCTTGTGTGCGTCGAAATCGTAGTCGGCCGGCAGAATCTTGGCCGCCATCAGTTCTTCCTGAAGTATGGTTACGAAATCCAGCAGGTTCTCCGGGCTGTTGTTTCCGATATTGTAAACCTTGTAAGGTGGAACCGGCAAGCCATCTTCTCCATTCAATTTCTCAGGAGCATGACACATCACTCTCACTACACCCTCGACGATATCGTCAATGTATGTGAAGTCACGCTTGCAGTTGCCATAGTTGAAAATCTGGATGGTCTTGCCTTCGCGCAGCTTGTTTGTAAAGCCGAAATAAGCCATATCGGGACGGCCAGCAGGGCCATAGACTGTAAAGAAGCGAAGACCTGTAGAAGGGATATTGTAAAGCTTGCTGTAGGCATGTGCCATCAGCTCATTGCTTTTCTTGGTTGCAGCATAAAGCGATACAGGGTTATCCACCTTATCATCCGTTGAATATGGCACCTTCTTGTTGGAACCATACACAGACGAAGATGACGCATAGACAAGATGCTCCACCTCGTGATGACGGCAAGCCTCAAGTATGTTGTAGAAACCTATCAGATTGCTCTCGATATAGGAACCTGGATTGGTAATAGAATAGCGGACACCAGCCTGTGCCGCAAGGTTTACAACCACAGCGAACTTTTCCTCTTCGAAGAGAGCATCAACAGCGGCCTTGTCTGCAAGGTTTGCCTTTACAAACCTCCAATCGCGGCCAAGCGCCTCAATCTCATTAAGTCTCTCGTACTTGAGATTCACATCGTAATAATCAGTAATGGAATCAAGACCGACGACGCGGATATTCTCAACGTCCTTAAAAAGGCGTTTTACAAGGTTGCTTCCTATAAATCCAGCTGCGCCGGTAACGAGGACGGTCTTACCTTCCAAAGAAACATTATACTGCAACATAAGCTAATCTCTTCTAAATATATCTCTTGTATAAACCTTGTCTTTAACATCATTCAGGCAATCGTCAAAGCGATTTGCGATGATGGCATTGCTCATAGCCTTGAATTTCGCAAGGTCATTTACCACGGCTGAACCGAAGAATGACTCGCCATCACCAAGAGTAGGCTCATATATGATAACTGTCGCGCCTTTTGCCTTTATTCGCTTCATGATGCCCTGGATAGCACTCTGGCGGAAGTTATCGGAATTAGACTTCATGGTAAGACGGAATACGCCGATCACGCACTCCTTCTCCCTGCTTGCATCCCATGATGCATTGTCATTATAGTAGCCTGCCCTGCGGAGAACCGCATCGGCAATGTAATCCTTGCGGGTTCTGTTTGACTGAACGATGGCAGTCATCATATCCTGTGGGACATCGGCATAGTTTGCAAGCAGCTGCTTTGTGTCTTTCGGCAGACAGTAGCCACCGTAACCGAAAGAAGGATTGTTATAATGTGTGCCGATTCGCGGATCAAGACCGACACCGGAAATGATCGCAGAAGAATCCAGACCCTTGACTTCCGCATATGTATCCAGCTCGTTGAAATAGGAAACACGAAGTGCCAGATAAGTGTTTGCGAAAAGCTTCACAGCCTCAGCCTCCTTCATACCCATGAACAAGGTATCGATATCAGGCTTTTCCGCACCCTCCTGGAGCAACGCCGCAAAAATCTTTGCATACTCTTCCGCCTTAGGATTGCCTATTGCTCCGATTGCCGCATTCTCCTCATCCCACTTGCGGTCTGTGCCTGTAGGGAGGTTCTTTGGATAGCCGACAATGATACGGCTCGGGTAAAGATTGTCATACAAAGCCTTGCTCTCACGAAGGAACTCAGGAGAGAAAAGCAGGTTGAAATGCTTGCCGGTCATTGACGGATCAGTCAAGAACTTCAAAGCGTATTTCACATATAGCGAACGGGTATAACCAACCGGAATCGTCGACTTGATAACCATGACTGCATCAGGATTGACCGACAGCACCAGGTCGATCACATCCTCGATATGATGTGTATCGAAGAAATTCTTTACCGGATCATAGTTAGTAGGGGCAGCAATCACCACGAAATCGGCATCCTTGTATGCGGATGCACCATCAAGTGTTGCAGTAAGATCCAAGTCCTTCTCGGCAAAGTACTTCTCGATGTATTCATCCTGGATAGGCGAAATCCTGTTATTGATCTTTTCGACCTTCTCAGGAATCACATCCACCGCAGTTACCTTATGATGCTGTGCCAACAGGGTGGCTATGGACAGACCCACGTAACCAGTTCCCGCAACTGCGATTCTCAAATCATTAAAACTATTCATTATATAGTTGATTTATATTTATTTACTATAGACAAATCATATCAACCTACAGCGTATATCTAAGGCCAAGGGAAACGCCCCAGCTGTCGGTGTACAGCTGACCGCGGTCTGCATATATGCCGTAGAGGAGCTGGAAACAGCCTCGATGTGACGCGAGGGGTTTAAGCACGTGCGCCAAATCAACCTCACCGACAAAGGCGGCTGAGACCTGCTTCAGACCGATTTCGTCAACAGTGCCCCACTCGTGATTCCACTGCGATTCGCCGAGATATGGCTCAATGTAGCGGCCATAGTTGTCGCTGTATGTCAGCATCAGCTTGTACGGATGCTTGCGAAACAACTTGCCGCCAAGAGCGAAATGATGCGACTTCAACCTGTTGTTTTCAATACCCTCGCTTGTAAGCGCCGATGTCCAGGTCCCTTTATAGATGCCGCCTGGCAGGATCAGCGGATCGCAGATCGTACGTCCATGATGAGTCCAGCCTGAACGGTAGTAGCCATTGCCGAAATAGTTGTCGCCGCCGATCGTGGACGCTCCGGGAGGCGTGATGTTGTTGCCGTCCTCATCAAACTGTTCATCATTGAATGTTCCTGACTGAAACATTGTATACTGATGTTCATAAAGGATATCGCTGACCCAGCGGTTCTTGTCTTTCCAGCCGAAGTAAAGAGTGTTGACGCCGTCAGGGAAGTTCGCGAAGCCCATGCCCGAGCCGTCGGCGTAAGGAATGTCATGCTGAGCCGTGAAGGTCCAATCGTCCGCACGATACTCTGCCTTGAAGATCTCGCTGCCGCCCTGATCGCCGATGACATTCATTCTGTCACTCATGGTGCCGCTTGAACCTGCATGCGAGCCTGTCACGACGCGAAAATAGTTCTCAAAGGTAACTGGAATCTGCTCCATTTCCGGGTCTGGATGCGTTCCGGCCCACATTGCGTAGTGGTCAAGGGTTGCAGACACAGAGAAGCGATCCGTAATCGCACCATGGAAACCAAGCTTCATACGATGAACCAACGCGCCCTTGACATAGCGGTTGTCCGTTGTTGCATAGTCACCATACGCGCCGCTAAGAAGGAAATGACCGCCGGTGAACGGCACTGCCACAGGCTCCATGGTGACAAGGTAACCCGGCAGGGTGCGCGCATTTCCGCTCTCGACGAGATGGCCTCCGGTCACGGAAAGCGAGCCCAGTCCCTCAGACGCGCCAATGAACTCGTTCTCGCGATGCTTCATTCCCATATCAAGCGTGAACTTGCTCCACCTCAACGAGCCGTACAGCTGGTCCAGCATAGGATGCACAGGGCTTGAGCCCGGATCCAGAGGATTGTCGAAGCTGTTGACAGCCATGGATGTTCCCCAACGCCACTGCAACGTCTTCTCATCATCAAACTCAGAATGAGCCTGGAAAAGAGCCATGCTGCCGTTGCGCTCCGGCATCAGTCCATACTGATTCGTCGTCATCCAATACGGCAGATACGCATCCGACGACGACATCGCTCCAAGAAGCATCAAAGAAACTATGAAATCATTCATTTTCTTCCGTTCACATCAAAGACACAAAGTTAGCGATTCTTCTGGAGAAAAATAAATCAATGGATTACCTATGCTGTTTCTCCTGTTGCAGGAGCTGCCGCTTGCGCTCGATTTCAGGGCCATCGCGATGGCCGTAGTAGCCGCCAAGACTGCCGTCGCTGCCCACGACACGGTGACAGGGCACGTCCGGAGCAAATGGATTTCTTTTGAGCGCCTGACCCACCGCCTGTGCCGAACGGCATCCGATTCTCCGGGCCAGTTCGCCATAGGTAATGGTCTCCCCTGCCGGAACCTTAAGAAGTTCCAGATACACCCTTCGCTGGAAGGGCGTTATTTCCGTGGATTCACGGACGATTGTCTCAACATCGTTTGGATTTGAAGGCTGCATCACATGGGATTCGATAGCGCTGGTCTCTAGAATTCCGCAACGTTGTGGAAGCCGGGCTTCTTCAGACCCTTTTCAAATGCATGTACCAATTCCACAACCTTGTCGTTGAGCGGAGTTGGAACACCGACTTTTCGCCCCATGGCACAAACTGCCCCATTTATTGAATCCACCTCAGTAAGCTTGCCCTTCTCCAGATCCTGTAACATGGATGCCTTGAGCAGGGCATGCTTCTTTATTGCAATAGGGATGATGACATAGGAGAGGAACTTCTTTATCGGGCCGCTGTAGTCCAGAAGTTTCACGATATCCTTGCCCTGGACGGGCTCAATGCGTATTCCGGCCTTGGCGCAAACGTCAATGCATTCCTTGATGATGCCCTGGACAACCCTGCGAGACTGTTTATCTGCGGCTGCCTGACCGAAGGTACTGCCGCATACGGCACTCATCCCACTGAAAGAGGCGTTGATGAGGAGCTTGCTCCAACGGCTGCCGATGAAGTTGTCATCAAGCACCACAGTGCCCATTTTCTCCAACAGGACCTTTACGTCCTGGGCATGGTTAGGCTCCTGAGTCGATAAATAGCCCATGCTGAAGCTGAGACTGTCCGGCTCCGACGTAAGCTCACTGACGCCCGGACCGAGCAATGTGGCACCCCACGCCACTGTGCAGCCTATGACACGCTGCTCCCCCACTATCTCGGCGATCTCCGGCTCCGGAAGGCCGTTCTGAAGGGTGACGATGACGCCATCATCGGCAAGATGCTCCTTGAGCATGCTTACCACCTGGCGGTTCTGCTGCTGCTTGGTCATCAGAAGAATTATGTCGTACAGACCTGACATCTCGTCAGGGAACAGGACATTAACCTTCTGTGTGAATTCCACTGTGCCGGTGACATGCGCGCCATTGGCTCTCAAAGCCTCCACATGAGCCTTGTTGCGGTTCACGAGGTCTATGGCTTCGCCCGCTCTGGTGATGTATGCTCCCAGGATGGTTCCCAAAGAACCCGCTCCATAAATTGCCGATCTCATAAATATTCTTATTACTGTATTTGCTCAGGACCTTATACTATTTGAACCAGACATCTTCGTGGGTCATGAGTTAATCCAACATCGAACAAATTTAAGAAAAATTTTTCACTGCCGACAGCCGCATTGACCGAGCAAGCGCCTGTAGAACTCCATGCTCCACCTTGCCTTCGGCGGAGGGAAACTCCCCAGAAACAGCACTCTTGCATTCGCCGGGAGAAAAGGTTCCAATGGATGGTTTTCAATAGTCATTCTCAGACTTATATTCCTGATTCGATTGCAGTGATACAGTACTGGACCTTGGTATTGTCGCTTCGCCTTACACCAACTGTAAGCTTTACACGGCCGATTCCTACAATATAGTGCTCCATAAGTATAATCTTTGTGAACATCCTCTGATTATGTGTAGCACCTTTGACATGTTTCTCGCTTACAAGTTTGGCATTCTGGAGAATCTGGTCAAGTTGAAGAACCGCCAGAGTCGAGAGATATGTCAGTGACGCGTGACCAGATGTTTCTTCAATGGAGATATGCCTGATATTAATGTTTTCCTTTATGCTGTTATTGTATACAGAAAGTTCAGGATGTTCCGTCTTCCATTGCTCATAGAAGCGCCAGATCAGCTTTTTACGTGTACGCATCTCCTCAACAGAATTCCCTGTTGGAATATCCTCAGGTCGTATATGGAGCGATTCGTCACTTTCAGCATCACCAATGTACTGGAAATCCGGTTCGCAGATAACGTTGGAAAACGGTTCTTCATCAAAATCAACAGGATTTACATATCCTATCAGATATTCAAGCGGCAGATTCAAGACAATAGCAGTCCTCTGGACGGTCTCCAATTTAGGAGAGCGGAATAACGACTTCACGTTTTGTCTCTGTATCCCCATCCTTCGGGCGAACTCCGCCTTTGTCATTCCTGCACGAGCAATCAGTTCCTCTCCATGCGCCTCAAATACCGTCCTATTCATATTATCAATCTTCTTAATGCAAATCTAGTAATAAATTTTCATTACTTTTATTGCTTATCAAGAAAAAAGCTATAACTTTGCAATACAAATCGTGAGAGTGGTTGGGCTTACGATGAAAGCGCGAAGTCCCGCATACGTTGCCCTGGCACACCAAAGCAATTCCGCTCACGTGGGCAAATCTACAAAGCAGTCTCTAACAGAGGCTGCTTTGTATGTATATATCCAGTCAGACACTCCTCCATCGTGCAGAATCATATCCGAAGAATCCGAGCCACAACGGTAACGCAGGGAATTAATCTCCTCTGCCTGAGTGAACTGATCAATCGTTTCGGCATAATAGCATGACAATAGGTCATACCAGCCGCTGAAATCCGCATCCAGTCTGCTTCTCATCTCAAGAGCCTCCCTGGTCAGCAGCAACTGTTCACCCCTGAATATGCGTTCTTTCACCTGCATTGCAAAACTCTTCACCCTGTTGCACAAAACCCTGTAATAAATATGGCTTAGCCCCAGAACCAAGGCCACATCTTTCTGCGGAAGTGCGCGATTCTTGTCAAGATACGTCAGAATCATACGCATGAAAACGAAACGTTGGACAAGAGGCAGTTCCTGGCAGCAATACGCAATCATGGTGGAGAGCACCTTTTGCATTTCGTTCTGCTGCCACAAGGATAGATCCGACAAATTGGACAAATCCATGGCAACGGCATGCATTCCATAACGCGTCTTCTTACTTACGAAATTCCTGAACGTTACAAGCAGCCAGACATCAGCCGCTGATACATCCTTGATCTCTCTGAATTTGGAATAAGCATTGTCCTCATCACCCCTCAGATACAGGAAATACTCCTGCAATGCATCCTCAAACGCGAAAGGAGCCTTCCTTTCATACTGCCGGAACCGCCTTTGAAGCCTTGGCCTCAAAGCCTCCGTCAGCACCCTGTAAAGAGCACTGTCACGAGACTCGATATCTGCTTCTTCATCCAGAACAAGCGCCACCACCTCTGCATACTCAACGTTAACCATAAACTCAATCTTTCGAAAGCGAATATAGTAATATATTTTTATTACGAGAAATTCGCAAAAGCTGTAACATTTCGGCTTTCGCCGGTACTATAGGGTGAAACGTATAACAATATGAACAGGATATTTTTCACTGCCGACTTGCATTTCGGCCACAGAAACATACTCAGGCACGAATCCAACAGGCCATTTGCCGCAGAAGGGCTAATCAAAGAGCATGACGAATGGCTATTGAATCTCTGGAAATCGACTGCGGACAAGAAGGACGACATCTACATTCTTGGAGACCTGACCTTCTACAAGAATGACGATGCCAGAAAACTGCTCGAGAAACTGCCGGGGCGAAAGCATCTCATAACAGGAAACCATGATGGAAGTGTCAAGACATATTCAAGCTATTTCGCGAGCATCGTTCCTCTTCGAACTATTGTCATAAAGCCGACAAGATGCCCGTTTCTGGAAAGAGACCTACGGATTGTATTGTGCCACTACCCGCTGATCACATGGAATTACAAGCCCTATGGCAGCCTCATGCTCCATGGCCATTGCCATGGCAAATTAGACGAGTACAACTCAAAATCTCCAGACCTCCGGTTTGACGTTGGAATAGATGGGAGTCTGTCACGACAGCTTGGGGAAAGATCGATTGATTATGACCATGCCCTCATCAGCATCGAGGACATCTACGAGGCGGCCGTCCAGAAGGCCGGCTCGAACGACTTTCTCTCCTATGCGATGCAGAATTATCGGCAGGAGGTGAGGTAATAGTGGTAAAAATGATAATGGTAAAAACAACACAAAACGAAGAATATGAACGAGTTAATATCTAAATCAGAAAATTTCAAGCAGGAGTACTGCTGTACGATTGTGCGAATCGGCGAAGTGCAACCCATCGAGGGCTCAGACTTCCTGGGACAGGTGATGATAGAGGGCCGCACCATTGTGGTGCGAAAGGATCAGGTGATGGAAGGGAATGTGATGTTCTACGTGTCGAACGAATGTCAGATCAATGGAGACTTCCTAAGCATCAACAGTTTCTATGAGGACAAGACGATGAATGCCGATCCGGAGCAGAAGGGATATATCAATAAATACGGGCGCATACGCATGGTGAAGCTGCGAGGTGTTTTGTCAATGGGTATCCTGTTTTCAGAAGAGAACTTCGTGAAATGGTGTCCGAAGATGAGCGAGCTGAATGTGGAAGAGCATGTTGGCGAGGACTTCGATACCATTGCAGGTGAACTCTTCGTAAAGGCGTATGTACCTATGCGAAAAGAGAATACACATCATACTGGTACGGGCAAACACAAGATAGAGCCGAGGTTCGACCGTCTAATCCCTGGTGAGTTTCTTTTCCACTACGAGACACAGCAACTGAATCGTGAAATTGGTCGTTTGAGACCAACCGATGTGGTGAGCATCAGTTGCAAGATGCATGGAACCAGTTTCGTGATTGGCAATGTACGCACGCTCCAACCTCGTTGGGGAGGCTTGTATGCGAGGTGTTTCACGCATCTGCCAAAGTTGCTGCAGTTCACGAAGACTGCCTACGATGTGGTATATTCCTCCCGAACAGTTGTCAAGAATAAGTACTACAACGACAAGGTTCGCCCTGGATATTACGAAACCGATGTTTGGGGAGAATACTATGCATTGTTGGCCAAATACATCCCCAAGGGATACACGCTCTATGGCGAAATTGTGGGATATGTTGGCGGTCTCAGCCAGATGATTCAAAAGGGTTATGACTATGGCTGTCAGCCAGGAGAAAACCGTCTGATGATCTATCGTGTCAGCATAGATGAGGGTGGAAGGAAGCGCGAACTCAATATTTCTGAGGTGCAGGACTTCTCTGACGGCCTGGTTACGCGAATGAAAGCCGATGGCAATGAAGGTGCGACCCGTATCATACCTCTTCCGATTCTATATCATGGCACATTGCCAGAACTTTATCCATCGCTCGACACCACTGACCATTGGCATGAGAACCTTCTTGAAGTCATGAAAAACGACATCATGCATTTCGGCATGGAACAGAACGAGCCCCTTTGCCACAACAAAGTCCCTCGCGAAGGCATATGTCTCCGAATCGACAACGATCCAATAAACGAATGCTTCAAGCTCAAGACTCTCCGTTTCCTTGGGAAAGAAGCCGAACTGATGGACAAGGGTGAGGCGGATATGGAGATGCAGGATGGATATGGGGAGTAATTGCACAGAACTAATTATGAAAAAAAATCCTTCCATACTGTAACATTTCAGCTTTACCTGGTACTATAAGGGTGAAACGATCATACTTTAGCATCATCATGAAAAAATTGAACGCAATGCTCGCAGTGGTCGAGCAAAGTGCATCGCAATGCACAAAAAGTCTGAAGGAACTTGCCACCTGCTTCAAGAAGTGCTCGAGCGATTTCCTTGGAGTGAAGAAAACCTACACCGCGCGTGAAGGATATGCAGACGACCCTTCCAAAAGAGGTTACAAACGAGTCGTATCTACAGTTGATGAGAAGATTGAAGCTCTGCAAAAGGAACTCTCAGCTCATCTCAACGATCTGTTCACCATCGAACGCACCAATAGCATTGGAGCAGCCAAGGTGCCGCTCGTTGTCGAGGGACATAATTTTGGCGAGCTGACCGCCATAGAGCTTATGCGCCTGAAGTCGTTCCTTATGCGAGAGGAGTTCGAGCAGATATTCAATGCCATTCCTGTTCGTTCAGATGCTGAGGAATGGACTCGCACTACGGACTCCGATTACGAAGGGCGCGAGATTTGGGAAACACCTTTGATAAAGGGTGTAGCAAAGACTTCAGAGAACGAGGAGGTTATCCTCAAAGATCCGAACCTGAATCCTGAGAATCTTCCTGCCAATTATGTTGCAAAGACGACCATAAAGCGCAAGACTGTGGAAGTGGGAGACTATACTGCTCAGAGCTTCTCAGGAGAATGGAACCAGCGCCAACGCTCTGAACTTCTTCGTCGCCGAACGACTTTGCTCAAGGCCGTTATTGAGGCACTCAAAGTGGTGAATGACGT
>JAKSJO010000028.1 GCA_024398125.1 Bacteroidales bacterium
CCGAGGGCTTCCCTACCTTCTCCGACCGCCACCTATCGGGTGTTTGGCACAATACTCCATCGCTTCCCTTTCAATCTCCTCATCTGTCTTATTGCGCGTATCGGACATCCATGTCTCAATCTCTGACCGTTTGAAGAACAGATGCTTCCCCCTCTTGTAGTACGGAATTAAGTTCTCCCTGACCCACCCATAAATCGTAGGTGCAGCAGGATGCGTCGGCAAGAAAGCCGTCAGGTCCTTGATGTTCAACCATTCCGGAAATGCGCTTGCGGGTTCCGTCTCTGCAGTCAGTTTGTCCAGCTTCGTGTCAATGCTGCGAAGCAACTCAGCAATCTCGCCAATCAGGCCGGGAATCATCTCGAATGTATTCTTGTCCATAGTCTCTGATTTTGATGTTATAAGTTGTTGATAAAAGTTATAAATAACATATTATAGATTATTGATTATCAAATAAATAACTCTTTCGGATACTTTAACAATTTTTAGTAGAAAAAGTTTGGCGAACTGCATTTTCCAGTCTTATCTTTGTCGCCGTAATAGTTGCGCGTAACTAGTTAGTTTACAATTATTTATTAACTAATTTTTCTATTACAGTTTATGGAAAACAAAGAAACAACAAAGTACACCGCCGAGGAGATAAAGAAAGCTCCCAAGGCTGGTGGAAAAGAGTTGGACAAAGCCCAATTTCCGTGCTATAGAGTCAAGGTTACCTATCATGACGGACGCGTTGTTGAAGAGGCCTATCCCGATGGAATGGAGAAGCCCAGGCTTCCATGGGAGTCCGATGAAGAGTACAATGAAGTAGAACCACCTTTTGATGAGTAATGCGATGGTAAATGAGGAATGCAACAACATGGTGTACTTCTCAGGACTCCTACCAGAGCGTTGCCCTAAGACGTTCAAAGGACTGGAAGATACTCTCACCCGATACGGTGTGAGATGCGGGCTTATTGAAGGCACTAAGGACATCTGGTGCCGAGATTATATGCCTATCCAAATCATGGGCAACAGGTTCACCCTGTTCAGATATGAGCCGGACTACCTGCTGGATACGGAGGAGCACAAGGCGTCAATCACTGTCAACACCCTTGCATCACGGTACATTGGCACATCATACCTTCATGATTGCCGACATTTCAAACTTGACGGCGGCAACATCATCTCGGGCTACGGCAAGGTAATCATGACATCAAAGATGTTCGAAGAGAATCCCCATTATGCTCCGTTAAAACTGTTGGAGCAGTTGACATGGATCTTCGGCGCTGAAATCATCATCCTTCCATGGGATTCAAACGAAATCTATGGCCACACTGACGGAATCGTGCGCATTATCGACGATGATACGGTGCTCATGACCAATTATGCCCAATTTGATCCAGACATGGCAGCAAGGTTCAGACGTATCCTGAAGGCTCATTTCAAGAACGTGCATGAACTCAACTTCAAGGCATTCAAACCGCACAAGTACAGCTGGGCCTACATCAACTGGTTGCAGACTGACAAGGTGCTGATTCTCCCGAAATTCGGTATCCCTGAAGATCAGGAAGCATACGTGCAGATATCCAGGCACATGCCTCAGTACGATGGCCGCATCGAGATGGTAGATGCAACAGACCTCATCTGTTACGAAGGTGGTCTCAACTGCGCCAGCTGGACTTTATACGACACTCCGGACCGCGACCTGCCGTAAGGCATCCGGTAGTAACCAAAGACGGCCGCCCGTTGTGGGTTGCCGTTAATCGTTTATTTGTGCTTGAACTTCCATTTGCGTTTGCACCTAACTTTTGTCGGTATAAAAGCAGTTCTGGTATTATTCGGTTTATACATGCCCGCTTCATCCTTTTCATATTCAAAGACGTTCTGCCTTCCGGTTGGTTCGGTGAACTCAGCCCCCCATTCGAATGGCTCCCAGTGGATTTTCGCAAGGTTCTCACTGTTTATGCCATCAGGGAACATGAAATCGTAAATTTTTGTTGAACAATCCTCTTTGAAAAGCGGTTGTGCAGATATTTTATCGAATACTGAAAATCCTCTAATCAGAAATGAAGCCCGATATTCTTCCGATTCGTTTTCAAAAGTTATGTCTATACCGGATGTGTGAAGATGCAGTGATCCGAATGAAAAGTATTGATACTTATCGCCTTTGACCTTTCGCACGTACTGGGGTATTCGGTCGTTAGTGTGGTACATTATAGGATCTTTCAGGCCACCATCTTTTTCTTCATTATAATAGAGCTCCAAAGTGTCTATTCGTATGCAATATCCGTCAGTAAGCTTGAAATAACCACCGTTAATAATCTTCTCGGCTATTGGCATTGCCCATTCTGATACTTTCTCAGTTCGATCATGCTCAGATAAGGTCGACCAATCGTATTTCTCTAGATCAGTTATCCTATTGGTCTCAAAGCCTTCAAGAATCTGTATGAGTTGCTGCATGGTGTCAATGTGTTTTGTGCAAATTTAGCGAAAATCAGCGAGAAGCGCATGTAGTAAGTGAAGTGGTCAAGCTCAGCATCCTACGCTCCCCTACGGTTGCAGACTCCCATCCTTCCATGCCCCCAGCCCCACAGGGGTGATAATCTGCCGGGGTTACGTACTCTCCTCACATTAAGGACTATCTCATTGTTGTCATAAATGATTAGTATATTTATCTATATTTGTAAGCATATGAAGGACTGCAAGCTTTCATTTCTGCTGAGAAACACCACACCCGTAGACCCACGTAGAAAGCCGAATGTTCAAAACTGAGTATCATTGAAACAAATCAATCCCAAATCATGAAACTATACATCGCCTCTTCATGGCGCAATAAATATTACCCTGAGACTGTTGAGCGGCTGCGTGCTGCGGGTTTCGACGTGTACGACTTCCGCAATCCTCCGACCGGAGACGGCTTCAAGTGGTCGATGATCTCCGAGGATTACATGGAATGGACTCCGGCTGAATACCGTGAGCAACTGAACAACAATCCGCTCGCAAAACAGCAGTTTAGGAATGATGTCGAGGCGCTGGAGTCATGTGATGCCTGTGTCCTCGTACTCCCCTGTGGACGTTCGGCCCATACCGAGGCAGGATGGTTTGCCGGCCGGGGCAAGAAGGTTGTCGCCTATCTGCCGGAAAAGGTCGAGCCTGAACTGATGTACGGCCTCTTCACCGATGTTTGCGACTCGCTGGACAAGGTGATTGAAGCACTACGATAGCAATACACCATGCCTGACTCGATGACACCTCAGCAGCGGCACAATTGCATGTCGCATATCAGGGCCAAGAACACGAAGCCCGAGGTGCTTGTGCGTCAGTATTTCCATGCGGCGGGGTTCCGTTTCCGCATCCATGTCAAGAAGCTGCCTGGCTGTCCGGACGTGGTGCTGCCGAAGTATCACACATGCATCTTCGTCAACGGCTGTTTCTGGCATGGGCACATCGGCTGCCGCTATGCCACGCGTCCAAAGTCAAACGCGGATTTCTGGCAGACGAAGATCCATAACAACATAAGGCGTGACGAGCTTTCCGTCCAGACGCTCGAGGCCATGGGATGGAAGGTCGTCACCGTATGGGAGTGCGAGCTTAAGAAGGACCGACGCAACGACACTCTCCCCTCCCTTGCCGAGCAGATTCGCAATAATGGCGCTTCTTATACCTCAGAACAGGCGCAAAGGCGCGAACGTAATGCGGAGCACCGCGCGATGCTCAAAGCCGCCCAGGAGCGCTATGAGGCGGCAATGAAAGAACTAGGGTTATCAAAACGATGAACAACGACAATCATACCGAATCTCTCCCCGACTGGGTTCCATGTCCTTCCTGTGGCTGCTACGCCTACTGGGACGGCTCTGTGTACTTCTGTGACCAATGCGGCTGGAGCGGTGAGCCTGAAGATGTCGAGGACTACGAATAAGGAACTGACAGCGGGCAGCATGTAGCCCATCCCGGCTGCTGTTCTACCCTTCCGATTTGTTTCGCCCGAGGCTTTTTCGTATTTTTGATATTGACTAGGAATTGATTATTGCTAGATAATATGCTATGCTTAATGGCGCAACTTCGAATCCGTAATAGAAAAAGCCAAAGATGCATGCAAAACGGCCTTTGGCGACGTTCTATCCAATTTTGCTGACGTCAGCAAAATCGTGAAAGCCGTTGCAATTTGAGCATGTTATCAGAAGAATGGATCGCGGTGTTATCTATTTATTGTCAATTCTCTTGAATATTGACGAAATATAGATATATTTGCAGTGGTATGACAAAAGTTGAACAGCATATTATCGAGTTCGCTCAGGCCACTCCACTTTTTTCTCCTGCCGACCTCTATAACTCAAGTAAGGTAATCAGCAGGCAGTATATGCAGTGGTCGCTAGTTCAGCTTGTTTCCAAAGGAGCTATAGTCAGGGTAAAACGAGGTTTGTATAAGCTAGCCGAAAAACCACAGTTCTCATATCAGGTCAAAGAAGACACCAGACAACTGTACTCTTTACTGAAAGAGGCTTTCCCCTATGCGCCATTCTGCGTATATGATGGTGAGATATTGTCCCCTCTTCAGCACCATCTTTCTTACAACGCATTGACATACGTTGAAACCGACAGATCTGTTGCCGAAGCTGTATTCCATGCTTTGCAGGAAAAAGAGTATAAGGTGTTTTACAAACCGGGCAAGGACGAATTCTACAAATACATAGACATATCTACGCCTGCAATCATCGTGAGGCCAATGGTATCCGACTCTCCCCTGGCAACATTGGATGGCGTTCCAGGACCGACTTTAGAGAAGTTGCTGGTAGATATAAGAAGGGACAAGGACTTTGATTACCTGGCCGGTGAGGAATGTTTGAGAATGCTTGAGAATGCCTCTAATATGTATTCCCTGAACACGACCAAGCTTCTTCGCTATGCAGGAAGACGTGGAGTAAGAGAAGAACTCGAAGATGAACTAAACGGACTGAATTATGATAAGTAAAGAGTGTTTTACAGAGGGATGGATTGAGAGTGTTTCGTCCGAAAGGAAATATCCTGACAAGAACCTCATCGAGAAGGTTATACGCGCATTCTCATTGGTGGAGCTCCTTGTGGAATCGGGATGCCCTTTCGTTTGGAAGGGAGGCACATCGCTTATGCTGATCCTTGGTCAGCAGCTGCACAGATTGAGCATCGACGTGGATATCATCTGCCCGCCGGGGACAGATATAACCAAGTATCTGGAGAAGTTCGAGGAATATGGATTTGTGAGCAAGGAGGAAGAATACCGAGAGCAGCGCTCTACCGACATTCCGAAGTCTCACTCAAAATTTCATTATCAGATTGCCTACAAGAGCGGTATGAACCGCAATGAGTACATCCTTCTTGATGTCCTCTATGAAGATACTCACTATAAGAAGGTTAATAGCTTGAGCCTTGAGAACCCTTTTGTAAAATGGGAGGGCGAACCAGTAAAGGTCAATGTACCATCCGCCGACGACATCCTTGGCGATAAACTTACTGCCTTTGCTCCCAACACTTCTGGAATACCATACATCAAGAACGGCCTGAATAAAAACCTTGAGATTATTAAGCAGCTGTATGATGTCGGTCGTCTGTTTGATGCCGCCACAGATCTTGGCTGCATCAAAACTGCATACAGTAGAATCGTCCCAGTGGAATTGTCATATAGGAATCTTCCTGCCGATTCCCTTCTGTCGTTGGATGATACTATTGCAACAGCCAAGTGCCTTGCCACAAGAGGCAAATCCGGGAATGGTGATTTTGAAGCGCTCCAGAATGGAATAAATAGGCTCAAGAGCTTCATGTATCTGGGCAAGTACTATATCGAGCAGGCTAGCGCAGATGCTGCCAAGGCTGCGTACTTGGCAGCTGTTTTGAAGCATGATCTGACCGGAATTGAGAAATATAATAGCGATCAACCTATAGTCAAGTCTGAAAAGAATTTGCCTTCTGCAATCTCGAAGATGCTGATTGGTAATCCGGAAGCATATTTCTACTGGTCCAAGTATGCAGAGATTGAGGACTTTTGATTCTTCTATCAGACCCATAACTGATTCACCGATGTCTGCGATTCGCTGGATAAGGTGATTGAAGCTCTCCGATAGCAATATCTCCATGCCGACTGGGTTATATGCCCGTCCTGCGGTTGCGGAGCAATTTGGGAAAGCGTATCAAGGAAGACGAATAGTTGAAACATTGTGTACTCAGCGCGTACCATTATAGAAAGAAATAGTACCTTTACAGCATGAAAAAGTTCCTGATCTGGACTGGTGCACTATTGATTGGAGCATTCCTTGGGGCATTCAACATTGAATGGCTCCAAGGAGTCTTCGATGTTGTAGCAGTCATATATACCCGTCTGTTCCAGTTCCTGGCAGTGCCTACAATCGCTTTGGCGGTCATCACGACCTTGGCCATGCTCGGAACCAAGAAAGAGACAGGAAGAATATTCCTGCATACTCTCAAGTACACACTCCTGACTTCGTTGTCGGCAGCTGTCGTGGGTTTGCTGCTATATCTTGTGGTTTCTCCCGGTTTGCTCCCTGCTGAAGTGATTTCCAAAGCACAGGGTGACATCCCAGTCGGTATGGAGGCCCAGAGCTATTCGGATTACTTGATCAACGTTATCCCGAACAATATTGTCACTCCTTTTTCATCAGGCAATGTGCTGAGTATCCTTCTTGTCGCTGCTGCCTTTGGCCTTGCATTGGCGTTCATGGCTGATAGCGAGAACAAGCAGTCCCTTGTAAAGACCTTGACTGGACTTCAGGAAGTATTCTTTACTCTGATCAAGGCTTTGGTATGGACCCTTCCTCTTGGAATCGTTGCATTCGCGGCTCAGCTGAGTGCACAGATATCTTCAGGTGTGATAGTTGGTTCGTTGGGTAAGTATGTCGCGGTGATTCTTGGAGGCAACCTGATCCAGTTCGCTGTCATACTCCCTCTCTTCCTGCTTTTCAATAAGCTCAACCCACTGAAGGTCTTCAAGGCAATGAGCCCTGCTGTAATGATGGCACTCTTTACCAAGAGTTCAGCAGCTACTCTTCCTGTGACTATCCAGTCTGCGGAGGAAAGGCTTGGCGCTGACAGCAAAGTGACACGTTTTGTCCTTCCAATCTGTACCACCATCAACATGAACGGATGTGCAGCCTTCATTCTTGTGACCAGCCTGTTCGTGCTTCAGAATGGTGGTGTTGAATTGACTCTTCCGACCATTCTCCTGTGGTTATTCCTGTCTGTGTTTTCTGCGATCGGCAATGCCGGGGTCCCGATGGGATGTTTCTTCCTGACTCTTTCATTGATGTCCGGCCAGGGCGCACCTATCGGAATCATGGGCATTATCCTTCCTATCTATACAATCATAGATATGGTTGAAACTGCCGAGAATGTCTGGTCGGATTCCTGCGTCTGTGCAATTATTGACCGTATTACTGGAGTGCAGCTTTCGTAGATTTACAAAATCAATCATTCAACCATGAGCAAAGTCATCATAATAACTGGAGCAAGCAGCGGAATCGGCTTTGACAGCGCAAAGACTCTGGCGCAACAGGGACATATCGTCTATGCAGCAGCACGTCGCACTAACCTTATGGAGCCATTGAAACAGTATGGCGTCAAGATTCTCGAAATGGATGTCACAAAAGATGAGACAATCCAGAGCGCTGTCGATACCGTCATGGAAAATGAAGGACGTATCGATGTCGTCGTGAACAATGCCGGCTATGGTTATTTCGGAGCCATCGAGACCGTCAGCATGGAAGAAGCGCGCCGCCAGGTCGAGGTCAATGTCTTCGGCCTCGCCAGCCTGTCGAAGAAAGTCCTTCCGATCATGCGTGAACAGCATTCAGGGCGTATCGTGAACATTGCTTCCGTTGCCGGCAGGATGTGCCTTGCCTATGGTGGCTGGTATCATGTATCCAAGTATGCGGTCGAGGCGTTCTCGGATGCGCTCAGGATCGAGGCGAAGCCATTCGGCATCGATGTAGTCCTGATCGAGCCGGGAGCAATCCATACCGACTGGGGCATTATCGCCGCCGACCATCTGGTTGAGTCTTCCAAAGGGACAGTCTATGAGCCCAGCGCGGCAAGAGAGGCTTCGCTCATGTACTATGCCTACCGTTCAAATCTCTTTTCAGGCCCTTCAGCTGTCACAAGATGCATAAGGAAAGCGGTAAATGCCAGACGTCCACGCTGCCGCTACAATCCCGGCCGTGGAGCAGGCATGCTGCTTTTCTGGCATGCAATCCTCCCTGCCCGTGCATGGGACGCTCTCAACCGTATGGCTGTCAAAATGAAATAATAATCACTATCTATATGAAAAAGAACACTTTGATTCTCTCTGCTTTGGCTGCGTTGTCATTCGTTGCATGCGCACCAAAGAACACTGCATCAGAGTCAACTCTGATCAAGAAAATTGTATTTCCGGGAGACTACCCTGATCCTTCCATCGTCCGCGAAGGCAACGATTTCTACATGACCCACTCGTCGTTCACATATTATCCAGGTCTGCTTGTTTGGCATTCTACCGACCTCGTGAACTGGGAGCCGATCTCACGCGCAGTCCAGGATCAGGACTATTCAATCTTCGCTCCTGAGATCTGCAAGGTTGGCGACAAGTTCTACATCTACTACCCTACCAGCGACGGAAAGAACTACGTCGTGATGGCTGACACTCCTGCCGGCCCTTGGAGCGAGCCTATCAGGGTTGCCGCAAGCGGTATCGACCCTGGCCACGTTTACGCAGAGGATGGCAAGCAGTATCTCTATACCAACAACTGTTTCGCAGTCGAGCTTACCGATGACGGTCTTGCAGCCGCAGGTGAGCGCCAGAAGCTCTATGACGGCTGGGTATTCCCTGCCGACTGGGAGACTGAAGGCATGTGGCTCGAAAGCCCGAAGCTCTTCAAGCGCGGCGATTACTATTATCTCGTGACAGCTGAAGGCGGCACAGCAGGTCCTGTGACCAGCCACATGGTTGTCGTAGCCCGCAGCAAGTCCGCTCTCGGTCCTTGGGAGAACATGCCTGACAATCCTCTCGTCCACACCTATTCCGCTGACGAGGAGTGGTGGTCAAAGGGTCACGGAACCATCTTTGACGACGCTGAAGGCAACTGGTACATCGTATACCACTCATACCGCAACAGCTATCATACCCTCGGCCGCACCTCCATCATCGAGAGCATCGAATGGACAGAGGACGGCTGGCCAAAGCTTGCCAACCCTGAGAACGACTATGTAGAGGATGTTCCAGGAAGCGCACAGTACGCAGTCCTCCGCGACTACAGCAATCCTATCATGTGGTCCAAGTGGGAGCCTGGCTTCGAGGGCGATGATCTCTGGACAATCACAGCCGTTGACCGTTCATACGAGATCTGTGCTGAATTCGAGCTCGCAGACAACGCCAAGGGCGGTCTGTATCTCTTCTACAACGAGGAAGCTTACCTTGGTCTCCAGGATACAGCAAAGCACTTCTTCCTCCGCATCCGCAACGAGAAGAATGTAGCTACTACCGAAAAGAGTCTTGACGGCGAGAACTGGACTGTCGTAGACAGCAATGTCGATGTTTCAGGCTACCATCACAACAACTTCCAGGGCTTCTTCGCTCTCCGTCCTGCAATTCTTGTTTCCGAGGGCGCAACCGTGAAGAACTTCAGCTACCGTCCGATCGAGTAGCGATATCTGAAATACTGTTATGAAAACCACCTGCAAAGGTGGTTTTCTCGTTTATGACATTAAGCTGCTTGTAGATCCACAGTGATTACGCCATTACGCCGTAGTGAAATACGAGAGATACGATGATGCCGAGCAGTGCTCCGGCAAGTACCTGCAATGGAGTATGTCCGAGAATCTCCTTCAGTTTCTTTTCCTGAATCATCAGGTGAAGGTGTTCGAGCAGTTCATTGATGAGTTTGGCCTGCTTGCCGCTTTCCAGGCGGACGCCGGATGCGTCATGCATTACAACGACTGCAAGAATGGCACTGATCGCGAATTCCGCTGATGTACCGCCATAACATAGGGCAGCAGATGTCGCGAGGGCGGTGACGGTGGCTGAGTGTCCGCTCGGCATGCCGCCATCTCCGATAAGACGTGCCGGATCGAAACGCTTGTTCTGAAAAGCATCAATGATGCTCTTCAACACCTGTGCAATCAACCAGGAGAAGATTGATGCAAGTATCATTTCGTTTTTCAGCATTGGCGGCTTGTTATTACATGCAGTGATTTCCAGACACAAATATACAATAATACGACATCATATAGCGTTGACGACGTCAGCGATAGAAAAAACTTTGCTATATTGTCGGTGAAAACTAATCTCATATGAAACACTTAATTCTTCTTCGCAGTCAAGGACGTCTTCACCAAATAAGACTGTCAGGTATTATAATATGACAGCCGTGGTTAATCGCCACGGCTGTTTTTTTATTACTGAGAGATGTATGAACTGAATAGTTCGTCATCGTTTACGACACGACGAATCTTCTCGTACAATGCGGAAGAAGCGTCTCTCATATCCTTTCTCATTTCAGCTGAAACAGGGATTATGGTCGTTCCAGATGATACTATTTCGTCAATTCGGGACTGGGCACGCAGGAGAGACTGTTTCCTTGCTGTATCGCGTGCGATTGCTGCGGCCTGTTCAACGATAGCACGGTCTTCTGCTTCCAGGCTCTCAAGAAAATCTTTGTTTACAACCAGAGCGAGCAGATGAGGAAGATGACGGGTATCGATTACATAGTCCTGAACTTCATAGAAAGCATTTGAGCAGATGACCTCGTACGGATTTTCCTGGGCGTCTACCGTATGCTGCTCAAGACCGACATAAAGTTCTGCAAAGGCCATCGGGGTCGGGCTGGCTCCCACGGCGTTCCAAAAATCCATGTGGTATGAATTTTCCATCGTTCTAATCTTTATACCTCTGAAGCCGGACATGTCCGATATCATCCTGTTGCTTGTCATGACCCTGAAATTCTGGTCTGCCATGGCGAGTAGGCTGAATCCTGCGTCGTTGTAGATCTGGTTAACCCTGTCCATGAATCCGTCCGAATCAAGCACTCTGTGAAGCGTTTCCAGGCTGTCGAAGGCGCAAGGAAGGTCAAAGAGGCAAAGTCTCTTCATGTAGCTGACCTCCGGGGCTGTATTCTGCACGACGAAAGGTATGTCTCCGCATTGACAGGATTCGATCAGCTCGGTATCTCCGCCAAGCAGCGAGTTGTGATACACGCGGACCTTGAGCCGTCCGTCGGAAAGGCTGTCCACATTGGATGCAAACGCCTCGGCGAATATGCCAGTGACAGTATTCTCCGGACTTGCGGTGCCTAACACCCATGCATACTTCTTTATTCCCGTCGAGCAGGAAGTCACGGCCAGAGCAATGGCGGCAAAGGCAATCAGTTCAATGCATCTTTTCATAATCATGCTATTTGGAAACCAGGCAGAGGCTGACCTGAGGACAGAATGTGATCAACAGAAGTGCGGCAAGGAAGAGGACTATCATCGGAGCCGCCTTGCGCGCGAGCTGCATCACAGGCACATCGGACAGGCTTGACGCGACAAAGAGGTTGACGCCGATAGGAGGCGTAACGAATCCGATGGCAAGGTTTACGACCATCATGATGCCGAAATGAATCGGATCCACGCCGAAAATCTGTGCTGCAGGAAGCAGGATAGGAGTAAGGATCATGATAGCCGGAGTAGTATCCATCACCATTCCTACCAGAAGGATGATGAAGTTGATGACTATCAGTATCACTGTCCTGTTTGTAAAGTCTCCGGCAAGCCAGGATGAAATGCTGGTCGTTACGTCGAGCAGCGTAAGTATCCTGCTGAATGCAACCGATGCCGCCAGAATGAACATCACAGGAGCATAGGTCCTGACCGTCTCCAGACAGATTGACCAGAAATCTCCGGGTTTGAGAGTCTTGTAGACAAATATCGATATGAAGAGAGCATAGAAGACTGCGATACATGCGGCTTCTGTCGGAGATGTGATTCCGCTATAGATGCATCCGAGGATGATCACTGGTGTCAGAAGTGCCCATATCGACTCTTTCAATACACTAAAGAAACTGTTGGAACGTAAGCGTCCGACGACCTTCTCGACCGAATCCTTGTCTTCTCCATTAACCTTGCAATAAAGGTAGGAGTATCCCATCAGGATGAATGCTATGATGAATCCGGGAATGACACCGGCAATGAAAAGATCCGATACAGATGCTCCGGAGGCCTGTGCGTACAGGATGAATGGAATTGAAGGTGGTATGATTACACCCAGGCCGCCGGAAACAGCGACAAGGGCCACGGCAAACTTCTTGTCATAACCCAGTTCCAGCATGAATGGAATCGCCATGGATCCGACTGCCGCAACCGTAGCCGGGGCCGAGCCGGAAATCGCGCCGAAGAACAGACATGTTATTACTACGGCACATGGTATTCCCGCGGTCCTCTTGCCTATCATGTAGGCAAAGACTTCGAAGAGTTTGCGCGAAACATTACCCTTTGCCATGATGATTCCGGCCATTACAAACAGAGGAATCGCCAGCAAGGTTGTCTGGTTCACACCTCCGAGCATTGAGCGAAGTACGAACACACCCGAGAATGTGAATGAATCCGATGCCAATGAAGGAACCATTGACGAGATTGCGACTGCAAGACCGATCGGAACTGCAAGGCAAAGAAGAACGACGAGAACAAGAATAACAAGCAGCGTCATGACTTCTCCTCCTTTTCTTTTACGGTATCCTTGAGAGATTCAAGCAGATTCGACCTTGATATCCTGAATTCACGGAACCATGCCTGCGCCACGCGTATGCCCAGCAGGACGAATCCAGCCAGAGGAGCACTCTGGAGATAATACATCGGTATTCTCAGAGCTGGACTCGTGGATCCGTTGAACGCCGCCTGAGCGACATACTTCCAGGCATATGGAATCATTATCACACAGAATGCAATGACAATCGTATGGCGAAGCATTTTCACCCATGGAATCAGAGGAGCATTCAGCGAGTTCTGGAACTGGTCAATCTTGATCGAAATACGATGCCTTACGCAATAGCTGGCAGAAAGGAAGGTTGACCAGACAAGAAAATATCTTGCAAGCTCATCAGACCACCCAAGAGGGCTGCTGAATACATATCGGGCAATGACCTGGAACAACACCACGAAAGCTATGCCCGCAAGAAGTATTGCAAGCAGTGCTTCTTCGAGATGCTCGTCAAGCCATCTGATGATTTTGACCGCCATGGCTATTTCTGTGAAGAAATCTGGACCAGAGCCTCCTCTACCGGTGCGAATGGCATGTCCTTGCCCGTCCACATCTTGAATGCGGCGGCTCCCTGGTGAAGCATCATCCTCACTCCGTTCATGTTCTCACACCCGACCTCTTCGGCCATCTCAAGCAGGTGTGTCTTTTCCGGAGAGTAGATTATGTCCACCACTTTCAGGTCGGGCCTGAGATAGCTTTTGTCAGGAATCAGGCATGGACCGGCGGGCACACCGAATCCGCATCCTGTAGCATTGACAAGAAGGACGGATGACTCGATCTCCCTTCTGAGTACATCTGTGTCGTCAAGACAGAACGCCTGTGCCTTGCAGCTTGTTTCCGAGTTGAGTCTTTCGGCATTGGCCTTGGCGTTATCCATGAACCTGTCATTGCCATTAAAGATAGATATCTCGGCAACACCGTCGAGACCGGCCTGCATGGCAATGGCTGTTGCGGCACCTCCTGCTCCGATCAGGGTTATCTTCTTCCCTATTATGTCGAATCCTTTCTCCTTGCACGCCAGCATGAATCCCTTTCCATCGGTGTTGGTGCCATAAAGCTGTCCGTTCCTGTTGACAACGGTATTCACTGCCCCGCAGAGCTTTGCTTCAGGCGATATCTCATCGAGATACTTCATAACCTCGGTCTTGTTCGGCATCGATACGTTGAAGCCGACCGCACCAAGTGAACGGAGTCCCTGGACGGCATCTTTGAGATTTGTGTTGTCAACCTCGAACACCATATAGACGAGGTCCAGACCAAGAGCCTCGAATGCAGTGTTATGCATCATCGGCGACTTGCTGGTCCTTATCGGATTGGCGATGAGACCTATAAGTTCAGTCTTTCCTGTTATTCTCTGTGGCATTATGAGCGGAATTTCAATGTGTATACAGTCTTTGTCGCTCCATCAGGAGCAGTTACCTCGATCACGCATGGAGACATGGTCGATACCTTGCATGGACATCTGCTTGAAACGACCTTGCCGTTGACCCTGATTGCCTTGACAAGATTTGTCATGGCGACAGGCACGATGGTGCAGCTTGACTGGAGAACGCCTACCTTGACTTCGTAGTCGTGCTCGTAAGGGACGAACTTGTTCTTGATGACAAACTTGTAGTCGCCGTCGTCGAGCTTTGTCTCTGCGTCGGAGAAACCTGTCCTGTAAAGGAAATCATGTCCTATGAGTTCTCCGTCAGCGATGACGATATTGGACAGCGCGGAGTTGGTCGATCTTTTGAAGAAGAGATTGTTGTCTACCAGCGGGCTCTCTCCGGAGTTGTCCACCTCGATGCGGTAGAATGGCTTTCCGTCATACTTTCCTGTATACTCGACATACTTCATCTTTCCTTCCTGCGAGAATCCGGTCCAGTTGAGTGTACCGAGGTTATCTCCGTCCTGGGCGAGGATGGCGCCGTCGCCGCGAAGGTCATCCTCTACGGCATCAGGACCGTAATCGACGAGCTTCTGGAGACAGTTCTCCCAGACCTGAAGATACTCTGCACCTACTCCGATTCTATTATGTCCGGTGTAGACTTCCTTGATCTGGCCGTTGTTCTTGCGGTATTCGACCATGAGCTGCTGCTGGAGCGACATGAGAAGGTCCTGTTTCATTCCTCTTGCCGAGAACTGGTCAGCTGTCCAGTATCTGTTCACGCCATAGATGTCGGATGCGAAAATGAGTCCATGCTCGGCATCATGAAGAATCATCGAGGCGTTCTCATGGCCAGGAAGGCGGTAGACCTTGAGCTTGCAGTTTCCGAGATCGAATACATATCCTTCGTCGATCTCAATGGCATTCTCGCCGTATGCTCCTGTCCTTGTATCGATGATGCTCCTGTTCGAGCTGGTGAAATCCTTTCCGTATGTGGTGATGGTCCAAGGCCTGCCCTTGGAGCCTACTCGCTTGCAAAGGTAAACCTTGTGACCCTTCTCGTATACATACGGCATTGCGCCGTTATGGTCTCCATGCTCGTGTCCAAGGACGAACGCGAAATCGGTCGTAGCAAGTTCCTTGACCCTGTCATAGAGTGAAATGGTCGTGTTGGTCGGCATCAGTCCGTCGAAGATGATGCCGTACTTCGATCCCTGGATGTAGTAGGCCGCAGCCTGGAAGTTGTCGAAGAAACGATAGACTGTCGGGAAGTTTCTGTCGCCCTTGTGAAGAACGTCGAAGGCGAAGTCATGCCATGCCGGGCGGTCGATTCTCCAGACAAACTTGGAAACAGGGCCATCTTCCATGCCAGGTTTGGTCGCATAGGCCTCGACCTCGACACAGAACCAGATTCTGTCGTATGGAAGATCCTTGCTGCTGTTCAGGCCGAACATCGGCACCGTGCTGTAGTCCGGCCTGTAATCATACCACTCTCCCCACTTGTCCTCAAGCTTTACTCCGGCTCCTCTGTCCTGGATGAAGAGTCCCTCGAGCTCCTTGTGGGATATGTTGAATGCCCTTGTTCTCCAGTGGATGGTCACACCATCGGTAGGACATTTCCATATCGGACGGCAGCGGACGAACTTGCGGTGAGAAACAGGCATCGACCATACCGGAGATACCCTTCTCCTGGAAATGTTGTCAATGGCGATCCTGGCTTCCGTGGCTGATATGCCCTCGTCCGGGCCGATTAGCGTGTCTGTAATGCCGCGCATATAGTTCAGACCGATCAGCGAATTGAGAGCCTGATAGGCCTCTTTGCTGACTTTGGCTGAATCCTGGAAATCAGATATGTAATCTGTGTCGAGCGCATCCATGAGGAATGCCTTGGCAAGGATTACAGCCGCGTCCTCCCTCGTCATCACAGACAGTGGGTAGAAACACTCTTCCGGCGACTCTGCCTTGAGTACACCCATGTCCAGAGCGCATTCGATTGGTTTCACGTAATCGGCGACACCTGTGACATCGAAGTAGTTTCTCACACGCTCAGTGCTCATCAGTTCGCCTTTCTCGTCAATGTCCGTACCGTCGTCCATCACGTCATTATAATGGCACCATCCGAAGAAATCGGCAAGCATAATCATGAACTGGCCCCTGGTCAGAGGGAGATCGGCAGTAATGCAATGAGCGCCTATTGTCTGCTGGGTATGGAAAGAAACCTTATAGCTTGTGTCCCCTTGGGACCAGGTCACGTCAACGTCATAACCACCGACGCCGTCACGCATGAGGATTGTTCCGTCAGGAGAGACTGAGACAAGATGCTTGTTTGAAGTTCTCCAGGTTCCTTCAGTCTGCGGCTTGCCATCCTTGAAAGCCGCAAGCTTTACTGGCTGTACGAATTCAAGGTCGAAGGTCTTGCCGTCAAGATTGAGATCTCCCCCTTCTATGAAGATTCCGTTCTTCTTCGAGGCTTTCTTCGGTGCTGGAAGGTCTGACGGGAGGTCATTCTCTTTCGCGTTTGCTACATTTCCGGGAAGGATTGAGCTGAGGCTTACCACAGCGACTCCAGCTGCAGCCGTCTTGACGAAGGATCGACGGGACAGATTGATTTCGGTCTCTTTCATTTTATGAGGCTATTTGTTATTGTTCGTGTTATCGGTTCAAACCTATCAAATATAGCAATTATTCCAGATAACAGGTCTGGTAAAAAAGAAAAGGGAACTATAGATTATTAACTGAGACCTTCGCTGCTCATGTGTTCCCATTTCAATGATGGGGTGTCGATCAGCGCAAAGATATGCATCAGCTGGTCATAGTGGCTTCCTGCCCGAAGAAGCAGACATTCCCACCACCACCTGTCGAACTCAAGTACAGCTTCATTCTCATGGGCACGGAACATCACAGATGTGTCATGGAATCCTGCTCCAGGGAGAATACCCTTGCAGATGAGGAATGATACGGCGTTCCATACGACCTTGAATGGCTCAAGCCCCTGTCTCCATACCTTCCATGCATACGAATATACGGATCTTATGCTTGGATGCGCAAGATCGGCGTAGACCACTCCCCTTTGCAGCATTTCAAGGCAATGCACGTAGATGGCATCGCCTGTGATGGCCACATTCCCATC
The DNA here is from genome assembly GCA_024398125.1 of Bacteroidales bacterium. Lineage (GTDB taxonomy): Bacteria > Bacteroidota > Bacteroidia > Bacteroidales > UBA932 > Cryptobacteroides. Next base: position 17,230 of record JAKSJO010000028.1, read on the forward strand.
AAGCCAAAGACTGTATTCGTAGCCTTCAAGAACAGATTGAGGGTTTATCTTGGGAATCACAGCATTCAGGAGGGCATCATCCCACGAAATCGGCAATTCATCTATGTACCATGCTCCGCAATAGTCGGGCAAATCACCTTTCTTCCTTACGAAACAGATGAAGTCAAACCCTTTTTCCTTCCAGGCGGCAGCATTGTATGGCTGGGCTGGAACCGCCCCGCCTTCCTGCATGAATGTATATACTGCAATCTTTCCCATTTGAAAAAAGAGGTCTTTTAGACCTCCTTGTTCTTTACAACTGATTCGAAATATGAAATGTAGTCATCTTTCTGCGGACCGGCCATCCAAGCCATTGCTGAACGAGGGTGATCGTTCTGGGAACCGGTGATCATGTATGGGATGAAATAGCCCCAGTCGATCTCTTTCTTCATTGGGTTGACATGATCCTGAATAGCCTTGATGATTGGCTCGAGCTTGTACTTAGGATTCTTGAGGAATGAGATGAGAAGCTCGAGAGGACAGTTTCCTGCTCCGCGGCCGATACCGAGCATGGTAGCGTCAAGCATGTTCGCACCTGTACGGATGCACTCGATGGTGTTTGCAAATGCAAGCTGGGTATTGTTGTGGCCATGGAATCCGATGGTCTTGCCCGGAAGTGCATTGAGATACTTGTCCATGAGGCTGTGGATATCCTCTGAATAGAGGCTGCCGAAGCTGTCCACGAGGTAGAATGTGCCGACCCTTGAGTTGCCGACATCCTCGAGGACCTGATCGAGAGCTCTGTCGTTGACCTTTGAAACGGCCATGAGGTTGATGGTGGCCTCATATCCCTTGTCCATTACATGATGAGCGAGTTCGATTGCCTTGTCGATCTGATAGTCATAGCAAGCGACACGGAACATGTCGATCACGCTTTCGTCCTTGGGACGGATGTCATCGAAGTGTACGCGACCGATGTCGGCCATTACCGAGAGCTTGGTGCCGGTATTGTTGTCACCGACAATCTCGCGGATTTCATCCTCTGCACAGAATTTCCATGGACCATACTCCGGGCGTGGGAACTGGTCTGCGCTGCTGATGTAGCCGATTTCCATATAGTCGACGCCAGCCTTGACGTTGGCCTCGTATATTCCTTTGACAAATTCCTTGCTGAACTGCCATTTGTTCATCAGACCACCGTCACGTACGGTACAGTCGAGAACCTTGATTTCCTTTCTATACATTATTTAAGTTCGTTATATATTCATTATTCTCTTTTCCTCTTCGATGAAATAGCGGATCAGCCTGTCGTAGATCTCTTCGATGACATCAGGGTTCAGTCCGGCGTCCTCGGCCCACTTGCGGCGATCGCTCAAAGCTGCATTTCGACGTCCTGAGGCCTCGATGCTGCTGGCAGTCCTTTCCTTGTACTTCACGACTTCCTTGACATACTCGAAGCGCTCGCTCAAGAGTCTGATAATGACCTTGTCGATATTGTCGATCTCATTACGCACCTCTGATATATCGGTGCATTCAGATGGTAATCTGTCGTTGATTTCAAGCATTGTCAAGTTCGTTAATAGATGAGGAATTGTGAAAATAAGTAGATTTGGTCTAAATACAAAATATATGACTAATTTTACGCTGTAATATAGTTCTTCATGATGAAAAGTGCCCTGCTCCATAAAACTGTCTTGACAGCATTGACTGCTGCTTTGATAATCTCATGCTCCGGCAAGACACAGATGGAATACAAAGAGATTTCTGCCGACCAGATGTCTCAGCTGGCCGAAGAGCATTCCATTCCATCCCTGCAGATGACTTTCTTCCAGCAAGGACGGGATTATCAGACAATCGTCAGTGGATCTGATTCATCCAATGGCAGTGAGCAGGATATTTACCAGGCTGCTTCATTGAGTAAGGTTATCTTTTCATACATTGTCATGCGGCTTGCCGATGAGGGAATCATCGGGCTGGACGTCCCGGTCTGCAGCTATACTGGCATAGACAGGTTTGTGGACAAGAAAATGGCCGCAAGACTCACCCCGAGAATGATCCTCTCGCATACCAGCGGTCTTTACAATTGGGCATACTCCCCTGTCGCAGATGAATGGGCAACCAGCCCTATCGCTTTCCATTATCCCGTCGATTCCCGCTACGCGTACTCCGGAGAGGCATTTTCATTCCTCCAGAGAGCCGTGGAAGAGGTGACAGGAGAATCCCTGAACCAGCTTGCTGAACGATATGTCTTCGAGCCTTTCGACATGCCGCTGAGCTCATATGAATGGAGAAATGAATATGATACTCTGGCATTGGACGGCTTCACTTCCGACGGAAGGAACACGGGAAAGGATGAATTCTTCGGATCGAACTGTGCCTATACCCTGAGAACAAACAGTACTGAGTTCATGAATTTCATCGTCCATGCCATCCTGTACGGCGAAGCGCTGTCGGACAGTGCCTACAGCGCCTGGCTGACTCCTCGTTCCCATGCTATCAGATTCGCGAATGAACGCAGGGATTGTGACAAGAACATGTACTGGTGTCTGGGGGTAGGATCAGTCTGCCGTGAAGGCACTACACAGCCCGATAAATACTGGCATTGGGGCGACAACGGCACAATGAAATGCCTCTTTGTCGTCGATCATGACAAAGGCATCGCCTTCGACTATTTCACGAACAGTGCAAACGGTCACGACATCTGCGACGAAATCTGCGAGGCTGTCTTCGGGGAAAGCTTTTCTATAGAGGCGTGGATCGACAACAGGGACGACGAGTAGCCTATTTTCCGAGGCCGACGGCCTTTCTGGACTTTCTGATATACTCGGCCACCTTCTTCTTGTCCATCGCCTTGACGCTCTCCTCGAAGCCGTCCATGTCTGTAGCGGCGAACAGCGAGTTCCAGAGAGCTTCCTCGGTTGCTTCTATGGTCGCCATGAACAGGCCGGACATGTCGTCGTTGAGAAGAAGCGTCGGCTTGTATGAGCCCTTGGATTCGTCAATAAGGTTCTCAGGACAGACACTCATAGCGATTACATAATCTCCGCTGCCGTTCGATGCGATTCCGCCTGTCTTGGCAAGGCCCATGATGGCTCTCTTGGCCATTCTTTCAAGGTTTCTGGCGTCCACAGGGGCGTCTGTGGCAACGACGATCATGCATGAGCCGTCAACGTCCTGGAGGATGTTCTTCCTATATGAATAATGCTCGATCAGCTGTCCGACAGGGACTCCGTCAACCTCAAGCACACCGCCGTAGTTGGACTGTACGATGACTCCGACTGTGTAGCCGCCCATGGATGCTGGAAGAACTCTTGACGATGTTCCGATGCCTCCCTTGAGTCCGAATGCTACCGTGCCGGTTCCGGCGCCGACGCAGCCTTCCTCGACCGGGCCGCCTTTGGCGCTTTCAATCGCATTGATTACATCTTCCTTGGTGACTCTCCTGGCTCTGATGTCATTGAGACCGCCGTCATTTGTTTCGCCTACGACAGCATTGACAGAGTGTACATTCTCATTTCCAGGCTGTGCCAGAGTCCACTCGACGGCGCCGATGATTCCCTCGGCCACATTGAGCGTATTGGTCAGGATGACAGGGGTCTCGATGTTGCCGAGTTCCATGACCTGGGTCGTTCCGGCAAGCTTTCCAAATCCGTTGCCGACATATACCGCTGCGGGAACCTTGTTCCTGAAAATGTTTCCTGAATGAGGAACTATGGCGGTGACGCCGGTTCGGATGCTGTTTCCTTCAATAAGGGTGACATGTCCGACCTTGACGCCTGCGACATCGGTGATTGCATTGTACTGTCCTGTCTTCATGACGCCTGGTCCGGCTCCTACGTAGTCTCTCATCCTGGTCTGGGAGAATGATGGAGTTGCAGTAATGAACATCAGGATTGCCGATGCTGAAAGTATCTTGTTCAATGTTTTCATATTCATGGGAAAGATTCGGTTTTCAATGGATAAAGTTAGTTTATTTTTAAAGGAAACACACTATAGACAATAAAAAAGGCAGCCCATCTCGAATGACGGACTGCCTTTCCCGACTATTATGACGATTGTAAGGGTTTATCTTTCAATGACAAATATTGAGAAGCTGAGCGGCGCAACACTTGCCTTGAGGCTCTGGCCTTCGCCGCTGAAAGCCGCCTCTACCGGAACGATGTTGCATGGAGCTTCGATTGAGTTGTCCTCATATATCTTGTCGCTGGTGAGGTCTATGCGCTTTACTGCCTTTACTGTCTCCTTTTTCTTGAGACCGTTGAAGTTGAAGCTTACCTCCTGAGCTTTGTCAGATGTGTTGGCTACCTTTACATAAATGAAGTTGCCATCCTGTACTGAGCTTGCGAAAAGACCGTTCTGGTCATCGTTGCCGGCAACAGGCTTTCCGTTCATTGCGAGTGTCAGCACATTCTGACCCTTATACTGGCCATAGAGCTGCTGTACGTGCCAGCTTACGGTGCGGAATGAGTTAAGGTTGTCGAACCAGATAAGGTCTGGACGCCACTGCCATCCTTCTACATGTGCGAAGAGCGGTGCGTAGGTGGCCATGTGGACGATATCGGCGTTACGCTCGAGTCCGGTCATGAACGCTGCCTCAAGGATGGATGCCTTGTAGTGGTTCCACTTCTTGCCTGTTGCATGGCAAGCGTACTCGCCTGCGAATACCTTCGGTCCCTTGCGGTCGTAGTTGTCGTAGCGGTTGCCCTGTGCCAGGAACCAATCGTATGGACGGTAGAAGTGTTCATCGACGAGGTCTGCCTTGAGAGCCTTCATCTGTGGCCAGAGGTAATCGAACTGTGCGCCTTCTGAATCTGGACCTGATGAGCCTACGATTTTGATCTCTGGATGCTTTGCTCGCATCTGGTCGAGGAATGGCTTGAGATGCTCTGGATAGAGTTCATCCCACTGCTCGTTACCGATTCCAAGATATTTGAGGTTGAATGGTGCCGGATGGCCCATTTCTGCGCGGATTGCGCCCCACTTGGTGTCGACGCCGCCATTTGCGAACTCGATGAGGTCAAGGGCATCGTCGATGTATGGCTGAAGCTCGTCTACAGGAACGTGTGCGTCGATGTTGTCATTCTGGAACTGGCATGCAAGGCCGACGCTGATGATTGGGAGCGGTTCTGAGCCGATCTCCTCGCTGAGGAGGAAGAACTCATAGAAACCAAGTCCGTAGCTCTGGAAGTAATCAGGGTAAAGACGGTATGGGAAGGTGTACTCCCAACGATTCTCGTTGATAGGACGATTCTCGACAGGACCGACACTGTTCTTCCAGTTATAGCGGGTTTCGAGGTCGGTTCCTTCTACGATACATCCTCCAGGGAAGCGGAAGATTCCTGGCTTAAGGTCGGCAAGTGCCTGTGCAAGGTCCTTGCGCATACCGTTCTCATGTCCCATCCAGGTGTCTACAGGGAAAAGAGAGACATGTTCGAGATCGCAGTATGCGTCACGGGTCTCCATGAAGATGCGGAGATGTGACTTTTCCATCGTCTCTGATGGAGTGAGAATGACCTGATACTTCTTCCAGTCTCTTGAGTCGATTGTGATGGTGTTCTTGCCGAATTCGTGAATCTCGCCCATGGATGCGGAATTGACGAGCTCGATACGGATTGTAACAGGCTTGTCAGAACGGGCCCATACCGAAAATCTATAGTCTTCGCCAGCCTTTACACCGATGCCGAAGAATCCTTCATTCTCAAGACCGGTATGCTTGTGTGGATGGCCAGGGTCGCTGAGACGCACATAATGAGGACAACGCTCGAATGGTCCATCCTCGCGTACGCTTACCTTGCCGAATGCCTTCCATCCCTGGAGTGCATCATTAGGAAACTCGAAAGAACGGTTCTTTACCAATTCAGCGTAGAGTCCACCGTCTGCAGCATAGTTGATATCTTCGAAGAAAATACCGTACATGGTGCCTTGGATTGGAGCACCAAGCTTCTTGACATTGATGTCAAAGTCATTTGTCTGTGCACTCATGGAAGTTGCCGCCGCGAGAGCAAGAGCAGATGTTAGAAGAGTCCTTAATTTCATCACTTATGTGGTTTGTTTTCAATTTTTGGCAAATTTAGCTATGTTTGCTTAAACCAAAGTGGACAAATAATGACTAGAGGTGGACTTTTATACATATTTGCAACGCTTGTTTCGCTGGTATTGACGCTCCCTGTCCATGCGGCTTCAGATCTTTCTTCAACTTGTCTTGCCCGTTTCAACGACGTTAGCAATGGTCTTCCGAACGACTTCGTGGACGATGTTTTCCAGGACAGCTATGGTTTCATGTGGATTGCGACATCCGGTGGCGGGCTATGCCGCTACGATGGATATGAAACAATCGTTTTTTCCACCAATTCCGAGACAAGGATCAACAACAACTTCGTAAAGAGTCTTGCTGAAGATGCATTCCATCGTCTCTGGGTATGTTCGGAAGGCGGTTTCAATGTCATTGATCTGTCAACCCTGAGAACCATTGAATTACCGGAAAGCGCTCTTTCATCATATCGGTATGACTACTGTTCCTTTGTGACGGTAGATTCCGATGGCAGCTTGTGGCTCAAGGCAGGCTCGAGCCTGATCAAGGTCGAATTTGACGACAAGGGTGCGATTGGAACTGTCACTTCCGAGAATGATCCGAAATACTCTCCGCAGAACCAGGTCTTTGAAGACGTTGATCAGGATGGCAGCGTTTGGATGCACCTGAATGGCCATATATACAAGATTACAGCCGAGAAAACCGGAGGTTTCTCGACCAGGCCCGTTCTTGGCAATCTGATTCTTCGCGAGGATGTATATGTGTCTGACTATTTAAAGAAAGATAATGAGCTTTGGATTTCTACCGAAGACGGTCTGTACCGCTATAATCTGAGTTCAGGAATGTGGAAGCTATACGTCCACTCTCCTTCCGACCCGCGTTCATTGTCCCAGAATTTCATATCAGGTCTGGCGCTTACTTCTGACGGACAGATTCTTGCCGCTTCGCTGATGGGACTGAATGTATATGACAATCTCAGCGACAGATTCGACCGGATAAGGGCGGGATATACGACGAACGGTCCGTCTTTGCTGAGCAGCGACTTTATCAATTGTATAAAGGTGTATGGCGACAACATCTGGCTTGGGACCGAAAGCGCCGGCTTCGTACAGATTTATCCCAAACCGCTTCCTGTTGAAAACTATTCTGGTTCCGATAGAATTGCGGGTGCATTGCCTCAGCACCCTGTAAATGCCATCTTTGAGGACAGTCATGAACGTCTTTGGGTCGGCAGTGTCGAAGCTGGTCTCAGCTGTCTGGGAGAAGGTTGGGAAGGCTTCAGAAGGTTTACTGTTGAGAATTCCAAGCTTAGTCATAACTCTGTCAGCATGATTGCCGAGGATGACATGGACAGGCTCTGGGTCGGCACCTGGGGTGGCGGCATCAGCATCGTCTCGACATCGGTTCCGATAAAGGTTCTGGAGACGATAGAATCCCTTCCTGAGTTCCCTGAAAGGTTCAGTTTCATAGGAACACTGGCCATGGACAGGAAGAACAGGCTGATGTGGATAGGCACAAACATAGGCATATACTACTACGACCTGGAGAACGGAGATATGCGCCCTGCGCTGAAGGATCAGCCATACGGCTGTATCGGATCCCTGATCGACAAAGAAGGAAATCTTTGGATCGGTACCCAGGATGGCATTTTCATTTTCAACCTGAATAACAGGACCGTATCCTCCGATGGCATGGAATTCCCGTTTGTAAACTACAGAAACAAGCTGGACGATCCAGAAAGCAGAGTTGCCGAAAAAATATCGTGCTTCATGCAGGCTGCCGACGGAACGATCTGGGTTGGAAGTAATGGAAACGGCATCTACAAGGCCAGGAAGAATGATGAAGATTCTTGGTCATTCATTAACTACGGTCATGACAGAGGCCTTGTCAATGATTGCGTCAAAGGCATACTTGAGGATCGTTCAGGAGTTCTTTGGATATCTACCGAGAGCGGCCTGTCGATGTTCAGCCAGGAAAGCGGAAGATTTACCTCGTATTCGGTAATGGATGGTCTGGAGTCCAGCCATTTTTACTGGAATGCATCGTTGAAGGGGCATGACGGGAAACTGTATTTCGGCCATATCGATGGAATGTCTGTTATCAGTCCCGAAACCGCCATCAGCATCCGGAACAGATCCGGGCTTCAATTGACAAGCATCTCGGTCGGCGAAAAGGTAACACATGAAATCACCCCACGAATACTCAAGATCCATGAGAGAGACAGATCGATCGGTTTTGAATTCTCGTCACTTTCTTATGGTCCGGAACAGTCGGTCAACTATTCCTATAAGATTGACGGAATTGACAGTGAGTGGATCGAGATACCGATGCATCGAAACTTCATCACATTCCCATCGCTTATCAATGGAAAGTACGAACTTCAAGTAAGAGCTCATGATCCTAGTGGTGCAGTCATAGGAGCAATAGAACTTCCGATCAAGGTAAAGCCGTATTTCTACCACTCCATGTGGTTCTATGTACTGGTTGTGCTGACGATTGTTTATTCTATAATAAGGTATCAGCGATGGAAGATGAAGTCGTTGATGCGATATAACAAGCAGCTACAGGAGACAGTAGAAGAGAGGACACGAGAGATTTCAGAGCAAAAGCTTCTGATCGAACAGAAGGCCGATGAACTTTCCCGTCAGAATCAGATTCTCAAGAGACAGAATGAGGAACTGGCCAGCCAGAAGATGATGAATTCCCAGGAAAACAAGACCGAAGAGGAGTCCAAAAATGACAAATTCGTCGCAAAGGCGCTGGAAGTGGTGCGCGAATATTATAAGGACCCTGACCTGGATGTCGCGACATTCTGTACTGCAATGGGCCTTAGCAAGACTCTTCTCAACAAGAAGATGAAAGAGGCGATGGGACAGTCCGTAAGCCAATTCATAAGGACATATCGTCTTTCAATTGCACGAGAGATGCTGATCAACAATTCCGTGACAAAGACCATGAACATCTCCGAAATCGCATACGAAGTCGGATTCAACGATCCTAAGTATTTTACCCGTTGCTTTACAAAGGAGTTTGATGTGTCACCTAGCTCTTTCCCTAAAGAGTAGTGTTCAAAAATCCACCTTTTATGTTTATTTGTTCACTTTAATCGTTTTTAATCGTTATACATTTGCGTGGTTTAATCCACAAATGCTATGACACTGAAACGATTCTTGACCATTTTGGCTACAATTCTGTCGCTGACGGCTGTTTCCGCACAGAATTTTAACCGCGTAGACATCAATACCGAGGATCTCCCCACCCATGACCCCGTTGTCATGGAATGTGACGGTACCTGGTACATGTTCACCACAGGTTTTCTCGTAGACATCATGACTTCCAAGGACCTTGTGACCTGGGATTTCAGCGGACACGTTTTCGACAAGGCTCCTGAGTGGGCTGTCGAAATGGTTCCTGGTTACAACGGCCACACCTGGGCTCCGGATATCCTTTTCCACAATGGCACCTATTATCTGTATTATTCCTGCTCAACCTTCGGCAAGAATACTTCTGCAATCGGTGTTGCTACCAACAAGACACTCAACCCTGACTCCCCTGACTACAAGTGGGTGGATCATGGCTGTGTCGTCAATTCCGTTGGCGGACGAGATCTCTGGAATGCCATCGACCCTAATGTTGTCATTGACGAGGAAGGTACAGGCTGGCTTTCTTTCGGCTCGTTCTGGGGAGGAATCAAGCTTGTCCGCCTCGACGAGACTCTGACAAGACCATCAAAGCCTGAAGTATGGTATCCTATATGCCGCCGCCCTGAGGGCACAGCGGAGGATACATCCAAGACCGACGATGCCATTACCGCCGATCCTCGCGGAACAGACTTCGACCCAGGCAACGGCGCCGTCGAAGCTCCTTTCATCTACAAGCATGGTGACTATTATTATCTTTTCGTGTCATACGACCTTTGCTGCCGTGGTGCAAAGAGTACATATAAGGTTGTATGCGGACGTTCAAAGACCGTCAATGGTCCATATCTGGACGCTGAAGGTAATTCTCTCATGCTTGGCGGCGGTACAATAGTCGTCAGCGGAAACGAGAGGTTTCCTGGCATCGGCCACTGCGCCGTTGTTGACGTGAAAGGCAAGGCTACCCTTTTCTGCCATGCATACGACAAGAAAGCCGACTACGGTTCCAGATTGGTTATCCGTGAGATAAATTGGGACAAGAATGGCTGGCCGAGCGTAAAGCTCTAACAGATCAAATATCTATCATAATTATAACTACAACTCTTTAATCAAAATCGTAAAAGCATGAAAACTCCAAGATTGATGCTAAGCGTACTCTGCTCTGCGGTTGCTGCCGCAGCGATGTCCGTCAGCTGCTCGGAAATCTCCATGATGGAGATCGACGCTCCTGATGACCTCCAGAGCAGGATTGACGAGATTGCACAGGCGAACAAGAAGGACACTGGTGACACCACCTATGTCGTTATCGCCAACGCTATCGTCGGAGCTGAGGACTGTTCATCAGGATGGTGGACCGAGTTCTCTGATTATTTCCCTGTACCATCGAACAAGCTCCTCCACCTCGAGTTTGTAAACCATGGCTCAGGAGCCAACAACTGGAACAACTGGAACCTCTGCCTTGCAAAGGGCCAGCGTGACGGTGACGGCTACAGCGAGTATTTCGTCATCCGTTCAGATGCCTATGGCTGGGGTAACGGTGACTACAACGGAGCCCTCATCGGCTTCGACTATGCCGATATCGACGGCGACGGCGACATCTGGAATGACTTCCGCGCAAACATGGAAGGCGCATTTGTCGAGATGGACATCGACCATTCCATCACCGGATACGCTTTCGTTACTGCAAAGATGACCAGCAAGGACGGTTCAGTGGTAATGACCGAGACCTACAATCATCCTGTAAGCTCTGATGAATTCAATGCTTTCATCGTTTGTGACGGAAGCTGGTTCGAGATGAAGAATGCATATCTCATTCCTTCAAAGGTAGCTGTCGTTGAAGATCAGCAGCCTGTATCGATCGTGGCTGCCGGCTATCCTGCAGCTCTCGAGATCGGCGACGAGGACTTCTGGGGCGAGGCTGTCGCTACCGTTACCTTCGAGGACGGCTCAGTGGCTGTTGCCGAGAAGGATGACATTACTTTCACTGTCGTTCCTGATCTTACCACAACTGGTGTAAAGACCGTCGTATACTCTTACAGCAAGACAAAGCAGGGCAACTACGGCAAGTCTGTAAACAACTTCTACAGCATCGAGGTTACCAACCCTGTTGTTGCTCTTGAGGCTGTCGCAAATGTCAACATGATCGGCAACGCCAAGTATGCTACCCTTTCAAACGGTGCATTCAAGGTAGAGGCAACCTATTCCGACGGAAGCAAGTCTATCCTCGCTCCTAGCCAGTTCAGCGTAGCATTCACCGATGGCAAGTTCGTATATGAGGCAGCTGAGGGCACTGTAGAAAATGTTGCCACAATCAGCTATACAACCGCTTCCGGCAAGACCATCGAGGCCAGTGCAGCTCTCGTGATTGCAAAGAGTGCCAACACTCCTCAGGCAGGTCAGGTAGGTGCTTCAGACTTCTCTACAGGCTGGTGGGTTCCTGATGGATTCTCTAACGAGTGGCATGTCGCTCCTTATACCAGCGAGACTGTCACCATGATGGTTGGTTCCGACAACCTTGGCAACTGGCACAGCCCATGTACCGCTCTCCGCGCCAACGACCTTACCGAGTATGCTGTCGTTCGTGAGGACCATTTCGGCTGGGGTGACGGCTATGCTACAGTTATTGCAAGCAGCAACTGGAATTGGGATACCTTCATGGGCAACATCGATGGTTCCGAGATCACAATCACAGTCACCAACTGCGGCGACAACACTGCCAACATCCGTTATCATGTTATCTATGCAAACGGTGAGGAGCACTTCCAGTACTATGACAACCTTGGCGTGAACAGCAGCGACCTTAACTTCTGCAACATCGTCGAGGAAGCATACCTCAATTACCTTTAATGATTGAACGATCGATTATGAAAAATACATTTGCAAAAGCACTTCTCTGCGCAATTCTCGCAGCGGCTCCTGCAGCCGGCTTCAGCGCATTTGCGTCAGATGCTATGGCTCAGCAGACCGACAAGGTGACCGTAAAGGGTCAGGTTGTAGAGGAAAGCGGCGAGCCTGCAATGGGTGTCGGCGTCATGGTAGCAGGTACCACTACCGGTACAACCACCGACTTCGACGGTTACTTCACACTCTCTGTTCCATCCAATGCGACTCTCCAGTTCGTCGGCCTCGGATATGAGACCCTCGAGATGGCAGTCAACGGACGCGCAGACCTCGGTGTCATCACCATCAAGACCGAGAACACCATCCTCGACCAGGTTGTTGTCATCGGTTACGGTTCACAGAAGAAGGCCGACCTCACCGGTTCGGTTTCAATCGTCGACGCTGACGAGATGAAGAAGGTTTCAAACAGCAACATCTCGACCATGCTCGAGGGTAAGGTTGCCGGTGTACAGATTACCTCTGACGGTCAGCCTGGTGCCGATCCTGCAGTCCGCATCCGCGGTCTGGGCAGCTTCGGAAGCACCGCCCCTCTCTATGTCATCGACGGTGTTCCTATGGGAACCACCATCCGCGACTTCTCTCCTAACGATATCGAGACCATCCAGGTCCTCAAGGACGCGTCAGCAGCTGCGATCTACGGTTCACGTGCTGCGAACGGTGTGATCATCATCACCACCAAGGGCGGAAAGAAGGATCAGCCTGTACGCATCGACTACTCCGGCTACTTCGGTGTCGACAAGATCAAGGACGGCGTTTACAGCGTGATGGATGCTGCCCAGTACAGCGATTATGTACGTACCGCCTACACCAACAGCGGCATGGCATATCCTTCAGGCTACGACAAGAACAGCGAGAACTACCTCGATCCTGCAAAGATCAACACCAACTGGTACGACGAGATGTTCAAGACCGGTATCCGCCAGAACCACAACGTCAACCTCTCAGGCGGTGGCGAGAACAACACTTTCAACGTTGCACTCGACTACTTCAGCCAGAAGGGTACCCTCGAGGGAGCAGGTCCAAACTACGACCGTTTCACTGCACGTGTGAACAACACCATGGACGTCAAGTTCATCAAGTTCAGAACCGGTATGGTTTACAGCCACAGTGCCCAGGACAACATGGGTCTCTCTAACGCCAACGAGTACGTCCAGGGTCTCTACGGCCAGCAGTATCCTGTAATGGCATCTGCACTTCTCATGCCTCCTACCATCAAGGCATACGACGAAAGCACCTGGTGCCTCGACGACGTTCTTGCAGCTGCTTCAAACTACAGCTACGATGCATACGGTTACGGTACTTACTATGACAAGGTTCATGGTGACCTCCGTATGACCAACCCTCTGCTTACCAACCAGCTTCTCAAGAGAAACTCAAAGGTTGACCGTATCGTTGCAACCGGTACCGCAACTGTCGATCTCTTCGGAATGTTCGGTTACAGCAATTCAAACCACAGCCTTAACTACAACCTCAATCTCTCGTACAGCAGGACTTTCGCAAAGGACTTCACCTTCGTCCCTGCATTCATCGTTAGCTCAACCAACTATCTTGACAAGAGCAACGAGAAACTCAACGAGGGTTACAGGACATACAGCGACGGCCTTATCGAGAACTACCTCACCTATGATGGAAAGTTCGGCCGCAACCATGTGAACGCCGTTCTCGGCTACACCTTCGAGAGCGAGTACTACCACACACTTACCGGCACCGGCACCAACATGCCTGAGCCTTACTACCTCCAGGTCGGCAACGCCGGCACCAGAGATTCAGGCAGCTACGAGAGCGAGCACGTCCTTGCTTCATACATCGGCCGTATCAACTACGACTTCGACAGCAAGTACCTCCTCCAGGCTACCGTACGCCGTGATGGTTCAAGCCGTCTTTCTTCTCTCAACCACTGGGATTGGTTCCCTTCATTCTCTGCAGGTTGGAGAATCGACAAGG
>JAKSJO010000029.1 GCA_024398125.1 Bacteroidales bacterium
AACTCCATGGCGTTCCAGAGATAGTTTGAATCCCAGTACTGCCAGTCCTGGATAAGCACGTCGATAGGAATCTGCTGCTCGCGATAGGTGTTGAGGACGGTCAGGGCCTCGGCCTGCGACTTGTAGCGCTCGCGGCTCTGCATGAATCCGTAACCCCAGAGAGGAATCATAGGGACCTTTCCGGTCAGTTCGCGCATGCGGGCGATCGTGCCGTCGATGCTGCCGCCAAGGAGGAAGTAGTAGTCGACGCCTGAAGCAATCTCGGAATCGAAGCTTGTTCCTTCCTCGTTGTCGATGAACTTGGTTGGCGAGGCGTTGTCCCAATAGAGACCGTAACCCTTTACGGACTGGAAGAACGGAACGTAGTCGTCACAGTTGTTCTGGATCATCTTGTATTCAGAACCGCGCTGTGAAAGCTTTCCATTTTCATGGATCGTGAGACCGTAGATGGCTTCACCGTCCTCGAGCTTCCAGCTCTGCTTTGCAGTGAGGACATTCTTCTCGTTAGGCCAATCGATCTTCTCGATAGCTGCGGGAGCGTTCTCCGAAATCATCTTTTTGCCCTTTGCATCGCTGAAGCTGACTGTTCCGTCGGCCTTGCTTACGCTGACCTTCACCTTTGCGGTAGAGATTGAAAGCTCCTTCGAACTCTCTTTGACGCTGGCCTTGCAATTTGCAGGCTTGGCGGTCACTGCGAAACTCTCGTTGACGAATTCGCGTCCGGAAGGATGCTTGATGACTCTGATGATCTCAGGAGTGTAGACCTGGACCTCGATGGTCTGGCCGTTCGTTTCGACCTTTGCCTTGGTCTGAGCCGTAGCAGTCATGCACATCAGCACCGATACGGCAAGTATGACTAGTCTTTTCATATGGTTATTAATTTGTTTAGTTGCGTGGTTATTGGACAAATATAACTCTAAACAATGTTATTCCGTAAAAATGCAAGCGTCTAACGCGATATTTCCTTCTCGGTTGATCAGCTCTACGGTATGAGCACCTTTCCTGAGACGGGAAGAAGTGAAAACGACCTGCTGATGTCTTACTACATCACTCTTCTCAAATTGAACAATACCACGTGATTGACCATCAATGACGATTTCCATCTTTCCCTGGCAGTAGCCGGTCGGCGCGATGATGCTGATTCCTCTTCCTTCGAAAGACACCGTCCATTTGTCGCCGACCTCCTCGCTGAACGAAAGGTCGTTGTTGAAGTCACCTTCTCCAATGTTGCAGAGACGGTTCCATCCATATGTGCTGACGCCGGGATCGTCATCGTTGAACCATTTCTTTGAATGTGTGATACGTAGCACCTTGTATCCATTCGCCAGGACCGGATCTTCAATGCCTGGCGTTTCTGCCGGCAATCCTACATGTATCCTGAGACCGTCTTCGCCCTGGCTGAAACGCAGCCCCTTTCCACTCTCAAGCATTTCTACCTTGCTGATCCTGCCTACCGACAGGTTTGCGGATGAAAGGTCTGTGAGCAGGACATCCTCACCCTCCCAGTCGATCAGCACAGCATAGATATCGCCTCCGTTCCTGGTGTAAATAACCTTCTCGTTTCCCCATACATCAAAGGGTCTTGCTCCGTATATCGCGCTGCTGTTTGCTTCTATCCATTTTCCAATATCGAGGCATATGCGTCGGGCTTCGTCTTCGATGTCTCCGCTTCCCCTCTGTGTGATGTTGAGCAGGAGACAACCATTTCGAGACACGTTCTGCATAAGGCGCGTTACAATATCATTTGCACTCAGATACTTCCCACCCTTCTTGTAGTGCCATTCCTGCAGGCTGACTTCTGTCTGGAAAGGGAATGCCATTATCTCGTCCTCGATGAAAATTTCTGTGCTCTTGACAAGAGATTTGTCGACAAGAGGTATCAGCTCGGGATTTTTTTGGAAACTGTTGTATCGTCCACCAACGCCTTTGAAAGTGGCCACTACGTCCTTTTGCCCCAGACTGCGGTGCTCGGCAATATTATAAAAGTTGGCGATGATCTGTGGGGTAAGGCGACCCAGACCCATGTTGATTCCCAGGTCGATCTGCGAGTCTCCGGCATGATCGTCGAAATAGATCATGTCAGGATTATATTTTCTTATTGCATCATCAACTCTCCACATGAACTGATTTGCAAACGGGCTGTCAAGCGAATTGCGTCCGTCATTGTGGACAGGCCCGTACAGATCCTGTGGATCCAGCCCTTCCCACCATTGGCCTATACCGTCTTCACGGGTGAGCATCGCGTCGTATGGCATACCGGCATGGTCTCCCTTTTTGTCGCTGCTGTATCTAACAGGCATGAACTGCCCCCAAGTTCGTGCCGGTGTGTTATGGAAGCCTATTCCGAAAGGCATCCCATGCTTCCGGGCAACAACTTCCCAGGTGCCTATGATATCCTGTCTCGGGCCAACGTTGACGGAATTCCATGGCTGATATCTGGAATCCCAGCAGTCGAAATTGTCATGGTGGTTGCCCATGGCAAGGAAATAGCGTGCTCCCATCTTGACATACAGCTGCATCAGTTCTTCCGGATCCCAATGGCCGATATTCCAGTCACGGCAAAGCTCTTTGTAGCCGTACTCCGATGGATGTCCGAAATTTTCCAGCAGGTGTCTGTTCTGCGGATGGCCTTCAATGTACATGTTTCTGGAATACCAGTCGCCATCTTCTGCCGCAGACTGTGGATCCCAGTGAGACCAGGCTCCAAACTTTGCGTCTCGCCACCATGCGGGGACATTGTATCTGCGACTCAGATTGCTCCAGTCTGCGGAATAATCACCGGATTCGACGGGAAGCTCGGGCAGATTCCAGATATCCGGCTTGATGCTGAGTCCCTCCTGGGTAAGCTGTACCGGACGTATTGTCCCATCGTTGTTGAAGTATAGATATTCAGCGCACACGCTTCTCCTGCATTGCCCACCGGGCTCTCCGTTCTGGCTGTAAGAGCCATCGTGATAGATGTAGTACCATTGATTATGAAATTCAATCACTGAAGGGTGGATCGTGAAGCCGTGATTGGCGGAAGTGCTGAGGAATCCACGATAAGTCCATGGCCCGTCCATGCTTTCAGCGGTACTGTATGCCATCTGCTCCTCTTGGACTCCAGGTGCGTCCGAAGCGTAGATGAGGTAATACAACTTGTCACGCTTGAACAGCCATGGACCTTCGGAATAGTTGCGCATAGGGACCTTGCGGATTTCTCCATCGAGCTCGATCATGTTCTTCTTGAGCTTTGCCATATAGCAATCCCCGTTGCCCCATGCCATCCATGGAGTGCCGTCATCGTCAATGAAGACGGTCGGGTCGATATCGGCATTCGGACGATGTGAATCCGGGGTCATGCCATCGGTGATGAGTGGTGTTCCATCTTTCCTTGCAGGAATGAATGGACCGACAGGGGAGTCGCTTACTGCGACATCGATCGCATGTTCCCGATTGTCCTTTCTGTCAAGTGTTACGTAATAGTAGAATCTGCCGTCGGCCTCGACGACCTGTGCTGCCCATGCCCCGCCAGGTTGTGCATACGGGAAATCGGCGGCAGACAGTACTGGACCATGCGCAGTCCAGTGAATCATGTCCTTTGATGAATAACAGAGCCAGTGCGGCATATTGAACCATCCCCCGACACTTGTACAGTCTTCTCCGACATAGGCGTACACGGTATCTCCCACGACTGTGAATGCAGGGTCTGCGGTGAACCTCCCCGGAAACAGAGGGTTCTGGCCGTCAACTCTTGGAAGTCCCTTGCCGCTGATTCTCAGATTGCGTATGTCGCCGTCGCGTACCTGGAGAGAATTCGGGAAACCGCCAGGGAAACCATGGCCAACAACCCAAATCGAGGCGTTGTGCCTTAATGCCTTGCCTGGGTATGTCAGTTCATCGGACGAACCGTCCACTACCAGAGTCAGTACACTTCTGTCCAATGATGACACATACTCGGAGGAAACTTTCACTTCATACCACCTGCCGGATTCGACCACAGGACCCGCACACAGCCGGTGCGGTGTCTCGAACTTGTCAATGACCTCGATGAAGAATCTTCGGGTCATGTTGTCATAGCCGAGCGATATGTCACCGTTGATGGGATTTCTCCCGGTCAGACGAGCTGACTTTCCTTCCTTGCATACAAAGACCTGCTCGGTCCCGAGAGTCCCGCATCGCAGATCTGTCTCTATGCTCCAGCTCTGCTGCATATCCACGTAAGGGAGAAGGTTGTTGAAATCCGTTTTGAAATCGTTGCAGTCAAGATGAAGTACACCTGATACGATTTCGGTTTTATCGATATTGAAGTCGTCAAAGGTGAATATAGAGCGCTGGGCGGAAGCCAGAAACGCCATTGACACGAAGAGGCTTGTAAGAATCGTTCTTTTCATCAGTTGTTGATTTTCCGGGAGACTCGTAAAGATAGGCTTTTTTCTTATTTTTGTCACCGAAAAAAATGATGCGGAATGGAAACGATGCCCGAAACCAGCAATCTCTCAAAGGAGGAAATCTACAGACTGCTCGAGAAGCAGGTATGCGCCATGGTCGAAGATGAAAGCGATTCAGTCGCCAACATGGCCAATGTCGCTGCTCTCATACATCATTCCCTGAAGTTCTGGTGGACGGGCTTTTACCGTGTCGACGGGACGCATCTTGTCCTCGGCCCTTTCCAGGGGCCGGTTGCATGTACACGCATCCCATTCGGAAGGGGAGTGTGCGGCAGTGCATGGAAGGCTGGCGAGACCATCGTCGTTCCAGATGTCGACCAGTTTCCAGGTCATATCGCGTGCAGCTCTGCCTCACGCAGCGAGATAGTGGTTCCTGTTCGAAAGAATGGAGAGATCTGGGGTGTGCTGGATATAGACAGCGCAGAATTGAACACCTTTGATGAAACCGACAGAATCTGGCTCGAGAAGATAGTCGAGCACCTCTAGTTCATGAACTTGCCGTGGCAGTTGCGATAGCTCAGGCCGCTGCCGCATGGACATGGCTCGAACGGTGACACGTGTGGGACGGCCATGCCGAAATGCATCTCTTTTGCAAGTTCCTGAAACAGATCTTCGGTGCTTTCCTTTTCGCGTAAGGTTATCTTCATCAGGTCGCATTCGTCTGCACTCCTGCCCTTGAGATACCACTTAGGCAGGCTGTTGGCGTAGTCGGCGATGACCTGAAGACAGTTTCTGTACTGTTCAAAGGTTGGAATGCCTTGAGCAAGATCCTCTACACCCTCAAATATGTGGGCGGTCATGTTTTCATCAAAGCAGTTCTGGCAATCCAGCCAGATGTAATGAAGCTCCTCCAGAGCCTCGTGTCTGTGCAGGCCAAGGCTGATGAACATCTTTATCACGGCCTTTGCCTCGGGGCTGTCAGGTTGTGCTGCGCAGAACGGGATATTTCGGGCAGCATCTCTGAAATCCTTCTCGCTGAACTTCTTGTGCGAGCGGAATCTCTTGAAGTGGTCAATGCCGCTCATGAATCCATCCAGATCGAAGATGTACGGAGATACCAGCCATTCGCCGGGGCCGTTGTCTGCAAGGCACATCTTGAGGATAGGGGACTCGACCATCGAGTTGATCTTGTCGTATGCTGTCTTTGGAGGAAAGCATTTCCTCATAAGCGGGATGAATCTCTCTAGGGGTATGGCTCCGTATGTGTTGAGGACTCCGAGGATGAGTCTGTCGCGGTCGAAGCTTCCGTCTGCTTCCTTGGCTGCGATGACCTGGTCGATGATGCCGCATACAAGGGCATGGATGCATGGCGGTATGAATACCATGTCGTCACAGTTCGGGTCCTTGTCGATGATGTGAAGGAAAAGAGGTATGCATGGATAGTCCGGCTGTCCAAGTGGGGTATAGCTCGCAGGTCCTGCTGTGACACAGTCCCTGATTGCTATAAGATCTCTTTCAGTAAGCTTTTCGAGCCATGCTGCGGGGTCATCATTTATGAACGAAATGACCTCCTCAAGCAGTTCAGCCTTCCTCGCGTTGTCGCGGAATGGCTGGTCAAATACGCCCAGGATACGTTTCAGTTCATCTTTAGACAGTGGAGAGAACCACTTTTCCAGCTCTTTCTTCATAAACATCGGCGGCAAATATAGACAAAAAGTTGTTGATAACATTATTTGCATTCGGTCCGCATCTGTTGTAAATTTGCAAGATAATAGTGTAAATTGAAATTCGATAAACCAAACATAATGAAAGTCAGCATCATCATGGGCTCCAAGAGTGACCTTCCAGTCATGCAGGGAGCATTGGACATCCTTGATCAGTTCGGAGTTCCTTACGAGAAAAAAGTCATCAGCGCTCACCGTACACCGCAGTTCTTCTGCGAGTATATGGCATCAGCCAAGGAAAGAGGCGTGAACATCGTCATCGCCGGAGCCGGCGGCGCTGCTCATCTTCCAGGAATGTGTGCCGCAATGACATCTCTCCCAGTCATCGGTGTTCCGATCAAGAGCGCTGCTCTCAACGGTCTTGATTCACTCCTCAGCATCGTCCAGATGCCTTCAGGTATTCCTGTTGCGACAATGGCCATCGACGGAGCGAAGAATGCAGCTCTCTATGCAGTTTCAATCTTTTCTCTCAACGATGCAGTTCTCGCCGAGAAGTATGATGCTTATAGAAAGGCTCAGGCCGACAAGGTCCTTCAAACAGAAATCTAAGCAATGAAAGCACATCGCGTCTTTGTAGAAAAATATCCTGAATTCCAGGTTGAGGCAAGGAGCCTCAAGAACGAATTCAATGAGAACCTCTCTCTCAACATCAAGAGCCTTCGTCTCCTGAATGTCTACGATCTGTTCGGCTTCAGCGAGGAGCTTGTCGAGAAGTGCAGATATTCCGTATTCGGAGAGATTGTGACAGACCTCGTCACCGACGAGTGCGACCTCGCAGGCAAGAAGTATGTCGCTGTAGAGTATCTTCCAGGTCAGTTCGACCAGCGTGCATCATCGGCAGTAGACTGCGTGCACCTTATCGATCCAAAGGCAGAGGTTGAGATACGCAGCTCCAAGCTCATCATCTTCGACGATGACATGACCGAGGATGCTCTCAATGCTGTCCGCGCATATTTCATCAACGCCGTTGAGTCCCGTCCAAAGGATCTTTCAAAGCTTTCACAGAACGATACTGTCGATGTAAAGCCGCTCGCAGACATGACAGGTTTCATCAGCATGAAGCCTGAGCAGTACTCTGCATTCTGCAAGGAGTGGGGTCTTGCGATGAACACCGACGACCTCAATGAGGTTGTGAAGTATTTCAACGCTGAGCACAGAGAGCCTACCGAGACTGAACTCCGTATCCTCGATACATACTGGTCTGACCACTGCCGTCATACAACCTTCACCACAGAGCTTGAGGAAATCACTGTAGACGATTCATTCCTCAAGGCAGAACTCGAGAACGAGCTCGAGGACTTCTTCGAGATCCGCAAGGAACTTGGCCGCGAGAACAAGAGCCTCTGTCTCATGGAGCTCGCAACCATCGGTGCACGTTATCTCAAGAAGATCGGAAAGCTCGAAGATCTCGAGCAGAGTGAGGAGAACAATGCGTGCAGCATCTATGTGAACGTAGATGTTGACGGCAAGCTTGAGAAGTGGCTTCTCCAGTTCAAGAACGAGACCCATAACCATCCAACTGAAATCGAGCCTTTCGGTGGCGCTGCTACCTGTCTTGGCGGTGCTATCCGTGACCCTCTTTCAGGTCGTGCATACGTTTACCAGGCAATGCGTGTAACCGGTGCCGGTGACATCAACAAGCCTGTAAGCGAGACTCTCGCAGGAAAGCTCCCGCAGAGCATGATCAGCCGCAAGGCAGCTGCAGGTTATTCAAGCTACGGTAACCAGATCGGTCTTGCTACAACACATGTACGTGAGATTTATGACGAGGGCTACACCGCAAAGCGTCTTGAGGTAGGTGCCGTTGTTGGTGCAGTCAAGGCTGAGAACGTTCGCCGTGAGTCTCCTGCTCCTGGAGATATCATCCTTCTTCTTGGCGGCCGTACAGGTCGTGACGGTATCGGTGGTGCTACCGGATCTTCAAAGGAGCACACCGAGGCGTCCATCGAGACCTGCGGTTCTGAGGTACAGAAAGGTAATGCCCCTGAGGAGCGCAAGATCCAGCGCATGTTCCGCCGCCCTGAGGTCACCAAGCTCATCAAGAAGTCGAACGACTTCGGAGCTGGTGGAGTCAGCGTCGCTATCGGCGAGCTCGCAGATGGTCTTGACATCTATCTTGACCGCGTTCCTACCAAGTACAGCGGTCTCAATCCGACAGAAATCGCAATCTCCGAGTCCCAGGAACGTATGGCAGTAGTCATCGAGGCAAAGGACCGTGCGGAGTTCGAGACATATTGCAAGCGTGACAATATTGAGGTCACCCATGTGGCTGACGTCACATCACGCGGACGCATGCGCATGTTCAACCACGGCGACATCGTTGCTGACCTCAGCCGTGTATTCATCGACAGCGCAGGTGCAAAGCACTATTCAAAGGCTGCTATCGCAGCAGTCGAGGATCGCGATCCATTCGTACGCGAGATTCCGGGAAAGGATCTCAAGGAGAAGATGATCAACGTTCTTTCAGAGCCTAACGTTGCATCCCAGAAGGGTCTCGTCGAGATGTTCGACAGCACAGTCGGCCGTTCGACAGTCCTCATGCCATATGGAGGTTTCCTCCAGGCTACCGAGACTCAGGTTTCAGTTCAGAAGCTTCCTGTAGACGGCTACACCGATACAGCCAGCATTCTCGCATTCGGCTACAATCCAACCATCGCGAAGTGGAGCCCATATCACGGTGCGGCTTACTCTGTCATCGAGGCCTGCTCAAAGGTTGTAGCTGCCGGTGGTGAGTGGTCAACCATGAGATTCTCATACCAGGAGTACTTCGAGCGCATGACCTCTGACCCTCACAGCTGGGGCAAGCCACTCTCGGCTCTCCTTGGAACCCTCAAGATGCAGACCGAGCTCGGTCTCGCCTCTATCGGTGGAAAGGACTCTATGTCAGGAACCTTCGAGCATATCAATGTACCTCCAACCCTCATCGCCTTCGGTGTCACCACAGTTGACGCGAACAAGGTGATCTCTCCTGAGTTCAAGTGGCAGGGCAACCGCCTTTACCTCATCAAGCATAACCCGCTTGCCAACTACATGCCTGATACCGACCTCCTCAAGGCAAACTGGGACTTCGTCCACAGCCAGATCCAGGAAGGCAACATCGTATCAGCGTATGCGGCCGGCTTCGGCGGTGTTGCCGAGGCACTCGCAAAGATGGCATTCGGAAACCAGTTCGGTGTCGACGTGCGCATCGATGAGAATGAGCTCTTCGGATACAATTACGGTTCAATCATCGTAGAATCTTCATGCGAGCTTGACTATCCTGAGGCAATCTACCTCGGAGCAGTCACCGACGGAGAGGACGGATACCTCCATATCAATGATTCAAAGGTAAGCATCGACAAGCTCATGCAGGCTAACAGCGCTACCTTCGGAAAGGTATATCCTGCGACCAAGGAGCCTCTCGATCCTACCGTGGCATGTGGAACTCCAGATACCAAGAAGAAGTATTCATGCAAGTATACCGGCACAATGGGTGAGAAGCCTGTCGCATATCTCCCTGTGTTCCCAGGTACCAACTGTGACTACGATACTGCAAAGGCATTCCGCAAGGCTGGCGCTGAGGTCCGTATGGGCATCTTCTGCAATCTTACCGGTGAGGATGTCCTCAATTCCATCGCCGAGATGAAGAAGAACATCGAGGAATGCCAGATTCTTGCATTCTCAGGCGGCTTCTCGGCAGGTGACGAACCGGACGGAAGCGGCAAGTTCATCGCAAACGTTCTTAATAATAAGGATATCACCGAGGCTATCCACGGCCTTCTTGACCGTGGCGGTCTCATCCTCGGAATCTGCAACGGTTTCCAGGCACTCGTAAAGAGCGGTCTCCTTCCTTACGGCCGACTCGGAATGGTTACCAAGGAGTCTCCAACCCTGTTCCGAAACGACATCAACAGGCACATATCCCAGATGGCGACCACCAGGGTATGCTCGACCGCCTCTCCATGGCTGGCAGGCATGAAGACCGGAGACCTTCACACCATTGCACTCAGCCACGGCGAGGGTAAGTTCACGGTCAGCAAGGAACTCGCAAAGCAGCTGTTTGAAAACGGACAGGTTGCCTTCCAGTATGCCGATCCGATGTCAGAGGAGGTTACAATGGAATCTCCATTCAATCCAAACGGCTCAACCTGCGCGATCGAGGGCATCGTCAGTCCGGATGGCCAGATTCTCGGAAAGATGGGACACAGCGAGCGCTACGAGAAGAACCTCTTCAAGAATATCGATGAGGAGCTCGAGCAGCCGATCTTCGAGAATGCAGTCAGATACTTTAACAAGGCGTAATTTCATTACACCCGCTTCCCAACGCGGAAACGGGTGTTTGTATTTGGATTAGTCACACTGAATAATAAAACCAACAATATAAAATGGCAGTAGATTACGAAAAGGCCGGCGTCAGCCTCGAAGCAGGTTACGACGTTGTCCGCAGAATCAAGAAGCACGTTGCTTCAACCAACCGTATCGGCTCTATGAGCAATATCGGATCGTTCGGTGGAATGTTCGATCTCAGCGCTCTCAACATCAAGGAGCCAGTACTCGTAAGTGGAACCGACGGCGTGGGTACCAAGCTCAAGCTCGCCTTCGCTATGGACAAGCATGACACCATCGGTATCGATGCTGTTGCAATGTGTGTGAATGACGTTCTCGCACAGGGAGCTGAACCTCTCGTATTCCTAGACTATGTAGCCCAGGGCAAGACTTTCCCTGCAACTGTCGAGGCTATCGTTGCCGGAGTTGCAGAGGGTTGCCGTCAGGCTGGATGTGCCCTTGTAGGCGGCGAAACAGCCGAGATGCCAGGAATGTACGAGGATGGCGAATATGACATCGCAGGCTACACCACTGGTGTGGTTGAGAAGTCAAAGCTCATCGACGGTTCAAAGGTAAATGCTGGTGACGTTCTCGTTGGCATCGCATCTACCGGTGTTCACTCAAACGGCTTCTCACTCGTCCGCAAGATCTTTTCTGACGCGCAGCTCGACCTCCACAAGGTATACCCTGAGCTCGAAAGCGATCAGCCTCTCGGAATCGTAGCCCTCACACCTACACGCATCTATGTAAAGCAGGTTCTTGACGTGATCCGCAACTGCGATGTACATGGTGTGGCACACATCACCGGCGGAGGTTTCGACGAGAATATCCCTCGTATCCTTCATGAGGACCAGGGTATCGAGGTTAACGAAGGCAGCTGGGACATCCTTCCGATCTTCCGTTTCCTCGAGAAGTACGGAAACATTCCTCACCGTGAGATGTTCAACATCTACAACATGGGTATCGGTATGGTACTCGCAATGGACGAGGCAGAGGCTGCAAAGGCTATCGAGATTCTTGCAAAGTACGGCGACAAGGCTACAATCATCGGTAAGGTTACCGACAAGCCAGGTGTCGTGATCAATATGAAATAAGTCATTCTAAAAAAATAGACATCAGATAATGAAAGCATTAGTCAGCGTCAGCGACAAGACTGGCCTCCTTCCATTTGTCCAGGGCCTTAAGAAGCTCGGTTGGGACATCATCGCAACCGGAGGCACCCAGAAGCTCCTCGAGAGCAACGGCGTAAGCACAATCAACATCAGCGACATCACCGGATTCCCTGAGATCCTTGACGGCCGCGTGAAGACTCTCCATCCAAAGGTACACGGAGGTATCCTCGCACGCCGCGACATGCCTGAGCACATGAAGGTGCTTGACGAGCAGGGCATCGGTACCATCGACCTCGTCTGCGTAAACCTCTATCCTTTCAAGCAGACCATCGCAAAGGAGGGCGTAACCATGGAGGATGCTATCGAGAACATCGACATCGGCGGTCCATCAATGGTCCGCAGCGCAGCCAAGAACTGGAATGACGTCACCATCGTATGCGATCCTGCAGACTACGCAACCGTACTCGCAGAGCTTGAGGCTAACGGCAAGACCAGCCGCGAGACCCGTCTCCAGCTTTCTGCAAAGGCTTACACCCATACAGCCGAGTACGACATGATGATTGCTACCTACATGCGCGCACAGGCAGGTCTCAACGAGAAGCTCTTCCTCGAGTATGACCTCAAGCAGAGCCTCCGCTACGGTGAGAACCCTCATCAGAATGCAAAGTTCTATGCATCTCTTGACAAGGTTCCTTATTCTCTCGCTACCGCAGAGCAGCTCAATGGAAAGGAACTTTCATACAATAACATTCAGGACGCAAACGCAGCACTCAACATCGTCCGCGAGTTCGAAGGCAAGCCATTCTGCGTAGGCCTGAAGCATATGAACCCTTGTGGTGCCGCTATCGGCAAGGACGTTGTCGAGGCATGGACCAAGGCATACGAGGCTGACAAGGTCAGCATTTTCGGCGGTATCGTCGCTACCAACTGCGAGGTGAATGCCGAGGCTGCCGCTCTCATGAAGCCTATCTTCCTCGAGATCATCATGGCTCCTTCATTTACTCCTGAGGCTCTCGAGATCCTCTGCACCAAGAAGAATCTCCGTCTGCTCAAGGTTGACATGAGTGCATCTGCAAACGTACACAAGCAGTATGTAAGCATGAACGGAGGTATGCTCGTACAGGATCAGGATATGTCGGTTGACGTTATCACAGCCGAGATGTGCGTTACCGAGACCAAGCCTGCAGAGGCTGACATGAAGGATATGGAATTCGCATGGAAGATCTGCAAGCATGTCAAGTCAAACGCTATCGTTGTTGTCAAGGACGAAGCTACCGTTGGTGTAGGTGCAGGTCAGATGAACCGTGTAGGTTCTGCAGCCATCGCCCTCAAGCAGGCTGAAGAGGCTTATGCTGCCAAGGGTGAGGATGTGAAGAAGGTCGGCCTTGTAATGGCTTCTGACGGCTTCTTCCCATTCGGTGACAGCGTCGAGACCGCGGCACAGTATGGTGTTTCAGCTATCGTACAGCCAGGCGGTTCAGTACGTGACCAGGAAAGCATCGACAATGCCAACAAGTATGGCATTCCTATGCTCTTCACCGGTGTAAGACATTTCAAGCATTGATAGATGGGAATCATTCAGTCTATCTGGCCTGGTACGACCAAGCCACAGGACGGGAAGTGCATCAACCTGGAATTGATAAATATGAAGAAAGTACTGGTAGTAGGCGGCGGCGGACGTGAGCATGCAATCGTTGACGCTCTCAGCCGTTCACCGCAGGTAGGAAAGATATTCTGTGCTCCTGGCAATGCCGGCATGACCGACATCGCCGAGTGCGTTCCTATCAAGGACGTTCAGGTCGAGGAACTCAAGGCATTCGCCATCGAGAACCAGATCGATCTCACTGTCGTAGGCCCTGAGGCTTCGCTTGCTCGCGGCATCGTGGATGTTTTCAAGGAGGCAGGTCTCCGTATCTACGGCCCAAGCAAGGCGGCTGCCACAATCGAGTCCAGCAAGGATTTCGCAAAGGCTCTCATGGCAAAATACAATGTTCCTACCGCTGCATACAAGACATTCGAGGACTATGACGAGGCTCTTGCTTACGTAAAGGCAGGCAAGTTCCCTGTGGTTCTCAAGTATGACGGCCTCGCAGCAGGAAAGGGCGTTACCATTCCTGAAACTCTTGAGCAGGCTGAGGCAGACCTCAAGGATATGCTTCTGGATAACCGCTTCGGAAAGGGCAAGGTTGTCATCGAGGAGTTCCTTACCGGTCCAGAGTTCTCTTTCATGTGCTTCGTGGACGGCGAGGAGGTGGTTCCTATGGAACTTTCCCAGGACCACAAGCGTGCATTTGATGGTGACAAGGGTCCGAATACCGGCGGCATGGGTGCTTATACTCCGCTTCCATTCATCACCGAGGCGGATTACACCGAGGCGATGGAGAAGGTTCTCAAGCCTGTCGCTGCAGCAATGGTTGCCGAGGGCTGTCCTTTCACCGGCACCCTCTATGGAGGTCTCATGAAGACTGCCGACGGCGTCAAGGTCATCGAGTTCAACTGCCGCTTCGGCGATCCTGAGACCGAGGTCATCCTTCCACGTCTTGACAGTGACATCTATGATGTGTTCAGCGCAGTTGCCGACGGCACTCCTATCCCAGAACTCAACTGGAGCAAAGAGCCTGCAATCGGTTTCGTGATGGCGTCGAAGGGTTATCCGGGAGACTATGAGAAGGGACATGAGATCAAGGGACTGGAGGCTCTCAAGGCTGATCCGTCAATCAGAGTGTTCCACATGGGTACAGCTGCCAAGGACGGCAAGATCGTAACCGCAGGCGGCCGCGTACTTATGGTCGTAGCCCGTGCAACTTCTCTCAAGGATGCTCATGCAAAGGCTCTCGCTGCTGTTGAGAGCATCGAATGTGACAATCTCTTCTATCGTCGTGATATCGGCCACTGGGCCCTGTAAAGATTTGAAACAGTAATGATTATATCAGGTAAAGAACTTTCTGCACGCATGAAGGCAGAGATGGCTGAGAACATGCCTAAGCTCATTGAAGAATATGGCCGCGCTCCGCATCTCGTTGTCATCCTCGTTGGAGACAATCCTGCAAGCGTGTCTTATGTTACCGGCAAGGCTAAGGCATCCGAGGCTGTCGGTATCAAGAATACAACAATCCGCAAGCCTGCGGATATCACCGAGGCTGAACTCCTTGGTCTTATCGAAGAGCTCAATGCCGATGACAGCGTGGACGGAATTCTTGTACAGCTTCCTCTTCCAAAGCATATCAGCGAGGCAAAGGTCATCGCTACCATCAGTCAGGAAAAGGATGTCGACGGTTTCCATCCACTCAACGTCGCAGCACTCTGGCAGAAGCAGCCATGCACCGTTGCATGCACTCCACTCGGCGTTATCAAGATGCTCAAGGAGGCTGGTATCGAGATCGCAGGCAAGCGTGCGGTCGTTGTCGGCCGAAGCAATATCGTCGGCCTTCCTGTCAGCAAGCTTCTCCTCGACGAGAACGCAACAGTGACAATGGCTCACAGCCGTACCGCAAACCTCGCAGAGATTACCCGTCAGGCTGAGATTCTTGTTGTAGCAGTCGGTCGTCCAAGGATGATCACTGCAGACATGGTCGCTCCAGGCGCAGTTGTCATCGATGTCGGAGTGAACCGCGATCCTGAGACCGGCAAGCTCTGCGGCGACGTTGATTTCGCCAACATCGAGCCTATCGCTTCGGTTATCACTCCAGTGCCTGGCGGTGTCGGCCCTATGACCATCACCATGCTCATGCAGAATACTATCGATTGTTTCAAAGCCCGTTGCAAATAATTAAGAATAAATATGAAAGCATTAGTTAGAACTGACTTCAATTTCCCAGGTCAGACTGCCGTATACCACGGAAAGGTGCGTGACGTATACAGCATAGGCAAGGATTATCTTGCCATGGTAGCTACCGACCGCATCTCTGCATTCGATGTAATCCTCCCTGAGGGAATTCCTTTCAAGGGTCAGGTACTCAACCAGATTGCATCCAAGTTCCTCGACGCAACCTCAGACATCATTCCTAACTGGAAACTCGAGGCTGTAGATCCAATGGTCACCATCGGTCTCCGCTGTGAGCCCTTCAAGGTTGAGATGGTAATCCGTGGCTACCTTACAGGACACGCATGGCGTGAGTACAAGGCAGGTAAGCGTACTCTCTGTGGCGTCGCTCTTCCTGAGGGCATGGTTGAGAACCAGAAGTTCCCTGAGCCTATCATCACTCCTACCACCAAGGCTGACGAGGGTCATGACGAAGATATCAGCAAGGAGGACATCATAGCAAAGGGCATCGTATCCAAGGAGGACTACGAAGAGCTCGAAAAGTACACCCGTGCTCTCTATCAGAGAGGTACCGAGATGGCTGCCAAGATGGGCCTCATCCTCGTTGACACCAAGTACGAGTTCGGAAAGAAGGATGGCAAGATCATTCTCATGGACGAGATCCACACTCCAGACTCATCACGTTACTTCTATGCTGAGGGTTATGAGGAGCGCCAGGCTGCAGGTGAGCGTCAGAAGCAGCTCTCGAAGGAGTTCGTTCGCGAGTGGCTTATGGCTAACGGTTTCCAGGGTCAGGAGGGCCAGAAGGTTCCAGAGATGACTCCTGAGGTCGTAAACGGCATCACCGAGCGTTACATCGAGCTCTACGAGCATGTTACCGGAGAGAAGTTCGTACGCGCTGAGGACGAGGATGTACTCGGCCGTATCGAGAAGAATATCAACGCCTTCCTTGCAAAATAAGTCATGATCGAGAGATATTCAAGAAAAGTAATGCGTGACGTATGGACCGAAGAGAACAAGTTCGGTGCATACCTTGAGGTCGAGATCCTTTCATGTGAGGCATGGTCAAAGCTCGGCGTAATCCCTTCGGAGGATGTCGACGCTATCCGTGCCAAGGCAACTTTCAATGTTGACCGCATCAAGGAGATCGAGGAGCAGACCCGCCATGATGTCGTTGCATTCACCCGTGCCGTGAGCGAGAGCCTCGGTGAGGAGCGTAAGTGGGTTCATTATGGTCTTACCTCTACAGACGTTGTAGATACCGCAAACGGTTATCTTATCAAGCAGGCGAACACAATCATCCTCAAGGACCTTGAGGACTTCCTCGCTGTGCTCAAGAAGCGTGCACTCGAGTTCAAGGAGACACCTTGCATCGGCCGTACCCACGGTATCCATGCAGACATTACCTCATACGGTCTCAAGTGGGCTCTCTGGTATGAGGAGATGAAGCGCAACATCGAGCGTTTCAAGATCGCTGCGCAGGGTGTGGAGTGCGGAAAGATGAGCGGTGCTGTCGGCAACTTTGCAAACATCCCTCCTTTCATCCAGGATTATGTATGCGAGAAACTCGGTATCGATTCTGCAAACATCTCTACCCAGGTTCTCCAGCGCGACCGTCATGCTTACTATATCGCTACTCTTGCAGTGATCGCGTCAACTCTTGAGCAGATGGCGACAGAAGTCCGCAACGCACAGCGTACAGAGGTTCGCGAGGCAGAAGAGGCTTTCCGCAAGGGCCAGAAGGGCTCAAGCGCAATGCCACACAAGCGCAATCCTATCAGCAGCGAGAATATCTGTGGCTGCGCGAGAGTAATGCGCGGCTACATGGCAGCTTCTTGCGAGAACGTTGCTCTCTGGTATGAGCGTGACATCTCACACTCATCTACCGAGCGTATCATCCTTCCTGATGCTACCGAGCTTCTCGACTATATGCTCTGCCGTTTCAAGGGCATCCTTGAAAACCTTACTGTATACCCTGAGCGCATGCTTGCAAACATCTACCAGACCAAGGGTGTCATCTTCGCCCAGCGTGTGATGAATGCTCTCATCGGCAAGGGCCTTGCCCGTGAGGAGGCTTACGATACCGTTCAGCCGATTGCCATGAAGGCTTGGAGTGAAGGACTTGACTATCAGACTCTTCTTTCAGAGAACGAGAAGGTGATGAGCCTTGTAACCAAGGAGGAGCTTGAGGCATGCTTCACTCTCGAGTACTACTTCAAGAACGTTGACTACATCTTCAACAGAGTAGGTATCATCTAGATTCCCCAGGCTCGTTTTTACGGGTCCATATATAACGAGCCCCGGATGTCGTTGACTTCCGGGGCTCTATCATTTATAGAACAGAAACTAGAGAACAGTCATCTTCATCTTGATGTCCTCGACCGGGCGGTCGCCAGGACGTGTCTTTACCGACTGGATCTTCTCGACAACGTCAAGGCCTTCGATGACTTCTCCGAAGACTGTGTACTGACCGTCAAGGTGAGGGGTACCGCCGATGGTCGAGTATGCTGTCTTCTGGGCCTCGCTGAGACCGGCCTGGCCCTTGGCCATCTCTCTTGCCTGACTGCTGAGAAGGTCCTGGAGCGCGAGAAGACCTGCCTGGTCGCGGTTGCGGCGCATTTCCATGATCTTGGCTCTGTTCTCTCTGGCGAGCTTGTCGAATGCATTCTGTTCTGCCATCATTTTCATCTGCTTTGACAGCTGGCTGAGCTGTCCCTCCTTGTAAGTGTCGCCCCATACGATGTAGAACTGGCTGCCGCTGGAACGACGCTCAGGATTGACCTGGTCGCCCTGACGGGCTGCAGCAAGTGCACCACGCTTGTGGAAGAGCTCTGGCTTGATCTCGGCCTCGATGGTGTAATCCGGACCGCCGGTCCCGTAACGTCCGTTTGGCGTAGGATTCTTTGAGTCAGGGTCTCCGCCCTGGATCATGAAGTTTGCAATTACGCGATGGAAGATTGTTCCATCATAGTATCCTTCGCCAGCGAGCTTGAGGAAATTGTCGCGGTGCAGGGGAGTCTCGTCATAGAGGCGTACGATGATGTCGCCGAAAGTGGTTTCTATCTTTACTTCTGCCATGTCTTTCTTTTGTTTGAGAGTTCAAAAATAGTCAAAATGATCCGTATTCCGTATATTTGCGCCAAACACTGACAATCATGAAACAACTTATCAGATCAATTGCTCTTGCTTTGGCAATCATGGGAACCGCTGTTTCCTGCAGCACTGACAAGGCTGTCACAGGTTCGAACATATCCGAGGCTGCCATCAGCAAGGCTGTATCGCAGCTGAGCGCGAATGCGCTTGACGTCCAGCTTATGGAGAGGGGAGTGCGTGGCTGCGCGTCGCTGTGGCGTGAAAGCGATGGTGGCGAGGCTGAATTCCTTGATTTTGTACTTAGCAGCTATGAGAATACCGCAGATGGCAAGAGAAAGCTTTTCGACCGTGTTTCTTATGCTATGGAGGCCATCTCAGGCAGCTCTAACGACC
Organism: Bacteroidales bacterium; assembly: GCA_024398125.1. GTDB lineage: Bacteria > Bacteroidota > Bacteroidia > Bacteroidales > UBA932 > Cryptobacteroides. The sequence goes on from JAKSJO010000029.1 coordinate 18,761, forward strand.
TTACTCTCCGACTCCAGCGCCCTACCGTTCTGGCTGGAGATGAACCAACGGCTATCGACTATGCATTCAGTGCTTTCAGCCCGTTTTCGCATCTTTCAGAAGACTTGTACAACAACAAGATAGCTTTCATCATTGCATTGAACTTCCCGTTCTACTCACTTGCGGAAAAGAATGCGCTCGGCATGGACTGGGATGAGCTTCAGTGGGCGTACGCACGAATGGGAGATATGTACACAGGCCGTTATCCTGCTGAGATCAGTCAGGCATTCTCAGCCGCAAACGCTGCCGCCGAGAACTATATCGCCAGCTACAACATCATGATGGGACATCTCCTTACCGAAGAAGGGGAACGCCTGTTCCCTGATGACATGTGCCTTCTTGCCCATTGGAATCTCCGTGACGAGATCAAGGCTGACTATGCCGATGTTCCGAATGCGGCTGCTAAGCAGGAGATGATCTTCAAGGTGATGGAGCATATCGTTCTCCAGGATATTCCTCAGTGCGTCATCAACAACCCGGATTACGACTGGAAGCCATATTCAAACACTGTATGGAAGGATGGCAGGGAAGTCCAGGCTGAACCGGAAGGAGCGGAACGCTATGCCCGCATCCTCGATGTGTTCCATGCAAACCAGGCACTTGATGCATGGGATCCTCAGATGCCTAGCGGAATCATCCGCAATTTCGAGTCAAGCATGGAGGTGTCGGATGAGGTCATAGAGAATCTTTTTGTCCGTCTTGTCGGCAGTGATGAGATCAAGGCAACAGGAAAATTGATTGCATCCCGCCTTGGCCGCGAGCTCAGACCTTTCGATATCTGGTATGATGGTTTCAAGAGCCGCTCAACCATGTCTGAGGATGATCTTTCAGCCCAGACACGGGCACTCTATCCAAATGCCGCAGCTTTCAAGAAGGGCATGCCGGACATGCTCCGCAAGATAGGCTTCAGTGCTCAGGATGCCGACTATATCGCAGACAAGATAGATGTAGAAGGTGCACGTGGCTCAGGTCATGCCTGGCCTAGCCAGAGCCGTTGGCAGCCGTCCCTTCTCCGCACCCGTATCGGTTCCGAGGGTATGGACTACAAGGGCTACAACATCGCTGTCCATGAGTTCGGACACAATGTAGAGGAGACTCTTGACCTGTACTATGTAGATCATTATATCATGTCGGGCATTCCTAACAGCGCCCTTACCGAGACCATGGCGTTCGTGTTCCAGAAACGCGATCTTCAGCTCCTCGGCTATCCTTTTGCCGGTGTGGATGAGGATACTACCCTCGACATTTTCTGGGGAGCATACGAAATCATGGGTGTTGCACTTACCGACATGTATACATGGAGATGGCTCTATGACAATCCGGGCGCGACTGCCGAGCAGCTCCGCGACGCGGTAGTACGTATTGCATGTGATGTCTGGAACAAGTACTATGAGCCTGTACTCGGTACTCATGACTGTCCGCTGCTTGCAGTTTATTCGCACATGGTAAACTCTCCGATGTATCTGCCTAACTATCCGTATGGCCACGTAGTGGAGTATCAGCTCGAAGAGTATCTTTCCCAGTTCACAAACCGTGCTGATTTCGCGAACGAGCTCAAGCGTGTATTCAGCCAGGGCCGCGTCACTCCAGATGTATGGATGAAGCGTGCTGTAGGCGAGGAAGTGAGTGTTGAACCGCTTATCCGTGCTGCTGGAAAGATTGTAAACAAGTAGTTTCTCCGATAAAACGATTTATCTTAATTTTTTTTAAAAATGCTCTTGCATTGTAGTTTTTTTTCTCTATAATTGCAATCAAAGAACGAACGACAAATGTTTACCTTCCTTAATAATAAGCAGAATAATAATAATCAGAACCAGCAGGCTCTGATCTTTTCTGCGTAACCGGTCCAGCAAGGTAAACGGATAAAAAAAGAAGATTAGAGCACTTGATAATAGAGAGGCTGGTCGAAGGATCAGCCTCTTTTTTTTTATGGAAATTCAACGAACTTAAATATTACAAAATGGACAGATTTGAATTAGTACGTGCATCCTTCGAGAAGAAGGCAGTCGCAGCTGAAGTTCCCGAGATGAAGACTTCTGATTATTTCGGAGAACTGGTGTTTGATCGTGAAAAGATGCGCAAGTATCTTGACGCAGAGACCCTCGCAGCAATCCTCAAGTGCATCGATGAAGGTGGTGCCCTTGACCGCAAGACCGCAGACGGTGTCGCAAAGGGCATGAAGGCTTGGGCAATGGAGCATCATGTGACTCATGTAACCCACTGGTTCCAGCCTCTTACCGATGGTACTGCCGAGAAGCATGACTCGCTTATCGACTATGATGGCAAGGGTGGCGTAATCGAGAAATTCGACGGCAAGATGCTCGCACAGCAGGAGCCGGATGCATCCTCTTTCCCTAATGGAGGTATCCGTGCTACATTCGAGGCTCGTGGTTACACTGCATGGGATCCTACATCACCGGTTTTCATCCAGGATGACACCCTCTGCATCCCTACCGTATTCGTATCGTACACAGGCGAGGCACTCGACTACAAGACCCCGCTCAAGCGCGCCCTCAAGGCTGTAAGCGATGCTGCAGTTCCAATCTGCCAGCTCTTCGACAAGAAGGTAAGCAAGGTTTATTCATATCTCGGTTGGGAGCAGGAGTACTTCCTCGTCGACGAGGCTCTCTATGCTGCAAGACCGGACCTTATGATCACTGGCCGTACCCTCATGGGCCACAACTCATCAAAGAACCAGCAGCTCGACGACCATTACTTCGGTGCCATCCCTTCACGTGTCGCTTCATTCATGCGTGACCTTGAGGTTTCAGCCCACAAGCTCGGAATTCCAGTCAAGACCCGTCACAACGAGGTTGCCCCTAACCAGTTCGAGCTTGCACCTATCTTCGGCGAGACCAACCTGGCAAATGACCAGAACCAGATCGTCATGAATCTCATGAACATGCTCGCCCGCAAGCACGGTTTCGTTGTTCTCTTCCATGAGAAGCCATTCGACGGAATCAACGGTTCAGGAAAGCACAACAACTGGTCACTCGGTACCGATACAGGTGTGGGTCTGTTCTCTCCAGGAAAGGATCCTAAGAGCAACCTCCAGTTCGTCACCTTCTTCGTCAACACCCTCGCTGCTGTCCAAAAGCATAACGCTCTCCTCAAGGCCAGCATCGCATCAGCAACCAACGCACACCGTCTTGGCGCAAACGAGGCACCTCCTGCAATCGTATCTGCATTCCTCGGCAAGACCATGACCGACGTGCTCCACAAGCTTCTTGAGGTACCTTCAGATACCCCTATCGAAATTGCCGGCAAGAAGGGCAAGTCTCTCGGTCTCGTCGAGATCCCTGAGATCTTCCTTGACAACACCGACAGAAACAGAACCTCGCCATTCGCATTCACCGGAAACCGTTTCGAGTTCCGTGCAGTAGGTTCATTCGCAAACTGCGCAGGTGCAATGACGACCCTCAACGCAGCCGTTGCCGAGCAGCTCAAGGAGTTCAAGGTGGCTCTCGATGCAGAGCTTGCTAAGGGCAAGAAGCTTCAGGTTGCCATCATGGATGCCCTCAAGCCTATCATCGCTTCAATCATTGATGTTGTCTGCTTCGATGGAAACGGTTACTCTGATGAGTGGCAGATCGAAGCAAAGAAGAGAGGCCTCGACATCGAGACCAGCGTTCCTGAGATGATCAAGGAATTCACCACACCTGCAGCCATGAAGCTCTTCACTTCTACCGGTGTCTATACTGAGAAGGAACTTGAGGCCCGCAACGAGGTAAAGTGGGAGACATATTCAAAGAAGATCCAGATCGAGTCTCGCGTGATGGTAAGAATGGCTACCAACCATATCATTCCTGCAGTTCTCGAGTATAAGGCAAAGCTCCTCAAGGAGGTCGCTCTCAACAAGGACATCTTCGGCTCGACTGAGGGCTGCGAGGTAGAACTTGACATCATCGGCAAGATCAACCACTTCGCTGCAGAGATCCAGGAGAAGGCTACAGCAATGCGTGAGGCACGCAAGAAGGCAAATGTTCTCGAGAGTGAGTACGACAAGGCAGTTGCTTACCACGAGATCGCAGAGGATCTTGCAAAGCTCCGTCGCCCTATCGACAAGCTCGAGGAAATCGTAGACAACAAGATCTGGCCTCTTCCAAAGTACCGCGAACTTCTGTTCATCAGCTAATATATTTACTAACTAGTTCAGTTCGGATGAAGCTGGGGGAGCATGATGCCCCCGGCTTCATCTTCAGACAATAAGCACATGAAGTACCGACAGCCTATCGACCAGGGACTCTACAGCCGCGCAGATGAACATGATGCGTGCGGTGTGGGCCTTGTGGTCAATATCAACGGAAGCAAATACCACGAAATAGTAGACAAGGGACTCACTCTCCTCGAAAACATGGCCCATAGAGGCGCAGAGGGCAGTGATGGAAAGACTGGTGACGGTGCCGGCATCATGGTCCAGATCCCTCATGAGTTCATCCTTCTCAACGGAATTCCGGTTCCGGAGAAGGGACGTTACGGCGTTGGTGTCATCTTCCTGCCAAAGGACGAGGATGACAACAGAAGTTTCAGCGACATCATCGAGGACTGTCTTGACGAGCAGGGCCTTGAGATAATGCACACAAGACAGATTCCTGTAGACAGCTCTGTTCTTGGCGAGATGGCGCTGGCAACTGAACCTGAACACAGACAGATCTTCATCACTGGCTGCGACGACACCGCGGCATTGGAGGACAAGCTCTACCTTGCCAGAAAGGCCATCGAGCGCCAGGTTCTGGATTCGGACATCGCCGAAAAGGAGTCATGCTACATCGTCTCCATGTCGACCAGTACCATGGTGTACAAGGGCATGCTGACATCCGATCAGCTCAGACAGTATTTCCTTGACCTCCAGAGCCCATATTTCACAAGCAGTATCGCGCTGGTGCACTCCAGATTCTCTACCAACACCTTCCCGATGTGGAGTCTGGCCCAGCCGTTCAGAATGATCGGTCACAATGGAGAGATCAACACCATCCGAGGCAACCGACTCTGGATAAAGACAAGAGAATCACTTCTCAGCAACGAATCCTTCGGCGATGTGGATACCAACATCGCACCTATCATCCAGCCGGGAATGAGCGACAGCGCATCATTCGACAACGTGCTGGAATTCTTCCACAGGAGCGGACTTAGCATCAGCCACGCCCTTTCAATGCTTATCCCGGAGAGCGTAAACGAGAGCAATCCTCTCAAGCAGAATCTCCGCAGCTTCTATGAGTATCACAGTATTTTCATGGAACCTTGGGATGGCCCTGCAACAATGCTGTTCACGGACGGCCGCTATGCAGGTGGAATGCTGGACCGCAACGGTCTCAGACCATGTCGCTGGGTAATCACCAAGCAGGGCATGCTTGTCATGGCTTCAGAAACCGGAGCTTCAGAGATTCCGGAGAAGGAAATCGCCCAGAAGGGAAGACTGCTCCCGGGCAAGCTTTTCATGGTCGACACCCATGAGGGACGCATCTATACCAACGATGAAATCAAGGACTCTCTCGCAGAGGCTTATCCATATACAGAATGGCTGCATAAGGGCAGGATCATTCTCAAGGACATCCAGAGCGGTCGCAAACCTGTTCATGCACTTGAGGATCACGACCGTCTTCTCCATGTATTCAATTACAACAGCGAAGACATCGAGAAACTGCTCATTCCTATGGCTGTAAACAGCCAGGAGGCACTTTATTCCATGGGTAACGACACCGCGCTCGCGGTTCTTTCCCGCAAGCCGCAGCGCTTCTTCAACTATTTCAAGCAGAAGTTCGCGCAGGTAACCAACCCTCCTATCGATCCGATCCGCGAGAAGGCTGTCATGTCGCTCTCGACCTATATCGGAGCGGTAAACGGAAACTTCCTTCATCCTTCGGAAGAGCTCTGCAAGGTTGTAAAGCTTACATCTCCGGTTCTTTCCAACGCCGAGATGCTGACCTTGAGAAACCTTAGATACAAGGGCTTCAAGACCATCACCCTCCCTATGACCTTCAACGCCGCAGGTGGAACATCAGCAATGGAGGAGGCGATAGAGAGACTGTGCAAGGATGTCGAGACAGCTATCGATGCCGGATACAACTATATGATCATCAGCGACAAGAGCGTTGACAAGGACCATGCTCCTATTCCATCGCTTCTTGCACTGTCGGCAATACATCATCATCTTATCCATCGCAAGAAGCGTGAGCATGCCGCTATCCTCGTCGAGTCAGGCGAGGTATTCGAAGTGATGCATGTAGCCCTCCTCATGGGCTATGGTGCCAGCGGCGTGAACCCATACATGGCCTTCTCCATTCTTGACAGACTCGTCAAGGACAAGACCATCCAGCTTGACTACGAAGCAGCAGAGGAGCATTACATCCATGCAATCAACAAGGGCATCCAGAAGATCATGTCTAAGATGGGTATCTCTACCCTCCGAAGCTACAAGGGTGCCGCACAGTTCGATACACTCGGTATTTCAAGCGGTGTCCTCGACAAGTATCTCGGCGGCGGTATCGCTCCGATAGAAGGTGTCAGCATCGACGATATCGCACATGATGCCATCGAGGCTCACAAGAGCGGATTTGCAAAGGATGCCAACGAAGCGCTCGAAGACTTCGGCGAGTACCACTACCGCAAGGGAGGTGAGGACCATGGCTGGAATCCGCAGAACATCGCGATGATGAAGAAGTCTCTCCGCGAGAATGATTTCGAGTCATTCAAGGCTTTCTGTGCCATGTCCGAGAACAAGGAGAATCCTATGTATCTCCGTGACCTCATGGAAATCGAGAGTGACAGAGAATCGATTCCGATCGACCAGGTGGAGAGCGAAGAGTCTATCATGAAGCGCTTCGTATCCGAGGCTATCTCATTCGGAGCAATCAGCAAGGAAGCTCACGAGACATTGGCTATCGCCATGAACGCCATCGGAGCAGCCAGCAACACCGGAGAGGGTGGAGAGGACACAGACCGTCTCAAGGCCCGTCCAGATGGCCTTGATGCCCGCAATACGGTAAAGCAGGTTGCTTCAGGCCGTTTCGGAGTTGATACGGTTTATCTCGTCAATGCAAATGAGATCCAGATCAAGGTGGCTCAGGGTGCAAAGCCTGGTGAAGGTGGTCAGCTTCCTGGCTTCAAGGTTGATGCGATGATCGCCAAGACCCGCCACGCGAAGGTGGGAACCACTCTCATCTCGCCTCCACCTCATCATGATATCTACTCGATCGAGGACCTCGCCCAACTTATCTACGACCTCAGAAACGTCAATCCTGCGGCCCGCATCAGCGTAAAGCTGGTATCTGAACAGGGAGTTGGAACTGTCGCTGCCGGTGTCGCAAAGGCAAAGGCTGACGTCATCCTGATCAGTGGTGGCGATGGAGGAACTGGCGCAAGCCCTGCTAGCTCTGTAAAGTATGCCGGAAGCCCAGTCGAGATCGGCCTCGCACAGATCCAGCAGTCGCTTGTCATCAACAACCTTCGCGGAAACGTCCGTCTCCAGGCAGACGGCGGTCTCAAGAGCGCCCGTGACATCATGTTCATGGCCCTTCTCGGAGCAGAAGAGTATGGTTTCGGTACAGCACCGATGATCGCCATGGGTTGCGTGATGTGCCGCAACTGCTACAAGAACAGCTGTCCGATGGGTATCGCAACCCAGAAGCCGGAGCTTCGTGCACGCTTCAAGGGTAAATATGAGGATGTCGTGACTTACTACAGGTTCATGGCAAGACAGGTACGCGAGTATCTTGCTCTCATGGGATATCGCTCGCTTTCGGAGATCATCGGAAGGGCGGACCTTCTTCACAAGAGAGACTTCAACGGCAAGGTTGCCGACAAGGTATCTCTTGACAGGGTGCTCTACATTCCTGAGGACTACCAGAAGAATGCCAGAAGCTATGATGGCGTCCATGTAAACCAGATCGAGAACCTGAAGGATATGGAAATCATCGAGGCTGCTGCACAGGCACTTGAAAACAAGAGCCGTGTCCGCTATGAGACTACCGTTCGCAATATCAATCGAAGCGTCGGCACCATGCTCAGCGGCAAGATTGTCCAGAAATATGGTCCAAAGGCACTTCGCGACGATACCATTTCGGTTCAGCTCGAGGGCAGTGCGGGCCAGAGTTTCGGAGCATTCCTCTGCAAGGGCGTGACCCTGACCCTGACCGGCGATGCAAATGACTATCTTGGAAAGGGCCTTTCGGGCGGCAAGATCATTGTCAAGCCGTCTCCTGAGGCATCATTCAAGGCTGAAGAGAACATCATCGGCGGAAATACCATCGGTTACGGTGCCACCGCAGGAGAGATGTATATCAGCGGAGTAGTAGGCGAGAGGTTCTGTGTCCGCAACAGTGGTGCGACCGCGGTCTGCGAAGGCGTCGGCGACCATGGCTGCGAGTACATGACTGACGGTACCGTGGTCGTGATCGGCAAGATCGGACGAAACTTCGCTGCCGGAATGAGCGGAGGAATCGCTTACGTTTGGAATCCCGACGGTGATGCTGACTTCTTCTGCAACCTTGAAATGACGGAAATATGTCTTGTCGAGAGTGAAGAAGACAGAAATGAACTCCAGCGTATCCTGAAGAACCATGTCCGCTATACCGGAAGCCAGCTTGCAAAGCGTCTGTTGGCTGATTGGGACAACAGTGTGAAGCAATTCATGCGTATTTCGGGATGCTAAAATGTTTTAGCTGAAAAAAGTTCATTTTTTCTATACACCTTATCGATTTTTATTTCTACATTGCACAAGAAACCAGAACGAAACAGCGATCAGATGACCTCTTACCGCACATATCAGCAGAATAATAATAATTCTAATAATAATCAGAACCAGAATAATAATCAGGCTCTGATCAAGCTGACATGTGGACCGGTCAAGGATAGACTGAAATAAGGCAGGAAGTAAATCTGAAAGTATAGATGATACACGAGGCCGGTCCCATACAAGGGACCGGCCTTTTTTTATTCACAGCGACGATTATACGAACCCCAAACAAATAGTGTTATGAAAAAGATTGAAGCAATTGTTCGAAAGACAAAGTTCGAAGATGTCAAGGAAGCCCTCCTTACTTCAGACATCGACTGGTTCGAGTATCATGAAGTGCATGGTATCGGCCAGAGCCGACAGGAAAGAGTCTATCGCGGTGTTCAGTACAGTACTGATGTGATCGAAAGAGTAAAGATCACAATCGTCTGCCGCGAGATATTCCTCGAGCCTACGGTAAAGGTAATCATGGAAGTCGCCCATACAGGAGACGTCGGAGATGGACGAATCTTCATTAGCGATGTTCTTGATACATACAGCATCAGAACAGGCCGTCACGGCGACGAGGTCCTTGCCGACAAGCTCTAGGTTTTTTATTCGGTTAGTTCAACATCT
>JAKSJO010000003.1 GCA_024398125.1 Bacteroidales bacterium
AGCATCAGACTTGGGCTGCCCAATGTGCCAAATGTATGTGTTTTCATTTCTTCATTACTTTTCTTCTTTTATCATGATGTAGACAAAAACTGCAGGTATGAGGACCAAAAGGATCAGAACGCTTTCAAGGATTGCATATGACCCCACCTTGTCCAGAAGTGTCTGGAAACCGATTATCCCATCTACTATAAGAACCCATAGTGCGAACCAGCAGACGAAGAATATCGATGCGAATTTGATCTTGCGTCTCTTGAGTTTCATCGTTTCTACTAATCTACTATTCTACATTAATAGCATTATCCGGCCCTCCGCTTTGCAGAAGACCTGGGTGTTTCTCATCACCACGGCATACACCTGGGCACTGGTCACCGGCTGACCGTCTTTGCGGACATGGAGCTTCCTGCGATTGATGATCTCCGCTATCTGTTCGGTCTTCAGACCTCCGTTATGTTCGGCAAGCACGTATACTATGGCTTCCTCAATTCTCATGCCCTAAAGGATCATAATGAGTGTACCAGCGAGAAGCAGAATGCTTCCAACGACGGTCTTCCACGTCAATGATTCGCCAAGGAAGATCACTGCGAAGATAATGGTGAGCACAATACTGCATTTGTCCACGGGAACGACTTTGCTCGCATCGCCTATCTTCAAAGCATAGAAGTAGCACAGCCATGATGCACCTGTTGCCAGTCCGGAAAGAATCAGGAGCAAGATTGGAGTTGACACCCTCGATTCCTACCTTGGCAAGAATGGAAGTAGCTGCTGCAAATACTGCGGACAGGATTGCGAACATTAGCCACATACGCTTCATGACTTCCGTAACGGTTACCTGATATTCTTGCCGTCAGAGAAAGCATTGCCTACCCTTTCCCCAAGGGCAATGTAGCCGAAGTGGCAAGGATCGAAGGTGATGAGGCCCATCTTTTCCACGTCAGGCTTTCCGTCCTCGGCAAGGCATTTCTCATCCACGAGGATATTGACAATCTCGGCGATGATATAGTAACCTGTCTCGCTCTCGTAGAGCTTCTCCTTGATGCGGCACTCAAGTGTCATCGGGAAATCTGTGAATACCGGAGCCTTCACATTCTCAGAAGGAACTGCAGTCCAGCCGGTCTTCTCCATCTTTGACGGCTCATTCTTCGCGCTGACGATACCTACGTAATCCGCAGCAGTAGCTGTGTCCTTTGTTGCGAAGGCTACTGTGAACTCGCCGCAAGCATTGAGGTTCTCGGTTGTCTGGTGGGAGCCCATGCTTATCATGATTTCGCCGTTGTCCCACTGGCCGCCCCAGGCAGCGTTCATGGCGTTCGCCTTGCCATCCTTGTTGTATGTGCCGATGACGAGCACCGGCTGTGGAAGCATCCACGCTTTTGGTCCGAATGATTTCATATCAATTGTTTACCATTTTGATGCAGATTTGAATCATGAACAAGTGTTCATGGAAATCCGGCTCTATATATAACGCAAATGTAGAAAAAAATCCGCGTTTGATTCTTAAATACCAATTTCGAAGGCAGATTCCTGAAAGAAGGCGGTGATTGCATTCAACTGCCGGCGATATCCAATCAAATTCCTTTTGTCCCTTGATTCGAAATCATTTTTTATATCTTTGTCAATCCATTACCGAGATGCCGACAAACAAAGGGCATATTAATACAAAGAAGAATTATGAAAGCCATCAATAAACTCACGATCGTTACGATCGCTGCAATAGCAGTCGCGTTCTCATGCTCAGGATCCAAAGTATACGACCCGGCACAGGACGACAAGAACAAAAAGGACCCTGTCGAGAACGTAGGGCCAGAACCTGAGCCTGAGACAAACACAAACACTGAAAACGAGAATAGTGGAGACAAGGTCAGCACTCCCCCTTCGACACTTTCCCAGTGGCTGGCAGGAAAGGAATCCCCACTCGATCCATTCTACAAGAAGTATCTTGACTGTGACGGTCTTCCTATTCTGTCGTCAGACAAAGTCCGCGACACATCGCTCTATCAGGCACGTTACATCGTCCGCGAGATGCTGAAACGCATTCCAAAAGCCCGCGAGGAAATGATCAAATGCCATTTCCGCATCGGCGTGGTCGGTTATAAGGAGAACATCACAGACCTGCCGGAGTGCAAGATGATGCCTATCTGGTGGCCAGACACAGACTGGGATGCACGAGGCCGCGGCTATGGTGCAACCGAGGCAATTCCTGTAATGTCCATCGGAGAAGAAAACCTTGTCAAGGTTGAGGTCAGCGGATACACAGAGCGTTATTGGTCAGAGAGCATCATGGTACATGAGTTCGCCCACAACGTCGACTTCGCCCTCCGCCGTGTTGACTCCAATTTCAAGAAAGCAATCGAGGACGCTTACAAGAATGCAAAGTCAAAGGGCCTCTGGAAAGGCACATACTCGATGGACAATGACGCAGAGTATTTCGCCGAGGGCGCACAGGCTTGGTACAACACCTGCCGCATGGAAGTTCCAAGAGTCAATGGATCGGGAAAGTTCAAGCTCAAGACCCGCCAGCAGCTCAAGGACTATGACCCGGAACTGTATGACGTACTTGCCAACGTATTCCCAGAAGAATACCTCCACGGATATCACTTCGATTTCGAATAACAGCAAAGGTCGGCCCACAAAGCCGACCTTAATTGTTATATATGGCGCGATAAGTTGATCCCTTGCGCCAGATCCTTACTGCGCTGGACCGTCATGGACATAGACGAAGTTCGAGAACGAAGCACGTCCGGCGGCACCTTTCACATTATATGAATACAGTGCGGTACGGGCACCCTTCCAGAATCCGAATCTGAGATAGAAAGGATCACCGGCGTCCACGAACTTCTTACCGTCAAGGCTGTATGAGAACTGGAACTGTTGAGCATCCATATCATAGTCGATACGGAGAACGACATTCTTCTTGACCTGGCACAGCACAGTCTCTGTCTTGTCATCGGAATGATACAGTTCAGTCCTGCCGTTCTCGCGACGGACTCCAAGCATCATGTTCATGTGACCCATAGCTGCAAGTCCACAGCGCTGTCCTTCGGCAATCTCAGTCACATCGAGGCTGACTGTCGCCTGGCTCTTGAAGCCCATGACCTTCTGGGTGACGGTATTGCGCGCAGCCCTGAATGTAGACGATTCAAGGGCATCCAGCTGAAGCGCATGACGCTTAGGGTCGACTCTCCATGCACCGTCAACCGGATTATGGTTGAACTGCCACTGATATGAAAGGGATGATGATGAGAAATCATCGGATGAGGCTGGTGCAAAGGCATTGCCGCCGGCGACAGGCTTGGTCCAGACTGTAACAGGGTTGCCTATGCCGTTTCTGTCTATGTCCACACCGATCACAGGCCATCCGTCCTCGCTCCATGTCATAGGCTGGAGGTGGACGACGCGGCCGATGGATCCGTTCTGCTGAAAATGGAAGAAAGCCCACTTGCCGTCAGGAGTGTCAACCATGGAACCCTGATGGCAGCCATTCACATCGGTAGGGCCCTGTTCAAGCACAACACGCTTCTCGTATGGGCCATAGATATTCTTTGAACGCAGGATGGTCTGCCAGCCTGTGCCGACACCTCCCTCCGGGATGGAGATGTAGTAGTAGCCATTGAGCTTGTGCACCTTTGGGCCCTCGGCAACAGGGCCTGTATATACAGTGAAACCGTCGTCAAGCAGTTCGCGGCCATCATCGCTGAGCCTGTGGACGATGATAGGGCCGGCGCCATGCTGGCTGCGGACAAGATAAGCCTTGCCATCCTCATCCCAGAACGGGCAAGGATCCTCCCACTTAGGAATGTTCTTGACGCAGTGAAGCGGATCCCACTTGCCGTATGGATCGGTCGTCGAGGTCATGAAAAGACCCTCGTCAGGAGTACAGAAGTAAACATAGAAGCGACCGTCATGATAGCGGATTGCCGGAGCCCAGGAGCCACCCGAATAGTGGGAATTGGTGTCCCAGCCAGGCATATCGAAGCGGTCATAGAGCTGGTTGACGAGAGTCCAGTTGACCATATCGTCGCTCTCAAGAAGCTGCATGCCGAGAAAATGGAAGTCGGATGCTACCATGAAATATTTCTCCCCCACGCGGATAACGTCAGGGTCGCTGTAGTCAGCGCATAGAATCGGGTTGATGTAGGTTCCGTTGCCCTGGTCACCCCAGCGGGACTGGGCAGAAAGGGACAGGGACATAAGTACAGCTGCAAGTGCAACAAAGAATCTTTTCATGGTTATTCGCTTTTCAGGGTTATTTCACAGGATTTGAGATATGGAGAAGTGAAGCGTACACGGATTTCGCCGGAAGCGTCCGCAGCACCGATGTACGCAAGGAGACGGCCACGATATGCGCGGTGCACAGCGTCGCTGTAGTCTGTCATGTCCGAGTTATTGCTGCCCTCAAGGCCGAGAAGACGTCCAGGACCGGCAATCTCGCAACGGATCTCATTGTCACCAAGTTTCACAGGGATGCCGTCCTGATCCAGGATCTCGACGACTACATGAGCGACAGAGTCACTGCCCTTTCCAAGGGCAGTCCTGTCCGTGCTGACAATCAGCTGATACGGAGCGCGCGAACTGATGATGCTGTACTCAGCGACTGCCTCGCCTCCGTTGTATGCGACTGCCTTGAGCGCCCCCGGCCTGTATGGAACATCCCAGGAGATGACGCCGTCCCTGGTGTCGTATGGCTTGCGCTCACCGACTGTTCTGCCGTCAAGGAAAAGCTCTGCCGTCTCGGCATTTGTGTAGCAGACAACATGGATCATGTCGCCCGGTTCATAGTTCCAGACATCCCATGCATCGATGCTGTCATACTCGCCCCTAGACGGATATGTTCCTATGTAGCAGGTCGGGCTGTCGCTCCAGAGAGACGCACGGAACTGGCCGCGAGGCTTGCGGAAACTGCCGAAGTCCAGAAGGCCTGTATAGAAGCCTCTGGAAGGCCACTCGTTCGATTCGCCAAGATAGTCAGTGCCGGTCCAGATGAACTGTCCGAAGATATGTTCATTGTCACGGGCTGCTGTCCATGCGTCATAGGTAGAGCTGTTCTCTGAGCCGTAGATTATGCGTTCAGGGTATCTTTCATGGTCGATCTGGTAGCGGCTTTCGGTATAGTTGTAGCCGACGACATCGATATGATCGGCATAGCTTGTCTGGTTCGACATGACGACTCCCGCCCACGCGCCGGTCACCGGGCGCGAAGTATCAACGGCACGCACAGCGGCTGAAAGGCGCTTTGCTATGTCGCCGATACGCATGGCATCTGGAGAATCAGGCCTGTAGCCGCCATAGGCAGGCTGACTGAAGTCCTGGTTGCCTCCGGCAAGCACAGGATGAGAGTATGGATCATTAGGATAGTCCACCTCGTTTCCGATGCTCCAGAGGAAGATGGAAGGATGGTTGCGGTCGCGGCGTACCATGTCGCGGACGTCGGTCTCTCCCCACTCCTCGAAGAAGTCGTATGTTCCGTCAAAGCCAGGCTTTCCGACATTCCAGCCCTCGACCCACTTGCGCTTTGGATACTCCCACTCATCGAATGCCTCATCCATCACAAGGAGACCAAGCTCGTCACAGAGGTCATAGAAAGCAGGAGACTGAGGATTGTGGCTGGTACGGATTGCGTTCGTTCCAAGAGCCTTGAGGTTCTCGAGACGTCTTTTCCACACATCACGCGGAACGGCAGCTCCAAGGACGCCGGCATCATGATGCAGGCACACTCCCTTGACCTTCATCCACTCACCGTTGAGAGCGAAGCCCTTGTCCGGATCGAAATCGAGTGTACGGAGACCTACTCTGCAATCGGAGCGGTCAATGGTCCTGCCACCATCGACAATCGAAGCCTTCAGTGTGTAAAGATATGGATCGTCGAGATTCCATCGTCTAGGATTCCTCAGCTTGAGGTCAACGTTCTGGGATGGCTTGAGCGGGCTGAGGCTTCTGGCCACGACCTTTCCCTCCGCATCAAGAAGCTCGAGACTGAGCTTTGCGGACTTGCCTGGTCTGCCTTCAACGGCGGCATCGACTGTGACAGTCGCGGTCTTCGCATCGATTGACTTGAGCTTCCAGCCCAGTCCCCACTGTGCGAAATGCAGGTCAGCCGCGCCGATAAGATAGACGTCGCGATAGATGCCCGAGCCTGTGTACCAACGGGAATCAGCGATGCGGCTGTGGTCGACGCGGACGCTGAGGACATTGTCACCTTCGCGGTTCAGATAAGGCGTCAGCTCATACATGAACGACACATAGCCATTCGGACGCTCTCCGAGCAGATGTCCGTTCAGATAGACGCTGCTGCGGTTGTATACGCCCTCGAAGTAGATGAATACATGTTCATCAGTCAGCTGGCTGCCATCGAAATGCTTACGATACCAGGCGATGCCTCCGGGAAGGAAGCCTGTGCAGCTGGCATTGTCCGGGCTGAGAATGCCCTTGACTGACCAGTCGTGCGGAATGTCGACAGGCTGCCACCGGCTGTCGTCAAAGCCGGCATCGGCTGCATCTGCGACGTCCGAGAGCTCGAACTTCCATCCGCTGTTGAACAATGATGATTCGCCGAATGAAGCCTGGGCATGTCCCAAAGACGCCGGAATGAGCGCCAGAATCGCTATCTGCAGTAAACGGTTCAATCTCATAAGATATCTTTTTCTATTCCGTAAATGTAGCTAATAATTGTTACTTTTGCGTGGACTGAAAAATCCATATCAATAAATATCATGAAGAAAACCATTCTCTATCTTGCCGCAGCAGCGATGGCTTTTGCCAGTCTCGCATCCTGCGGAACGAAAAAGGCTGAAAAGACCGTCTTCGAGCCCGGTACCTTCAAGGAGTGGGCACAGACCCCTCCTATGGGCTGGAACAGCTGGGACTGCTATGGTCCTACCGTAGTCGAGGACGAGGTCAAGGCAAACGCAGACTACATGGCCGAGCACCTCAAGGAGTTCGGCTGGGAGTACATCGTCGTGGACATCCGCTGGTTCGTCGAGAACGACAAGGCAGGCGGCTACAACCAGGACGACCCTCGTTACGTTATCGACGAATGGGGCCGCTACACACCTGCAGTCAACCGCTTCCCTTCTGCCGCTGACGGCAAGGGTTTCAAGCCGCTGGCCGACTATGTCCACAGCAAGGGCCTGAAGTTCGGCATCCACCTCATGCGCGGCATTCCTAAGGAGGCTGTTGCAAAGAAGCTCCCTGTCAAGGGCACAGACGGCATCACCGCCGACCAGATCTGCTCGGACCGCCGTCTCTGCTGGTGGCTCCGCGACAACAAGACCGTCGAGGCCGACAGCCTTGGCGCCCAGGAGTACTACAACTCTCTCTTCGACATGTATGCCGAGTGGGGCGTGGACTTCGTCAAGATCGACGACATGTCAGCTCCTGTATACCACGGTGACGAGGTAGAGCTCGTCCGCAACGCCATCGACCAGTGCGGCCGTCCTATCGTTCTCAGCCTCTCCCCTGGCGAGACCCCTGTCGACGCAGCAGACCACCTCGCAGAGCATGCCAACATGTGGCGCATGGTCAACGACGTTTGGGATATCTGGCGCGACCTTCCACACCTCATGGACGTTGCCGAGGACTGGTACGGACGCATCCAGCCGGGCACATGGCCTGACTGCGACATGATTCCTCTCGGACGCATCAGCATCCGCGGCGAGCGCGGCGAAGAGCGCATGACCCGTCTCACCCCTGACGAGCAGTACTCTCTCATGAGCTACTTCACCATCATGAAGTCCCCTCTCATGTTCGGCGGCGACCTTCCAAGCAACGACGAGTTCACCCTCTCGCTCCTTACCAACCGCGACGTGCTCAAGATGCACCGCGAGTGCACCGACGTACATTCAGTATCATACGAGAAGGGCGGTCACCTCATCGTCGCTTCACATGACGCAGACGCTACATACGTTGCTCTCTTCAACATCAGCGAAGAGACCGCCACAGTCGGCACAGAGCTCGCAAAGCTCGGCTTCGACCTTAACGCTGACAGCTACAAGGTCAAGGACCTTTGGAGCAGCGAGACAGAGGAAGTTTCAGGCTCTCTCAGCTACGAACTCCGTCCTCACGCCTGCAAGCTCGTAAGCCTCAGCAAATAATTGGCGGGTTAGAATAAAAAGAGCCACGGAAACAGATCCGTGGCTCTTTTCATATATGTAGGTTTTAATCCTCGATAAAGACACCATCAACCCATTTACCAAAGTGGTTGACTGGAGGTGCAATGATGAAGGTTTCTGTATCCTCTGGAATGCTGATCGAGGCAGATCCCGAATTAAGGAAGTTATCTCTGTCCCAATCAAGGAATGCATTCAGTTCGACAGGGCTGAAGAAAGTACCCTGAGCCTGGCCTGAAAGGGCACGGATACGATAGAGTATCTGTCTTCTTGAAATCGCGTTGAAGATTCCCGTATTGTGATTCATGATGCTTCGAGCTGGGTCTTCGGTAGGACGGCAGAAGTCAGACGCCACCGTGTAGGCACCCTCAAAGAATCCAAGAGATTCAGTGGTTTCATAGTTATTTGCGGTACCGAAGAGATCGTGCCAGAGAACATTTGAAGATGTAGTGATTTCGTATTCTGGATACGTAGCATTGGACTCAGCATCGACAAATATGTCTACATTTCTGAAAAGGCCTATGTCATGGTATGATTTAAGATTGCTCCATACGCCGGTCGGATTCGGATAATAACTGCTGTAATAATACTCATCAGCAAGCTTGCCGAAGCCATGTCCGCAGATTTCATGATGCATGAGCTGACGTCTTTCGGCATCTGAGGTTCCAAGAGCACAATATGCGACTGCGCATGCCTCACCATAATCAGATGTCACGTTCGTATACCATGAGTTATGACAGGTTCCTGCACGGCACGCCTGATTCGCCATGACAACAATAGTGGCTTTGCTGAGTCGATCGTCAGCATTGCTGGAGAATGCACTCCTCGCATATTGCTGTACACGGGTATGGTTACCCGTAACAGACGTTGAATTCTCAGTAAACCTGACTGAAAGAGCCGTGGTATTGCCACTGTTGATAGCACCGTTAAGACCGGTATTCGTTGCGTTCAATCTCTGCGGAGAAACAACGTCGACATAATAGATGCTGAAAAGATCACGGAACGACGACAATGGCTGTACACTGAAGAACTCATTGATTGCCTGGTTCATGATTGACTCGTAAGTACCACTTCTGAAGTCCACGTCGATGAAACCGTCACCCATGATGACAAGGTCAAGATTGTTTCCGCGTTCCTGGATTACATGGACCGTTCCGTCAACCACAGGGGATGCCGGGCGGAAGCTTGTCTTTGTATCTGCATTCGTAATGCTTCCAAAGGTACTTCTCTTGATCTCCATCCTACTGTTTTTTTCAATCACACCGACACTGCTTGCAGTATTCATGGTTAATGAAAAACCATAGTTGAAAACAGTAGGAAGAGTAACTATGTAATAGTATCGGCCAACTTCGAAAGTCCCTCCTCCTGGAGCGGTAAGAGTCACTTCATCCTGTGCATCTACAACCTGGGTAACGACAGGGACTCCTGCCGAGAAGGAAGCCTTGACACGTCCAGCGAGGGTCTCTCCATTATTGCCCTTGAGGGTAACGCTGGTGATATCGCTGCGAGAGACAGAAAAACGTACTCCGCCTCCAAGGTTGAAGAAGGAAAGTTCAAGTCCTCGATTGCTCGCTATTGTAGGAAAAAGATTATCAGCAAAAGAATCGGCAACTCCAAGCTGAGAAGAAGGAATTGTTACAGTGACAGAACTGCCATCGAACGCATTGTCTGCCCTGTATGGGTAGACTCCCCAGAATTCAGTATCCGTTAGTGAAATGCCATCCGGAATCACACCATTGAAATCCGCGACAGCTGCACTCGCTGCATTGTCTGAAGTAAAACGGGCACCGCCATCAGCAGCAGCGGCGTAGAAAATGCTGAGTTCGTCAGAAGGGGTCCAGAATACCTTTCCATCACTCTGACGTGAAGTCTTTGTCATGGAATCTCCGTCCGCCGAAGCTTTGATAGTGACCTGCTGACCCTTTACAGGAATAACAGAGGACTGTATCGAAGGACTGTCACTTGAGACATAAGATTCATTGCTTACGCAAGAAACAAGCGTAACCGCAGCTGTGCAGATTACGGCCAAATGATTAAAAAACTTTCTCATACCTGTACTATATATCCCAATCTTCGATATAGGTGTCTTCCGAATAGAATCCAGAAGGATTCTGAAGCAGACAGTTGTCAAGTTCCATCGGGATGACTTTTACTTCAGGAGACGTATAGTCGACATGTCCTGAAGAGAGATTGTTCTGAGCTCTCATATCCAATTATTATTTAACAGGTTTAACATTCAAAATAACATGATATGCGAATATATGAATACCCGCGATTTAATCCAAACAGGATGTTGGAAAACTGAAAACTAGATAATCCCGAAATGCTTCAAGGCATTGGCGATGCCGTCGTCGTCGACGGAGGTTGTTATGTAGTCGGCGACGGCCTTGACGTTGTCGCCGGCGTTGCCCATTGCGATGCCGATGCCGGCAGCCTTCAGCAAAGAGATGTCGTTGCCACCGTCTCCAAAGGCGATGGTTTCCGAAATGTCCACGCCAAGATAGGCAGCCATGGCACGGAGACCATTATCCTTTCCCGCGGTTTTTGGCGAGATGTCAGTGAACTCCGGATGCCAGCGGCCCGAGATGCAGCTGTCCGTACGTTCAATGAGCGCATCTTCGGTCTCCTGGTCCATGAAGGCTGTCGCCATGAGCACCCGCTGTTCCGCAAGGACCTTCTCGCATGGAGGATAGGATGCAAGGTTGCCGACTGCCAGGCCGTCCTCGAAAAGGCGCTTCACAACCGGCTGCATGTTATATATACATACATCCCTCTCGCAGGAAAATATCACGGCATAGTTCTTTGCCGAGGCATCAGCCTTGATGGTTCCCACGTCATTAGGAGACATTGGAGAGCACAGTACCTCATCCTCGCCGACGAAACAATATGCTCCAGTCGTCGTCATGAAGCCGTCGATGAGATGCCGTATTTCGCCAAGGTTGTTGATGAACGCTACCGGACGCCCTGTCGCTATATATATGCCGCAGCCGGCCGCCTTTGCCTTTGTAAGGGCATCGATGGTCGACTGTGGTATCCTGTGGGTCTGGAAGCTTACCAGAGTTCCGTCTATATCGAAGAACAGTGGCCTGCCCATCAGATTCTGAGCTTTGATCCCGCGATGATGGTTTCAGGAGAGAAATCGAACAGCGCCGCCATCTCGCCCGCCATGCAGAAACCGCACTTGTCGCAGACTCCGGCCTCGCTGCCGATGCACTGAGGCTTCTTGGTACCGTCGCTGAAGATGTAGTTGGTAATCCAGCACTGCGGCTTGAACTTGAGGTCGCGCATACGGCGCAGGCCTGCCTTGGTGTTCATGATAGGATAGCCTTTCTTCTTGTACTCGATGATCTCATCAATCACGCGGCGGCGGGTCTCCTGGTCGAGGGCGAGATACTCTGTTCCTGGGAAAGGAGTATGGAAATTCAGCGATATTGACTTGATGTGAGGATTGGACTTGGCATACTCGATAGCCTTGCCTACCGACTCGACATTGAGGGTATTGATCGCCATGTTGACTGAAAGGGCCTTGTGTCCGCTTTCAGCGATATTCTTCTCGAGACGTGCCCATGTTCCCTCGCCACGGATGCGTTCATGATACTCCCCTACGCCGTCCATGCTGACCCAGATGCTGTCGGCATGCGTGCCGGCAAACGGCTTCTGGGCATTGGTGGTGATGGTACATGAGTAGAAACCGATCTTCTTTGCTTCGTCGATGAGGTCGTCGATGGTACGGTCGCCGTCATGCCAGAGGAAAGGCTCGCCGCCCTCGAAGTCTATGAAGCGGGAACCGATCTTGTAGCAGTAGAGCATCTCCTCGCGGAGTGCGTCGAAGGACTTGGTGATCGGGTTCTTATGATTGTAAACGCTGCAATGCTTGCATGAAAGGTTGCATCTGTCGGATACGAAGATGACACTCTGGAGAGGCTTCTTCTGGCCGAAGATGCGTGCGCCGATGAACCACTTGGCGCAGTGGAAAAGCTGTGTTATTCCTGATGCCATATTACCTGAAGAACAATAATACGAGTATTCTGACTACAATGATGAGAAGGCAGTAGTTTGCAAGGATATTGCGGGCAGAGAACCAACGTACAAGGAACCAGTCCAGACCGGCAGCCTTGGACTGCTCCAGATTGCCCATGTTGCCCATGTATTTCGGAGGATTGGCGGTGTTCCATTCCTTGCCGTTTGCGAATGCGATCAGCGAGCGGAAGAGCCAGAGAGGCATCACGCAAAGCACCAATACCGCAATGTACATGATGTTGATATATCCAGTAGCTGAAGCTAGGGCGATTACGATGAAAGGAAGGAAGTTCAGGATGGCGCTCACCACCAGGTTGCCTTTGTCGCTGCCGACCAGGCCGGCAAGAGTCTTCTTGTCCGAAGCCTCGTCGCCCACCTTGTCAAGGAAACTGTGGGTAAAGAGGATATTGGTCACGAGAAGGCCGACAGGGATGGAGATCGCGATGATGAGATTGTCGATGCGGCCGCATGCTGCAAGATACACACCCATCATGAGGAGAGGTCCGAAGATCACACCGATAACAGCTTCGCCGAGGCCCTTGTAACCAAGCTGGAGAGGCTTTCCAGAATAGAAATAGCCAAGGATGCCGCCGACAGCCGCAATCGCTGCCACCTGCCAACCACGGAAGGCAAGAACCACTGCACCGCAGATCAGAGCCTGAGCCGAGAAGAAATAGATGGCATTTCGTAGATCGGCCACTGTCGCCGAGCCGTCAGTCAGATACGGATACTTTGCAGTATAGGCCTTCATGCCCTTGCGGACGACATCAAGGCGGTCGGCAAGCATATCCTCCTTATAATCGAAGTAGTCGTCGAGAAGGTTCATCGCCATGTGGGCGGCAAGAGCGCCGATGACGGCGATAAGTGCAAGGACAATATTGAAGCCCGGGCCGATTGCGAGAACGAGAGCCAGCACAGCAGGCATTCCGCTTTGAACAAGCGATGCTGAGCGGCCGTTCTTCATCCATGTAGAAAAATAGCTCATTTGAAAATAGTTGAATGAAAATACAAAGATACGAAAAATCCGAATCTAACGAACCGGATCATATATTCGGAATGCACCGACATCCGTATGCTTCAATGAATCAAGTCTTGTCCTGAGCGACACGCTACCCTCTTTCTCAAGTGTAGAAATCTTGACGGCAAGGACTCCCCCATCCCAATTATCAAGCATTTCATCCTCGGAATCGTAGACAGTCACTTCTCTTCCGAGATAAACATCTATGTTTTCCGCCCTCTTTATGAACAAGGTAGAGACATCCTCACCTGAAGGGACCGCCTTGCAGAACTCGCCGTACGAAGACTTCTCATTTATGCCTTTCATGAAAAGACAAGAGCCAGGAAGAGCAATGGCGATGATTCCAGCAGCAATGAATACCGGTTTGGTCCAATCCCATTTCCAACCCATTCTGTCATGTACCATAGGATACATCGCGGTAACAAGCGGACAGATTGGGAGCAGATAGATGAACAGTTTCGAACTGAAGCACGACAGCATGACAAAGGTCACAACCGACGCTATCGCCATCAATCTTTCAGCGCTGGAACGTCCTTCAGCAGCACGGAATGACTGCAGCCACGCACAGACGAGTACCGGACTGAAAGGAAGGAGCACGACCCAGATATAAAGTGCATAGAACCAGAATGGCTTTTTATGGTCAAAAGCAGATACAGCACGGTCAATGGTCTGGTGGAACAGCAGATTGTTCAGATACTCCGAACCGCCATCAAGATAGACCCCAGTAAACCAAAGCGCGCTGAAAGCAGCTATGATACCCCAGGTCCTGAAACCAAGATAATGGCCGATTCTGCGCCACCTGCCCTCGACGACAAGGAATACGGCGATTCCGGCGATAGGCATGAGAAGTCCGACAGGGCCTTTGGTGAACAGGGCCATGAAAATCCATATCGGCATCAGCCACCGTTCTCTTCCTCTGTAGGCCGATCCATCAGACTCCGCCGTGTACCATATATGGAAACTTCTGAGCGAGAGAATGATGAACATGGTCATCAGCATATCCATCCTAAGGACTACAGCACAGGCAAGAAACAGTATAGAAGTCAATGTGAGCAAGGCTGCCGCCATCCTTCTGCGTGTATCCATGATACCCGGTGCAGTTCCGCAAAGCCATCTGTCCAGAACAACGACAGTCACAGCCGCAGGCACCCAGCATAGAAGAGATTCAAGCAGAAGGCTGCAGTGGGATCCGGCTATCAGTCGGCACAACATGACCAGCCAAAGAAAAAACGGCGGTTTGTCTGCGTATGGAATACCATGATTGGAAAAGGCAAACAGCTTTCCATCAGCGATAGCCTCATCCGCTATGCTGAGATAGCGCAGCTCGTTCGACGGCGACCAGTCCCTAAGAATCATCATAGGGATGGAGGCGGCAAACATAAGGAGCAATGCCGAAAAGACTGGGTATTTGCGGACGAATTCTCTTATCATCTTCTACGGGATGACTTTATTCCTATCACCATGTTTCGGGAATATGCGACGAAGCCGAACAGATGCCCAAGAATAAGGATTGGGTCCCTGCGAAGTAACGCATACGTAATGATGATTCCCGAACCGAGAAGGCTGATGATCCAGAAACCGACGGGCATCATGGACTCATTCCTGCGGACAGAGTATATCCACTGGTATACGAACCTGAGAGTGAATATGGTCTGACCTACTGTTCCGAGCAGGACAAGCCACATCGGTATGCTTTCATTCTTAAGGAACGACTGGAAGAAAGCCGGCACATCGGAAAGCATCGTGGCGAGGACCAGAAATGGGAATGCCACGACAAAGACTCTGGCAGGCTTTGGGAAACGCTTCCAGACGCCCTTGGCGTTGATGTTCCAGATATAAATGGCGTATGTGATGAACTGTCCGAAGAGAATGGAAAAATCATCCCTGAACCAGCCATACAGAAAAAACACCATCGAGCCGGCAAGGCTCATTATCCAGTAGGACAGAGGAGATTCAAGCTTCCTGGACTTCTCCGACTTGTACCACTGAACAAGGATACGAGCCGAAAAAAGCCCTTGGGCGATCAGTCCCAGAAGAAATACATACCACTTTGTCTCCATCAGTCGATATTGCTTTCAGCTATGCTGTAGTTGATGTAGCGGGTCTTCATCCACCTGTATGCAAAGCAGTCCATAAGAGGGCCGAGAAGGCGGTTCCACATGCTGAACTTGCTGATACCTGCAGTACGTGGGAAATGACGAACCGGTATCTGGACGTAGGAAGCACCTTCCTGAAGCATTACCAGAGCCGGGAAGAAACGGTGCATACCCTTGAACATAGGGATGCGCTTCGCTACATCGCTACGGATGATCTTGAGCGGGCAGCCTGTGTCGACGGCATCATCACCCGTCATCATACGACGGAAACCGTTCGCGAATTTCGACTGGAACCGCTTGGAGAGAGAGTCATTTCGTTTCGCACGGATGCCTATAGCCATACTGTGGTCAGCAATGGCATCAAGCAGCAGGTTGAAGTCTTCCGGTGCGGTCTGGAGATCCGCGTCGATATAACCGACATACTCGGAAGCTGCAGCATCGAAACCGGCCTTTATGGCTGCGCTCAATCCTGCATTCCTGGCAAAATCGATAAAGAAGAAGTCCTCGTGGCGGGAGCATATCTCACGGATATGCTCACCGCTACGGTCCTTCGAGCCATCGTTCACGAACAGGACACATGCAGGGACCCTGCATGTCGGCAGGAATGCCGAGAAACGCTGCTCAAGAGCAAGCATGTTGTCCTCTTCGTTGTAGACGGGTACTATTATGGTAAGTCTGAAGCCTTCTGTAGTTTTCATAGTTTTGATATATCGGCTAAGCCTCGATTGAGTCGAGCGCCTGTGCGATGTCAGCGATAAGGTCCGCTGCATCCTCAAGACCGCATGAGTAGCGGATCATGTCAGGACGAACACCGCACTCCACGAGCTGCTGGTCGGTAAGCTGACGATGGGTCGCGCTGGCAGGATGGAGACAGCATGTACGGGCATCTGCCACGTGGGTCTCGATGGCACCGAGCTTGAGCGCTGCCATGAACTGCTCCGCACCCTTTCTGCCGCCTACGACACCGAAGCTTACCACGCCGCATGAGCCGTTTGGAAGATACTTCTTGGCAATTTCATGATACTTGTCACCAGGAAGGCCGCAATAGGTCACATAGAGGACCTTTGGATGAGCCTGGAGGAACTCTGCAACAGCCTGGCCGTTCTCGCAGTGACGCTTCATGCGTACATGGAGAGACTCGAGGCCCATATTGAGAAGGAATGCATTCTGCGGTGACTGGATTGAGCCGAGGTCGCGCATGAGCTGCGAGGTTGCCTTTGTGATGTATGCACCCTCGATGCCGAATCTTTCGGTATAGGTGATGCCATGGTAGCTGTCATCAGGAGTACAGAGGCCTGGGAACTTTTCTGCATATGCAGTCCAGTCGAACTTGCCGCTGTCAACGATACAGCCGCCCACGCCTGCAGCATGGCCATCCATGTACTTGGTGGTAGAGTGGGTGACGATGTCTGCACCCCACTCGAAAGGACGGCAGTTCACAGGAGTCGGGAATGTATTGTCAACGACGAGCGGAACGCCATGGGCATGCGCTGCCTTTGCGAATTTCTCGATGTCGAGGACGGTGAGTGCAGGATTTGCGATTGTCTCACCGAACACAGCCTTGGTGTTAGGCTTGAATGCTGCTTCAAGCTCCTCAACTGTGCAGTCAGGGCTTACGAAAGTGAAGTCGATACCCATCTTGCGCATGGTGACATTGAAGAGGTTGAAGGTACCGCCGTAGATGGAGCTGGAAGCCACTACGTGGTCGCCAGCATTGGCGATATTGAAAATAGCATAGAAATTCGCTGCCTGGCCTGAAGATGTAAGCATAGCTGCAGTGCCACCCTCAAGCGCACAGATCTTCGCTGCAACATAGTCGTTGGTCGGATTCTGGAGGCGGGTATAGAAGTATCCGCTGGCCTCGAGATCGAACAGCTTGCCCATTTCCGCACTGGATTCATACTTGAATGTAGTGCTCTGGATGATCGGAATCTGGCGTGGTTCGCCGTTGCCGGGACGATAGCCGGCCTGCACACACTTGGTGCCGAGTTTAAGTTCGCTCATTGTATATCTGTTTTTTTATAATTCATTGGAAGCTGTTTTGAAATGATTCACGAAATTGATTATAGCAGATTTTTGAGGTTGGATTTCTTCTTGAAGAAGGAGCATAGCAGAGGCTATGTGACTGATGAAAGAAGGAATATAAACCAAAAAGATGCATAAGAAATGAAGTTGGATTATTTCAAAACAGATTCTTAATTGTCTTGACGAGAGCATCGACGTTCTCAACCTTTGTCGCCCAGCTTGTGCAGAAGCGGACACAGGTGCGGCCGTCAGGAAGCGGCTGCCATACTTCGTATGCGAAATCCTTGCCGACCTTCTCCATCTGTGCGGATGTCAGGATAGGGAAAATCTGGTTGGTAGGGCTGTCCACATGGAACTCGATACCCTTTGCTGCAAGAGCCTCGCGTATTGTCTTTGCATGGCGGTTTGCGTTGGCAGCGATGTCTGTGTAGAGCCAGCCTGTCTCTGTCTTCTCAAAGAGGACCTCATACTGGATGCCGAGAAGACGGCCCTTTGCGAGCATACCGCCGTTCTGCTTTATGTTGTAGCGGAAGCAGTCGCTGAGACCGGCGTATGGCTCGGCTGCGCTGTTGGTGAATACTACAGCCTCTCCGAAAAGGGCGCCCTGCTTGGTTCCACCGATATAGAAGACGTCACAGAGCTTCGCGATCTCAGGAAGTGTGACGTCACATGCATCACATGTAAGACCGTAGCCGAGACGTGCTCCGTCAATGAACAGAGGAAGGCGGTTCTTGCGGCAGACAGCACTGATCTCCTCAAGTTCACTCTTTGAATAGATGGTACCGAACTCCGAAGGGAATGAGATATAAACCATCGCAGGCTGTACAATATGCTCGTGGCTTCCATCATTCCAGTGAGCCGCATAGGCATCCTGAACATCCTGTGCCTTTATCTTTCCTCCATACGAAGGAAGTGTGATAACCTTGTGACCGGTATGCTCGATTGCGCCTGTCTCATGGGCTGCAATGTGGCCGGTAGACGCACAGAGGACACCCTGATATGGGCGAAGTATGCTGGAGATGACTGTAGCGTTGGTCTGTGTGCCGCCGACAAGGAAGTGAACCTCCGACTGAGGGGCTTCGCATGCTTCCTTTATCATGGCGCGTGCATGGCCACAGAACTCGTCCATGCCATAGCCTGAAGTCTGGCAGTAGTTGGTCTCAGCCAGACGTTCAAGAATCTTTGGATGTGCGCCTTCGGCGTAATCACATTGGAAACGTATCATATTGTGCAAATTTAATTATTTTATCTCTTCCTTGAAGATGGCCATTCCCTCGGTCGCAACTGCCTTGATATGCTTTACACGCTTGTCGCCTATGTTGACGTCAGCCGGATCGATGAGCCATATTCTGGCATCACGTTTCGCGTATGCATAGAGACCTGCGGCCGGATAGACCTTGAGCGACGTTCCTATTATCAGCACAAGGTCGGCGGCTTCGACATAGTCGATCGCCTTCGTGATGTTTGGAACAGCCTCGCCGAACCAAACTATATGTGGGCGCAGCTGACCTCCATCAGCACCTTTGTCGCCCAGCTGGATATCTTCGTAGCCTATGTCAAAGACGCCCTGGGTACTGTATCCGTCAGCATCATTATAGCATCTTTCCGAGCGGACCTTAGTAAGTTCACCATGAAGATGGACCACGCGTGTGCTGCCTGCACGTTCATGCAGATTGTCGACGTTCTGGGTTATGACTGTGACGTCATAATCCTTCTCGAGTTCCGCAATCGCGATATGCGCGGCGTTTGGCTTCACGTTCTTCAGCTCGCGGCGGCGTATGTTGTAGAACTCGATCATCAAGCCTGGGTTGCGTGGCCAAGCATTGATATCAGCGACATCCTCAACCCTGTAGTTCTCCCAGAGTCCGTTGCTGTCGCGGAAAGTGCTGATACCGCTCTCGGCGCTTACTCCCGCGCCGGAGAGTACGACCAGTTTCTTCTTTGCCATAATAATTACATTCTGAAAGCTTCATCAAAACCCTTTGCCAGTCCGCCCTCTCCGGTCTCCTTGTAAAGGGATGGGAGGTCATGTCCTGTCTGCTTCATAACCCTTACGACATCATCGAAGGTCACTCTGTGGTAGCCATCCGACAGGGATGCGTACTGGTTTGCGTCAAGTGCACGAGCAGCCGCAAAGGCATTGCGCTCAATACATGGAATCTGGACAAGTCCGCACACAGGGTCGCAGGTCATGCCCAGGTGGTGTTCGAGGCCCATCTCCGCAGCATACTCAACCTGTCTTGGAGAACCGCCGAAAAGCTGGCAGGTCGCAGCTGCAGCCATTGCACATGCGACTCCAACCTCACCCTGGCAGCCGACCTCGGCACCCGAGATCGACGCATTGCTTTTTACCACATTGCCGAAGATGCCCGCTGTCGCCAGAGCACGAAGAATGCGCTGCTCGGAGAAATCCTTGCTGAGCCACTGATGGTACAGTACGGCAGGCAGGACGCCGCAAGAGCCGCAAGTCGGCGCTGTCACGACTGTTCCTCCGGAAGCATTTTCCTCGGCCACCGCCAGCGCATACGAGAACACAAGTCCGCGGCTCTGGAGGTTCGGCTTGTAGCCTGTCGCCTTCACGTGATATGTTGCTGCCTTGCGGGACAGCTTGAGAGGTCCAGGGAGGACGCCTTCCGCGTCCAGACCGTTCACGACGCTGGCCTTCATCGCGTCCCAGACGCGGCTCAGATAGATCCAGAAGTCTGAGGACTCGCATTCCTCGGCATACTCCCAAATATGACGGCCGGTGTCCTTGCACCATTTCATGATGTCGGTAATGTTGGAGAACTCGTAGATGTCGTCTCCTTCGCCGATGAGCGATCCGGGGCCCTCTGACAGGGTTCCACCGCCGACACTGTAGACTGTCCATGGCTCGGATTTGTTTCCTTCGCCGTCCTTTGCGTAGTAGGTCATACCGTTGGTATGGAATGGAAGGACCTGATCAGGATGCCAGACTATCTCCACGGGGGCTCCTGTGAGACCATGGAGAGCATCAATGATTGCCACATCGGTAAGGTGGCCCTTGCCGGTGGATGCCAGGCTGCCGTAAAGATGGACCTCGAACGCAGACGCGCCAAGATGCTTCTGTCCGAACATGGTCGCTGCCTTCTGGGGCCCCATGGTGTGGCTGCTGGAAGGTCCTCGGCCGATTTTGTAAAGTTCCTTAAGTGATTTCATTCGTGGTTTATGGTTAAGATATGGTTCCGGCTTCTACTTGCTTCTCGTAAGGTCAAGCAGGCCGTTGATGACTGTAAGAGGATGACAAGGGTTGCCAGGCAGATAGAGATCTGTATGGACCTTGTCGACATAGTGACGGTCGAGGGCAGTGTTCTCCTCGAGTGCGAAGATGCCGCCCGAGATAGCATCCGTACCGGCGAGCACGGAAATCCTCGGCTCCGGAACCGACTCCAGACAGATGTCGAGAGCCTCTGCCATATGTGCCGAGATCGGGCCTGTCACAACTACTCCGTCAGCATGGCGTGGAGAAGCCACGAACTCGATTCCGTAGCGTCCCATGTCGAAGTTTACGTTCGAGGTGGCTCCGAGTTCCCACTCGCAGCTGTTGTCGCCTGCTGCGCTTACCTGACGCAGCTTGAGCGAATGCTTGAAGATGCCTTTGATTTCTGGACGGATCGCAGCCTTGTCGACAGTTATAGGCTTATCCTCTCCTTCCTTGACGATAAGAAGCTCGCGACGGTTGGTCGCCATCTTGTAGTCGTCAGTGAAACGGATCTTCTCCGGATACTTCCTTGCACACTCACCACAGAAGGCGCACTTGCCGAGGTCGATGGAAACAGGTCCCTTGGCAATGGCGCGGCACGGACAGAGCGCAACCAGCGCGTCTTCATCGACCTTCTCGGTACTGATGACAGGACGGCCGCGGAAGATGCCCGGAACCTTTGCTTTGGTTGGATCCGGTATATATTGCTTTCCCTGATGGAATAATATGCTCAATCTATTGTTCATATCGTCTATAGATCATGTCCGCAGTAGGACAGGTTGAAACTCTTGTTACAGATAGGGAAATCCGAAATCTCGTTGTCGCGGACGGCAAGTGCAAGCGCCATCCAGTTGTGGAATGACGGATCCTTGAACTTGTAGCGGAGAAGGTTTCCGTCAGCATCAGTAATGGCACAATGGCATATCTCGCCACGCCAACCCTCAACGAGAGATACCGCAAGACGGTCCGGCATAGGTGCATATGATGCAGTGTCTACTGTCTCGTCCAGAGGCATTGCGGCAAGCTTTGCTGCAAGAGCACGGACATAGACCATCGACTTTCTGATCTCGTTGACACGGACTGAAGTCCTGGAAAGCACGTCTCCATGATGCTTCACGACAGGCTCAGCCTCGACAACGCTTCCCCATCCAAGGAATGGATGCGATTTTCGGATGTCACGATCAAGCCCGGAAGCACGCGCAGCCATGCCGACTGCTCCTATCGCCGAAGCCTGTTCCGTGGTTACGGTTCCTGTACGTTCGAGACGCGAAAGCGCTCCAGGGAAATGGAGCAGATGATTGCTTACTTCCTCGAAATCGCGTTCGTAGGCCTTCAGGATGCCATCAAGCTGGCTTGCAAGCTCAGCGGTAAATGGATAGTTGTTCTGGAAAGGGCGGACGCAGAACTTGCCGAGACGGTTTTCGCACCAGCACTGCATGAAGTTGATGAGAGGAGTACGCAGACGGCCATATACGGCGTTGCCGAGCTGATATGCGACATCTCCACAGATAGCCGAAAGGTCTCCGGTATGTATGGCCATGCGCTCAAGCTCAAGAGCGAGCATGCGCTCCAGTGAGGTACGCTCGCTGATCTTTGCACCACAGAGGGATTCCCAGACTGCAGCGAAAGCGCAGCCATGTCCAACCGCTGTATCGCCTGCGACATTCTCGGCCAGCATTGCACGCTGTGACAGCATTTCGCGGTCGATCATGAGATTCTCGACATCGCGATGCTGGTAACCAAGCATGATCTCAAGATGGAGGATCTTCTCGCCGTTGCATATGAATCTGAAATGACCAGGTTCGATTACTCCGGCATGGATAGGGCCCACACCGACCTCATGAAGTTCCTCGCCTTCCATCGAATAGAATGGATAGTCATCCGGGCAGCTGCGAACAGGCTTCATCCAAGGATGTCCCTTGTAGCCAAGTCCGAGCTGTTCCGAAATTTCTCGCTCGTAACGTTCGAGGGCGTTCACCTTTGCCGAAATGGACTGAAGACACTCATCCTTGATAACCTCGGTAGTGAGTATCTCGATATCATGACGCAGATCGTCAGCGACACAGGCTATCAGCCTTATCACAGAACGGCCGGTCCAGTAGCCGAAATAGTTTACGCAATGCTTCTCGGGATGGCTGCCGCCGAGTCGTTCGACAAGCAGGTCACAGAATGGCTCGTAGTTGACTACAGGCAGATTCTTGAGTTCTACCGACTCCCCGTTCTTTATGAATATTGAATCGTTCATTGTTTCAAGTGTTTAGAGAGCCGCAGCCTGGTTTATGAGTTCGGTAAGGAATGCCGGTGGGCAATATGCGAGCAGTATTGCAGCGACAAGCAAGACAAGCTGCATGATATTCTCCCATAAAGCGCAGCGCTTTGCATCGATTCCCTTTGGAGCGTCGGCAAGGACTGCCGGCGGAGTCATGAACACGATGCTGAAGATACATTTTGCAAGAGCCCAGATAAGCACGGTAAGAAGCAGCAGCACTGCGGCAAGGAGCACCCATTGACCATTGACGGCCATGGACTTGAATACCATGAATTCGCTGACGAACAGGCCTGAAGGCGGTACGGCAGTGATGCTGAAGAAACCAAGCAGGAGCACAAGCGCACCGAATGGATTCAGGCTCAGGTAACCTCCCATGTCATCGAGCATCTTGCTGCGGAATGTGCGTGCAAGCTGGGCGAACTGGAAGAAGAGTGAAGACTTCACGAAAGTGTGAAGCACGATGTGCAGGATTGCAGCATAGCGTCCTACCCCACCCATTGCAAGACCGATGGTGACGAGAGCCATCTGCTCGATACCGGAGTATGCGAGCATACGCTTGATGTTGCGGACCCTGATCATGTACGCAGAGGCAAAAAGGAGGGTAATGATGGCAATGGTTATCATCATCGCGTTGGCCCATGGCAGCAGACTTGTGCCGGCAACAACCGTGAATGATCGGTAGATACCTACGAAACCGAGGTTTACAAGCACAGATGCAAGAAGGGCTGCCGCAGGAGATGGAGCATTGTCCTTTGCGTCGATTCCAGCTGTGAACATCGGGAAGAGGCCCATCTTTGCCGTATATCCGACAAATATGAAGATGAATGCAAGACGAAGCCAGAATGGATTGAGTGAGCTGCTGAGAGCCCTCAGGCTGGCATACGACAGGTCTGATGAACCTGCGTGCAGGAGGGAGAGGCTCATGAACAGAATGCCCACGAACACAAGGCTGATGCTGATGGCGCAGATGAAGGTGTACTTCCACGCTCCCTCAAGCGAGAGCTTGTCATGATGATGGTACACAAGCATTGCGGCACTGAGGGTGGTAACTTCCGTGAACACCCAGGTCATTGCAATGTGGTTGGCGATATAGCCCATGCTGAGGGCGAACTGGAGAAGAACAAGGAATGCGAAATAACTGCAGGCAGCCTTGATTCCCTTGTCGCGCTCACGGACATATATTGCACTGTGGACGAAGGCCGGGATGCTGACGATGGTCAGCAGTCCGAGCATGAGAGATCCCGTTGCATCAAAGGTAAAGAACTCCAGCGCAGTAGAGCCAGGGTTGAGGAAGGCATATACGGTCAGTGCGGCCTGAGCTGCCAAGACGGCAAGCACAGATACGGCAGCGACTCCCATACGGCGGATAGAAAGCAGCGCCGAAATTGCCAGGATGTTGATTATGATGTATGTCAGCAGCATATCAGTCTTTAAGTTCAGTCAATTGTTCAACATCTGCATCCTTGAATACATCTCCGATCTTTCCGACGAAGATGCCGAGGATGAGCACACTGGCGAAGATATCAAGCAGCACACCCATATTGACGAGTACAGGCATCTCGTTTCCGACTGCAAGGGATAGAACGAAGACGCCGTTCTCGATGACGGAGTAACCGATGATGTGAGAGAGAAGCTTTCGGCGTGACACGATGAAATACAGTCCGAAAAGGATTGTACTGACAGCGGTCACGAAGAAGATCTTGTCGAGGTAGGCATCATCCACGCGCTCTGCAACAAGGAAGGTGGCAACCACGATCAGCACAGTGATAAGGAGCGAAACGAAATGCGGAACGAATGGTTCTGCCTCACGTGTAATGTGGTGTTTGCGGATGATGTAGAAGAGGAAGTACGGTACAGCAATGGTCTTGAAGACTATTGTCTCCAGCGAGATCATCGCAACATTGAATGCATTGACTTCGTGGAGCTGGATCACTGCCACGAGGAAAAGAAGTGCACCCTGGAGAATGAGGATCTTTACATAGTTTCTCATTCTGTTGGCAATCGCCATGTAGAACAGGGACACCAGGAAGATTATAAGCAAAAGTTCTTTCATGACCTGTTACATTTTGCCAGCCAGCATCATCACGCCGAACACAAGGAGCATTGCAACCGAACTGAGCGCGAAGATAAACTGAGGGTTATGATTCATTCTGTAGCGTGCCATGAAGGACTCTACGATACCGATGATGGAAGCGCAGAGTATCTGGACGCCGAAGAATACCGGGATTGCGATACCTGCCGGAAGGCTGCCGAGGAAAAGATTTGCAACCAGTGCGCCATACATTGCGAACTTGAGATATCCTGCACTGAAGATCATTCCGAGGTCGAATCCACTGTTGTCGAGAATCATGACCTCATGGATCATGGTCAGCTCGAGATGGGTCTTTGGATCATCCACAGGAAGACGGCTGCTCTCTATCATAGCAAGTACAAGAAGGATTCCCGCTGCTATGACTGCAAGCGAATAGCTCATCGTACCGCTGAGGTGAAGGGCCGCGAAGATGTCGCTGAATGACGAATAGCCGGTCATGAGCGCAAGAGATCCCATGGTCAGGAAGAACGCAGGCTCTGCCAGCATGGAGTAGAGACTCTCTCGTGAAGCTCCCATGCCTTCGAAGCTCGAGCCTGTATCAAGTGCGCCCACAATGCTGAAAAACTTGCCAAGGGCGAGCACATATGCGAAGAAAACGAAGTCTCCCTTGAAGCTGAGCAGGGCACCACTGTCGCCGAAAGGCACTGTAGCGATAGCCATGATAATGCTGGCAAGATAGACTGCAGGCGCCATCCGGAACACGAATCCTGTGGTCTCGCTTATGACTGAGCCCTTTCTGAGAAGGCGCGCAACGTCATGAAGCGGCTGGATCAGGGATGGTCCCTTGCGGCCTGCGCAGATGCTTTTCACGCGGGTGATGATACCTGGAAAGAAAAGCGCCGCAATGAATATCATTAATACTGAATACATGTACTAGACAAAGATAAAGGTCAACATGATGGTAACGACGATGCAGATTATGCCGTAAAGCAAATACATCTGCAGATGGCCGTTCTGGAGGAACGAGAACCTGTCCATGAGACGGCGGTATGCACCGAGAGGCTTCTCGATCAGGCCGGTCTCGATGCGGTCGTAGTTCTCTGATTCCCACGATCCGCGCTCCTGAGGATAGATACCCTCTACCGGCTTGTACTCCTTATGGAAGCCCAGAAGGCCGGTAAACATATCCGCGTATGTCTTAACGAATGAAGTTGCGGTGTACTGGATGCGAGGAGTAGCCGCAGTGTAGCCGCAGCCCCAGGTTGGTCCGCTGGAAATCTTTCGCCTGCCATTGACAAGTTTCTTGATGCCGAGAAGGATGAGAATGATGGCGACAAGTGCGATGGCAGCGATGCTGACCTTGCCCATTCCAACAGGAAGAGCCGCCACGGCTGATTCAGGGAATACTGTAATGCATGCGTCGGAAACCATTTTCAGATAGAACTGCGGGAAGAGACCGATGGAAAGCATAACAGCAGCCATCACGCCGAGAGGGAGTGTGCGGAGAAGTCCGAATTCCTTCATCTCAGGCAGCTCCGAACGTGAAGATCCGAGGAATACGATTCCGAATGCCTTGGTAAAGCAGAGAATCGCAAGACCGCCGATCATGACGAGGGCGAGAATGGCGAATGCCGCGCCGACAGCAGCCGTAGCTGGAGCACTGCCCATCCAGTCGAAGAGACCCATATAGATGAGGAGCTCGGAGATGAATCCGTTCATCGGAGGAAGGCCGCAGATAGCGACAGCCGCGATGAGGAAGAATGCAGCCGTTGCAGGCAGCTTCTTAACGAGACCTCCGAGATGCTCGATGTCAAGGGTATGTGCTGCATGATAAACATTACCTGCAGCAAAGAAAAGAGAAGACTTGAACAAGGCGTGATTCAAGGTATGGAGCAATGCACCGCAGAAACCGAGGCCGGCGAGGAGGCTGTTGCCCATTCCGGCACCGATGCAGCCGACACCTATGCCCATGCCGATGATGCCGATGTTCTCGATACTGTGGTATGCAAGAAGCTTCTTGAGATTGTGCTGTACGATAGCGAGCATCACACCATAGAGACCGCTGATGGCAGACACGGTAAGTATGATGCAGCCAGTCAGCATCATGTCAGGATTGAAAAGAGCGATGCTCCTCAGGATTCCGTAGATACCGATCTTGATGATGACACCCGACATTACTCCAGAGATATGTGCAGGAGCTGCAGGATGAGCACGAGGCAGCCATGTATGGAAAGGAACGAAGCCCGCCTTTACAGCAAAGCCTGCGATAAGAAGCAGGAAGTATGGGAAAGCCTCATGGCTGCCGGCGCCGGTGTGGCACCAGGCCGACATAGCGTCGAAATCATAGGATCCGCATTTTGCGGCCAGTCCGAGGAAGCCTGCTGTAAGCAGAGCGACTGAAATATGGGACTGGATAAAAAAGTTTGCGCCGGCCTCGACAGTCTCTTTCTTCCAACTTTCAAAGATGATCAGGATGAAAGAGCTCAGAGCCATAAGCTCCCACGCCACCAGAAAGGCCAGGGCGTTGCGGAGGACGCAGAGTGACAGCATTGAAAGAAAACATACCACATAAGAGACAATATGGAGCACCAGCGCGCGGCTGTGCTCCAGATAATGCTTCATGTAGTCGGTTCCATACAATGCTCCGGCGACGAACACGAGACAGATGATTGCCATGAACCAGAGGGACAATGCATCCACTCCGACGGCAATTCCTCCGAACACGCTTCCGCCATCGAAAAGAAAACCTAAATTTTGCATCGATTGAATATAACTAACTAACCTGAATTCGTATTACCAGATCTTGATGAGGCCATAGCTCTGTCCCCAGCAGCCGTCCTGAACGATCGGTACGACCTTTCCATTCAGGTCCTTCTGGTTGTTGTCGATCTGCTTCATGAAGGTATGGCTGTGGCCGCCGATGACGAGGTCCACGTTCTCAACCAGAGGAATCAGACCCTTGTCACTGTACTCGTTGTTTCCATCATATCCCAGATGGCTGAGAAGGATGACCATGTCGCATTTCTTCTCGTTCTTGAGATAGTCAGCCCAGCGGTTGACCTCGTCCGAGGTATCAAGAGGCTTGAGTCTGTCAACTGTCTCGCGTGCAACGACCTTGGAGATATCGGTGAGGACACCGATGATGCCGATCTTCATTCCTCCCCTCTTGATGATTGTGCAAGGCTTTACATACTTGCCGAGTTCGTAAGGAGAGAAATCATAGTTGCAGCATACGAACTGTGTCTTGATTTTCTTGACGCGGGCACAGAGGTCTTCGATTCCATTGTCGAACTCATGGTTGCCGAAGGTCATCGCATCGTACTTGAGTGCATTCGCGAGCTTGACCTCGAGTTCACCCTTGAGGACGGTGTAGTATGATGTACCCTGGTTGAAGTCTCCTGCATGAAGCAGGAGTACCTTGCTCTTGCCCTCTGCCTTCCTGAGGCTGTCGATGAATACCGCACGTTCGATCACTCCACCCTGTCCGTCACGTTCAGCGTCAAGGTGACTGTGGGTATCGTTGACATGGGCGATTACAAGGCGCTGTGCAGACGCCTGACAGATGCCGAGGCCGAGTACGGCCGCTATGATAAGTATTGTCTTTTTCATGTCCTGTTGCCTTTACTGTGGAAGAACCTTCACTCTTCCGTCAACCTTGGCCTCGATGTACTTGCCCTGAGCCTTGATCTCACGGACATGCTCGATGAT
Source organism: Bacteroidales bacterium (assembly GCA_024398125.1). Taxonomy (GTDB): domain Bacteria; phylum Bacteroidota; class Bacteroidia; order Bacteroidales; family UBA932; genus Cryptobacteroides. The sequence continues at coordinate 28,491 of JAKSJO010000003.1, forward strand.
GCCGTCATAAACTATCTTGTCGCTGATCAGGACTTCCTCGGCGTTATTCCTTGCGAAGATGTCGTCGCCGCCGTTGAGGAGGTAGTCGATGGTCGCAAGTCCGTAGATCTTGTCGTCATCCACAGGCTGGCCGCCGACCTTGAGGTCAACGAGCTTGCGGCCCTGGATGGTAACCTCGACACCCGATACCGCCTCCATTCCCTTGCCGGCTATGATCTCAAAGAGCCTGCGTACGTCCCTGCCATGTATGGCAACATATGTGAGGTAGTTGTTGAACGGGAACATCGAGAGGATGTCATCCAGAAGGACATCACCCTGTGGCATGTCCACGCGTATGCCTCCGAAGTTGGTCAGTGCAATGTCCACAGGCCTGCCGAACTCTTTCTCGACGGCGGCCTTCAGGATATCTGCAGACCAGTTTGAAAGTTCACACTCAGGCTTGCGCTTGATCATTGCCTTTGGAGCGTAGCCGACGACCTCCTTTACGAAAGCCATCTCATCCTGGGCGTCGATCATGAGTTTTGCGACCTTTCGGGTCGAACCCCTGCGGAAGACCTTTCCATTAGGAGCAACATACCTGCATCCCTTGACGGTACCGAGGGCTTCCTTGACATTGTCAGCTGTAGGAGCGGTCACACCTGTGCGTGAGCCATCCATCGGGATGACGCTCCATTCCATGTTCTGGGCATAAGAGCAGATTGCCATGCATGATGCCAGAACGGCAAGAAACAGTCTTTTCATTCTATCAGTTCATTTTAAGCCACTTCCAAAGATCCTTGAAAGTAGACTTCTTTCCATACATGAGAATACCCACCTTGTAGATTTTTGCAGATACGATTGCACATCCCACGAAGGTGGCAACAAGCAGCACGATGCTGAGTGCGAGCTGCCATACAGGCACTCCGAAAGGAATGCGGGCAAGCATCACGATAGGTGATGTGAATGGGAACATCGAGCTCCAGAATACGAGGTTGCTGTCTGGCGCCTTGAACGCATAGAGTGCGATGAAGAATCCGAGCATGAGAGGAATGGTAAGCGGAATCTGCAGCTGCTGTGTGTCCGCTTCATTCTCCACAGCCGAGCCGATTGCAGCAAACAGCGATGCATAAAGCAGATAGCCGAAGAGGAAGAAGAGGACGAATGCGATGAGAATCTGAGCCACAGGAAGGTTCTGGACGGTAGTCATGATTGCACCGAGACCGTTCTCTTCAACTGATTCGGCAACAACGGCATTCATGTCCATACCGGCCATATTGATTCCAGGATTCATATTCTCTACCATTGCAGACGGATCGCTGCTGCCGACCATTTCCTGGATCTTGCCGCCGAATGCAGTTGTTGCAACACCAAGGATAGCAAAGGTAAGGACGATCCACAGCAGGAACTGGGTAAGGGCGACGAGTGCGACACCTATGATCTTGCCGAACATGAGCTCGGTCGACTTGACTGATGAAACAAGAACCTCGACCACGCGACTCTTCTTCTCCTCGATGACGCTGGACATTACCTGACCGCCGAAGAGGGCGATGAACATGTAGATGATCATGCCGAGGATCATAGATACGAGCATGTAGACACCGGATTCGGTGATGGTTTCCTTTCCATCGTCTCCGAGAGTGTAGGTCTTCATGCGGGTGTTCGAGTGAACCTCGCTCATTATCTCGTCGAGGTTGTCGATTTCATATGAGTCGATCCTGTAAGCCTCGATGGCGTCATTGATCTTCGAATCGATATTCTCGGTCATGTCCATTCCGAGAGGCTTCTTGGAGAAGGCCTCGGCCTTGACTGACTTCGCAACAGAGTCGAGAGGAGAGATTGTAAGAAGGGCATCCGCACCATACGCACCGAGGTCGGCCTTGATGGTCTCGATTTCCGTTCCCGTACAGTCCTTGTATGTTACGGTCTCGCTGTCCTGGAGGTATGGCAATACAATGCCTGAATCGTCAACCACAGCGATGACCTTTGCCTCCTCCTTGGTTGAAAGCATGATGATGCTTGGAAGGATACAGAGTGCTGCAAAGAGAAGAGGACCGAGGAAGGTGATGATGAGGAAGGACTTCTTCTTTACGCGGTTGAGATACTCGCGCTTGATGATGACGTTGATGATGTGTGTATTCATATTACTTGCCCTCCCTTACCAGTTTGATGAAAATATCGTTCATGCGTGGCATGAGTTCCTTGTACGAATTGATGGTCACGCCCTTGTCGAGGTATGACCTGAGGGTCGACGAGCCATCCATCTCGCGAGGAAGAACCTCGGTGATGCGGTTGCCCTCGGCATCGGTATAGACAAGTTCGACGTTGTTGTTGCCGTGCTCGCGGCGGATTGCCTCAACCTCGCCGGTGATCACGAGCTTGGACTTGTTGATGAGCGCGATCTCGTCACAAAGCTCCTCGACAGACTCCATGTTATGGGTCGAGAGGATGATCGACGCTCCCTCGTCCTTGAGACGCAGGATCTCCCTGCGGATGATGTCTGCGTTTACAGGGTCGAATCCCGAGAACGGCTCGTCAAGGATCATGAGCGAAGGCTTGTGCACAACTGTGGTGATGAACTGGAGCTTCTGGGCCATACCCTTCGAGAGCTCCTCGACCTTTTTCTTCCACCAGTCCTGGATGCCGAAGCGGACGAACCACTCCTTGAGTTCGCGCTGGGCGTCACGGGCACTCATCCCCTTGAGCTGTGCGAGGTACATGGCCTGCTCGCCTACCTCCATCTTGCGGTAGAGGCCACGCTCCTCAGGCATGTATCCGATCTTCTCGACGTCACGCTGGGTGATCGGCCTGCCGTTAAAGAGTACCTCTCCTCCATTCGGAATGGTTATTCTGTTGATGATACGGATCAATGTTGTCTTGCCGGCACCGTTAGGTCCGAGCAGCCCGAAGATCTTTCCTTCGGGGATGTCAACCGAAACATGGTCAAGAGCGATCTTCTCTCCGAAGCTCTTGGACACATCCCTGCATTCGATAAGTCCCATCTTCTATGCGTTTAAAATTCTTAAAGTAAGTTCATTCAAAAGCTCACCCTGGTCGATGTCTCCACCGTCTCCTCCCTTGCCGCGATAGTCAAACTCGCAAAGGATGGTTATAACCGACATCAGGCTGTACATATTCCACTTCTTCATGGCATTTTCATACTCCCTGTGGAAGTATGGATTCATTCCGGGCAGTACACGAGCCTTGTCATCCGGGCTGAGGTAGCCTTTCTGGGAGTATACCGCGCTCAATCTCAGAAGGCGCATGAAATGGCCATAAAGGGCGGCCACGGCAGGCGCCATATTGAAACGCGCAGCGGAACCGACGTGTCTTGCGATACGCACAGCCCTTGCAGCATCCCTCTCCGAGAACGCGGAGTTGAGTTCGAAAATACTGAACTGACGGCTTACGCCAACATTTCGTTCAACGTCCTCGACCTTTATCTCCGTACAGCCTTCAGGAATGTTCTTGAGCATCTTCTCAGTCTCGACCGCAATCGTTCCAAGGTCCGTTCCAGCAGACTCCGCGAGAAGCTGGGCTGCCCGTGGATCAATGCTCAATCCCCTGCCCCTGTAATAATCCATTATCCAGCCACTCATCTGGTAGTCCCTGAGCGGAGCCGAATCCATGACGACCCCGATTTTGGACACGCTCTTGTACAGCTGCCGGCGCTTGTCCGCCTTTGCCCTGTGCATTATGATCACAAGCACCGTGCTTTCAAGCGGCTGCTCGCAATAGTATGCCAGATCCTCAAGATCATTCATCCTGTGGGCTTCCTTGACAACCACCAGCTGACGCTCTGCCATCATCGGATAGCGCCTTGCCGCACCGAGCACCATGTCAGCGGTAACATCGCTGCCGTAGCAGATGGTTTCATTGAAGTCCTTTTCCTCCTCAGGAATACAGTTGCGGACTATGGCATCGCACACCAGGTCCGGATAGTAAGGTTCCTCACCCATAAGCAGATAGACAGGGCGAAACTGTCCCTGTTCCACCTCGCTTACGAGCTGCCTTGCAAGCTCTGCCGCACTATCGATTTTCTGCTTTGCCATAATCAAACAAAGATACGTCAAATAGCTGACATAAAAAAATCCCGGCGGGCAGCCGGGAAGTGTTGAAAATCTATGTCCAAAGATACGTGGAGCTATGCCTCGTTTGCCTTTTCCTTCACTCTTGTAAGCTTTTCCTTCATGGCATCAGCACAGTAGTTGATGGCGTCCTCGAAGGTCTTGGCATTTTTCTCGATGACCAGTTCCTGGCCTGGAACGTGGATCTGTACCTTGACGTTCTTGTTGTCAGGTTCCTGGAGAAGGGAGAGAGTCACATCGACTGTCTCCAGTCCCTCATGGAATTTGTCAAGCTTTGCGAGTTTCTTCTCTGCGAATGCGATCAGCTTCTGGTCTGCATCGAACTTGAGAGTCTTGATCTTAATCTCCATAGTTACCTCCGTTTTTTGCCCTTGGATGGGCGTTGTCATACACTAATTTCAGTTTCTCGATGGAGTTGTGGGTGTACACCTGTGTCGCGGCAAGCGAAGAGTGTCCGAGCAGTTCCTTTATGGAATTCAGGTCCGTTCCTCCATTGAGCAGGCCTGTTGCCAGACTGTGTCTCAGGACATGCGGAGACTTCCTTCCGCTTATGTCGGAATTCTCTCCGAGTTCTGCCTTGACAGCCCTGTCGACGAACACCGGGTACAGCCTGCGGCCTCCCAAAGTCATCAGCAGAGGTGTACCGGCATCGGCACTCACTCCAACCATCGTGTCAACTGCACGTAAATATAAAGAAATTTCTTCAATAAGAACAGGCAGAAGCGGAATTTCCCGCATCTTGTCGCCTTTTCCGCGGACCTTCACCACCTTTCTGCCGAAATCCACGGACGAACGGTCCAGCGAGATAAGTTCAGCGCGGCGCATGCCGGTATTGAAAAGCATCGACACGACAAGGCGTGAAAGCCTCTTTCCATACAGTTCCTTCGAGAACGCCGACCCGGGATCGGCAAGCATCATTTCCAGAGACTCCCCTCCCGCGTAGAATGCCGTGTTCCCGAACCATGCAGCCATCGAATCATCCCTGTAGAATTCAGGCAGGCGCTTTTCCTGCTTCGGACGCGTCACCAGGCGTGCAGGATTGGATTTCAGCACCCCGCGGTGCATGAGCCAGCGGCACAGGCTGCTGATCACCGACAGATGCTGGTTGACGCTTCGGGCATTCAGGCCCTTTTCCTCCATGAGATACACGATATGGTTTCGTAGACCCGTTGGAGTCAACGCGGAGCACATGGCGGCCTCGTTGGGATCGGCGCAGCCACAGGACTGGAGCGCAAAATCCCTCAGCACCTCTTCGTAGATTTCGGCAGTCCTTGCCGAATAGCGGCGCTGCGTGCGTATATAGTCTATGAATTCTGATATCATTTCACAGGTGTCAGACCGAACTCCGGCGCCTTTTCCCGCATAAGCCTGTCGGCCGACTCGAAATTGTTCTCGATGACTCCGTCAAGTATCGCTTCCTTGACTATCTCCTTCAGCTTGCCGATCTCCGCGCACGGACCGATGCCATAGACTTCCATGACATAGTCTCCGGTGATAGGATTCTTGAAGTTGCGTACTGCATCCTTCTCCTCGACTTCCACGAGCTTGGTCTTCACAAGCTCGAAATTCTTGCGCAGACGGGCGACCTTGGCAGGATTCTTCGATGTAATGTCCGCAGAACAGAGAAGCATAAGGTCGTCGATGTCGTCCCCTGCATCGAAGAGCAGGCGGCGTACGGCCGAATCGGTCACACCATCATCGACCAGGGCAATCGGGCGCATGTGCAGCCTGACCATCTTCTGGACATACTTCATGGCATCCATGGACAGCGTCAGGCTGGAGAATATCTTCGGAACCTGCTTCGCGCCGACCACCTCATGGCCGTGGAAGGTCCAGCCGGTCTCCGGCTCATAACGCTTCACGACAGCCTTGCCGATATCATGCAGAAGCGCAGCCCAGCGCAGCCACAGGCAGTCAGGACCTGATGTGGCTGCCGCAACATTGTCAAGCACTTCCATGGTATGGGCGAAATTATCCTTATGTCCGCGGCCATCCACGTTCTCGATGCCCTTCAGTGCCGAAATCTGCGGCAGGATGCGTTCAAGCAGACCCACCTCGTCCAGAAGCCTGAAAGCCATCGAAGGCCTTGCCGTCACGAGCATCTTGTTCAGTTCCTCGGCTATACGCTCGCGGGACAGGATCGATATCCTGTCGCCGATGCGCCTCATGGATTCAAGCGACTCGGGAACTATCTGGAAAGTCATGTCCTCAGTGCTGAGCTTGGTCGCGAAACGGACGGCACGAAGCATGCGCAAAGGGTCGTCGGAATAGGTTGTATCAGGGTCCAGAGGTGTGCGGATGATGCCCGCGGCAAGGTCCCTGATACCGCCGAACGGATCAACGAGTTCGCCGAAGCTGTCAGGCTGGAGACTGAATGCCATGGCATTGATGGTGAAATCTCTGCGCAGCTGGTCATCCTCGAGCGTACCGTCTTCTACTATCGGCTTGCGGCTCTCGCGGCGATATGATTCCTTGCGGGCTCCGACAAACTCTATTTCATCGCCGTCCGCATGAAGCATCGCCGTTCCGAAATTCTTGAAATAAGATACGTATGAACCCGTCTTGCGGCCGACCGCCTTGGCGAAATCGATGCCGCTGCCCTCCACGACGATGTCTATGTCGTTTGACGGACGCCCAAGGAAACAGTCACGGACATAGCCTCCGATGACAAAGGCTCTCACCCCCATCTCGGCTGCAACTTCCGATACCGTCTTGAATATGGGTTTGTCAAGGAACCCACCGCTAACCTTTGTAGACATATCTCAAGCGTTCATCATCTCATAATCCGGAAACCTTTCAAGGTATTCTCCCCTGCCCCCGTCGACACGGATGGCGTAGGATCTGGTCCCGTTGGTCAGGAACAGGTAAGGAACATCAAGAAGAGCATTATAGCGCAAGGCCTGGTCCAGAACATTCCTGTCGATATCGACCTCGGGGCGCTTGCACTCGACAATAGCCAGCTTGCGTCCACCTCGTCCATAAACCACGATATCCGCGCGGTAGACCTTCGGTCCATCCGGACATGCGAGTTCAACCTCACTCATCATCTGATGTTCAGGAACACCAGCCGAGTCACGAAGAAGGCCGATGAACCACTGACGGACCTTCTCTTCCGGCGTCAGTGCAACCTCCTTTCGTCTCAACGGATCCCAAATTCTGTCCATACCTTACAAAAGTAAGCAAATCCAAGGGAAAACACCACCTTTATTCTTAAATTTGTAGACTATATAAACACTACGCAGATGTCAGCAGAAGTCAGTCTTGTCTCCCAGCTAGCCATCATCCTGATCGCAGCCGGAGTGATGACCATCATTTCCAAAGCCCTCAAGCAGCCGCTTATCCTCGGATACATAGTCGCAGGATTCCTGGTTGGACCTCACCTGGGAATCTTCCCGCAATTCAGCCCGGAATCCGTCCATGAATGGTCGGAGATCGGAATCATCTTCCTGCTGTTCTCCCTTGGTCTGGAATTCAGTTTCAAAAAGCTTCTCAAGGTAGGAAGCAGTGCCATAATCCTTGCGGGATGCATCTTTGCAGGCATGTTCTTCCTGGGCATAACCATGGGACGAACCATGAGCTGGAGCATGATGGAGAGCATTTTCCTCGGAGGTATGCTTTCGATGAGCTCGACCACAATCATCATCAAGACATACGATGACATGAAGCTGAAGGACAAGCCATATGCTCCACTTGTATTCGGAACCCTTGTACTTGAAGACCTTCTGGCGATTCTCCTGATGGTATTGCTTTCCACCATGGCCGTTTCAAACAGTTTTGCAGGTGGTGAGATGATAATGGGCATCGCCAAGCTGGCATTCTTCCTTATTCTCTGGTTCCTCGTGGGCATATTTGTGATCCCTACCGTACTGAAGAGGGCACACAAGTTCCTCAACGACGAGATTCTCCTCATTGTCAGCATCGGCCTCTGCTTCGGCATGGTAGCAATAGCCAATGCCGTTGGATTCTCATCTGCGCTTGGTGCATTCGTAATGGGTTCCATACTCTCTGAAACAATCGAAGGCGAGCGCATCGAACATATCACAAGGCCTATCAAGGAGCTTTTCGGAGCCATCTTCTTCGTATCGGTCGGAATGATGATCAATCCGGGAGTCATCGGCGAGCACTGGGGATCTGTGCTGATCATAACTATAATGACAATGGCAGGACTTGCCTCATTCTCGATCCTCGGCGTGCTTGTTGCGGGCAAGGGTCTGGACAACGCCGTCCATGTAGGTTTCAGCATGGCTCAGCTTGGCGAGTTTGCTTTCATCATCGCGGGAGTAGGCTGCAACCTCGGCGTCATGAGGGATTTCATCTACCCTGTCATCATCGCCGTATCCGTAATCAGTGCATTCGCGACACCATACGTCATAAAGCTGGGTGACCCTGCCTTGGAGCTGCTGCGCAAGAAACTGCCCCAGAACATACTGGACCGTATCGAGCAGTCTGGAGAAGCTTCAAGCGATTCCCGTGCAGAGCGCAGCGAGTGGAAGAACCTCCTTGCCGCTTATGCTCTCAGAGTAGGCCTGTACGGCGTCATACTGATCGCTATCCTGATGGCGTCCAACCTGTATTTCGGCAAGCTGCTTGCCGCTGTCCTGCCGTCTCTGGGAGACCTTGTCTCCAGAATCATCGTCACCTTCGGGACGCTTGCGCTGATGGCGCCATTCCTTCTTGGAATCGCGGTCAACAATGGCTCGATCAGCCGCTCCGCCCACAAGCTGCTGAGTGAAAACCGCAACGCCCAGTGGCCTATACTCGCGCTTATGCTGCTTCGCATCGCGATTGCGATGATATTCATCCTCATGGTTGTCCTGAGGCATTTTGACCTGGCTGGATGGACCGTCCTTGTCATCTTGCTCGCCGGCTTCTCATTCTTCATCGCAGCCAAGAGCTCTGTGCATAAGTTCAGCAGCCTCGAGGAACGTTTCTTCAGCAACCTCAACGAGAAGGAGCTCTTGCAGAGAAGACGCGCTCCCGTCACCAGTACCGTGAACGACAAGATGGCCGGACACGATGTCAAGCTTGACGTCATGGTTGTAAGCCCTGATTTCGAGTACGTCGGCAAGGCTCTCAAGGAAATGCCTTTCAGAAGCGAGACAGGAGCCAATATCGTCAAGATCATACGCGGCAGCCGCTCTATCCTCATCCCTTCAGGCAACGAGCCTGTCTACCCTGGCGACAGGCTGCTCGCCGTCGGCACATCTGAACAGATTGAAGCTCTGAAGCGCTTCATGGCCGAGCGCAGTGTGGTCGCTTCCGAAAACGCCGCCGAAGACGAAGAATTCGTGGTAGAGGAAATCACCCTAAACGAAGATTCGCACCTTTGCGGCAGGACTCTCAGGGATTCCGGAATGCGCAATGCCGGATGTACCCTTATTTCCGTGATGCGGGACGGCAAGCTGATGACCAACCCTCCTGCCGACTTCCACTTCACCGCCGGTGACGCCGTATGGCTGGCCGGTCTCAAATCCTCGGTAGACTGGTACAGATAATTGAAAATCGTGGTCAAAAACATATCTTTGTGTAAATACAAAACCAACTAATATGAACATCAAGAAATTAGCATACGCGCTGCCTATCGCAGCAGCTGTGCTTGTGGGCTGTTCGGGAGGCGGTGCTTCATCGTTCCGCTACGCAGCCAAGGAAGAACCTCTTTCAAATCCAAAGATCGACAAGCTCGTCGACGATCTATATGGCAGGATGACCCAGGAGGAAAGGATTGCCCAGCTCCACGGTGTCTATCTCCACGACCTCCAGGACGCAGAAGGTCATCTCGACCCTGAGAAATGCCGTCAGCTCATTCCTAATGGAGTAGGACATTTTTCACAGTATGCCAGCAACGCCTCTCCTGAGACTGACCCTGACCGCCTCCGCGACATGGTTGCTGAGGCTCAGCAGTGGCTCAAGGAGAACACCACGACTGGAACTCCGGCACTTTTCCACGAGGAGGTTCTCTCGGGTGTAGCTGCTCCGTACGCTACGACCTATCCACAGCAGATCGGTATCGCATGTTCCTTCAACCCTTCCCTGGTAGAGGCAAAGACAAGATACACCGCACGCAATATGCGTGACATCGGCGGATTCCTTTCCCTCTCCCCTATGGTGGACGTTTCCCGCAATCCTTCATTCAACCGTAACGAGGAGTCATACGGCGAGGATTCATACCTCATCGCCGAGCTCGGAACAGCATTCGTACGCGGCCTCCAGTACGGAGGTCTCGAGAAGGGTGTAGCGACAACCAGCAAGCATTTCCTCGGCTACGGCAGTGGCTACATGGCCGGCGAAAAGGAGATGATGGAAGAGATTCTCCTTCCTCACGAGGCTATGATCCGTACAGCCGGCAGCAAGGTGGTCATGACAGGTTACCATGAGTACCATGGCACAAAGTGCGTCATCAACCATGAGCTCGCAGAGGGGCTGCTCCGTGACTATCTCGGATTCGACGGCGTGATGGTCAGCGACTACGGTTCGATCGACCAGTTCCCTATGGAGAAGACCGATGACGTCCTCGCACGCAGGGCTGCACTGGCAATCGGCGCCGGCAACGACGTCGAGTTCGCGCAGGGCAGAAACTATTCGCATATCCAGGAGGCTATCGACGCCGGTCTGATGACCCAGGAGCAGCTTGAGACAGCTGTAAAGCGCGTCCTTACCCTCAAGGCACGTCTCGGCCTCCTCGACGAGAACCCTGTCCTTTACAAGGAAGGACATATCACTTTCGACACTCCTGAGGAGCGCCAGGTTGCATACGAACTCGCGACCCAGTCTGTCGTGATGCTCGAGAACAACGGCGTCCTTCCTCTCAAGGGCGATGCCTGCAACGTCATGCTGACCGGCCCTAACGCGAACCAGATGTGGGCAATGGTGGGCGACTATACCTACCAGGCCATGGTATATTTCTGGCATCACATGAACCCTAGCGCCCTCAATCCTAAGATCAGCCTTCTCAAGGAGGCAATGGAATCAAAGCTTCCACAGGGATGGTCGCTCACATACGAGCGCGGATGCGACTGGACCGATGCCAACGAGACCAAGATAGAGAATGCCGGCGACGCACGAGCTCTCGCAATGCTGAGAAGATTCGCAAGACGTGTCGAGAGCGGCGAGAACAACGACTGGAATGCTGCGATCGCAAAGGCAGCAAAGAGCGACGTCATCGTTGCCGCCATGGGTGAGAACGTTCTCCTCTGCGGCGAGAACCGTGACCGTGGCGGCCTTGGCCTTCCTGGACGCCAAAAGGAGTATGTAGAGGCTCTTATCGCTACCGGCAAGCCTGTAGTGCTCATTCTCTTCGGTGGACGCGCACAGGTTCTCGGCGACCTCGCTGACCGCTGTGCAGCCGTCATCCAGGCTTGGTATCCAGGTGAGGAGGGTGGGAATGCCCTCGCAGACATCCTTTACGGCAAGGTCAGCCCATCCGGAAAGCTCAGCGTAAGCTATCCTAAGGTTGAGATCTACGATGAAAACATCTGCTACAACACTTCACTCGAGCAGGACGCACGCATCCAGTATCCATTCGGATACGGCCTCAGCTACAGCAGCTTCGAGTACTCAGACCTCGTCATCGACAACAGCGTGAAGACTTCCGCCGAGAAGATTAATATCAGCTTCACCATAACCAACAGCGGCGCGGCCAAGGCTGACGAAATCGCTCAGATCTACCTCTGCCCTACCTCGGCAGACCAGGCCATGAAGCCTATCCAGCTCCATGGATTCGGAAGAGTCTCACTCGCACCGGGCGAAAGCAAGACCCTCTCGTTCATCATGTCTCCACAGGAGCTCGGCCACTATACAGCTGCCGGCTGGGAGATCCTTCCTGGCAAGTACAGCATCAAGATCGGTGCGTCATCCCAGGACATCAGACTTGCAAGCGACATCGAGCTTACCGGAAAGGCAGTCCGCATGCCACTCAGAAGCGTTTACTTCACCGAGCAGATCGACTAGCAGATGAAGTCATTCGAAGAACTCGGGCTTGGCGAGCAGCTGCTTGCCGCGATCAAGGAACTCGGTTTCGAGCATCCAATGCCTATCCAGGAGGAGGTCATTCCCTACCTCCTGGAGGGCGATAATGATGTCGTTGCCCTTGCCCAGACCGGAACAGGAAAGACCGCGGCTTTTGGATTACCATTGCTGCAGAAGCTTAACCTGGAGTCCAAGGACACCCAGGCGCTTGTCCTCTGCCCTACCCGCGAGCTCTGCATCCAGATTGCGGATGACCTGAAGGATTACGCCAAATATCTCGAAGGCCTTTATGTACTGCCTGTTTACGGCGGTGCAAGCATCAAGAATCAGATCGCCGGGCTCAAGAAAGGTGTACAGGTAATCGTTGCGACCCCGGGACGTCTCATCGACCTGATGGAGCGCGGACATGTCGATCTCTCGATGGTCAGGAACGTCGTAATGGACGAAGCCGACGAAATGCTCAACATGGGATTCACCGAGGATATCAACACCATCCTCGCTGCTGTACCGGAGGACAGGAACACACTTCTCTTCTCCGCTACCATGCCTGCCGAGATCGAGAAGATTTCCCGCACATACATGCGTGACCCGCGCGAAATCGTAATCGGTCGGAAGAACGAAAGCACGGCCTCGGTGCGCCATATCTGCTATATGGTCAAGTCCACCGAGAAGTACCAGACCCTCAAGCGCATCATCGACTACTATCCGAGAATATACGGCATCATCTTCTGCCGCACCAAGGTAGAGACCCAGGAGATAGCAGACAAGCTCATCCATGACGGATACAACGTCGATTCGCTCCACGGAGACCTGTCCCAGGTTCAGCGCGACTATGTCATGCAGCGTTTCCGCATCCATAATATCCAGCTGCTCGTTGCGACCGACGTTGCAGCCCGCGGGCTGGACGTGGACGATCTGACCCATGTCATCAACTATACCCTTCCGGACGAGACTGAAGTCTACACCCACCGCAGCGGCCGTACCGGGCGTGCAGGCAAGACAGGCATCTCCATCGCCATACTGAACATGCGCGAGGCCCACAAGGTCCGCACCATCGAGAAACTTATCAACAAGACCTTTGAGGTCGGCAAGATTCCAACAGGAAAGGAAATCTGCAGCAAGCAGATCTTCAACCTCATGGACCGCATCGAGAAGGTCGAGGTCAACGAGGAGGAGATTGCCGGCATACTGCCTTCAGTGTTCAGCAAGCTGGAATGGCTGGACAAGGAAGAGCTGGTGAAGCGCATGGTGGCCCTGGAGTTCAACCGTATCATCGCCTACTATCGCGACAATGAAGACTTCACCGCCGAATCCGACACCCTCCAGACAAAGCGCGAGAGGAATCATGTCGAGGTCAAGCGCGAGGAGGGCTATACCAAGCTCTTCATCAACATCGGCAAGATGGATGGATTCGGTCCAAAGGATTTCCTTGGCATGATAAACAACACCGTCGGCAAGACCGGGGACGGAAAGATCTCCGTCGGCCGCATCGACCTGTTCACCCGCTATTCCCTCTTCGATGTTGACCAGGCTCACGCCGAGGAGGTCATTCGAGAGCTCGGTTCGCTGCGTCTCCGAGGCCGTTCCATCCGCGTAAGCGAGGCAACCGACGAGCAGATCGACCGCGGCATCAAGGAAAAATCCGAGCCTCGCAAGAAGCACAGAAAGAAGAACAACTGATCATTAAAACTATAACACAATGAAAAAGACAATCGTTTCTTTGGCAGCCATGATGTTCATGGGCATCGCCATGAATGCGCAGACCGAGAACATCCTGTTCATCGAGGACTGCGGAACCGGCCCTTACAAGGCTGAAATGGTATCGGACGAAAGCCTCCCTACCCACACCATCTATCGTCCTCAGGACATCGATGCAGCCGTAAAGGCACAGGGCAAGCTTCCTGTAATTCTCTACGCCAACGGCGCATGTGTAAACAACAACGTCGAAATGCGTTACCTCCTCAACGAGGTGGCTTCATACGGCTACATCGCCATCGCTATCGGACCATACGACGAGCGTGACGTCAACGAGCAGTGGAAGGGCGTCCTCAAGAGCGCCTATCCTTCTACCAAGGAGGTCTGCATGCTTGCCAACGGCGAGATCGTGACTCCTCCTACAGCCGAAGAGATCGCTGCACGCCAGGCTGCAGAGCAGGCTAGACGCGAGGCTGCTGCAAAGGCCGCAGCTTCCCAGAAGAAGTCAAAGAAGAACGCCGCTCCTCAGCCAGCACCTTTCCGTACCTATCCAAAGCAGATGCTTGAAGCTATGGACTGGATCACCGAGCAGAACGCGAATCCGGCTTCCGAGTACTATCACTGCATCGACCTTGACAACGTAGTTGCCATGGGTCAGTCTTGCGGTGGAGCCCAGACCCTCGCGATCGCTTACGATCCAAGAGTGAAGACTGTCGTAATGCTTAATACCGGTATCGGCGACATGGAGATGCAGGGTGCTACCAAGAGCGCTCTCGAGAACCTCCACACTCCTATCTTCTACCTCATCGGCGGTCCTGTTGACGTTGCATACGGCAACTCGGCAAAGGATTTCGAGAGAATCAACAACCTTCCTATCGTAATGATCAACACTCTCGACGGTCACTCAGGAACCTACTACGAGACTCACGGCGGCCCATACGCCGTTGCTGTACGCAAGTGGCTCGACTGGCAGCTCAAGGGCAAGATCAGCAATAGCGCATTCTTCCTCGATGACGACGTCCTCAAGGCTTTCTATCCAAACTGGACCGTTGTCCGCAAGAACTGGTAATCGGTAAATGGGGCGTGCCCCGATATAAAAAGAGGATGACCCGAATGAGTCATCCTCTTTTTTCGTTGTTTGCAGTACTCTTACCTGATGAAATTTGTCGTGATCCATGGCTCGCGGGCAGGGTCCTTGGCGTTTCCGCTTGCGAACTGCTTGAGCATATATGCCATGTTGTCGGCAAGGGTTCGCATGGTCTGGAGTCCTTCGGCATCCTGAGACACCTCGCCTGGGCCTGAACCGTACGCGATGTTCCAGTACTGCGATGTAACTATCGGCATATTGAGCATCTGGAAAGGCATCTGGAGTGTCTGGAAAGCTGCAGAAGCGCCTCCACGACGACATACAGCGATGGCTGCAGCCGGTTTGCCCTGCATCACTCCGCTTGCAGCATACGACATTCTCTGGAGCACAGAAAGAACCTGTCCGGCAGGAGACTGCCGTTTATGAGCAATACTTTCATTTTTCTTTCTTTTCCAGGTTCTTTTGCGTCACATGAGACCAGGGATCCCAGTCCAGTTGCAGCTACCGCAGTTGCCGCCACAGCCGTCCCCATGGTACGAAGAGCTTCCCTCCTTGATATAGACTTGTCCAAAATGTTGATTGTTAAATGTTCGTGGGCCAAATATATGAATTCATTTTGTGTATTCCACGAGAATTCCTATATTTCGGAATTAACCTAATAAACAAGAAACGAAAATGACACTTATCATCGTACTGGCTATTGCCGCTGTACTCGTTCTCTGGTTCATCAGAGTCCAGAACAATCTCGTAAGCAAGGATGAGCTTTGCAAGAATGCACTAAGCCAGATCGGCGTACAGCAGAGCAGCCGTTGGGATGCACTCACAGCTCTTGCAGAACTTGTAAAGTCATATAACGAGCATGAGTACAATTCACTCAAGGACATCATCGCAATGCGTAAGGGTATCAGTGGTACCTCTAACGTAGAAGATGCAAACGCCCAGGAAGAGCTCATGGCTCAGGCAACCAAGATGATCAACGTGGTTGTAGAGCGTTATCCAGACCTCAAGGCCAATGAGAACTACGCAAAGGCAATGGATGCAGTCAACACCTACGAGAATCAGGTTCGTATGAGCCGTATGGTATTCAATGATACAGTTACCAAGTACAACAAGCTCACCCGCCAGATTCCAGATTCAATCATTGCCTCTATCCTCGGATTCCAGGCTCGCGAGTATCTCAAGGAAGTTGAGTCAAAGGCTGACATGCCTTCAATGAAAATATAGTCTGATGCTTCTTAGAAGATTGACAATTCTGCTGGCAACGCTTATGGCGTTGCCGGTTTTTGCTGATTCACCTGCCATCAACGACATTGCCATCGATGTCGTTCTTCACCGCGACGGATCCGCTGATATTACCGAGGTCTGGGATGTCAACGTCACATCAGGAACAGAATGGTATCTGACCAGAAACAATCTTGGTGACATAGACATACTCAGCCTTGCTGTAAGCGATGAGAGTGGACGGCGCTATATCGTCGAAGACCGTTGGGATGTCAATCGTACCATATCCCAGAAAGAGGGACGCTGTGGACTGAACAGCACCTCGTACGGATGTGAGATTTGTTGGGGTGTCGGCAGCTTCGGCCATCATGTATTCACGGTGGACTACACCATGACCAACGTCGTGAAGTCCCTTGAAGACTATGACATGCTGCATATGCAGTTCATCAGCCCCGGGCTGTCCAGTGAGCCCAAGAAAGCCAGCGTATCCATTCATATGGCTGAAGAGAAGTTCAGCGAGAGCAATGCCCGCATCTGGGGCTTCGGCTACTATGGCGACATCAACTTCCAGGAGAACGGTTCCGTATTCGCCCAGACTGCCAAACCAATTCCCCATAATGGATCAGTCATTGTCCTGATGCGATTTGACAAGGGCATTTTCTCGTCCACAAGCATCCAGGAGCGCAGCTTCGACGATGTTCTCGAACGCGCCATGGTCGGTTCGGACTTCAATGAACAGAACCAGGAAGATGACACCGCTGGCATCATCATAGGCATACTGCTGACCATTTTAGCCCTCTTCAGCCCTATCGTTGCAGCAAAAGCTCAGCGTCGTTCCGTAATCGGCAAGATGAAGACCATAGAATGGTTCCGTGATATTCCTATGGACGGTGACCTGGTAACTTCAGACTATGTTCTCAAAAAGGCACTTCTTTCAAAGAATACGAACTCTCTTGCATCTGCGCTCATCCTCAGGATGATCTACAAAGGGAACCTGAACGTCAGCAAGAATGCGGATGGAAAGGTCGAGATTTCCTTCAATGACTCCAAGTCCGATCAGCTTGCAGGAGCCGAGGCAAAGCTTTACCGTATGATGAAAGATGCAAGCGGAATGGATCAGATTCTTCAGGACAAGGAATTTTCGAACTGGTCCAGAAGGAATACATCACGCGTGAGCGCATGGGCGAGCTCGATTTCGACTGAAGGTTTGTCAAAACTCATGACCAAGGGTTATGCCCACGGAAGCCGTTTCAGTGAGAAAGGAAAGCAGAAGGCGCGCGAGCTCGTAGGATTCAAGAAATTCCTCGAAGAATTCACACTTGTTTCTGAACGAGATACCTCAGAGGTCGTTCTGTGGCAGGATTATCTTGTATTTGCATCGCTCTTCGGAATCGCGGACAAGGTTGCAAAGCAGCTCAAGGACATCAATCCACAGGCTTTCGAGCAGCAGATGGTATACGACTATGACACCATGCGTACTATCCTCTATCAGACACGCAGTCTGTCAAACTCGATAACGAACGCCCAGCAGCGTGAAGCCGCATCAAAGGCTCAACAGGCAAGCAAGGGCTTCGGCGGCGGCGCTTCATTTGGCGGTGGCGGAGGTTTCAGTGGCGGCGGCTTCGGTGGCGGCAGCAGATAATCTGATTAACCATGCTCGAAGTATTCAAAGGACGTCCATCCTGTAACGGACAGCGTCTTGATCGCGAAATCAGGGTCTATGATCTTCTGGATTCCCTTGGAGTCCTGTATGAACGTGTCGACCATGAGCCAGCCATGACCATGGATGTATGCGCCCAGATAGACGAGGCTTTCGGCCGTGTCCGTGGAGCTGAAGCGGCATCGCTCGAAGATCGCGAAGCGCATCCAGTCATCTGTAAGAATCTGTTCCTGTGCAATCGCCAGAAGACAAGGTACTACCTTCTCATGATGCCGGGGGACAAGAAGTTCCTGACAAAGGATCTTTCTGCACAGATCAACTCTGCAAGGCTCTCGTTCGCAGGAGACGACGACATGCTCGCACTTCTTGATGTGACCCCAGGATCCGTTTCGGTCATGGGTCTCATGAACGACAGCGAGAACAGGGTTCAGCTGCTGATCGACAGCGACGTTCTCAAAAGCGACTACGTCGGCTGCCATCCATGCATGAATACATCCAGCCTCCGGCTCAAGGTATCGGACCTTATCGACAGGATACTTCCTGCAATCCATCACGATCCGATCACCGTTGTGCTTTGACAAGGCAGATCACATACAAAAATAAAAAGAGGATGACCCGCATGAGTCATCCTCTTTTATATTTCGGGGAAAAGACCCCATAGCGCAAAATTACTTCTTCAAAGGAAGCTCGCCCTGCTCGATGAGGTATTCAGCGATCTGGACGGCATTGAGTGCTGCTCCCTTCTTGATCTGGTCGCTGACGAGCCAGAAGGTGATGCCGTTAGGGTTTGCAAGATCCTTGCGGACACGGCCTACGAATACATCGTCACAGTTCTCGTGGAACAGAGGCATCGGGTATGACTTCTCAGCAGGATTATCCTCAAGCTGAAGACCCTTGCCGTTGCGGATTGCCTCCTGGAACTGCTCGACGCTAACAGGCTCCTCTGTCTCTGCCCATACAGATTCACTGTGGCAGCGAAGTGAAGGAACGCGTACACACATTGCACTTACAGCGCAGTCTGTATGCATGATCTTCTTTGTCTCGTTGTACATCTTCATCTCCTCCTTGGTGTATCCATTATCTGTGAATACATCGATCTGAGGGATAACATTGAATGCGAGCTGGTATGCAAACTTCTCTACTGTAGGCTTCTCGCCTGCAAGCACCTGGCGGTACTGCTCGTAAAGCTCTGCCATTGCAGCCGCTCCAGCACCGCTGGCAGCCTGATAACTGCTGACATGTACTCTCTTGATATGGCTGATGTTCTCGAGTGCCTGGAGAGCGACAACCATCATGATGGTAGTACAGTTAGGGTTCGCGATGATATTGCGAGGACGGCAAAGGGCATCCGCAGCATTGCACTCTGGAACGACAAGAGGAACGTCCTCGTCCATTCTGAACGCACTTGAATTGTCGATCATGATCGCGCCATGCTTAGTGATGGTCTCGGCAAACTCCTTGCTTGTACCACCGCCTGCGCTTGTGAAAGCGACATCTACACCCTTGAAATCATCATTATGCTGAAGAAGCTTGACTTCGATTTCCTTACCGCGGAATGTATATTTTCTGCCGGCACTGCGCTGGCTTCCGAAAAGAATCAACTCATCAATTGGGAAATTTCTTTCGTCAAGAACTCGGAGGAATTCCTGTCCGACGGCGCCGCTTGCGCCTACGATTGCTACTTTCATTTTCTTCTACTAGGATTAATACTACTAATTAACTAAAACATGAGGATGTCATTGAGCACACCCGACGCTGTCTGGCGACCGCCTGCTCCAGCACCCTGGATAACCAATGGG
Organism: Bacteroidales bacterium; assembly: GCA_024398125.1. GTDB lineage: Bacteria > Bacteroidota > Bacteroidia > Bacteroidales > UBA932 > Cryptobacteroides. Next base: position 47,982 of record JAKSJO010000003.1, read on the forward strand.
TGGCCTTCCGGATAGAAGTCCGAAGTTATCAGGCAGGCATTGTCGCTGCCCTTGAGGTTATAGAGAGGATTGTCTGGAGATACGTGCTCAAGACCGGTCTTTGCTGCATAGCTGCCGTCCTCGCGACGCTTGAGACTTGCCACGAAACGGAGAACACAGCCATTTGCGCTGGCCTTGTCTGCGAGATCCTTGAAGTATGCCTCATTATCGGCAAGAGCCTGGTAGAAGTCAGCCACGCTGCCCTTGAAGAACTCATCGCTGAGAAGGTTGTTTATCTTCACATCGCATTCGTCAAGCTTGATACCTGCCTCGCGGGAGATGATGAGGAGTTTGCGGAGCACATCCTTTCCGCTGAGGTCCAGGCGTGGATCAGGCTCGGTATATCCTGCGTCCTGTGCAGCCTTCACAACCTCCGCGAAGGTGACGCCGTCTGCGCCGTTGTATGTGCTGAAAATATAGTTCAGTGTTCCAGAGAGCACTGCAGACACGCTGTGGATGCTGTCTCCACTGTAAACGCAGCGGTCAACCGACTCGATGACAGGGAGGGCTGCGCCTACGGTTGTCTCGTAATGAATGCCCTGGCCGCACTCATGAGCTGTCTGCTTGAGCTTTGCATAGCGGGCATAGTCTGAACCGAAGGCGATCTTGTTGCAGGCTACGATGCCGTATCCCTGACGGATGAGGGTTGTATAGCGGTATGATACCTCGGCGCTGGCGGTACAGTCCACGAAGACTGAATTCTCGTAATGGAGGGTTGCAAGCTGGGTGAAGAACTCTTCCTGGGATGCATCCTGTCCATTCTTCAGGAGTTCGCCCACGTTCTCAAGGTCGATTCCGTAGCGGTTGCATACGAAGCGGCGGCTGTTGGAAATGGCGACCACATTGATGAGCTTGCCCGTACGGTAGAGGATTTCATCCTTGTTCTCGCGGATAAGCTTGATGAGGGCGCTTCCGACGGTACCGTAACCGGCTATGAAGAGGTTGAGCGTACGGTATGGAAGTCTGTCGAAGAACTCGTTGTGCATGTGGCGGATAGCGGTGTTCGCATCCTCCGAACGCACGATTACCGAAATGTTTCTCTCCGACGAGCCCTGGGCTGTTGCACGTACAGGGATTCCGTTGCGGCCAAGGGCGGCAAGGACAAGTCCGGTAGAACCGCTCTGGTTCAGGATATCGTCACCAACAAGACAAAGGATCGAGTATCCGGTCTCGATGCGGAGAGGATTGAGCTTTCCCAGGGAGATCTCGTATGCGAAACAGTTGTCAGCGGCTTCCTTTGCCTTCTGGGCGTCACTGTCGGCAACTGCGATGCACATGGTATGTACCGAAGAAGCCTGGGTGATGAGTATGATGTTGATGCCGCTGCGGCTGAGGGCGTCAAAGAGTCTTGATGAGAATCCAGGTACTCCGACCATGCCGCTGCCCTCGAGCGAGAGGAGTGCAATCTTGTCAGAGTTGGAAATGCCGATGAGCTTGCCGTTTCCACGTGGTGGATTCTTCTCTATCATGGTACCCTCCTCCTCAGGGTTGAAGGTATCCTTCACATAGATAGGAATGCCCTGTGCAACGACCGGCTGGATGGTTGGAGGATATATAACCTTCGCGCCGAAATGAGAGAGCTCGAGTGCAGCGCGGTATGAGATATGTCTGATAGGACGGGCAGTCGGAACAATGCGCGGATCGGCGGTCATCATTCCCGGCACGTCTGTCCAGATCTCGAGAGAGCGGGCATTGCAGCCTACGGCATAGATCGAAGCGGAATAGTCCGAACCGCCGCGGCCGAGTGTGGTCATGCGGCCTGACTCGTCTGAAGCGATGAAGCCCGGCGCAACGATGACATTGGCTGAAGGACATGACTCGACATGAGCGAGAATATTCGCGTAGCTGGTCTCGTAATCCACTACATTCTTCTCACCTGTGTTGACGGTACGGATAAGCTTGCGGGAATCAGTCCAGAGAACTGAGAGACCGAGGGAAGCAAGCTTTGCAGCAAGGATACGGGTAGAGAACAGCTCTCCGAGGCCCTGGATAGCATCGAGGCTGGACTGACTGAGCTCGCCGAGCAGGCATACGCCCGTGGCGATTCCGCGGAGTGTGTCAAACTCTGCATCACATACCTTGAGGGCCTTTTCACGGCGCTCTGCAGGCACAAGGTTGAGGATGATCTCGTTATGTCTTTCCTGGAGGTCGGCAATGAGCTGCTTGTATGACTCATCCTTTTCGGCAGCGAGCTTACCGATCTTGATGAGGGTATCTGTGCATTTGCTGATTGCGGATGCGACCACTATGGTCCTGTCGTTCTCCGCGGCCTTTACGACGATGTCGCAGACCTTGGACATGTTCTCGGCATTGGCAACCGAGGTTCCGCCAAACTTTAAAACCTGCATAGGATATCTTTCAATATATTTGTTATCTGTTCGTATTCGAGAAGGAAGCCGTCGTGGCCGAAATCGGAGCTGATCACATGGAAGTCAGCACCTGGAATCATGCTTGCCGCAGCTGCCATTTCCTCGACAGGGAAAAGCCTGTCGGTGTCGATGGCGATAACAGTCGGCTTGACGGTAATGCGTGCGAGAGCCTTTTCCAGTCCTCCCCTGCCGCGGCCGAGATTCTGACTGTCCACGGAGCGGCTGAGGTACCAGTATGAATATGCGTCGAAGCGGTCAGCAAGCTTCTTGCCCTGGTAGCGCTGGTATGAGCCGGCACGGTCAGCGAACATAGTATCGTCAGACTGTTCGAACTGGGTCGCATTGTAGCCTTCATAGCTGCGGTAGCTGATAAGGGCGATGGAACGGGCACATCTTAGACCGGCCTTGCCGCCATCCAGTCCCTCGCATGCGCGGAAGGTCGGATCGGCTTCGAGTGCCATTCTCTGGGACTCGTTGTATGCGGTGACCCATGCTGTGGCACGAGGGCTGCACGCGATAAAGGCAGCATTGGCGATTGCCTCGGGTTCCATCACCGCCCATTCCATTGCCTGGAAGCCACCGATCGAACTGCCGAGAAGGAAGTCGATCTTCTCTATTCCAAGATGCTTGCGGAGCAAGATCATCGATGATACGATGTCACGTACAGTGACGGCTGGGAAACGGAAGAAGTACGGCTTGCCGTCCTCATGGATGTTGGCCGGACCGCTTGATCCGTATGGAGAGCCGATCATGTTCGAGCATACTACAAAGTATTTCTCGGTGTCGATGAGTTTTCCGGGACCTACAAGCTGAGGCCACCACTCTTCCGGATTTGAATTGGCTGTTAGAGCGTGGCAGACCCATACGACTTTGTCCCCCGGGCGGTACTCACGCTCAGATGTATGATAGGCAATCTTCAGTCCGCGGAACAGGGTTCCGTCTTCGAACTGAAAGGCTTTCTCGTATATATATTCGCTGTATTTCATGGTAATTGATTGGACTGCAAAGATGGCACGATTGACATTATTAAACAAATATATGGAGCAATTCGGGAAATTATTCTAAATTTGCGACAAAACACGCATTTTCTAAAATAGAATTCTTTGTAAAACGATTTTTAAAGAATGAATTTCGAAGAAAACCTTGACAGTGCAGATATTTTGATTCTACGGGCACTGCAGCGGAACGCCAAGCTTACGATAAAGGAACTGGCGTCCGAAGCCAACCTGTCCCCCTCCCCTACCTTCGAGCGCGTAAAGCGCCTTGAGAGGGAAGGTTACATACGCCGATACGTTGCTGTCGTCAACGCCGAAAAGGTCGGCAACGGCATCATCGTACTATGCAACGTGAGTCTCAAGAAGCACAGCAAGGAGCATATGCGTGAATTCATGGACGAAGTCATGAAGGTAGAGGAAGTCGTGGAGTGCTACAACACATCCGGCGACTATGATTATCTCATGAAGCTCTACGTACGTGACATGCAGCATTACCGCAGCATAGTGATGGACAGCCTTGGTGTCCTTGACTGCGTCGGATCCCTCCACAGTATATTCGTCATCGGTGAAGTCAAGAAAAGTGACAGCGTGCCAATATGGGGAAAAGAGTAGCAATCATCGGAGCCGGAGCAGCGGGCTGCTTCTGCGCCGCAAACCTGGGCCGCAAGGCTCCTGAACTTGAAATCCATGTCTTCGAAGCCGGTCCGAAAGCTCTAGCCAAGGTTGCAATCACTGGAGGTGGTCGATGCAACCTGACCAACTCGTTCGCGGCGGTCCGCAGCCTAGGCAAGGTATACCCTCGCGGAGAAAGACTCATGGCCCGTGCCCTCAAGACCTGGAGCCAGAACGACACCTGGAACTGGTTCGAAAACGAGGGCGTGCCGCTCGTTCTGCAGGATGATCAGTGTGTTTTCCCACAGTCCCAGGACGCGATGGACATAGTCGAGGCCCTTGTCCGCTGCATGCGTCAGGCCGGTGTCAACCTGAACTACGGTGCCCGAGTCGAGTCGATAGAGACACAGCCCGAAGGAGGATACAGCATATCATTCACGAAATCGCCGTCAGGCGTACAGCGGAGCCCTTTCACTGCCGACTATGTGGTTGTGACCACAGGCGGCAGCCCCCGAAGCGAAGGTTTGTCCTTCCTCTCCCCTCTCGGGCTGGAAATGGTCGAGCCCGTGCCGTCACTGTTCACATTCAATGTGCCGGACAAAGCACTTCGCGCCCTGATGGGCACAGTGGTTGAGAATGCCGCGGTAAGTCTCTGCGGCACAAAGCTCAGCGGAGAAGGTCCCCTTCTCATCACACACTGGGGATTAAGCGGCCCAGCCGCCCTAAAGCTGTCTTCATACGGAGCTAGGATTCTGGCCGAATGCAGCTACAGGGCCGACATCAGCGTCAATTGGCTACCCGGCATGAACGAGCAGGAACTGCGCGAAATGCTTTCCAGACTGCTTGAAGGTTCTCCGCAGAAGATGCTTTCCGGTGTCCATCCCGCCGAGCTGCCATCAAGACTATGGGAGTATCTCCTTGAGAGAAGCGGACTCCGTGGTGACATCCGCTGCGCGGAAGTCGGCAAGAAGGGCCTCAACAAACTTGTCGAGACCCTTATGAACAGCGGATTCAGGATGGACGGCAAGAGTCGGTTCCGCGAAGAGTTCGTGACCTGCGGAGGCGTAGCCCTGTCCGAAATTGCAATGAATACCATGGAAAGCAAGAAGCACCCCGGCCTTTACTTTGCAGGCGAGGTGCTTGATGTCGATGCCATCACCGGCGGATTCAATCTCCAGGCCGCCTGGTCGATGGGCTATATTGCAGCAGAGTCTATCTTATCTGCGCTTCTTTGAGTGTCTGTTGCTCTTCTTTTTCTTGCTTGCGATTGCCGCACCGGCAATAGCGAGGATTGCAACTCCAAGGATGATGTAGGTAACTGCACCGGCCTTGCTTCCCTTCACATTCTGCCACATGTCAAGGAGCTTCTCGGTATCCTCACCCCAGTCATGCTCGAGGGCACAGCGCTCGATTACCGCTCTGTCCGGATAAAGGATAGGGTCCACGCATACGCTGTCAGCAGCCTCACCGAAGAAATATGAAAGGTCTACAGGGTCGAGTGACTCGTCAATCTGTGACTCGAGAACCTCCCATGCGCCGTTTGCTGCGATGTATCCTGTCTCCTCCATGTTCCTGATCGCGATGTCAGGACGGCACATGAAGTCGATGAAGTAGGTAGCAGCCTCGATGTTCTTTGCATACTTAGGGATAACCCAACCGTCGAACCATACGGTAGAGCCTTCCTCAGGAACGACATAGTCGAGGGTCACGCCTACAGCTGCAGCCTCCTCGATAGCCCATACAGCGTCACCGCTCCAGTTGAGCGACACCCATGCACGGTTCTTGGTCATCTGCTCCTTTCCAAGGTCGGCCTCGAATCCGCAGACACCTGGCTTTGCCTCCATGAGCATTGCCTCCACGGCAGCAAGAGATTCGTCAGATGAATCCGACATGAGTTCCTGGAGGGTAACCTTGCCTGACTTGAGTTCATCCTGCTTGAGGTAGATGAGAACAGGTGCATAGACATCTCTAGGTGCATCCTTGAGAAGGATCTTTCCAAAATACTTAGGGTTTCTGATGACGTTCCAAGTGGATGCATCCTCCTTGCTCACAAACTCAGGATTGTAGATGATACCTGTGGTACCCCACATGTATGCAACTGAATACTTGTTCGCATCGATCTTTGGATTGATCTGCGAGAACATGTTCCTGATGTATGGTGAAGTGTTGTCTACGATATAGTTATCGGTTCCGGTCTTTGCGAGCGCGTCAAAGTCGAGAGGAAGTAGAAGACCATTGTTGAGCATTCTCTCGATGATGTAGTCCGATGGGCAGACAACATCATAGTCCTCATGTCCCTTCTCGATCTTAGAAAGCATTGACTCGTTGACATCGAAGGTCATGTAGATAACCTCGATCTCGTTACCTGTCTGCTCCTTGTACCAAGCCTCGAAGTCATCGATGACACCCTCTGCGATGTAATCAGACCAGTTATAGACCTTGAGTACGTCCTTTCTATCCTTTGCAGAAAGCGACACGGCTGAAATGAGAGCTGCAGCCACAGCAACAGACTTGAAAATTTTGTTCATTTCCAGGATTAAAGATTTTTATTTTTGTTTGAAGAACGAATATTCATGATGATGAGGACAAGCAGGATCACGAGGAAGATGATTGTCATCAAAGGTTTGAGTTCAGGAGTAAGACCACCCTTTCGCGCATCAGCGTAGATGAAGGTCGAGAGGGTCTCGAGTCCGCCTGAGCCACGTGTGAAGAATGTCACGGCGAAATCGTCAAGACTCATCACGAACGAGAGGACGAAGCCTGAGAGCATTCCCGGCAGAAGCTGAGGAACAAGAACCTTACTGAGGGCCTGGCCCGGTGTCGCACCGAGGTCAAGAGCCGCCTCGTAGATGTTCGGATTCATCTGGGTGAGCTTAGGCATCACGTTCAGCACGACGTAAGGTGTACAGAAGGTAACGTGAGCCAGTATCACAGTCATAAGACCCTGGCTGATGTGAAGGAACACAAACAAAAGGAACAGAGACACACCGGTGATGATGTCCGGATTCAGCATAGGTATGTTGTTCAGGAACTGGAGGGCCGCCTTTTTCTTGCCCTTCATGTAATAGATGCCGATTGCCGCCAGAGTTCCGAGGAAAGTTGCGATTACAGAAGCGACAAGCGCAATCAGAAGAGTTGTCAGCAGCGCGGACAGGATGCTCTGCGATTCGGCGCTCGTCCCTGTGAACAACGACTTATAAAGGTCAAAGGTGAAGCCGGTCCAGTTACCAAGAGACTTTGCCTTGGTAAATGAGAACACCGCTATGAACAGGATAGGCGCATAGAGCAGGAAGAGTACAAAGGCCAGATATGCACGTGCAAACAGTTTTTTCATAATACCAGTCCTCCTGCATCTTCTTCATCCTTGTCGTTGCCGACAAACATGGTTATACCGATTATTACAAGCATGACGAACGAGAGCGCAGCTCCCTGGTTCCACATCAGGTTGTTGAACTGCTCGTTGATCACAGAACCGAAGAGCATGATGCGGTTGTTCGTAAGGATCTCTGACACTGCGAAGGTGGACACAGTCGGCATGAATACCATCATGGAGCCACTGAGGACGCCCGGCAGAGAGAGGGGCAGCGTTACCTTGCGGAAAGCGGTCATAGGAGAAGCACCAAGGTCCTGGGCGGCCTCTACATAAGACTTGTCCATCTTTTCAAGAACGTTGTAGATCGGGAAGATCATGAACGGCAGATAGTCATATACCATACCGAAAATGAGGGTTCCCTTTCCCAGAGGGATGCCTGCCATGTTGAATATCTCGGCGGTAGCCATTGTCCTCATGAGGGCGTTGATGGCCATAGGCGCGATGAAAAGCATGGCAGTAGTCGCCGACTTGTTGTACTTCCTGTCTGCAAGAATATATGCGACCGGATATCCTATGAGAATGCAGATCAATGTATTCTCCAGAGCGACTTCCAGAGACACCAGGAATGATCCGATGATCTTTGGGTCTGTGAAGAAGGTGGTCAGGTTCGAGAGGGTCACGTTTCCATGACCGTCAGAGAACGCGTAGACTGCTACAAGGACCAGTGGCAGTACTACGAACAGCAACAGGAATATCAGATATGGGATAGCCCAGCTGGATCTTTTCATTAGGCCTTGGTGATTTTCATATCCTCAGGAAGGATCTTGATACCGACAATATCATTCTTATCCCATACGTCGTGGGTGTCAGCAAGCACATGGTAGCCGTCAGGGGTCACAATGGTGAGATGATATCTGTCTCCCTTGTAAAGGATGAAACTTACATTTCCAAACTGAGGAGCATCATCCTTGTTGTCAAGAAGGTCCACCTTGTCGAATGCGACCTCGACCTTGACCTCGTCGCCCTTGCCCAGGCCTGGGGCCTCAGGACAGTCATATTCGCAGCCAAGAATCTCAACTGTATTCGAAGATGTCATGACGCCGTCGAAGACATTTGCCGTGCAGGCCTTCTTCATGACCTGGATGTCGACCGGCTTGACGAACATGCCGACTGTACTTCCGACCTCAAAGGCATTGTAATCCTGGATCATGAGCTCGAAACCGTTGTCGGTCTCGACAATCATCTCGTAGTGGACTCCCTTGAAGATGCATGACTTGACCTCGCCGCTGAACTGAGCACCCTTGAGCTGGTTCATGATATAGATATCCTCAGGACGCACGACCACATCGACTGGAACATTCTCTCCGAAACCCTCGTCGACGCACTCGAACTCATGACCGATGAAGGATACCTTCCTGTCCTCGATCATCGTGCCGTTGAGGATGTTGCTTTCTCCGATGAAGTCGGCTACAAACTCGTTCTGAGGCTCATTGTAGATATCTGTAGGAGTGCCGATCTGCTGGATGCGGCCTTCATTGAGTACCACGATGGTATCGCTGAGGGTAAGCGCTTCTTCCTGGTCATGTGTGACATAGATGAAGGTGATGCCGAGTTTCTTGTGCATCTCCTTGAGCTCGATCTGCATGTCCTTGCGCATCTTGAGATCAAGCGCAGCGAGAGGCTCGTCGAGAAGGAGTACCTTAGGTCTGTTGACGATAGCACGCGCAATGGCGATACGCTGCTGCTGACCACCCGAGAGGGAGTTGACATCCCTGTCCTCATAATCATTCATGGACACGAGCTTGAGCACCTTCATCACTCTTGCCTCGATCTCGTCCTCAGGAACCTTGTTGAGCTTGAGGCCGAACGCGATGTTGTCATAAACATCAAGATGAGGGAAGAGAGCGTAACGCTGGAACACAGTATTCAGCGGACGCATGTATGGAGGAATGCCGTCAATGTCCTTTCCTTCCATGGTTATGGTTCCGGAATCAGCGCCGAGGAAGCCGGCGATAAGTCGCAGGAGCGTGGTCTTGCCACAGCCGGAAGGTCCGAGGAAGGTAATGAATTCTCCTTTCTTTACGTAAAGGTTTATATCATCGAGCACTTTCTTGTCACCGAATGACTTGGAAACGTGCTCGATGTTGATGATGATATCATCTCTATTCATCTTTTATCTGCGGAAAAGTGGTTTCAGATCGAGGAAATAAGTAGCACCGATGCCTGCAAAGTAGCCATCGGTCATGCCACCGCCCATGCCGGCGAATCCGTGTACACGGAGGTTGCGGCTGTCACGGAGAGGATACCAGTTCAATACGGTACCGAGAGCAAGGTTGTCGGTGTCGAATGTAGGATGCTCGAAATCGACAAGACCGTCGATCTGCTTATTGTCTTCCATTATGAATTTGACCGTAGCGGTAAACCTTCCTCCATTATCGAATGTGATTGATGGAACGACACCCCAGTTGAACATGTGTGCACGGCTTCCTGTGTAGCAGGTGGCAGGTGTGAACATTGCGTACGCATCAAGTGTCGCAGTCCAGCTGTCATTGAGGTAGAACTGGTTGCCCGCAGTGTAAAGTTTCTGGATTCCGTCGCCGAAATCAAGCATGTTTGCGGACCAGATTCCCTTGTAGAAGCCGTATTCTCCAGTGTATCTTGCAGAATAGGCGTAGAGTCCGCTCTGGAACGGTCTTTCACCGTAAGGAGAAGCGGCTATGTTAGCCTCGATGTAGCTGCCCTCATCCGGAGAGGTCCAACCCATCGATACGCCCCACTGATAAGCCTGGAGAGAGTTCCATAACAGGGAACTGAGCGGTGAATACGAGTTGAAGTCATACTCGTCTTCCTCGAAGGTACCGATTGCGATCATATTCTTGCCGATCGTGAAATCGAATGCTCCCGGAGCCCAGTTGATATACGCCCAGTCAACCCAGTTCAGGTCATCTGAACGGAGCGTGTTGCTGTAGAGCGACATTGGATCGCTTGAGAGCCAGTGATTGGCAATAGAATAAGAGAAATCGCTTTCGCCGAAACTTCCTTCAATAAGAGTGTAGAAGGAAGAATCACCCAAATCAATGCCATTTCCTTCGTCGCCGCCATCTGTTGCAGGTAAGAAATACCCGTTGACGTCAACGCGTGGAATGACTAAAAACTGTCCGTTATCGGACTCAGCCTCTTGCGAGTACGCAAGGAAGCTCTGCAGCAAAGCTGCAAACAAAACTGCAAATTTCTTCATTTCGTACCATAAAATTTGGTTTGGTGAATAATGGCGCGAAATTACAACAAAAAACGGGATTTAAACCCCCTTTGCAGAAATGTTTTGAAATTATTTTACAATCAGGTCGTCCGCGCAGATTTTCGGCACGTAATGAACTCCATCAACTCTATAATAGTCAAGGGATTGTCCCTCATTAACAGAAACAAGTTCGATCTTTTCGGCGCCCTTGCCCACAACAAGAACGGCAAGCGGTTCATACGACAGTTCCAGAGCCTCCTTGAGGTCCTGTTTGTTGAAGTTGCAAACCATCAGGCAGTTGAGTCCCATTTCCACTGCCTTGAGCGACATGCTCTGCATCGAAATTCCCAGATCGATATCAACGAATCGCCCTTCAGGCACGGTGGAGCATATAATGATGAATGCATCCGGCTCGGTCCCGGGGAACGGAAGGTTCAATTCCTTCAGCGCCGCTCCCATCTTTATCATAGAAATGACCTTCTCCGATTCAGGACCGCGGACAACAGGATAGAAACGGAGAACTTGACGGTTCATGGCACTCGCGATCTTGGTATTCACCTCGATCATACGTCTGAGCTGCAGCATCTTGACCTCATAGGAGCGGTCATAGCCACGGTAGCTGCGGTTATTCTTCAAAAGAATGTCCAGTCCGGGACGGGAAGGCTTTGCGGCCTTCGCTCCCCTGCCGAACACTTCGTCATATCTCTTTTCAAGGAAATTGTCTGCCATTTTTCAATATGTTTTCAACGCAAACATAATGAAAAACCTTTACTTTTGCAGAATAGAACAAAACCATCCTTTAATATGAATCTTGACGGAAGAAGACAGAGCTCGAACGTAGATGACCGCCGCGGCTCTTCAATGGGAAAAGTAGGCGGCCTCGGCCTTGGAGGCATCATCATCATCGGCCTCATCACCCTGCTCATGGGCGGAGACCCAGGAGATGTGATCCGCAATGTACAGCAGTACGGCGGTGGAATCACCACCACCCAGACCGGAGACTACACCCCAAGCGCAGAGGAGCAGGAACTTGCAGTATTTGCCAGCCAGATCCTCGCAGGAACTGAAGACGTCTGGACCAAGATATTCAGACAGAGCGGCCTCGAATATGTACCGCCGAAGCTCGTCCTCTTCAGCAATGCAGTACAGTCAGGATGCGGCGGCGCGACATCGTCCTCCGGCCCATTCTATTGCAGCGCCGACCAGACGGTTTACATCGACCTGTCGTTCTTCAGCAGCATGAAGCAGCAGATCGGAGCCGACGGAGACTTTGCCTATGCGTACGTCATCGCACACGAGGTAGGCCATCATGTACAGTATCTCCTTGGCACGCTCCAGCAGGCTCATAGCCAGATGAGCCGCGTATCCCAGGCGCAGAGCAACCAGATCAGCGTTCGCCTCGAGCTTCAGGCCGACTTCTACGCAGGCGTCTGGGCATATCACGACAACAAGATGTTCAACTCGCTCGAGCGAGGCGACGTCGAGGAAGGTCTTGCAGTTGCAGCCAAGATCGGTGACGACTACCTCCAGAAAAAAGCACGCGGATACACCGTTCCTGAGTCCTTCAACCACGGAACTTCAGCACAGCGTTCGAAGTGGCTCCGTAAGGGAATCCAGTGCGGAGACCCGGATCAGGGTGACACCTTCAGTCCATCATACAACCAGCTCTAGATATGAAATACGACTTCGATACCCTGGTAGACCGCAGGAACAGTTCTTCGGTCAAATGGGATGAATGCAAGGTTGACGGCCTCATACCGATGTGGGTTGCCGACATGGACTTCAAGGCCGCTCCATTCATCATTGAAAAGCTCCAGAAGCGCATCGACCACGGAGTTTTCGGCTACGTACACATCCCTGAGGAGTATTATGAAAGCGTGATCTCATGGTTCGGAAAGCGCAGGAACTGGAAGATAGAAAGAGACTGGATCCAGCCTATCGCCGGTCTCGTCCCTGCCCTGTCTGTAGCCGTCAAGGCATTCTGCCAGCCTGGTGACGCAGTCGTGTTCATGAACCCTGCGTACAACTGTTTCTTCTCAAGCGTACGCAACAACGGCTGCGTGGCTCTTGCCTCGGACCTCATCTATACCGAGAACGAGGACGGAACACTTGACTTCAGAATGGACTTCGAGGACATTGAGAAGAAATGCGCTGAACCTCGCGCAAAGCTTTTCATACTCTGCAATCCTCACAACCCTACCGGACGCATCTGGAGCCGCGAGGAGCTGATGAGACTCGGTGAGATCTGCCGCAGGCACAATGTTATCGTTGTCAGCGACGAGATCCACTGCGAACTCGAGATGCCTGGGAACACCTACATCCCATTTGCATCGACCTGTCCGGAGAACCAGGACAACTGTGTCAGCTTCAACTCCCCTTCAAAGTCATTCAATCTGGCAGGACTGATGATTTCCAACATCGTGACATCTCGTCCGGAGTGGAGGGCGCGCATCGACCGTGTCATCAACGACTGGGAACACTGCGATGTCAACCCATTCGGCGCAGACGCTCTTGTTGCCGCATACACAGAGGAAGGTGAAAAATGGCTCACCGAGCTCAACATCGTTCTCTGGAGCAACTTCGAGTATCTTCGCGACGAGCTGAAGAAGGCTCTTCCCGAGCTTCATATCTGTAATCTGGAAGGAACATATCTCCCATGGCTCAACGTTGCCCCATTCGTCGAGAAAGGCATTTCAGCAAAAGCGATCAGCGATTCTCTCATCCAGAACGAGAAGGTCTGGATCAACGGCGGCGAAATGTACGGTGACGGAAAATTCATGCGTATAAACATCGCGTGCCCTCGCGAGAGACTCGTCGAAGGCACACGTCGTATTGTTGCAGGACTCCTGCGTATTAAAGCCGAGTACGGTATCTAGCCCTGGGTTATCTTGCAATCGCCCGGAGCCTTGATGTTTCCGTCGATGATGATTTCGCCTATCGAAGCAGCATGGATGCTGCCGGTACGCGGGTTCTTCACCGACGGAACGTTGTTTAATATGGTAGCCTGAACGTCGCTGTACTCGAATGCAAGGTCTGCATCCGGCTCGAATGTACAGTTTTCAAGCACAAGACCGTCAGCATAGCAGAGCGGCTGGGTTCCGCCGATACGGCAGTTAACCAGACGCACGTTCTTCGAATGCCATGCAAGGTACTCTCCGTTGATGAATGAATTGTATACGGTGACATTTTCCGTTTCCCAGAGAGCATCCTTCGACTGGAGGTCCGAATCCCAGATCTCCACGTTCTTCGCATACTGGAACGAATAGTTTCCGTTGATCTTTACATTGCGTACCTTCACGTTCTGGCAATACATGAAGACATAGTCGCACTTGTCGATCCCCACGTCTTCAATATCGATGTTACGGCAGCTCCAGAATGTCTCCTGGGCGCTGGTCATCTTTACATTGCGGAGCTTGATGTCCTCGGCAGAGCGGAACATCTTCGGAGCCTCGACAATGGAATCCGCCATGTCGCAGCCACGGGTGTACCAGAGTGAAGAACGGGCACTCTCGCGGAACAGGCAGTTGCGGACCTTGAAGCCGTCGCAGCACCAGAAGACATACTTTCCTTCGAAGGTACAGCGCTCAGCCTCGATGTTAGAGCACTCCTTGATGGAGCTTTCGCCAAGGTGGATGGTTACATCCTCGATCCTGAGGTCATGGCTGGCGTACAGAGGTCTCTCGCCGCCGAATTCCTGATTCTTGATTATATTCATTTATATATCGATACTATTATTTTTCAAAACAGATTCTAGGTCAGGACAGTCTTCATCCAACGTTCACCGCGCACACGCCACAGGAAGATCAGTCCCCTGAAGTTGAGCTCGACGCACATTGCCACCCAATAGCCTGTAAGGCCAAGGCGAGATGTGAGATACAAAGCAAGTCCGATACGCACCACCCACATGCTAACCAGGTTCATAACGCTTGGGACCATGGTGTCTCCTGCTCCGACACAGCAGCCGTATGCAACGATAGAGCATGCATACAAGGTCTCTGCGAACGCCTCGATACGCAGCATCTTCGCACCGAGAGCCACGACATCGGCATCAATGCTGAGCATAGTCATGATCTGCGTCGAGAAGGCGAACATAAAGACAGCCAGAAAGGACATCATAGCGGCTCCCATGAAGATGCTGATTCTGGCAAAACGCCTTGCAAGAGGTTTCCTCTTCGCTCCGAGACTTTGGCCGATGAGCGTTCTTGCAGCATCGGAAACACCGTAGCCCGGCATGTAGCAAAGGCTCTCCGCGGTGATCGCAAAGCTGTTTGCAGCAATCGAGACTGTGCCCAAAGGCGCAATTATCATTGTGGCGACTATATGTGCACCATGTGTGACAAGGTTCTGGATATACAGCGGTCCGCTGATGCCGAAGGCCTTCTTCAGGCTGTCGCGCTGCGGAATGAAACTGCCGCCTTCCTTTCTGAGCGACAGTTCAGGAGAACGCACCAGGAGGAAATAGAGCATAAGGACGGCCGTCACAGCCTCCGCCGTTCCGGTTCCAAGCGCCGCGCCTCTGACGCCCATGCCGCATACATATATGAACAGATAGTTGAAGCACACATCCATGACGCACATCATCACATTCAATATGCTCGGAACCTTCATGTTGCCGCTGCTCTGGAGCATCGCGCTGCCGAAATAGCTCAGGGTGAAAACAGGGACGAAGGAAGAATAGATACGGACGTACGCGGACGCATCTGCACAGATGTCCTCACCGCCACCAAGCCAATGAGGAAGGCCGCCGCTGATAGCCATCGCTATCGATGCGATGACGGCGGCAATCACAAGGATGACCGTAAGAGCCTGTCTGAGCAGTCCACGGGCCTTTTTCAGGTCATTGGAGCCTATCAGATGAGCGACCTGCACGGTGAATCCGTTTATGGATGCCATGCAGAATCCTCCGATGATCCAGGTCGATGTGGATACAAGTCCGATGGATGCCGACTGAGCGGCGCCGAGCTTGCCGACCATTGCAGAGTCGATGTATGACATCATGACACTGCTAAGCTGGGCAAGGATGGCCGGAATGCTTAATAGGAGAGCAAGACGAGCCTGCTCCCCTATTGTCATTTCTTCTCCGTTTCGGATTTTAAGCAGCAGCCTGTCTTTACGGCTGCCGCTTTGATTCGAATTAGTCACTAGAGTTTGATGGTGATCATCTGGAATGAGTAAGGAGGAAGATCAAGGGTCATCTTCTTTGATACCTTGATGTTCTCCTGTACCGGAGCGATAGGCTGAGCGTCATAGTTGTTCTCTGCCTGAGGATCGCCGGAGAGGGTAACCTTTACAGCGTTTGGCTTGATGTTGAAGCGGCTGAGGTTGATGGTTGCCTTCTTTGCAGTGTCAGATGCGTTGCCGACCTTGACATAGAGCTCACGGGTCTTGGTATTGAGGATCACTGACTGCTCCTGGAGGATGTCCTTGTCTTCGATCTTAACGCAGTCACCATAGTAGTACTGACCGCTTGACTGGCCGAACATCTGCTGGATGTAGTAGCTGCAGGTGAGGTATGGTCTGTCGTTGTCGAAATAGATGAGGTCAGGATTCCAGTTGGTAGCGTCCTTGCGTGCGAAGAGAGGTGCGTATGAAGTCATGCATACAACGTCTCCGTTGCGCTCAACATGGAGAAGGTAGAGACCCTCTGCGAGAGCGTCGATGAGCTTCTTGTCCTTTGCAGCGTACTCGCCGAGGTAAACCTTGGTCTTGCGGTCGCGTGGATAGTTGTCATACTGACGCTGGTTGAGGAAGTAATCTCTCTGCTCATAGTAGTGCTCGTCGAGGATTGGAATTCCAAGCTCCTCTGCCACACGCCAGCCGTTCTGGTAGTCAACGTTGTCAGCGTGTGAGCCAGGACCTGCGGTACCTACGATGATGATCTCTGGATGAGCCTTGGTGACTCTCTCGTAGATGTACTTGAAGCGCTCCTCGAATGCAGGAGTGATCTCCTCCTCGTTTCCGAGGCCGAGATACTTGAGGTTGAATGGCTCTGGATGGCCTGCCTCAGCGCGGATCTTGCCCCACTTTGAATCAGCAGGACCGTTAGCCCACTCGATGAGGTCGAGAGCCTCGTCTACCCACTCGTCCATCTCCTCCATAGGAACGGCCTCCTGTGCGTGGCCCTTCATGTTCCAGCCACCGTTGGTACCCTGGCAGCTCACACCGCAAGGAAGGATTGGAAGCGGCTCCATACCCATGTCCTCGCAAAGCTGGAAGTACTCGAAGTAGCCGACTTCCATCGACTGATGGTATCCCCAGGTGTTCTTGAGAGGCTTGCGCTGCTCCTTTGGACCTACAGTGGTCTTCCAGCGGTAGGTATCCCAGAAGCCGTCGCCACCACCGTGAACGACGCAACCGCCAGGGAAGCGCATGAACTTAGGATGGAGAGCCTCGAGAGCCTCTGCGAGATCCTTGCGGATTCCGTGTCCGTGGTATGTATCCTGTGGAACGAGTGAAACCATGTCGACATCCATCACACCCTCGCCGAGAGCGAGAATCTGGAGCGATGCACCTGAGCAGTCCTGGGTAGCGGTGAGGGTAACCTCATACTTCTTCCAGTCCTTGCCGCTGGTCTTGATGGTAGCGTCAGCCACTGCAACCGGTACAGGAGGGCCCATTCTTCTTTCACCTGGAACGAAAGGTCCTCTTACAACTGGAGCGACAACTGCTACGCGGAGATCCTTGTCGACACCGTCGGTGTTGCGTACGAAGATCGAGAAATCGTATTTTGCGCCTTCCTTGACATTGATGCCGTCGAAGCCGTCATTGGCAAGGCCGAAACCGGTCCAGCCGTTGAAATCATAGAAGTGACCTACACGCTCGATGTTGAGACGCATGTAGTTAGGGTTGTTTGGATGGATAGGATCCTGCTGCTTGAACTCGATGAGACCAAGAGAGTGTCCAGGACGCATTACGCGCCAGTGGGTGCCAGGGCCCCATCCGTCTCTCTCTGCAGGGCTGTATTCGAACGATCCGTTCTGCACGAGCTGTGCATTGAGACCACCGTCTGCTGAAGAGCTGATGTCCTCGAAGAAGATACCGATCAGTTCATCGCTGATCAGCTTTCCACCACGTGGTGCATTCATTGGTTTCTGGGCGGCAAGTCCAAAAGCAGAAGCGAGCAAGAGGGCTCCTGCGATGCCGTTTTTCAGTACTTTCATGTGGTTTGATTATTTGTTCAAAGTATTATTTCAATTCTGCGAAAGTAAGAAAAAAAGCCCAAAAAACCATTATCTTTGCAACTCCCCAAGACAATATGAAGAAAGTACTTTTTATCGGTCTTCTCCTGGTCTCTGCGATTTCGGCTCGCGCACAGGAGTTCTCTTATGAAGCCAACATGGAATCAAGAGCCGCAATGATGTACAACGGAGAGGATCTCTCCTACAACACCCAGCAGGTCCAGACCAACTTCTACGCATCATACGGCGAGCATCTCTCGATGCGTATCAGAACCCGCATGTACAACTGGGCGAAGGGAGCAAACTTCTTCGACGCATCCGATTATTTCGAATTCTACTACTCCCCTGACGAGAACTGGACATTCGCTGCAGGAAAGGGCGACAACCGCTTCGGCAGCTTCGAGTACGACCAGCGTCCTATCAATTTCTATTACCTCAGCGAATTCTCCAACAATGTAGGAGCATTCCGCTGGTGCGCATCAGCCGAGCGCCAGGCCGGCAATCTCGGTCGCATCGGTGTCCAGGTCGCACAGAGCATGTACGCCACCGACCTGATCGGATACAACCTCTACCTCCACCGCTTCACAGACAAGTGGTCTGCGATGTGGTCGCTGAGTGCACATGAGTACGCAAAGGACAGCTATATGGGCATGGTCGCAATCGGTGACGAGTACAATTTCGGCAAGTTCAAGCTCCGTCTCGACGCCATCGACCGCTTCGTAAGCATGGATGACCTTGCCGACTGGACAATATCAGCCAGGGCGACATGGGTTCCTACCGACCGCCTCCAGGTCGCATTCGAGTATGCGAAGGATGTCAACAACTCGGATTTCAGAGACGCTCTTGTCGCCAAGGGAAGCGACATCAACCAGTACCAGTTCCGCGCGGAGTACTACCCATTCAAGGAGAACCGCAACATCCGTCTCCACGCCTGCGGAGCCATCCGCCAGGGACATGTGGCTCCTGATATCCTGTCCTCTTCGACTATTCCCGTTGAGTTCAGCAACACACTCGCCCAGGTCGGCATTTCATGGAGAATCATAAAGCTCCACAACAGAAACTACCTTAAGTAACCATCATAACACACCGATCATGTATACCAATGAACACGGGCTCTACGTAGCCCACGGACCAGAAGGTCCAATTTCCATCACCGGAAAGATGGCCAACCGCCATGGACTCATTGCCGGCGCAACAGGTACCGGCAAGACCGTATCACTCCAGGTTCTCGCCGAGACATTCAGCCAGGCCGGCGTCCCATGCTTCATGGCAGACATGAAAGGTGACCTCAGCGGAATCAGCCAGACCGGCAAGATGAGCGGCTTCATCGAGAAGCGCTGCGCCGAGTTCGGTATCGAGGATCCACAGTTCGCAGGCTGTCCCGTACGCTTCTTCGACGTATTCGGAGAGCAGGGCCATCCGATGAGAACCACCATCAGCAACATGGGCCCACAGCTCCTTTCGCGTCTCCTCCAGCTCAACGAGACCCAGGAAGGCGTCATGAACGTGCTGTTCCGCGTAGCTGACGAACGCGGTCTCCTCCTTATCGACATCAAGGACCTCCGCAGCATGCTCACCTATATCTCGAAGCACGCAGCAGAGCTCACCACCACATACGGAAACGTATCACCACAGAGCGTGGGTGCAATCCAGAGAGCTCTCCTGACCCTCGAGAACCAGGGTGCGGACAAGTTCTTCGGCGAGCCTTCGTTCGACATCTACGACCTCATGCAGTGCGAGGGTGGCAAGGGTGTGATGAACGTACTCGCAGCCGACAAGCTGATGATGAATCCAAAGCTCTACTCGACCTTCCTCCTCTGGCTCATGAGCGACATCTATGCACAGCTTCCTGAGGTCGGCGACCTTGAGCTTCCAAAGCTCGTGTTCTTCTTCGACGAGGCCCACACCCTCTTCGACGGCACATCCAAGGCTCTCCTGGACAAGATCGAGCAGGTTGTACGACTCATCCGAAGCAAGGGCGTAGGAGTATACTTCATCACCCAGAACCCTACCGACATTCCTGATTCAGTCCTCGGACAGCTCGGAAACCGCGTACAGCACGCCCTCCGCGCATATACTCCAAAGGATCAGAAGGCAGTCCGCGCAGCGGCAGAGACATTCCGCGCAAACCCTGCATTCAACACAGAAGAGGCGATCATGGCACTCGAGACCGGCGAGGCTCTCGTATCATTCCTTGACGCGAAGGGTGCACCGGCAGTGGTACAGCGCGCACGCGTCCTCTTCCCTCTCAGCCAGATCGGTGCCATCAGCGAGTCTGAGCGCGAACGCTGCATCAAGGGCTCCCGTCTGTTCGGCAGATATGACACCCCTATCGACCGCGAGAGCGCATTCGAGGTCCTCCTTGCAGAAAGCGAGGCAGAGGCTAAGGCCATAGAGGAGGAGAAGGCTGCAAAGGAGAAGGAAAAGGAAGAGGCAAAGGCTGCGAAAGAGGCCGAGAAGAGTACCAAGTCGGCAGCTTCAAAGAAGGGCAAGAGCCTCGGAAAGACTCTCGTCGGCGCAGCCGTAGGTGCAGTTATCACTTCAGCCGCGAACTCCATCAGCACCACTGTCGCCGACAGCGTTGCCGGCAAGAAGGGAGCCAACGGCAAGAAGTCAGCGACCAACAAGGCTGTGAAGTCCGCAACCTCAAGTGTTGTCCGCACTCTCGCCCGTTCAGTCCTCGGCACCCTCATCAAGTAATTTCCGTGGTGCGAGGGGTCCGACTCCATGCGCCACCTGAAAATAAAGCCCCTCATTCATTTCGAGTGAGGGGCTTCTTTTATTATCTAGCTGAAGATGATAGTCTTGTTCTTGAAAGTGAGGATCTTTCTCTCGACATGCTTTGAGACTGCGCGGGAAAGGACGATCTTCTCGAGGTCGCGTCCCTTGAGCACGAGGCTGTCAGGGGTGTCCTTATGGGTGATGCGGACCACATCCTGCTCGATGATCGGACCAGCATCAAGCTCGGTGGTGACATAGTGGCTGGTAGCACCGATGATCTTCACTCCCCTTTCGTATGCCTGGTGGTATGGCTTTGCGCCGATGAAGGCAGGAAGGAAGGAGTGATGGATGTTGATGATCTTGTTCGGATAGCTCCTGATCATGTCCTCGCTGATGATCTGCATATAGCGGGCAAGGACGATGAAGGTAACGTTCTCCTTGCGGAGGAGCTCCATCTCGGCAGCCTCAACCTCGGCCTTGTTGCTGTGGTCTTTTTTTATCGACCATACATAGTAAGGGATTCCGAACTGCTCGGCAACATATCTGAGATCTTCGTGGTTGGAAACGATGCATGGGATTTCCACGTCAAGCTCGCCAGCCTTGTATCTTGCCAGAAGATCGTAGAGACAATGGCTCATCTTGCTTACGAAAAGTGCCATGCGAGGCTTCTCGTCATTGAAGTAAAGGTTGCTTTCAACTCCGAAACGCACACCATAGAGTGTATCGATGATATCCTTGATCTTTTCACGAGGGATGAGGAAGCCGTCAAGTTCCCACTCGATACGCATAAAGAATACGCCATCAACGCGGTCTACATACTGGTCAAGATAAACGATGTTTCCGTGATTGTCAGTGATGAATTTGGTAATCTCCGAAATGATACCCTGGCGGTCAGGGCAATGAAGGAGAAGTATAGCGGTAGGTTTCATATCGTCAGTCAGTTCGTTCATAGGGACATCCGTCCCGAGGAAATGCAAATATAGGCTTTATCCTTCAATAAACAAGCAACAGCTTTTTTTACTACTTTTGCATGATTCCTGAAACAAACAGATGAAAACAACGTCAAAGAATATCAAGGGCATGCTTGCCCTGAGCCCGCTGATCGTCTTTCTGGCCGTCTATCTGGTCACATCCCTCGTCCTCGGCGACTTCTACAAGGTGCCGGTGGCATCCGCATTCCTCGTCGCATCCGTATATGCCGTTCTAGTCTCCGAAGGCAGTCTGAATGAACGCATAGAAGCATTCTCGTCGGGTGCCGGCAACAGCAAGGTACTGCTGATGATATGGATATTCATACTGGCCGGAGCGTTCGCCCAGACTGCGAAAGACATCGGCGCGGTCGATGCGACCGTCGGACTGGCATTGAAGATTGTTCCTCCGGGAATGCTCTTCGCGGGCCTGTTTCTGACCGCCTGCTTCATTTCCCTGTCCATCGGAACCAGCGTCGGAACCATCGTAGCACTCGTCCCTATCGCGGCAGGCATCGCGGAATCGACCGGCACAGGCATAGCCTTCATGACTGCGGTGATTGTAGGAGGAGCCTTCTTCGGCGACAATCTTTCATTCATAAGCGACACCACGATTGCAGCGACAAAGGCTCTTGACTGCGAGATGCAGGATAAGTTCAAAGCCAACCTGCGCGTAGTCATCCCAGCCGTCATCATCGTCACAGCCATCTACCTCATTGCCGGAGCGGGCGTACATGCCGAAACGGTCGCAGGCAGCATCGAATGGTACAAGGTCCTCCCATACATAGCGGTGCTTGTAATGGCCATGTGTGGCCTTAACGTGGTAATCTCGCTGAGCATAGGAATAATCATCAATTTCGCCATCGGAATGGCGACCGGTATCCTTGGCTGGAGCTCATGGCTGGCGTCCATGGGAACAGGAATCGAGGGTATGGGCAGCCTGATTACAGTGACCCTTCTTGCCGGCGGAATGATGGAGCTCATACGCCGCGGCGGCGGCCTGGACCTGATCATCAGCGCAATCTCCGGTCAGGCGAAGAGCAAGCGCAGCGCAGAGTTCAGCATTGCAGCTCTCGTCAGCCTGGCGAACCTCTGTACCGCCAACAACACCATCGCCATCATCACGACCGGAGGCATCGCCAAGGACATCGCGGACCGCTTCCAGCTGGATAGAAAGAGAGTCGCAAGCCTTCTGGACACATTTTCATGCCTGGTCCAGGGCCTGATTCCGTATGGCGCTCAACTATTGATGGCAACCGCACTCTCGGGTGAGGATGCAGCTGCCATCATATCTTGTCTTTATTATCCTTTCGTTCTGGGAGCAGTGTCTCTCCTTTCAATTCTGATAAGGAAGAACTAGAGTCCGCTGCACGCTCTTAGGAATTCGTCAGCGTCGATTTCAAGTTCGCGACAGATACGAGCCGCGACTCCAAGAGAAGGGACGACAGTCCCGCGAATGTACTCGCTGATGCGCGACTGGCTAGTTCCTACACGTTCTGCAAGTTCCTTCTGGGACATTTTCCTGTTCCTCAGGCCAGCCTTGACAAGTCCGCCAAGGGAGATTGAACCATATGGGACAGACTCTTCCTGAAGCCGCGTCGGTTCTTCCTTGATTTCATAAGGATTGGACACGGCTGAAACCTTCTCGTCACAGGCAAGGCTGAGCTTGATATAGGTATCGAGCCAGATGTTGCTCTTCGCGCCAAGCCAGAGAGACACCTGACTTGGGCTGGCGCCTACCGCCTCGGCCATTTCTTTCTGGCTCAGACGGCAATCGACCATCCTGCCGGCAAGTTCCGCCAGCATCTCACGCCTGCGCAAGAGAACCTGATCCTTGTCCATAACAGCCTGAAAAATCAAAAGCCAAAGATTGACTTTGCTATGAAAAACAGCACGGGGATAAACAATCCCGGCAGCATGTTAAGAGTCTTGCAGTCCCTGAGATTGAGAAGTTTCAATCCGGAAGCGAGGATCAGAGAGCCTCCGACTATGCTGAGTTCGGTAACAAGCTCCTCGCTGATCGCTGTCTCGGATATCTTGGCTATAGTGTAGAACATACCCTGCCAGCAGAACAGCACAGGTGCTGCCCAGATCATTCCAATTCCGAATGTTGACGCCAGGACCATTGACGAGCAGAAGTCCAGAGTCGCGTTGGTGAAAAGGTAGGTGTTGTCGCCATGAAGCGCACTGAGAACAGGTCCAAGCATCGAGAATGTGCCGATGCAGTAAAGAAGGATACCGGTTGACAGTCCTTCCGCAAGACGTCCGGAACCATCGCCACGGTTCACCAGACGTGAGAACCTGTCATCAAGCTTCAACATGTAGCCTATGAGCGAACCCACAGCGAGACTTATGATGAACAGTACAGGCACAGTACTCTTCGGGAGGTTGTGTACACAGGCATTGGCACCCAATGCCAGGGAGGCAATACCCATTGCGTTGAATAATGCCTCCTGGTACTGTGGTTTGATTCCCTTCTTGAGTACGGCACCGAGAATGCTGCCTGCTACGATGCAGCAGGTATTTACGATTGTGCCGACCATTATTTACTTGAGGACTGCCTTGAGGACGCTTCCGAGAAGACCGCCTGACTTCTTGCCGTTTCCGCCCTGGAGAGCGATGAGGACATCATTGAGGTCGACATCACCGTCACCATCCTGATCCTTGAGGATGCCGGAAAGCTTACCCATGATTGCAGGGATGACCGCTGAAGCAGCTCCTGTTATCTTGCTGTCAAGACCCATGTTCTTTGCATTTCCGCTGAAAATCTTGCCTGCGAGGTCAACAACCGGGCTAGCTGCGGCAGCACTGGCCTTTCCTGTAAGGATTTCCTTGATGAGATTGATTCCGCCAGCCTTTGTCGCTGTCTGGGTGAGGCTTCCAAGAATAGAGTCTGAAAGACCATTGAGGACTGTCTGCTGAAGATTTGCAGGAAGATTGAGACCGCCAGCCTGTGCCTTGACCTGCTGCGCGATGATGTCGGTGATGGATGCCATAGATCAGTAGTATTATTTAGTTGTTCTATATCGTAAATGTACTCCTTACGGAAGAAAATACCAAAAAAATTATACGTCAGGCCAGTCAAAGCGCTCGATGTCTTCTTCGACCAGCGGTGCTCCTGCCTGGACTTCTATGAATGTCAGATGGCTATCCAGTGCCTTGATCGCATGAAGCTGGCCGACCTTGATGTCGAGAACGTCTCCGCGGCCTACCTCACGGGCCTTGCCGTCCAGGATGAAAAGGCCATGTCCGTCTGTCACTGTCCATACTTCCGAGCGGTGATGATGGACCTGATAACTGATACAGCAGCCCGGATTTAGCGTGATTGTCTTTGTCAGTTCCTCAAATCCGTCCGGATACTTCTGGTAGTTCAGCACACGATAGGTTCCCCATCGGCGTTCCTCGTACATTGGACGGCGTTTGAGACCGATCACGTAGTCCTTGATACGGTCGCTCTGGTCTCTGCCGCAGACAAGGATGCCATCCGGACCTGCGGCTACGACAATGTCACGGACACCCTCGCAAAGCAAAGGCATATCCAGTTCATTGAGTACTGTCGCGTGACGTACATTGCTGCCCATGATTACATCGCCGATGACCTGGCTATGCAACCTTCTCGACAAGGCGTTCCAAGTCCCCAGATCCTCCCACTGGCCATCGAAAGGGATGACGCCGAGATTCTCGGCCTTTTCCACAACCTCATAGTCGAAGCTGATCTTCGGCATGTCACAATAACGGGCACGGAGATCGGCAAACGAATCCTCCTTTACATATTCCCAAACATAGGAACAGAGTCTGCCAAGCTTGAGGGCAAAGACACCACCATTCCACAATGCGCCTTGGGAAATAAGATCATGTGCAGACTGCGCGCTAGGCTTTTCGACAAAGCGCGACACATGGTACATTCCATTTGCGTCGGCGATGCCATCCTGTGGAAGGATATAACCAAAGCTGGTCGAATCGTAGCGAGGTCTTATTCCCATCAGCACAAGATCCGCTGTCCCGCAGTCAACGGACTTAGCCATTGAAGCTATGACATCAAAGTAACCGTCTTCGGTATATGGGTCGCAAGGCATGATGACCACAGTCTCGTCAAGAGGACATCCCTTCTCCAGCCTGAGCCATTCGGCAGTAAGCGATATTGCCGGGAAAGTGTCACGCCTTTCAGGCTCAGTCACGATGTCGACACGTCCTCCAAGCTGGGACAGGATAGGGTCTCGCTGAGCGATGTTGGTGGCAATGGTTATGTCACAGTCAAGCCCGGACTTGCGGATCTGACGTTCGATACGGCAGATCATGGACTCCGAGCCACCGTCAGGAGCTTCAAGAAGGGACAGGAACTGCTTGCTTCGAGCATCATTGGAAAGCGGCCAGAGGCTCTTTCCCGATCCACCGGATAATAGTATCAGCTGCATCTTTTTTTCGATTTACAGATTCTACATGAAAAAACGGTCATTGAAGTTGACCAGATACACCTTGTCTACAGCTCTTGTCAACGCAGTGTACAGCCACTTCAGATCATCCACCGTCTGCTCATCCTGCCAGAACGGGCAGTCGATGAATACACATTTCCACTGGCCACCCTGCGATTTGTGACAGGTAATGGCAGCGGCATATTTTAGCTGGAGCGCATTGAAGAAAGGATCCTCACGGACGGCTTCCCAGCGCTTCTTCTTCGATGTGATATGTGAGTAGTCAGCATTGACGCCTTCATACAGGGCATTCTGCTGCTCATATGTAAGCGAAGCTGATTCACTGCACAGAGTATCAAGGCATACCTTGGCTGTTATCTCGCGCCCATCATAGTCAGGGAAGCAAAGGCTTGCATCCGCGAAATGAAGTCCGTAACGCTCGACCTGGCGTCCCAGCCTCACCAGCTCTGCCATATCACCGTTTGCAATATAATCCATTTCCGGGACATCTTCCAGAAATTGATAGCAATTCTTCACTATCATAAGCCTGTCTCCTCGCAGAAGCTGTTCTTCGCGGTACTGTACTGTCGAACGTATGCCAAGATTGTATCGTATCGCGCGCTTATTGGAGCGGCACAGTATCATGGTTTCCTCCTCTCCGTACTTCGAATAGGCGTCATTGATCGTCTCGATGAGGTCTCCCCCGCTTATCCTTTCTATGTCATCATATCCGTCGACATCAAGCAAGAGGTCCGGGATGGTCTCATACGGCTCAGTATAGGATATCGTCTCGCGGAGCATGGTAGCATTGGCAAGGATGCCGGACTCCTGCTTCTGACGCACTACAGTCGTCAGCTCGAGATAGCGTACTCCCCCGAAGTTGTCCATATATGAAGCATCAAGAGCCGGACTGGTCTCAAGACCGACAGGAGGCAGCTGGGCACAGTCTCCAAGCATTATCATACGGTTCCCCGATCCACTGCGCACGAAGGAAACAAGATCCTCCAGCAGATTTCCTGAGCCGAACGCGGCAAAACCCTGACGTTCCGCAGCCTCGGAGCCTATCAACGACACCTCATCGACTATGAACAGCGTATCGCTGGACTTGTTCGGCGCCAGGCTGAAATTTCCGTAGCCGGCATCGCCGACAGACTTCTGACGGTATATGTGTTTGTGTATGGTAGATGCCTTGCGTCCTGAATGATGGGACAGAACCTTTGCCGCACGTCCGGTCGGCGCCAGGAGCACGCATGGCACCTTCATATCGAGCATTGTATTGATGATGGCGGAAATAGCGGTAGTCTTTCCCGTGCCGGCATAGCCGTTTACTACCATGATGTCTGCATCATCGCCTGTCATGAATTCGGCAGCCTCGGCCAGCATGTTTTCCTGGCAAGGTGTCGGTTCATAGGCAAGACGGGCCATGAACATATTGCAAAGCATTCCTGCCCTGTCCATGCTAGAGATCCTTCTTGCGGTTGAACAGCATGGCAGCTACAGCAAGCGCCGGATAGATCTCGATACGGCCGAGGAACATATCTATCGTAAAGAGGAGCTTTGCCGAAGATGGGAGTGTGTTGAAGCTTCCCATTGTACCCAGTTCCTGGATAGCAGGACCGACGTTGCTCATCGACGACAGCGATCCTGCAAAAGCATTATGTGGAGAAATACCCAGAATCAAGGCTATCAGAACCGATATCGCAAGCAGGAATGAGAATAATACGAGATACAGTATATGGGGAGCTATTTCATCCTCCTTGAGATAGTGGCCGCCAAGACGAACTCCCATGACATTTGAAGGATGAAGGGTCATCTTTATCTGGCGTCCTATGGTCTTGATGAACACAAGAACTCGGTCTGCCTTAACACCGCCTGTGGTCGATCCTGCACATCCGCACATGACGGTCATGAAAAACAGGATGAGGCTGGACACCATTGGCCATTCGGCATTGTCGACAGTCGCAAATCCCGTCGTCGATGCAACGGCAAGGGTCTGGAATGCACTGTCCCAAATGGCATTGTGCCATGTTGGAAGCACGCCGCGAGTCTTCAGCGAGATAGAAAGCATGGCGGTGAAGAACACCAGAGACAGCGCGTAGAACTTTAGTACAGGGTTGTTGAAAGGCTTTAACGATCTGTTTGCAACAGACGAGTAAATGAGTCCGAAATGGATGGACGCTGCAAACATGAAGAACATTGTGATGCCTTCTATCAGCCTTGAGTCGAAACTTGCTATGGACAGTCCTTTGGTCGAGAAGCCTCCTGTTGCACACACGCTGAATGCATGGTTGATTGCATCAAAAGGAGTCATGCCGGCAAGCAGATAAGCCACGAATGCGACAAGGGTAAGACCAAGATATACCTCCGAAAAAATGAAGACCGTCTTGTTCGCGCGGCTGTGATAAGTATCCTTGCTGAGCGACGACAGCTCCATATTGGTCAGTCTCATTCGTATAGGACTTGAGTTCGGTATTATCAGAAGCAGGAATACGACAACTCCCAAGCCACCTATGAAATGGGTGGAACTGCGCCAGAACAGCAGGCTGTGAGGCAACGCTTCGATGTCCTCCAGTATAGTTGCACCGGTAGTGGTGAAGCCCGAGACGCTCTCGAACCATGCATTCATGACCGTGAACTGGTCCCCACCCCAAAGAACAAAAGGAAGGGAGCCAAAGATGAAGGAAAGCAGCCAGGAAAGGACGATTATCACATATCCATCGCGCAAGGTGATGGCAGTTGCCTTGCGGACAAAAATGAACGGAAAGGCACCGGCCGATGCTGTTATCAGGAATGAAATGACAAGGGCAGTGAGAGCGCTGTCATTGCCATACATGACACTGACAATGATGGATAGAAACATGAAGAATGCACTTGCAAGCAGTGCTAGTCCAACGTTCCTGCTTATCGCCTTAAAGTTCAGCATGGCGGTTCTGGATAAAATGCCTGCGCATGTGGTCGTTCTCCTCCGTCAGGTCCTTGATCGCAGAATTCAGTTCTGAGAGCTGGTCATCACCATCGAACTCGCAATGATAGTGCTTATGGGAGTCATTGAAATCGTTCAGTGACTTGAGCATCCTGTACAGTGGCTTGACATAATAGACATTGATGAAAAAGAAAAGCCAAAGCAAGAGAAGGATGCATACGGCAATGGCAACAAAACCAGGGACGACGCTTCTGTAATAGCCGCGGTCAAAGGTAGCCGAACTGCGTCTCAGGCCGGCAAATATGTCATCACTCATATCATCCAGACACTGGGAAAGCTTTTCATACTCTGGCTGGAGGCTGCCGAAAAACCAGTCTCTTGTGTCGATGAAGTCGGAGAGCAATACATTGGAAAGATCCTGGGTCTTGACCATGTAGCTCTTCCAGGCCATGAGCACGCTGTCTGCAAGAGGCTCAATCCTTTCGGAACGAACCCTGGACTTCAATTCCTCGATACGTGCAGGAAATGTCGCAGAGTGGTCCGCAACAGGAATCTCAGCACTGATATCATCATCTCCTACCACATTCAGGACCTTCAGATGGTACTCGTTGCAGTCGTTGGAAAGACTTCTGGCTATGTTTATGCATTCAATGTCTCCGGCGATGAGGCTGGAAACATAGTTGCTCATACGGCTATACATCACCATGGTAATCGCACATGCGACAACCATGACAAGAGCGATTGTACCGAGGCTAAGCGCTAGCTTTGCCTTGAGAGTCAGAGCCTTTGACTCCTTTTTTCGTAGAAACTTGGCCATGTTACATCAGTTTCATGAACTTGCTTCGGGCAAGCATACAGTTTCCAAACGGTGCAGCACGACGTCCAAGCTCAGAGAAGCGGATGACTGTGTCGCTGCTGACGCGGCTGAGTGAATGCTTGTTGATTGCGGAACGGATAGGGAGCATGAGGTAATCCTTGCCGACCATAAGACGTCCACCTATGATTACCATGCCTGGATTGAAGATGTTGATAAGTCCGGCGATGCTTCTGCCCAGTGTATGACCGATCTGCTCAATACCCTCGATGGCGAGAACATCCTCATCCTCGACAGCCTTCAATATCTCGTCAAGGGAAACGTCTCCCTTTTCATTGTAGATTTCCGAAAGAGATGAGGTCCTGCCTGCCTTGATCTGCTCGATGAGATTGGCGTGAAGAGCCGAGCCTGAAGCTTCGGTCTCAAGACAGCCTATCTTGCCGCAGCGGCATATCCTGTTGTTATGAAGAAGCGGGAAATGACCTATCTCTCCAGAAAAGCCGCTGACTCCGTAATAGAGCTCGCCTCCAAGGATGAGGCCCATGCCAAGTCCCCAGCTCACGTTGATGAACAAGGTATTCGGATTGGCCTTTGCAGGATTGCTTATATACTCGCCATAGGTCATGGCACGGGAGTCATTCTCAATACTCACATTAACGCCGAGTTCCTGCTCAAAGAAAGACTTGAGCGGAAGGTCCTCGCTGACAGAGTAAGTAAGGCTGTATCCCTTTTCAGGATTGACACGGCCGGACAGGCTGACACCGACAGCAAGGACTTCATGCCAGGCGATGCCGGTATTGTTTACTGTATCCTTGATCTTGGCGCAGAGGGAGCGGAAAGACATGGTTGTAGCTTCAAGGACGAAGTCTACATCCTGGACATAGTTGATGAGCTTGCCGCTGAAGTCCGCGATTCCCATATGTAGATGCTGACGGCCGATGTCGACGCCGATGAAGTATCCGGCTCCGGGGTTGAGTCCGAATATGCTTGGACGACGTCCTCCAGCTGTTCCCTGCTTTCCGAGATCCAGTATGAATCCATCCTCGATAAGCTCACCGATGAGCTTGGTCACGGTAGGAACGCTTGCATTGATTTCGCGGCTGAAGTCCGCGATGCTGTATTTGCCACCCTTGATACAGAGGCGGATGATCTTTTTCTTTAAAATTGCGTTTTTGCTTTCCGCATCGGCAAGAAAGGCAATTCTACTCTTCATGTTTAACTATTTGTTAGTTCTATAGGTGTGGTTTGGTCTTAGTTATGCAAATATATAGATTAGTTTTACAAAATACTTTATCAATTATTAATAAATTTGAATATCTGGGCTTTAACAATGCCCAAATTTGGGTTTCTACACCCATACGCACATAAAAAGGAGCGACCGGAAGGCCGCTCCTGTAATAATCCAAACGCTCTTTACTAGAACTTGAATGAATCCTTGAGCGCAGTAGTCTTGTTGTATACAGCAAGTTCAGGAGTACTGTCCGGATCACGGTGGAAGTATCCAACGCGCTCGAACTGAACTGCAATACCTGTGTTGTCCTCAAGAAGAGCAGGCTCAGCATATCCCTTTACGACTGTAAGAGACTCAGGATTGAGATAATCCTTGTAGTCCTTGTCCTCAGGGATGTCGTTCATATCCTCCTTCACGAAGAGCTTGTCGTAATTGCGTACCTCAAGTTCCTTCATGTACTCGGTTGAAACCCAGTGGATGGTGCCCTTGACAGCACGATACTCTCCATTGCGGCCAGTGGTAGGGTCATAGGTACACTTGAGTTCCACAACCTTGCCGTTTTCATCCTTGATCACTTCGTTGCACTTGATGATATAGGTGTACTTGAGACGTACCTCTCCGTCCGGCTTGAGACGGAAGAACTTCTTCGGCGCATCCTCCATGAAGTCACTGCGGTCGATAAGAAGCTCGCCGGTGAAAGGAACGTTGCGCTTTGCACCCTCAGGGTCTGCCGGGTTGAGCGGGCAATCGAACCACTCTACCTTGCCTGGTTCCCAGTTGGTGATGGTAAGCTTGATAGGGTCGTCGCTTACTACCATGTATCTGTTTGAACGTGCATTGAGGTCCTGACGAACACACCACTCGAGAAGCTGGAGATCCATCATCTGGTCACGCTTGCTCACTCCGATCTTGTCACAGAACATCTTGAGCGCCTCAGCTGTATATCCGCGGCGGCGTACGCCACAGAGAGTAGGCATTCTTGGGTCATCCCAGCCGCTCACAAGGCCCTTCTGGACAAGTTCAAGAAGCTTGCGCTTGCTCATGAGGGTGTATGTAAGGTTCAGGCGGGCAAACTCATACTGATGTGACGGGAAGATTCCGAGAGTCTGGATGAACCAGTCATAGAGCGGACGGTGTACATCAAACTCGAGGGTACAGATTGAATGGGTGATATGCTCGATCGAATCGCACTGACCATGGGTATAGTCATACATAGGATAGATGCACCATTTGTCACCTGTACGATGATGGCTGGCATGCTTGATACGGTACAGGATAGGATCGCGGAACATCATGTTTGGATGTGCCATGTCGATCTTGGCGCGAAGCACCTTCTCTCCGTCGGCATACTTGCCTGCCTTCATGTCGCGGAACAGCTGGAGATTCTCCTCCACACTGCGGTTGCGGTATGGGCTGTCAGTTCCGGGGGTCTCGACGGTACCGCGGTTGGCACGCATCTCCTCCTGATTCTGGTCGTCCACGTATGCGAGGCCGCGCTTGATCATGTCCTCTGCCCACTCATAGAGCTGGTCGAAATAGTCTGATGCATATTTCTCTTCAGCCCACTCGAAGCCGAGCCACTTGATGTCTTCCTTGATTGCATCGACGTACTCGGTATCTTCCTTTACCGGGTTTGTATCGTCATAGCGGAGATTGGTCTTTCCACCATACTTCATCGCGAGTCCGAAATTGATGCAAAGACTCTTTGCGTGTCCAAGATGGAGATAACCGTTTGGCTCCGGAGGGAAACGGGTAAGGATGCTTTCGTACTTACCTGAACGAAGGTCTTCCTCGATGATTTCCTCAAGGAAGTTCAGTTTCTTCTCCTCTGCAGGAGCCGCAGTATTGACTGTCTCTTCAATCATAATCTTTCTATTTGTGATGCGAAACGCAAAAATAACAATAATTATCGTATTTTTGTGTCAAAACCATTGATATATGACAAAATCCATGACCGGCTACGGCAAGTCAGAGCTGACGCTCGAAGCCGGAAAGCTTACAATAGAAATCAGAACCCTGAACGCAAAGGGCTGCGACGTAAACGTAAAGACCTCACTTCTCCCCAAGGACAAGGACCTTCTAGTACGCCAGAAGATTGCGAATGCACTCCAGCGCGGCACGATCGACTTCTACATGACATGGGAGCCTAACTCAGGAGATTCCGCAAAGACCATCAACAGCGAACTTGTGATGGCATATTACAGGCAGCTTCTCGCCATCAGGAAGGAAATAGGAATGATGGATCCAAATTCGGATCTCACCAAGACCCTCCTCCTCAACGATGCCTTGAGGATGCCTGAGGTCGTAGACGCCAAGAAGAGCGACGTCATCACCGAGGACAACTGGGCACAGGTTGAAGCCGCCATCGACAACACTCTCGCCGAAGTGAACGCTTTCCGCGTACGCGAAGGAGTTGCGTTGTACAACGACGTGACCTCGCGTGTCGCCAACATCCTGGCACTTGAGGACGAGGTCGAGAGCCTTGAAGGCGAGCGCATCGAGGCTGTACGCGCACGTATCCTCAAGAACCTTGAAGACCTGGCACAGAAGCCGGACGAGAGCCGTTTCGAGCAGGAGATGATCTTCTATCTCGAGAAACTCGACATCAACGAGGAGAAGGTTCGCCTCCGCGAGCACTGCCGTTACTTCATGAGCGTCATAGACGGAGACGAGAATCCAGGAAAGAAGCTCGGATTCATCATCCAGGAGATGGGCCGCGAAATCAATACCACCGGATCAAAGGCCAACCATGCCGGCATCCAGAAGGCCGTGGTCCGCATGAAAGACGAGCTCGAGAAGATCCGCGAGCAGTCCATGAACATACTTTAGCCATGAAGAAGATCCTCATCATTCTTGCAGCCGCCGCCATGATGCTTTCTTGCTCAGGCAGACAGCCTGATCCAGTTGCCCAGGCGCTCGAAGAGGCTGTGAAACTCAGCATCTCGGAGCCATGCAAGTTCAGGCTTTACACCCTCGAACTAACAGATTCCACGACTTTCCGCACCGAATTCGAGAGACGCGCCAAGGTCTTTGAAGTCAAGTCAAAGCGAGAAGGCGAGCTGTATTCCCGATACTTCACAGAGGGAAAGCCAAAGAACGCCGCAGTCCACATGGAGGCCATGACCAAGGCGAACAGAAACCATGAATCGCTTGACTCGCTCATGCACAGCCTGGAGCAGCGCCTTGACGACATAGCTTATTACGATTACAGGTTCTCAGGCAAGGCATACGGCGACAGCGGGGAAGTCGAGTACCACGACAGCTGGTTCACGATCACCCCTGACGGCAAGGTCCTGGCCATCACCCACGACAAGAAAGAATTGCACAAGAATGCCGGTCGAGCCATACCGGGCTACATGGATATCTTCAGGGCAGACGATGAAGACGAAGAGCTCCAGAATTAATCGACAGACAGTATCGAGAGTCCGATAAACGATTGCGTTTTTCGGACTTTTTCATTAAGTTTGCACATAAACAAAAAGTAACCACAATGAAGTTCAAAGTATCCAGCGCAGAGTTGCTCAAGGGCATTCTCGATGTATCCAAGGCTATTCCGGCAAAGCCAGCCCTCCCTATACTGTCATCATTCCTTTTCGAGCTGCAGGGCAGCGTGCTCCGCATCACCGCATCTGATTCCGAGCTCACCCTCATCACCGAGGTCGAGGTCGACAACTGCGAGGAAGAGGGACGCATTGCAGTATCGTCTATGCACCTTACCGACCTTCTCAAGACCCTCCCTGACCAGCCAGTAGGCATCAGAACAATCAACGAGAATTCAATCGAGTGCAGCTGGACCAGCGGAAACTCAGAGCTTCCATACTTCCCTGCCGCCGACTATCCCGAGATCAAGAACGTAGGCGAAGACGCCCAGAGCGTCACCTTCCCTGCTCCTGATCTTCTCGAGGGCATCAACAGCACCGTCTATGCGACCGGCGATGACGAGATGCGTCCAGTCATGAACGGTATCTACTTCGACATGAGCGAAGCATCGACCACACTCGTGGCATCGGATTCCCACAAGCTCATCTGCTACACAACCACTGCTGCCAAGACAGAGATGCCTCTTTCGTTTATCCTCCACAAAAAGGCGGCTGCCGTTCTCAAGGGCGCAATCGCGAAGGAGGCCGGTGATGTAAGCATTCTCTTCGACGCAAGCACCGTACAGTTCAAGTTCGCCAAGACCACACTCGTCTGCAGGCTTATCGTAGGCAAGTATCCAAGATACCGCGACGTCATCCCGCAGAACAACTCCAACATCCTGAGGATCGACCGCATGCAGTTCCTCAATACCATCCGCCGTATCTCCGTATGTGCGAACAAGGCATCGAACAGCATCAAGTTCAAGTTCGACAGCAATGTCATGGAGGTGACATCCCAGGATCTCGGATTCAACATCGCAGCTTATGAGAAGGTTTCCTGCGACTACAGCGGAGATGTTCTCTCGATCGGATTCAAGTCAAACTTCCTTGCCGACATCCTCAACAACATGTCATGCGAGACTATCGTTATGAAGTTCCTCGATGCACGCAGGGCTGCCATCATCATGCCTTCAGAGGAAGAGGAGGAGAGCGAGAAGATCTGTGGTATCCTTATCCCAGTACTCGTTTAGCGCATGGATCTCAATCTTAAAAAACCGCTGATATTCTTCGATATCGAGAGTACCGGCCTGCTCATCCCTACTGACAGCATAATCGAACTCAGCTTCGTAAAGATTCTGCCAGGCAACGAGGAACGTATCAAGACGTGGAAAATCCGTCCATGGGACTACGAAAGAAACTGCCAGCGTCCAATCAATCCAAGCGCGTCCGCTGTCAACGGCGTAAAGGATGAAGATCTTGTCGACTGTCCGAAGTTCTACGAAGTCGTTGACGAGATTGTCGATTGGCTCAAGGGATGCGACCTTGCGGGATTCAACTCGGCGAAATTCGACCTTCCTATGCTCGCCGAGGAAATCGAGCGTGTGCGCCACTACATGCACAGGAACCTCGACATCAATCTCCACGAAATGAAGATGGTGGACGTCCAGAATATCTACCATGCAATGGAGCCTCGCAACCTCAAGGCTGCATATCGTTTCTACTGCGGAGGAAAGGACTTTGAGGATGCTCATACAGCAGAGGCGGACACAATTGCCACTTACGAGGTACTCAAGGGCCAGCTCGATATGTATGGTGAGACATTGAAGAACGACGTTGACTTCCTTGCAAGCTTCGCAACCCGCAACCACTTTGTAGATTATGCAGGAAGGCTGTCCCGCAACGACCAGGGCGAAGCCGTCATCACTTTTGGCAAACACAAGGGCAAGACTGCCCGAGAGATATACAACACCGAACCTTCCTATTTTGCCTGGATCATGAACGGCGAGTTCACGATGGATACCAAGCAGCAGTTCGCACTCCTCAAACAGCAGTTTGACGAAGAGCGCAGAGCCCAGAAAGTACATAAGGAGAGGCCTCTGAGCGAAGAAGAGACCGCCGATGCCGCAAAGAGGCTCAAGGAGAAGTTCGGAGGATTCAGTGGAAGCCTCTTCTAGAATGAAGATCTGCGTAGGACTATCCGGAGGCGTGGACTCCAGCGTTGCAGCCCTGTTGCTCAAGCAGCAGGGTTATGACGTATTTGCCATGTTCATGCAGAACTGGCATGACACGGAAGGCACGCTGCATGGAGACTGCGAATGGGAGGAAGATCGTTTCGTCGCCGAGATGGTTGCAAGGAAGATAGGAATACCTTTCTACTTCGTAGACCTGAGCAAGGTCTATCGCCAGCGCGTGGTCGATTACATGTTCGACGAATACTCAAAGGGGCGTACTCCGAATCCCGACGTACTCTGCAACAGAGAGATCAAGTTCGATGCCTTCCTCGAGGCCGCAAAGAAGCTTGGAGCCGACATGGTCGCAACCGGTCACTATTGCCGCAAGGAGACCATCCAGAATCCCGATGGAAAGGAAATCCACAGGATTCTTGCCGGAGTCGATCCAGGAAAGGATCAGAGCTATTTCCTCTGCCAGCTCAACCAGGAGCAGCTGTCGCAGGCGATCTTCCCTATCGGACATCTGCTCAAGAAGGAGGTTCGTGAGATTGCCCGCGAAGCCGACCTGCCTTCCGCAGACAAGAAGGACTCCCAGGGCATCTGTTTCGTGGGAAAGGTTGACCTTCCAGTATTTCTCCAGCAGAAGCTAAAGTCCGTAGAAGGCAATGTAGTAGAGGTGTTCGACCCATTCTATCAGGGCAACCGGCAATACGAATTCACACGCTCGGCCATCAAATCCTTGCTCAAGGACAGTGACTCGGAGCCTGAGCTTATCACAAGCTACATCTCCGAGGACAAGGCAACTGCTCCTTCTGCAAGAATCAATGTTTATTCATACGAAAGGATAGCCGAGACCCAGGACGAAGTCTTTACAAAGCTCAGCCAGCCGATAGACTATTCACATATCAAGTTCGAGACAGAAACATACAAAAGCGGCCGCAAGCACATCAGAAAGACCCGCTACAAGGACAATCCATACGGGAAGATCCTAGGACAGCACGAAGGTGCACAGTTCTATACTATCGGTCAGAGGAAAGGTCTCAACATCGGCGGACACGCCGACCCTCTGTTCGTAATCTCGACCGACATCGAGCGCAACATCGTCTATGTCGGAGAGGGGCATACTCACAAGGGGCTGTCACGCCTGTGCACTATGATAGCGCACGACGAAATCCACTGGATACGTCCAGACCTTAAAATGGAAATCGGAGAAATAAGACGCTACAAGCTTCGCATACGCTATCGTCAGCCTCTGCAGGACGCACTGCTGATAATGCGCGAAAGCGGTCTGTATATTCTTTTCGAAGCGCCGCAGCGAGGAATCACTTCCGGCCAGTTCGCAGCCTGGTACGACAACGACGAGATGATAGGCTCCGGGGTCATCTGATGAATCAAGGGATCAAACTCC
The DNA here is from genome assembly GCA_024398125.1 of Bacteroidales bacterium. Classification (GTDB taxonomy): domain Bacteria; phylum Bacteroidota; class Bacteroidia; order Bacteroidales; family UBA932; genus Cryptobacteroides. The sequence goes on from JAKSJO010000003.1 coordinate 85,733, forward strand.
AGGATTCATCTAGATATTGTCGAAGATGAATGGAAGGAGATCGTCGACTCTTGCGAACTTATAGGATCTCTCCCCTCCCACAAGAATAACCGACATTGGCTTTCCAGCCTTTGTCTGGTACTGAGCCATTACCTGACGGCATGCTCCACATGGAGACGCCGGGCTGGCACAGAGAATGCCGTTCTGGGATGCCGCGACAGCAATGCTCCGCTGTGCAAGGTCAGGATAGTTTGCTCCAGCCGAAAACATAGCAGTCCTTTCTGCGCAGATACCTGATGGATATGCCGCATTTTCCTGGTTCGCACCCTTGACGATGGTCCCGTTCTCAAGACGTAAAGCCGCCCCAACATTGAAACCCGAGTATGGAGCGTATGAGCCCTCCATAGCCGATATGGCCGCCATTGCAAGTTCTCTGTCCTCAACGGACAATTCATCCAATGTATTGTAAACCTCGTATGTGAATCTGTATTCTCTTGGTTCCATGTCTGAATAATTGTTAATAAAGTCTCGTCATTTATTGCTAATTTTGAGACTTCGGACTTGCATTGTCGTAAATATAGTTTTTTTTGCAGCAATTATCACATCACCATACAGGTTTTCGTCCAATGAGAAGGTTCCTGATACCCATTCTACTTGTTCTTTGCTCCTGCACGGCAAGAAATAACCAGGACAGCAGCGTCCCTGATGGCAACGCTTATGCCGAGCTGTTCGGAATATCCAGGGCTGTGGATGGCCGCGACATGATCATATCGATCTCCCCGGCAGACGGAGCTAGAGACACGCTCATCATTGACAAGCCGATATCGAAGGCTGTATGCATGTCTTCCACACATGTAGCCGCATTTGATGCTATTGGTGCAGATTCACTTATCTGTGGCGTGTCCGGCTTGCGCTACATATCGACTCAGGGCGTGCTGAGCCTTGGAGACAAGGTCGCCGAGGTAGGATACGATGAAATGCCCGACTATGAGAAAATCATTTCGTTGAATCCTGACGTCGTGCTCGCCTATCAGACAGGCAGCACAGTTCCCGCATACGTAACAAAGCTCCGCAGCCTTGGAGTCCGGGTCTTCATGGTATACGACAACTTCGAGAATCACCCTCTTGCAAGAGCAGAATACATCCGCCTTCATGCATGCCTAGCCGGACAGATGACCAAGGCCGACTCCATATTCAACGGCATATGCGACAGATACAATGCCATTTCAGAAAGGCTGAAAGACGTACAGATCCGAAAGGTACTGATGAACACCCCATATGCCGACCAATGGTTCATTCCCGGACAGAGCAGCTATATGGCAAGGTTCATCCAGGACGCAGGCGGCGAGATTCTCGGCAGCAAGGAAGGTCGCGAATCGTCAGTCATCAGCGTGGAACAGGCACTCAACCTTGCTGCCCAGGCCGATCTCTGGCTGCATCCCGGAATACTCAAAAGCAAAGACGCCCTGCTCAAGGAGCATCCTCTTTTCAGTTCCTTCTCCGTCATCGACAAGCCGCACTCATTGTGGAACAACACGCTTCGCAGCAACAACTCCGGAGGCAATGACTTCTGGGAAGGAGGCGCAGTCAACCCTGACCTGATCCTCAAGGATCTGACCATGATACTGCACCCAGAACTCTTCGAGGGCAAACTAACGTATTATCTGGAACTTGAATGATGGAATGCCGGCACAGTCGCCGGTCATGACCTGGGTCCCATCAACTTCGAGAGGCTTTCGCGGCTGAAGCTCGATTGCAAGAAGATCTCCGCTGCGGATATAGATGTATCGGGTAGCCTCCTCGATTGCAGTTGCGATCATCGCAGGATCGAAGCCCTCGTGATGGAATACAGCGTTCTCCCCCGCCTTCAGGTCAAGGGAAATCTGTCCAAGCGAAGCCTTGTCCGCAGCAGGCATCTGCAGGAATGAAGTATGATCCAGACATGAAGCAGCCGCATAGGCGGTCTCCGACCCGTCAATGAGGTTTTCCGGATAGAGAAGCACTCCATAACCGACCTGATCATAGTATCTTTCCGCGAACCTGGCGCCCACACTGCGGCCGGGCTTGCTGATCCTGATGAACAGGACCGGGCTCCAGCTGAGGTCGGTAACAAACTCAGGTGGGTAGAAATCCTCACTGTCTCTCTCCCAGGTTGTATCCGGACGTACTATGTAGCGATTGTCTGCTGTCTTTACAACTATGTTCATGTCAGGTCTGTTTGAGGGTACAAATTTAGAAGCTGTTTTGAAATAATCCAACTTCAAGTCAAATCAGACGAAACTGCGGCCCATCCAGCGAAGGCTGCGCCAGCGACGTGTGAGAATGACGCCTCTGGTGTTCTCATCGAGAGCCCATGCGAACCAGATGCCCAGGAGACCGAAGCCGAACACCAGGCCGAACAGGCATGCAACGCCTACAGCGATCAACCACTGGAACGTGATTCCGATGACGACAGGATAGATGACGTCACCAGTCGCCCTGAGTGCACCGCAGGCATAGATGTTTCGGGTACGGCCGATCTCAAGGAACACATTGATGCAGAACACGTAGACACCCAGATGAAGAATCTCTGGATTTGATGTGAAGAAAGCAAGCACAAACCTGCTGCAAAGCGCCATGAAAGCTGCGACAGATACACAGACCTTCAGTTCAACCTTGAGCATGTGGTTGCCGAAGATATATGCGGCACGTTCCTTCGCCTGCCCGATGAGATTGCCGATTATGATGGCGCCTCCCTGGGTGAAACTTGCCGAGAACAGGCAGCAGTACTGAAGAATGTTCCAGCAGTATGCGCGGGTTGCAAGCTGGACGTCACCAAGCCGGTTGATCATATACATGCCTACCAACTGGCTGGAACAGTAGCTGAGCTCCTCGCTCATAGCCGGGATGCCCACCTTGACAAGCTTCTTGAGTTCGTCTACAGGGAACGGGCGGAACCACTTGAGCGGGAACTTCTTTATATGGAATCTTGTGTGGAAGAACAGCAGGAGGCACATTGCGATGCCGCGGCTGAGTGCTGTCGAGATGGCGGCACCTTTCACACCCATGGCCGGCATACCGAACTTTCCGAATATGAGGACGTAGTTTCCGATGATGTTGAGAACGTTGCTTACAATGGTGACTATCATCGGGTAGTTGGTCTTTCCTGCGCTTCGGAGAGAAGCCGACAGGGCCAGAGATATCGCCTGGGCGAAAGAGAAAAGGCCCGTGATCCTGAGGTATGTCAAACCCTCGCTCATGAGGGTTTCGCGAAGTCCCATAAGATGCAGGATACCCTCAGCATTGAAGAAGATCAAAGTGCTGACAGCGATGCCCACGACGAGGTTCATCATCAGAGACAGGCCAACGACCTGAACCAGGCGCTTGTTCTCGCCAGCTCCCAGATACTGCGAACACAGTATGGCAGAGCCCATCGAGAAAAACTGATATACGAGGAAGATCAGCGACATCAGCTGGTTGTCGACACCGACAGCCGCCACCGCAGCATCGCTGTAACGGCCAAGCATGAAAGTGTCGACCGTGCCCAGCATCATCACGAGCGCGATATCCACAAAAAGAGGAAGAGACAGCTGACGCCATCTCTTCTTCAAAGAGCCATCTGTCAACATAACACTTATCTAACCCTTAAGCGGGCGCAAAGATAAGTGAAATGTCTGGATTTTATTCAATTGGGAGTTCTGTATTTTTGCGGTAGGCCTGCCCCGTGAAAATGGCGATGAGCTCACCATCCTGATTCCTCACCTTAACATCGACGAACGGGAGCTTATGATGGTTTTCCTCGACACCTTCGGCAGTCAGTACATCACCGACCTTTGCGGAGCGCATGATATAGATGTTGCTGTTTATCGAGAAAGACAGCTGTCCATGGCTGTTGGTGCAGACCGCATTGGCAAGATCGGCCAGGGTGAAGATTGCTCCACCCTGACAGACTCCGCCTGCATTGAGATGCCTTTCCTCGACCGTCATGCGCACGATGGCATGTCCCTCGGAGGCCTCGACTATCTCGCATCCGGCATCGGCCGCAAAGCGGTCCCTGCCGAAAAATTCCTTCAAAGTCATCTGCTATGCAATTCCCGCTGCGATCAGCGCAGCCTGGCAAGCCTCGATATCCTTGGTGCGGATGATGGCCTGGTTTGCATCTCCGTGGATGTACGAATACATATAATCCACTGAGATACTCTTTCCGGCAAGAACATCAAGTATCTTGGTAAGAGAGCCAGGAGTGTTTGGACATGATGCTGAAAGCACTGTGGTAAGCACGACTGCGAGGCCTGCCTTCTTGAGGGCGATCACAGCACCTTCAGTATCTGACACGATGAGTCTGAAGACACCGAAGTCATTGCTCTCGGCAATATTGTAAGCCTGGATGTCGATATTGGCCTCCGCAAGGATCTTGGCGACCTCTGCGGTACGACCTGCGCGGTTCTCGAGGAACACTGATATCTGCTGAATGATCATGATATGATATATTACTTGAACTTTCTGTTATCGGTCACATGCTTTGCCTTGCCCATTGAGCGGGTGATGCTGCCAGGCTCCACGATATGGATCTTCGGCTTGATTCCGATCACGCTGACAATGCGACCTACGAGCTTGTCTGCGAGCTTGTTCATGGCAGCGATGTCATCGCTGTAGTACTCTTCGCGGAGCTCTACGTCAATGTCGAAGGTATCGACATTGTTGACACGGTCAACGGTGATGTAGTACTGACCCTGGAACTCAGGAATCTCGAGCAGGATGCTCTCCACCTGTGAAGGGAAAACATTCACACCACGGATGATGAGCATATCGTCTGTACGGCCGAGGATACGGCCCATGCGGCAGAGTGTACGGCCGCACTCACACTTCTCATGGATGAGATGGGTGAGGTCGCGGGTACGGTAGCGGAGCATAGGCATACCCCACTTGTCAAGTGTGGTAAATACAAGTTCGCCCTCGACGCCGTCTGGAAGCTGCTCGCCGGTCTCAGGATTGATGATCTCCGGATAGAACATATCCTCCCAGAGGTGGGTGCCGTTCTGGCACTCGCACTCACCACCTACGCCAGGACCGCTGATTTCGGTAAGACCATAGAGATCATATGCCTTGATGCCGAGCTTTGCCTCAAGTTCCTTGCGCATGCCTTCTGTCCAAGGCTCAGCACCGAAGAATCCGCTCTTGAGCTTGACTGCATCCTTCTTGCCCTCCTTCTCGATCTCCTCAGCAAGGAAGAGCGCGTATGAAGGAGTACAGCAGAGTCCCGTGCTCTGGAGGTCCTCCATGAGCATTATCTGCTTGGCTGTGTTTCCTGCGCTGGTAGGGAGCACGGCTGCACCGAGCTTTGTGGCACCGTCATGTGCACCGAGACCTCCGGTGAACAGGCCGTAACCGTAGCTGACCTGGATGGTATCTTCCTTTGACATTCCGCCGGCTGCGAGGCAGCGTGCAACACCCTCGGCCCAGTTTTCAACATCATGTGCAGTATATCCTGCAACGATAGGCTTGCCGGTGGTACCGCTGGATGCATGGAAGCGGACAATCTCGCTGCGTGGAACAGCGAAGAGCTTGTCAGGATAGAAGTCGCGAAGATCCTTCTTGGTGGTGAAAGGGAGCTTGACGATATCGTCGATGCTCTTGATATCCTCCGGCTTCACTCCAAGGGCGTCCATACGCTCCTTGTACATAGGCACGTTGTCGTATGCGTGCTTTACAATCTTGACAAGTCGTTCACTCTGCAGTTTGCGGAGGTCCTCACGGCTCATGCATTCTTTTTCGGGATTGAAGATCATTTGTTTTTCGTTTTATTAGTTTGTGTGGTCTTTCTTGAATTCAGCCATGCGCTCATCGAGCATGGCATACTGTTCCTCTCTCATGCGGCTGGTACATCCGCGGATGCCCTGCTGGTCGCTGCCTGTGGTCGAGAGAGAGATTGAGGAGACTCCGTAGTAGAGGAGTTCCTTCATGAGTTCACCGCCCTTCAGGCCAGGGTAGCCTACGGTGAAGAAGAATCCTCCTTCCACAGGTCCCATGGTAGGGTCGGCATCGTATGGCATGGTGAATCCGTGACGCTTGAAAATCTCGAGCATCCTCGCTGCACGTATCTGATACTCACGGGTATCCTCGACGAAGTTCAGATCACCACGTACGGCAGCCTCATACATAGCGGCATAGCCGAACTGGGTGCTGTGGGTCACACCGCTGGTGATCATGTACATTACGTTTGCGATGAAAGTCGTGCCGAAATGGCCGGCATCATGGTAGCGCTCTGCGAGTGTCGGATATGTACGGTCGAAAAGCTTCGGAGACATGCATGCCATTGCGGCACGCTGGCCGGCATAGCTGAATATCTTCGACGAAGAGAGCATCAGGATATAGTTGTCGGTATATCTGGCGACGGTCGGCGGGTACGGAGCCTCGTATGGATGGCTGAGGTCGCGGCGATAGTCCATGCAGAAGTATGCAAGGTCCTCCAGCACGATAGCATCGTACTTTGTCGCCATGCGGCCGATGATTTCAAGTTCGCTTTCCTCAAGGCAGATCCAGGCAGGATTGTTAGGATTGCTGTAAACGATGGCCGCGATCTCCCCATTCTTCATGATGGACTCCAGCCGTTCCTCCAGAGCGGCACCGCGCCAGTCATGGATGTCGAATTCCTCCCACTCGGCACCGATCACACGGAGCTGAGTCTTCTGGATAGGGAATCCTGGATCGATGAAGAGCACCTTCTTCTTCTTTGGGTCGAGCTGGGTGCAGATTATGAACGAGCCGAACGAAGCAGCGACGCTGCCTGTTGTCGGAAGACAGCATTTAGCGGGGATGTCAAGATTCATGAACGCCTTGATGAACTTCTCTGTCGCATTCTTGAGTTCAGGGATTCCTGCGGCGGCAGGATAATGCTGGCCCACTCCCCTGTCGATGGCTTCCTTCTCGGCCGCACGGCCGATCATGTTGGCAGGAAGGCCCGGTGAACCCTGGTCCATGCGGATGAACGGAATGCCGGTGCGCTGCTCCAGGGTCTGTGCGATGAGAAGCACCTCGCCGATCGAAGCACGTTCGATGTCTGTGATGTGGAGCTCCTGTGCTACCTGTGCTACGAGCTCTTCTGAGAATATTTTCATGGCTATTTCCTTGCTTCGTCACGTCCGATCGCGAGAGCCTTGAGGTTGGCCTCGACAATCTCATCTCCCTTGCGGGCGAACAATCTGCGGATGGCATCCTCAAGCTTCGAATACTCGATTCCAAGGGCCTCCTGGGCAGCTCCGAGAAGGATCATGTTGGCTGAACGAGGAATGCCGTTCTCCTTTGCGAGCTTCTCCACATCCAGGCTGACAACCCTTGGCTGATCCTTGTATGCGGCCTCGAGAGCCTCATCGGACGGATAGGTCGGGATGTTCACGAAACGGGCCGAAGAGGTGATGATCCAGCCGGTCTCTGGGTTGAGCCAAGGAAGGTAGCGCAGTGCCTCCATAGGCTCGAGACTGATGATGACGTCAGCTCCGCCCTTAGAGATGAGGTCGCTGTAGATATGGCTGTCGGAAATACGGAGGTTCGACTGGACGTCGCCTCCACGCTGGCTCATGCCATGAACCTCAGCCTGCTTGATCATGAGGCCTTCGTTCATGCAGGCCTCTCCGATTATGGCTGCGACGGTAAGGATGCCCTGGCCGCCGACTCCTGCGAGAATTATATCCAGTTTCATTTCTTCTTGTGTCGTTTAAGGGTTTGCAGACATTCGCGGCGAGGGATGATGACGCTGACTCCCTCGTATGCGATTTCCTCGCGGATGGTGGCGGTGATTGCCTCCATGTTCTGTGGAAGCGGAACAACTACGCGGACATGTGCAGGATCGGCTCCAAGCCCGGTGCAGATCGCCTCATACTTGCTGGTACCGGCTGAATCCTGACCGCCGGTCATTGCCGTCGTGAGGTTGTCGCTTATGATGACGGTTATGTTTGCGTTCTCGTTGATTGCATCAAGAAGACCAGTCATGCCGCTGTGGGTGAATGTCGAGTCGCCGATGACGGCGATGGAAGGGAACTGCCCCGCATCGGCGGCACCCTTTGCCATGGTGATGCTGGCTCCCATGTCGACGCAGCTGTGCAGAGCGCGGAAAGGCGGAAGGAAACCCAGTGTATAGCAGCCAATATCACCGAACACACGCGGATTTTCATATTCCTGGAGCACGAGATTGAGTGCCTCGTACACGCTTCTGTGACCGCAGCCCTGGCAGAGTGCAGGCGGACGGGCAACGACAGCCTCAGGCTTTGCGACCTCAGGCACAGGCTTGTACTCCACACCGGCAGCCTCGGCATCTATCCTGCGGAACGCCTCGCGTACACAGTCAGGCGACAGTTCGCCGGTGCGCGGCAGATAGCCTCCGTTGAGCTTGCCGATGACCTTCCACTGATTCTGTGGAAGCATTCCCTGAATCTTTTCCTCGATGAACGGCTGGCCCTCCTCTACTATGAGGATGGTCTCACTGTTCTCGCAGAGCTGGGCGATCGCTGCGTGCGGGAGTGGATAATGTGTGATGTGAAGGACGCTGTGCGGACAGTCGCCTCCGAACGCCTCCATGACGTAGTTCCAGCCCACACCGGAGGTGATTATTCCGAGTTTGCTGTCCTTTACGGTCAGTTTGTTCCATGCCTCGCCGTCAGCCTCGAGCGATGGCTGAAGGCCGACGAGTATATCATTCTTGCGGCGGGCGTTGACCGGAAGGAGCACCCAGTCCTTTGCCTGGGACTTATAGTTCAGTTCGTTCTGGGGAGCTGCGGTTTCAGCGACCTCTACCACGGCGCGTGAGTGTGCCATTCTCGTGGTAACACGCATGAGAACCGGCAGGCTGCGCTTCTCGCTGAGCTCGAATGCATATGCCATCATGTCGTATGCCTGCTGCTGGTCGCGCGGCTCCAGTACAGGAACCATGGCGAACGAACCGAGATAGCGGCTGTCCTGCTCGTCCTGGCTGGAATGCATGGTAGGATCGTCTGCGACGAGAACGACTACACCGCCGCCCACACCGGTCATTGCCGAGTTCACGAATGGATCCATGCAGACATTGAGACCTACATGCTTCATGCAGACCATGGCGCGCTTGCCCATATAGCTCATGCCCAGAGCAGCCTCCATGGCGGTCTTCTCATTGGTAGACCAGCGGCTATGGATGCCGCGCTCGCGGGCAACAGGATTTCCCTGGATGAATTCCGTCACTTCGGTGGACGGAGTTCCAGGATAGGCATATACGCCGCTGAGTCCCGCATTTATGGCTCCGAGGGCTATTGCCTCATCACCAAGAAGGAGTTTCTTCATTGATTATAGTAATAGTGAATGTGTTCGTTTGCCATAAAGTTCGTGAATCATTTCAAGAATTCCAAACTATATAGCGGCCGTTTCAGCTTTTTGTTCACGTCCCTGGAGAACCTTCGAACAAGGCGGAACATCATGGGTCAGCCAGAGGTTTCCTCCGATTACGGAATGATGCCCGATCGTCACGCGGCCAAGGACCGAAGAATTCGAATATATCGTGACATGATCCTCCACGATAGGATGACGAGGCTTGTTGACAGGACGCCCCTCAAGATCGTAGGAGAAGTTCTTTGCGCCGAGGGTCACACCCTGGTAGAGTGTGACATGGTCTCCGATGATGCAGGTCTCGCCGATTACGACACCTGTACCGTGGTCGATTGCGAAATACTCGCCAATGCGGGCTCCCGGATGGATGTCGATTCCGGTTCTGGAATGCGCCAGCTCGGTCATGATGCGGGGAATAACAGGGACACCGAGGACCAGGAGGGCATGCGCAGTGCGATAATGAAGCATGGCCTGGACTACAGGGTAGCAGGATATGACCTCGCTCAGGTTCTTTACTGCCGGGTCATTGTCCTGGATAGCCTGGACATCGGTATACAGAAGCCGTTTGATTTCAGCAAGCTCTTCGATGAAACTGCAGCAGAGCTCTTCGGAGCGCTCGTAGCCATCGGCCTCATCGCCGAGTGCAAGCTTGATCTGGCCTCGGAGAAGGAAATGAAGAAGTTCCAGTTTGGTGCGGAGATCGGAAGACGCGCCGAAGAAACCAGGGAATACAATGGATTTGACTGTCTCTACGACTTCTTTCACCTTGTCGACGGACACGCTGACCTCGCCCGTAAAGCCGTCTACAGCCTCAAGAGCCTCTATGCTTTTATGTATTGATGATTCAAAATGAGTCATGAAGGGGAAGTATTTTTCCCAAAGATAACATTTTTTACCTACATGCAAATATCATCAGAATGCAATAGGAAAGCATATTCCACGCATTTATATTCAAAGAAAAGCGATTTTGGCATAATTTATGTTACAATTTGTAAGCGTCGCCATTCAATTAACGAACCAGCGACAAACAACAACATTTTTATACTAATCACAAAAATTATGAAACGTTTCTTTTTTGCAATCATGGCTGCAGTTATGATGTTCGTAGCTGCTCCTAAGGCAAGTGCACAGGATTTCAATTTCGATCCTGCACAGATGGCACAGATGAGAGTTGACCAGATGAAACAGTCTCTCAAGATCGACAAGGACCAGGCTGCAAAGCTCCTCGATCTCTTCAAGAAGCAGTCTGAGGAGATGATGAAGATGTTCGAAGGCGGCGGCATGCCTGACATGAGCAAGATGGAAGAGAACATGAAGAAGCAGGACGAGCAGATCAAGAAGATTCTCACTGCCGACCAGTACAAGAAGTATGCTGAGGAGCAGAAGAAAATGCGCGAGCAGTTCGGCGGCGGCTTCTAGACCCTGAACAAATAAAAGCACAAAGGCCTCTGAGTTTTCTCAGGGGCCTTCTTTGTTTGTGTTCGGCTGGTCACATGGACGACATGTCCGGATTATTTCTTTGGTGAAGACAGTTTCTTTACATCGCGGACGCCGATGTACTTTTTCGAAATCGGACTTTCGGTCAAGGCTATCATTGCCTGAGCAACCTCCGTAATGGTATTGGCAAGACCGAAAAACTTGCTGACCGCGTAAGCCTTCTTGGTAGCAGTCTGGAACTCCTGACGGAACTGCTGACGCTCGTGCGGATACATGAGAGCTACCCTGAAGCCGTAAGCACCACGGAATCCCATCGCCATCAGCGCATGTTCCGTGCGAGTCTTTATGCGGGACCATTTCTGGGGATTCCAGTCCGAGGTTCCCATGCCGCTCACGTAAGTTATTATCATGTTCTCCTTAGGTCCGACAACTTCCGCGAAATGGACAGGGACATCCCCGCATATCACCTTGTAATCGTCCATCGAGATGCCTACGCTGCTTATTCCGGCACAGAAATACACCGCATCATACCCCTGAAGCATCGGATCTCCCGGCTGCAGCGCCATGAAATCCGGCACTATATACTCCTCCAGTTTCGGATGCGAATATCCGAGCGGATGACGGCTTACGCTCAGTACCTTCTCCACCCTTCCGTCATCGAGGCAGGCATGCATGACGCCTTCTCCAACATATCCTGTCGTTCCTGTTACGATTACTTTCATGTCCGTTTCTTGTTCATGTCCGGCAAATGTAAGGTTTTTTCCTTTGAGTATTTGTCATTTACGCATCAGCAATCTAAATTTGTCACTACAATCATTCGAATATGAAACCATCCCATTATATGACCTTGGCGTACGCCGCATTCGCACTTCTGGTTTTTGTAAAGGCATTCAACAGCAACCCTGCAGGCGCACAGCAGCCTCAACCTGCAATAGAGCCTGCCGATACCCCGACCTCAGCCACCTACAGAGCGATCAAGGCTGTCGATGACAATATCGTATGGGCGGCAGGATCGGCGAACACAGTGGTCAGGACCGTTGACGACGGCAGTAATTGGGATGTATTCACAGTCGGCGACTCCCTGAGGACCGAATTCCGCAGCCTGATGGCTTGGGACGCCAGCACTGCGCTTGTATTCACCATAGACTCCCCTGCTGTCGGCTACAGGACCGAGGATGGCGGCAAGACCTGGAGTCAGGTCTATTACAATGCTGCGGAAGGCATGTTCATCGACAGTGTCAGCTTCGCGGACGAGAAGAATGGCGTAGCGGTCGGCGATCCGCTCGGCGGGCACATCTTTGTCATAACGACGGACGACGGCGGTCTCTCATGGAAGGAAAGACAGGGCCCGGAGAACGCAGGAGGCATGTTCGCGGCATCCAACACCTGCGTCACAATGCTCCCTTCCTCGCGAATACTTGTTGCAGCAAGCAGCTCAGAGGTCCATATCAGCGACGGCGACGGCTGGTCAACTGTCTCCACGCCGATTACAAAGGGAGCAGACAACGGCTGTGACGGCTGCTATGGAATATGGATGCAGGACGAGAACTGCGGATTCCTATATGGCGGCAACTATGAATACGTAAGCAACAAGGCTGGAGTGCTGGCAAGCACAGTCGACGGCGGCAGATGCTGGCAGTCCTGCGAAGAAGGCATCCACGGTTTCGTTTCGGCTGTCGCTCCGCTGAGGTCTGAAAGAAAGAAGCATGGCGGATCGATCTTGGTCGCTAGCGGATCCGACGGCATATCGTACAGCCATGACGGCGGTCACAGCTGGCAGGACATAACAGACAGCCTCCCTGAAGGCGTAAAGGGCTATCATGCCCTCTCCTCGACCGGCAAAGTCATCTGGGCCGCAGGCAGCCACGGCCACATCGGCAGGATTCATAATTGAACAAACTTATACACTTTATCCCTCTTTTTGTGTTAAATTTGTATCATGGCAGAACGGGTTATGAAACATCTTTCCTTATATGCCGCCATCCTGATTTCGATGACGGGATTGCAGTCTTGCACCAAGAATGAGCCATCGGCTTCTACAAGGCCGATAACACTCAAGGTTAATACCATCAACACCAAAGGATCCACCATCACGACAGAGAACCTCAAAAAATTCCAGATAATTGCGATAGCGGATGGCGGGTGGCATGACAACGAAGGCAACTACAGCGCCGGAGTGTATTTTACCGACCAGGCAGTCAAGAGCGGCTCAACATGGAACATGGGCAGCCATTTCTGGCTCAACAATGTCAATCTCCATTTCTGGTCTTTCTCTCCCGTCGGAAGCGATCTTGATACACCTGCAGAGGGACTTCTTTCAATCAAAACACCTTCCGCTGGTGAGAACAGCATTTCATTCTCGTACGCGTTGCCGACCACTTCTCCAGGAAGCGATGATGCAAGCAACCAGAAAGATATTGTGTTCGCCGGCAACTCTGAGACAAGGACGTTCAACGGAAGCGGCGCGTTAAGCTCCAGCAGCAGCCGCAACGACAGCAATGTCGACATTGATTTCTATCATCCCCTTTCCGAAATCCAATTCGCGATCAGCCCTACGGACGGCAGTTTCGACATAGAAGGATTGGGGATAAAGGCCATCACCATCAAGAATATATGCGGCAGCGGAAGCTGTCAGTTCACGATTCCATCAACATTTGCGTGGACTCCGGACACCGGAGACAAGAATGACTACAGCCAGAACTGCAACACTGTCTTCAACAGCACAAGCACAGCGCCAACAGGCTGGTCAAAAGGGAACTTCACAGACAGTGAATCGAACACACAGACAATGTTTGTCTATGACAATCCGTTTTTCATGATTCCGCAGACATTGTCCGGCGCAAACAATCTTTCTGTGACATTCGTGAAGAAGAGCGACGGGACGGAAATCAACAAGGAAGTCACCCTCAACGATTCATGGAAGCCAAGCAGATATTACAAGTACAAGCTGAGTGCAAAGACTTTGGGTCACGACGTTGAATTCTCCGCTACAATCCTGCCTTGGGATGAAATCCCGGTCGAAATCAACTAGTCAATCTTCCTAGTTGCCGCTGCCCTTCAGCTCCAGATCGACGTTGTAATAGGTATTGCGGATAAGTTCTCCATGTGAAGTAATCGGGAAGATGCGGGTCCTCTTCGTTCCATTCTTCCCTGTAACTGTAACCTGGATCTTTGTCTGGCGATCCTTGTTCATGTTCTCATAGAGATAATAGTAGAAGTACTTTCTTGCAGAACCTACACTCTGGGGCTTATCCTCTGTATAGTCGGTATAGTAGGTATTGTCTACATAGGTGTCGGTGAAACTTTCCACTGTAGGGAAAACGATGAATCCTTTTGCTCCGTTGAGGATCTTGACCTGGATATCGCTAAACTCGCTTCCGCTCTGATGCACACCGACTGCCAGCTTGCAGCAAATACGGCTGAGCATGACATTTATGCTGGTCGTACCTTCGGACTGTATCTTGTCTTCGGTCAAAACTGTTTCTCCGACCATGTACAGACGTTTCGGGGCGGCTCCTCCGGTAATATCCAGAGATTTGTCATCGGCCATTCTGGACTTGCGAAGAAGGGCTATTGTAGCCGGCCACGGGTAATCGTCCTCTGCAATATCGCCGACATTTGCGAACACGACTATGGTACTGGTCGGGCGCCTCTTCAGGGTCACCTCATGGTCAGGAATGCTTAAGGAAGGTGTCTTCTCCTGATGATCCGAGGCACACAGCTGGCCAAGTTCGTCATACTGAAGAACCCAGATATCCGCAATAGGATTTTCTACCTTAGGGTCCAGCGGGAACATAGCTTTTGTTCCGATGGTGTTCATCTCTTCCTGGGAAATGTTCAGAGAAACAGTCACGGTATCTTCGGTAGACGGGATCTCCTCCCTGCCGCAGGCAAGGAAGCAGAGAAGCACCGAAACAACGAGTATTATCTTTTCAACTTTCATCAGTCAAGAGTTACAGTATTATCCTTTACACATCGAATAGACATGCCGTATGAACGTCTCATGCGGAAGAGCATGAGGTAGCGGCTCGCGGCGCTTGTACTGTGCTTCATACGTACATAGTAGAAATATCCGTCACCGTCATGGTCAGCCGCTGCATAATTAGATTCCAAAGCATTGTTTGTCAAGATCGGAGCTTCGGAAAACAGGTATCCGCCTATAGGGAATACAATGGTCTCGGTCGGATAATCCCAATCGTCCCATTTCTTTAGGTCCGAAGGCTTTTCCAGAAAATCTTCATCTGTAGCCGGATAGCGGCAAATCTCGAGAACAACTGGATATTTGTCAGCGCTGTTGTAATATGAAACAGGAACATAGTTTCCACCCTTGAGTGTGATATAACGCCATCTCAGTCTGTATGCCTGGGATGTTCCCTGGCATTTTATGGCATACAAGGTGCCCTGATAGAATCTCATAGATGCCAAAGGAGAATCGACATTCCTATAATCAGCATCATGCTTGTTTTCCACGCAGAGGTAATGGGTTATGTATCCTTCTGAAGGGTCGCCGAGGTCTTCTTTCAGGTTTGTTTGCGATATCTTGAACTGTCCACCTACTTCGTGCCACCAGAGATAATAGTCCTCATTTGGCTCCTTGTCGTCGACGTATATCTGCTCATACCCAGCATTGAACCAGGCTGTTTTATGCCAGTTGTCCTTGTTTCCAAACGCATGGTATGTATAAGTGTTGTTGGCGTTACCCGTATTGCCGCGGAACTGATGCGTAGGAGTTCCATTATTATCCCAATCGTAGTAGGAATTCAAGCCAGTGTCATCATTGTATGCAGAACCCACCGGCTTATTTCTAGCATTGTTTTCTCCATTGCTGAAGGTAATGTCTCCGGTTCTCTTGCTGAGAGGCATAATTCCGGCCCAGTCGTCTTTAGAAGGCACTTTCCATCCCTTTGGACATGGGTTCTTCTCTTTGTCAGTCCAGGTGTCGGGGGCGTTTTCTTTAGAGCCTCTGGTACCCGTCCACCAAGGCAGATTGTCATCAGCTCCTCCGACAACAATCAGATATCTTTTTTTCTCTGCTGATGTAACATCGCTCCAGGCTGACGTCTCCCATTCGTGTGCTTCGTATGCGAGATTGCTTACGGAGTTGGATGCGTGGTATCCAAGAGGATATGTTGCGCCCAAACTCGCCCAGTTTCCCGTATAGTAATATGTTGTCGAACCGGCTGTAGCCGACTGCCATTTGCCTCCTGGAAAGTTTGCGCTACCTGCAAATGCTGTTACCGCATCTATCGCATCCTGCTTGGATGTACTGTTGATTAGAGGGAATCCCGCAAGGTACGGGTTGTAGGTAGCTGCGTTGTCCTTATTGTACGCCGGGGTGTACACATATTCCTTATCAACCCCGCCGATGTTCTTGGTATTGGTCGGCAGCACGAAATACGGGATGGAACGACCGTACTGGTAGAAGTAGCCGCGCATCTGGTCCCATTCCTGGACATTGTTGTAGGTTGCGCTTTCCGCTCCGAGGTTACGGTCCGCCCATGTGACGCCGCCGAAGGTGATAGGCTGACCAAGAGGGATATCTCCTGTAAGGCCTGTAGCGCCTTCAATCCAATCATACATGGTTGGAAGGACCATGATAATCTTGATGTTGTTGTTGACAACCGCCAAAGAGAAAGTGAACTCGTAGTTCTGCTGAAGCCCCTTGCCTCCAGGTATCTGATCAAGAGGCAGTTTCGTGTTCACTTCAAGCAGATAATCATTCGCAATGACTCCCAGATCGGTACTGTGTGGAACCCTTACCTTGACATTCACATCTATGGAACCGGAAGTTTCGGGGCGTGGAAAGACAAGAGCGCTCGCGACCTTGTCTTTTCCCTTATTGTCCTGATCCTTCAGATCCTCATCGGTCATGATTGCAAGACCATTATATGGGTCTCTTGAGAAAATTTCAACCTGATTACGATCCACTCCGGTCGTATCCCTCCATTCTCCCGCGATTATATCGTACAAAGCACTGTCATAGTCCCATATCGAAACGCTTTCCAGGGTTGCTCCGACAAGTTCCGGAACATCCTGACGGGTTATCGTAAAGTTTATCTTGGACAAAGCATGCTTGAAAGGCAGGACTATTTCTCCCGAATTCACACTGCTCTGGCTCGGCAGAACCGCTCTGCGAAGGTCCTTGAGGCGGCCGTCTGTTCTTACAAGGGCAAATACCGGCTTGTTGGCTATGCCATTGATAGTCCTCTTGTCCAATGCAGACTCTATCGGTCCGGACTCTCCTACGGTGACTCCGTAGAAATTCAGAGTGCGTCCACCGAATAGTGTCTCCACTGAAGAAGGAAACTTAATGGCGCCATCTGTCTCGGTGGCGTCGGAATCGATGTAAGGAGAAGACAGGTTAGAGTTGTTGACCTTGTCGGTCTCGTACGCATAGATGTGATATTTGTCTCCTTCACCGAACGGCACGCTCTTGGTCCCGAAGGACTCGTACACGCCCTTCAGGCTGAACCCGTTCGACGAACCATGGATATTGTCATCGACACATCCACTTAACAGAACAGAGGCCGCTACGATACAGGCAATACTCAGATATCCTTTCATTTTCATCAGTTGCTGTAATCAATGGTTCCAGGCGCGGTAAAGTCGCCTTCCTGCTTTATTGCGATATTGTCCCATGTTGCTACATGTATTCCGTCCTCAACATTGACCATGAAATCATAGGTGTAGCGGTGCGACGACTTGTAATACTGCTGATTGAGGGACGCCATATACTGGGTCGGCACATCGTTAACCGCGATGTTGAACAGGATGAAGATGGCATTCGTGGTTGCATCTGTAGGCAGAATCGAAATCTTGCCTTGCAGGCCATCCCCTGTCTCACTCCAATCGGTGACCTTCACTCCATGGTATTTGTCTCCGACCTTCATAGGAAGCTCACTGCCACCAATACTCCAATGGAACGCGACTCCGGAATCGTCGTTTTGGATTCCGGTAAGGTCGACTCCTTCCGGTAGTATCTCCAACTTGGTCACGTTCTTACCTTTCTTTATATTGAATACCATCTCGGCCGTCTGGTTTATGAGAGGATTCAGGGTAACGGGCTGTACTGCGTTGCCGGTGGTGATGATGACATTTGCTATGGTAGGTTCAGTCTCTTCCCAATTTGGATCGGAGGCAATCACATAGTCTCCGTTTCGTATAGGCATCACATCCGGATATACCACGTGGTTAATTTCGACATCTCTGATCTTTCTCGCAGGAGAGACTGCATGGAACCTATACTTTCCCACACCGAGCATAAGTGGGGATCCAGTCTGTTCAAGGCAGGTTCCATCATAATCCACACGGCAAGGATAGAGGGAATTGCCGCCACCGACAACGTATGACTTTAACGGATAGCGCTCCTTGTCCTGAACAAATTCCTCTTGTTCCGCATCCCACACCTCAATCATAAGATAGAGCGTGGTTCCAACCGGAAGATCCTGTTTTGTCGGGAGCGGATCTGCTATGGAAGCCAATGAAGGAGCCTTGGTATCAAATCCCGGAGTAAGTCCGGCATACACGCCACCTGCAAGAACAGGTACCTTTATCTCAAGAATATCTGTCGCCACCCTCTGGCATGAGAGAGCCATCAAGCAGATTGCAATGGAAGGAATAATCGATAAGTTTCTCATGTCGTCGGTACTGGATTAGGAATAGGTATTATCACGTTGCCGCCGTCCTCCCAGTCCTCACTCTGGCCTTTGAGAGTGAAGCTGTCCTGGTCGAAAACTATGGTCACGACATAACTCTGGCCAGGGAGGATACTAGAAACCGGATCGCCATTCGGAGTAGAGAGTTCGACGGATACATCGTTTCCACCAAACAAGGTTCCGAACTTTCCGGGAAAGCGTGAGCCCTCTGCATATGTTTCAAGGTCGCGTGAATATGTAAGGTCAAGATTGATATGCAGAGATGGGAGAGCGTGGCTGTTGTCAGGCTTGCACAGGTATATGTAGTCCTCCGTCTCGGCGTACTCGGAACCTGGGGCATGAGGGATGCTGTTGACGTCGTTTGCAACATGCGGTCTAAGGAGAGCCTCAAACCTCGGAACCAATGTACTGTTACCTTTCGGAAAATATGAACCCGCCTCCGGATCCCATTCAAGGCTGACCGGGATATATTCCGGACTGATTACAACCTTGGCATTCATTACTCCGAGGCTTTTCATATTCTCGGAGCAGATGGCGCGGAACTTGACCCTGAAAGTGGCGTAGTGGAAATCAAGGGCATCTTCTGCGTGTTTGTACGGACTGATGGAACTGCCGACTTTCGGCCCGGCATTGGCAATGCCAGCCCAGACTGAATTGTCGTATGGCTCTTCCCCATAATTCACGCGGATGCTCTTATAATCATTGCACATATCAAGCAGCCATCCAGTGGGGTCGGTAAAATCCACGCGGTCGCCATGATCGTCCTGCATTGCCGGTGCAAAACCGCTCATCGTTACATAGTCGTAATTGGATGGATATGCCGTCTGGGTGTTCCACTTCTGATTGGAAGGCGAATAGGTGTCGATGGACGGAAGCCAGGTTTCATAGTAGGGCTTGTAGCCATCAGTTCCTATCTTGTCAAGGGCAACGCTTCTATGCATGACAACCATGCATGGCCATTCCCCCGCTGGAGCAGCCTTTGTCGCCACTGTGCTCAGGGATATGGGCTCCGGCTGCGGAATGTCGTTACGGTTGCAGGAAATCACCGCAGCAAGCAATATGGTAAGAGATATGACTTTCTTCATGATTACTGAGGCTTTATTTCTATCGATCCAGAACCATCGTCCGGCCATACCAGACTGCTGGTGGTAGTTGTATTGAGTTCCATCATGCTTGTGCTGATTGACGGCACATGAAGGACCTTCGCCCTCAAGGTATAGCTTGCGTCGCGTCTGACAGAAGACTTTCCTTCCCCAAAAGTCAGATAGTTCCTTTCGGTATCGGGGTCAGTGGCAGTATCTCCGGATATGTACGCGGCATAGTAGCATTTGCCCTGGGGGTACTTGACAAAATCTTCTTGAGTAAGTCGACGGTATGACGGGTCAGCAGTATGCATATCATGCGAATAGGCTATTTCAGCCTGCACTCCTTCCCAGTTATAGAAATGTTTCAGGTCCGGAGTCCAGAAGGTGCCGTCTCCCGGTTCTGTGGGATGCTCATTGTCCTTGAGGCGGTCAATGGCAGCATCGCGATCGGTAAAACCTTCATAAATATGGTTTCTGTCTACCGAACCATCACGTCCAATTATGATGTATCTAGGGGTAAACTGGACCTCGACAAGGAGATGTGTGGTAGCGCGGCGCGGAGCGAATCTTCGGTATGATGAATTCAGACCAAAGTCACGCAGGAAACCATCCGAGGGATCCGAGAACACTGTATTTTCGAGGCAGTACAGGTTGCTTGGAGGCGTAGCCATCCATTGCGGAGTCAGCGGATCAGCGAAGAGCGTGGCGGCATCGTTGGGGTCCCAGTATAAAAAGTCTTTTTCGTAGCCGCTTTTGTATGTCCAGTCCGCACCGGAAGGCTCGATGGTGTTTTCAAGAAGATAGTTCGGATCCTCGGGGAAAGATGTCGGCACATTGCAACTACCGTCTGCCTCAAGGAAGACTTTCGTGTTCACGGCATTGAGACAATAGCGGATGGACGACAACGGAACCCATCCGGCCTGGCTGCCGTACCCATCCTTAACATCAACCCGGATGTTATCAGGAATCTCCGTAACATGATCATCCAGATAGCCCAGAACAACGGCCTGATCGGGTGCATGTTCGTAGTGATCGAACTCCATGTGGACCTGCGCCAGCATTCTGTGCAGTTCTCCGTCCAAAGTCAATCCAGTGGCATTCGGAGTGACGATGACCTGGCTGTTGCCGGCGTAAGTGCATTTTGCCATCATTGTATATCCTCTGGTTTCGGAGAAGAACATGTCCTTGAGTTCCAGTTGCTTTTCTCCGAATGTGCTTTCTGTCAGAACAGGGCTGAATGCTGATTCGCGACTGACACGAAGCCCCTTTCCAGCACCAACCGCCTGGTCGTTCACGAAATCCAGCATGACATCGGTATAATTGACCAGGACATAGAAAACATTGTTGCCGACATAGGCATTCACTTTCCCGCTGACTTCAGTTGACGAGTTCCAGTCCAACGGAGTATCAAAAACTGTCACCAGAGACTTTTTCCAGCTGCTTTCGACATCAGACTTTACCGGGCGGGCAATCACAGCCAGATTTGTGACCTTAGTCTCCGGATCACTATTATCAATAGATGCCTTTGTCATGCCTGCACCGAGTCTGAATGTGAGTTCGATCTGACGCTGCTGCATTTCCTCTTCCTCCCGACCTGGCTTATTGCCATCGTGCAGCGGCTCCTGCTGGCACGAGAACAGGAGCATCAACAATACAGATATGAACAGAAGTCTTCTCATTCGAGTATTGTTTCATTTGATTCCGGCATCCAGTCATGGATGCTGAGGTCTATGATCATATCAAGAATCACTTCGGAATCGGATATCTTGACAATATAGGTATATGAATGGTTGAGATCCCATTGGGCTTTTGAGGCAGGAATGTCGATCCGCATCCCTGGGTAGAAGACATACTCGTTGTGCTCCGAATCTATGTAGGTGCAGCTATTTATCGTCAATGTAATCCTTTCGCTGCTGTTATATGGCAGGATATTGGTGAAAGTGGAGGCTGTCGCGGTCTCAACGGTGGTGCCGATCGGATCAGACACGGATACGGTACCGCCGATGCCTGGAGGATCAATAAAGCTTACATTGCTTGCTGCGAAAGTGCCGTCTTGAAGATTGACTGCATAGTCTCCCTGGTTTACAAATTTTCCGTCGAGGCTGAAATTAATATTCTTGACTTCCCAGTCCTCCATGTCTTCATAGAATGCGACGCTGATTCTGGAGAGAAGGCGGGAGAACTGCAATTCGACAGGTTCTCCAAATTCCGATTTTGGAACTGTATTGTAATTCTCCAACGCGAGGAAATTATCGCTGTCACTCGACGATGCACCCTCGATGCGGGCGGTTCCGGAATCCACAACAAAGTCATCGGTAGCAGCGGAGAATCTGTAATTCTCAGCCTTGAAGTCCCAGTATTGTATTTCCTGGCCGTTCACTCCCTTGTAGTTCCAAGCGTCATCGGCATAGTTCATGGTAAAGCCGTCGAAGACAGTCTCCGGCGACGGAGAAACGGTCTTGGCTCCGTAGAGCTTGAAAGTTGTAACCTGATCTTTGAGAGGTGAACCGGACTTTGTCATCAGCGACACGCCAGCCTCTGCCTTGAATGTGATAGGACACAAATAACCAGTCTCCTGCATCTTGCCGCAGGAGGCCGACATGAATGTCGTAGCTAGAATAGCCGGCACAATCTTTCGAATGATACCTTTCAATTCCTGATTATACTAAAACGTCTACTGATTTGATAACAAAAATAATACTATTTCACCTGATTGTTGTTAAAAAATGTCGCAAATTGTTGCAATCCGGTGCAAGAATAATCCACCAGACGGCATTCTTTTACTATCGTGCCATCGAATGTTGGATTAAATTCAAAGATTCGTCTCCATCGGCGTCCGACCGGAGCCTGGAAAGTCATCGGACGCTGCGGGAAAGAGGTTTAATGTCGAAAATGACGGAGAATCTCTGCTGCATTCCCTGATAGCAGAAACGGTCGGCATCGCCCTTTGCGAAATGGCACACAGCCGAGAGACGGACATGGGCATTGCGGCCGATCTGCGGCTGCCAGTAAAGTTCCAACCTGTCGTATGGACGGAGAGTTCCGGTAGAAGTATGATAGAAAGGCGAGCCAAAATACAGATCGGGTCCGAGAAGGTCGTAATTGACCATCATGTCCGGAGAGCAGACGAAAGTATTCTCGACACCAAGATTGTTCTTTCTTGCGTCCATGACACTCTCAAAAGCCACGGGAACCACGTAAAGATCTTCCCTGCGGTCGCGCTGATAACCGGTCAGCAGTCCGGCATTGAGACTGAGAGCCTGCATGCCGGCCTTCTTTGCGAGATCAGCCTTCAGATATAAGTTTGCAAGGAAGTTGTCGACCACATAGTGTTCAAGCTCCGAGCCGGAGAAATGGTACAGGCTGGCATTCCATCCAAACGAAATGATGCGGCTGAAATCCCACTGCCCGGCGGTATTGACCTGGAAGCGCTCGCGTCTGTCATAGCCATACTGTCCCATCCAGTCACACCACAGTTCACTGAAAAGCGTATTGGAACTGTATTTCAAAAGCAGGCCTTCGATATTGTGATCCGTAAACTTCGTGGCGTCGGAGAAGATCACGCGTGAATAGTATCCTTCTGTCAATGTCCTTGGCAGGACACCGGCTGTCATCGAGAACCTGCGGCCCTTGCGCCATGCTGCATCATACTCGTAGTAGAATGATATCTCGTCAAACAGGCTGAAATTCTTTTCGCCGTTGCCCATATCCTTGTAAAGGTCCATTCCAGCGACCACCCTATGCGATGAATCACCTGGGCGGATACGTCTGGACAAGGGTCTGCCCATATCGATGGTCAGATAAGGAGTAATCCTGGCAGCGTTCAGGGTCATCGACTCTGTGAATGCCTCTCCTCCCCTGTCGAATTCGCGGTTGTCAAAATAGTACTGGTAATCGAGCGACCAGTCCACCTTCTGGCCCCATGCAGCCGTGGCCGCAATCAACGCCACAGCCATAGCAACTATTCTCTTCACAGTTTCCATACATGACAAATATAAGAAGCTGTTCTGAAATAAGCGAATCTCATTTCAAAACAGCTTCCCGCATCAAAGAAAACAGATGATATTCTAGTTTCTCAAGCCACTGCTGCCGTTATCATAGAATAGATTTACAGTAATTGACACATCATTTGTATGCACGGTGCCATCCTCGTCCGTATACCAGACCTTTACAGATCCCGTCTTTGAAGTCGAATTGAAGCTTCCTGAAGCCGGACAGTTCAGATATGCCGTAGGATTCAGGTCGGACGACACGACACCTGACGGCGAGACGCTGAAATACGTAGCTCCACTTGTGATAATGAATGTGCATCGATCAGTGACATCTTCATACGTAGACATATTCTTTGACATCAAAACCGCGATCCTAGATGTTGTTCTTTCCGTAGAATGTTCCAAATGTGAGCCATTACGAACTGAATAATATGTCGCAGAAATGCTGACTGAGGAAGGACAGCTGACCCTGAAATAATCTGCCTGTATTACTGTAAGGCTTGCCGTTGCCATCAAATCACCATATGTAGCCAGAACAACTGCTGAACCGACATCCTTTCCTGTGTAATTTCCACCACCATTGCTGATTGCATAGGATCCACCTGAACTGATATGCCATGAAGCATCACCTGTCACGTCTATACCGCCATCTCTTACTCCATTTGTTATTGTGTAGTAAGTTGCATTGTAGCTCACACTCTTTTTCGCCTTTACGGTCTGGCTGCCTGGTGTTATCTCAAGAGCATGCGTAACCACATCCGGAGTTACAGGATCCGATGGGTCTTCCGGATCAACAGGATCTACCGGATCCGGATCTATAGGAGTAACAGGATCTACCGGTGCAGTCTGGTCTGATTCTACTGTCAAAACCGCAGAATCATTCTGCCCTGCATAGCTTACACTTATTGTCGACGTTCCTGCTGAAACTCCCGTAAGAATGTTTCCGCTGATGGTTGCGACTGCGGTATTGCCACTGTTCTTGACCGCATAACTGGTCACATTGCCGGTCGTGCCATTGGTATAGTATGCTATAACCGTCACACTTGAGGTTCCACTTACCTTTATCGTATATGGGCGCAATGAAACACTGATATGATCAAGCGTAACCACTTCCGCAGCCTGAACCGTCAAAGCGGCACTTGCACTTTTGCCTTTATAGCTTGCACTGATGACCGACGAGCCAGCCGCCTCGCCGACAAGGGTTCTGCCATTCATGGTCGCAATATTTGGATTTGCGACGCTTTTGATCGCCATGTCTGTAACGTCTGCAATGGTTCCATCCGAATAATGCGCATTCACAGTCACCTCGGACATTCCTCCAACCGTGATTGAAGAAGGATTGAGGTATACACTGATGTACAGCGGGTCTAAGCCCGGATCCGGCCCATCCTTTTCGCATTTCCACCAATCATTTCCATTATTCAGGTCATAAGGGGCCAGCGTTACGATGTAGTTGGTGTTTCTCCTTATGTTGAAATCATCCGTGCTGTTGCCTCCAAGAAAGAACCTGTATGTAACGTCAATGTCGTTCCCTTCCTTTCTGAAGCAGCCTTTTATCTCAAGATATGTTGCCTTATCCGGATTTACATTTGAAAAGGCGTAGGTTGGGATCTTGTCTCTGGGATCCTTGATTCCGGGCTCCTGCCCCTGCAGGTTCTCTGCAACATAGTAAAGGACCGACCCGCCGGCATTCAGGGATGCAATGTCTTCCGATGATGAACAATCTCCATCCGCAACAGTACCCGTTGCCACGTATTCACTGCTGAATGGGCATATCGAAGATGCCATGTTACGTACCCTGACACTGTTGACTGTCAAGGACACGCCGTCCGGCAGATTTGCCTTGCTGATCCTCAATTCATACCTTCCAACAAGTCTCTGTACCGGAATCGATGCATCTTGCGTGGATGCTGTCACCGACAGATTGCTTCTTCCATACATCGGAAGAGACCCCGTCATATTGGTAGCCGTAACAGAGTACTTGTAGTCCCGAAGCTGATCGATCGAGCCTATTTCAGATCTTAGATCGCCCATATTGACAAAAACATGTGCGGAATAAGTCTTTCCGGCATACATTGGGACGGTCATATTTCCGGAATTCGAGGAATACCCGCTGTAATACAAGGAACTGCCGTCAAAAATAAAAACGGACATGTCGTTTACCTTCGACTCGGCGGCAGCTGTAACATAGCTGCTTTTCGTGCCCGCAGCTTCATGACCTGTCGAGGCACTTATCTGAACCATCCTGCAATCCGGTTCCGTTTTGTCCTGCGAGCCTATGTTTTCATTCTCTACGCATCCTGTAAACAGAGATGTGCAAAGGAGGATAGCCGCAATTGATTTCCTGTATAGATTTATCATTCTCATAAAGTACTTCTGGATAATTAGAAGATTATTTCCTTGGACTCGTTTTCCCAAGGATTCACACTTACATCAAAGACTATATCCCTGCGGGTCACAGGAATGTCCGGATGCTCCGAGCCCTCACCGAGCAGTATCAAGGACTCTACAATATACTCGTGATTGCATTTCATAGCGGGAAGGTCGATTGGATACCATCTCTTGACCCCATCTATGCTAAGTTCCAAGACGAGTCTTGTATTGCGCGGGCTCCAAGCCGGAGAAGTTCCGGAGTGGATTCCATTATCGACAGGATTCGGCATGCAGTAGAATGACCATGGCCCATCCACTCTTGATGCCGAAAGGGGGATGTCAAATTCCTTGACTATGCAGTCTCTCACGTTTTGCGGAAGTGAGACATCCACTCCCATCTTGTTATACCAGTCACCCGCCTGTGGGACCATGCTATACGGACAAGACCCCACTGCATTGATTAAAAAGAGTCCCGTCATCCTTGCATCACAGCCCGAATACGAAGCTTCAAGAAACCTAGGCGTAAATGATTCGAGTGTGATTTTGCATGGCAGTCTTACAAGCTCCGCGTCGACATGATCGCCAGCGGCGAACACCTGTTTCCCTGATGCAGCCATGACGAATTCCGAAGGATCATTGTCCGAGAGTCTAGATAGACAGGATAGCAAACTTTGTTCAGAGGAGATACCGTCAAGGCCTCCATCAGGAGCATTGGCGACAAGATACCATTCCATCATAGAACCAGTTGACACCCTTGCTCTCACTTCGTCTCCATGAACTCTAGAATAAGTGCCGATCCTTCCATCCGGATGAAACACGAGAAGATCCAGCGTCCCTATCTCCATGGCCGAAGACTTCGTATTCACCACGGCCGAGAATGAAACGGGTTCCCAACCGGTTCCATTTTCCGGTTCCATTGTGCACGATGTACACATCATCACTGTGGCCGATAGTATTCGAGCCACAACCTTAGTCATATTCATAATTGTATTTCTTTTGACAGCACGATGCTGCCAGACTCCCTACTTCTGGTACTCCTCTTTCGGAACATAGACGAAGCTATCCGCTGTCCCATATCCGTTAGCAATCGAAGTAACCACTTGAATGCGGTATTCCTTCATAGGATCCAGGTCATTGTATACGACCTCACTGTATAATCCCGACACATCATTACGAGACGGCAGGAGCGATGCGGCCTGATTGTTTGACAGGGGATTTCCTGTCGTCATGAAATATGGCGCATTGCCCTCCTTAAGCCAATATGCTTTGTACATAGACATAATGCTGGGGAACTCATTCAGCAGGTCCTGGTCAGGCTTCGAGACTGCGATGGAATACGCTTCGTTTCCTGTATATGTCCTGGATACATAAAAGCGGAAGGTTTCAAGTCCAGAGACTGTCATATACATTGTCTTGAGAGCCATGATGGTCCCCGTTTCCAGAGGTACCGGTTCGAATATGCCATAATACTTTTCTGGTTCAGAATACAATGCCGTCCCACATTTCTGCCATTCCCCATTAAGGTTGAAGCTTATTGATGCCCCAGGCATGAAGTCCTCTACCCACGCCGTCGCCGAATTGCCATGTTCCCAATCGCTGACGCTGACAGAAAGATTCAGAAGCCCTACGTCATTGGTCAGAGTCGCGCTGACCGTACACTTCTTGCCGGCGACAAAGCTTACGCGACCCGACTTGTCATAGCTTCTGGTCTCTGAGCCTGCCGTTACATTGTAACGGACCCGGATCGTCCAGTTTCCAGGAATGACCGAAATGTTGTCGAAAGATATTCCTGTCTCCTTCCCTTCAATGACTGAACCGGACGCATGACTGGCTGAACTGAAACTGGTTGACAAAGGTGTTGTCTCCTCTGTCCCCAGATTGACCCAGGAATCGCCTCCCTCCGCGCACTGATATGTTCCGTATCCGGGATGCGACAAGGTCACCGCTGTCACAGTTGTCCTTGTCCCTTCCTTTTCACCGGTCAGTTTCAGCCCTGCAACATTGCTGAGTATATGAGAAAATGTCATAGATACAGTCTTGCCATTGGCGGCATTCCGCCTGGATGCGAAGATGTAGTCTTCATTTCCAGTCAATCTGGATGACGGCGTTCCCACAGGGAATGTCACGGTTCCAGAACTGTTGGTCATGCTGACATTAGGAAGTACTCCGAAGAACGAGCAGCTGCCGGAAGATGGCCAGTATCGTCCTGCCAGTATCTCTCCCGAGCCAGATCTAGCAGTCACCATGTTATTGACGAGCACGCTGTTGTCGGATTTAAGAGCCAGGCATGTAAAGCCAGTCACGGAAGTCCTTTCAGACATCGACCTTACCAGCGGCATGTTCTCTTCCTTAATCTCGAATCTGATGCATTCATCCAGGCATGAGCTTTCTTCAAGAACATCGGAGCAGCTGACAGGGAGCAAACAGGAGACAAGAAACGACAACAGGCCATTGCATTTGAAAGACATTGCTGCCATTTTTATCTAGCTTAAGGTTGCC
The DNA here is from genome assembly GCA_024398125.1 of Bacteroidales bacterium. Classification (GTDB taxonomy): domain Bacteria; phylum Bacteroidota; class Bacteroidia; order Bacteroidales; family UBA932; genus Cryptobacteroides. The sequence goes on from JAKSJO010000003.1 coordinate 114,083, forward strand.
GTTATATTGTTTGTCTCCCATGGTGCAACTGATACAGTGAACGCGATCTGCTGTGCGCCACCTTCTGGAAGAGTCGCTGATATGTTGTTTATCTTACCGCCCACGATAGACACCGTAGATGTCTTTGTAAAGTTTTCCGAGTAGTCCCCTGCGGTAAGCGTATAGGATGCCGAAAGAACATAATTCCCAGGAACGAGATAGAGCCCATTGTCTATGGTGGAGCCGATAGAACTTGCCAGCATGGCGGACGAACCTTCAGACACACTGCTCCAACCTGTTCCATCTGTCTTGCCGTTACCGGCATAGAGGTTATAGAGCCCCCCCGTCTTCGGAGTCAGGGTAACTTCCAGACCACTGACGGCATAGCCCTCAGGAGCAATGATATTGCAGAAGCCGATACGGGCAAAAATGTGGCTGAACACGAGGGCATTGCTTGTTTTGAATGATGGGTCCGCAAGCACAGCGCATACGACGTCCGTGGTATTTCCTGCCTCTACGACAGGACCTTCGGCGGATGGTGTCAGTTTGACATTTGAGGCGTAAAACCGGTATGAAGGGTCTGTAGCCGGCCAATACTTGCCTCCCTTATAGGTTGATGATGAGCCATCCTTGGTAAACTCGGCATTGAATATACTGGTTTCAGTCGAGCCGAGGGCACCTTTGACCGCATTGACATTGAATGAAGCCAACTCTGTAACAGCTGAAGTGGCCTTGGTCTTTACCTCAGCATTGAATACGCTTTCCACCGTAAAACAGATTTCCTCGGAATTATCGAGCGGATGCATGTCAGCATCTTTCTCACATGAGGCACAAAACAGTGCCAATGCCGGGATACAATAAAGCAGTCTTTTCATTTGCACTTTGATTAGGATAGTGTTAATGTCAGTGCCTGTGTACCCCATGCCGCAAGCGTAACCGAAAGCGAGATCTGCGATGCCGCACCACCGATTGCCGTACATGTAATGTTATTGATCTTGCCTGCGACAAGAGTAACGTCGCCAGACTTCGTGAAGGACTGGGACCAGTCGCCAAGGGACAAAGTATATGATACTGTGACAGTATAGACACCTGGAGTGCAATACAGATCAGAAGATGACGTTATGGCCTGCTGACTCAAAGCGGTCACGCCACTCCATCCCTTTGTAGCGATATTATAGGTTCCTGCCGTTCCTCCTGTACTTCCGGACTTTGACTGTATCTTCCATGAAACGTTGCTTATCGTGTATCCGGACTGTGTATTGCAAGTCAGCGTTCCAGTGCGGGCAAAGACATGTTCAAGGGTGACTGACGGAGCCGTCGAATTTGTCGCCCCTTGAGTGCATCCAGCAATCACGTCAGTTGTGTTGCCTGCCGATATGGTTGACCCGCCGGCGGCAAAGGTAATCGCTGAATTAGCGATATAATAGTTGTACGCAGTAGCAGTCGCTGTCTGGTACTTTCCTGTGCTGATCTTTCCCGATGAGACACTCGCACTGGCAGATGCCCATCTGGACGTCTCGTTCTTCCATGTACCGGCAGTTCCCTCCCAATAAAGAGTGCCGGGGACGGAGGTGATTGCTGTGGCTTTTGTCTCCACGCTCATGTCAAGCGTGTCATCTTCTACCTTGAGAATGATTTCTTCAGGGTTCTCGTTCAGCTGGGCATCAAGCTTATTGCAGGCGATTGCCAGCAGCGAGAGAGGTGCAATGATAAAAAATGTTTTCATGACTGTTTGTTTTGGTTGCCGGCAAAAGTGGCTGAACAAAACATAACAAAGCGCAAAAAACATATCTTTATCCGTTTGCAGATTGTGAAAACGGAAATAAAAAAAGCCTGCCGATCAATATCAGCAGGCAATAGTATCATTTTCGCGAAACAAGTACTAGTCGTATATAATCTCTGTGTCTTTCCCTATGTACTGTGCACTGCGATTCTTATTGATTCCTTCAATTTCCCAGCCGGCATGGAGCTTCAATGTCTTGAGACTTGGCATGAAGGCGCAACTCAATGGATACTGATAATTGCTGTTCCCCAAATTTGTCTTGGAAACATCCAACGACGTGAGCTCATTTCGATTGCAATCCAGATTCCGCAAACCTGCGTTATCGGAAAGGTCAAGACTTGTCAGCTTATTTTCGGAGCAGCTCAGATAGTCTAATTCCACATTATTCGATACGTCCAAATCGGTAAGCTGATTATTATAGCAAAGCAAATACCTCAATTTGGTATTCTTCGAAGTATCAAGACTTGTCAGCTTATTATCGGAACAGCTCAGATAGTCTAATTCCACATTATTCGATACGTCCAAATCTGAAAGCTGGTTTCTAGAACAATGCAAATTCGTCAACATAGTATTATTAGATACATCAAGGCTTGTAATCTGGTTAGTACTACAAGCCAGATACCATAATTGAGTACTATTTGAGATATCAATAGTGTTTATATAATTATTACTGCAATCAAGAAATTGCAAATTAAAATAGTTTGAAAAATCCACATCATACAATGACGCATGGGAACAAGAAAGGGACTCCATTTTCCAGCGGATTGTACAAGATATCGAAGACAGACGCGTATATGACAAATCCAAGTTTGTCAACGAATAGCAATCATCGATATTCAGTTCCTCAAGCATATTGTTTCGAACACTGAGATAGGACAGATTAGCCATGCCGCTGACGTCAAGAGACTTGAGTTTACCCGTAGCTGAAGTACCCTTTAGATCAGGGAGATTTAAAACTTCATTCCATGGGCCGGAGGAATAAATGTTTCGGGAGTCCACATCTTCCATCCATTTTGCTGCACGACCTTTTATTGCCAAGCTACGAAGATTCACGAAATTCTTTATACCATATAAAGACTCGATGTTATCTGTATTGAGTTCTATGCTCCTAACGCGATCTGCCTCAATCTGGCTGATCTTGCCATCTCCATCAGAATCAAAATTATCCAGTATATACTTTTCGAAATTGGAATCTTCAAATACAAACAGCTCTTTCACACCGGAAACAGACGATTCATAATAATGTCCCTTTTCGAACCCATCACCAACCCACTCGGCCTTGTAGCTCTGATCCCTGGTAGCAACATCGACTTTTCGTAAATACTTGACAGGAGATGAGAATGCAGAGAAATACAAGGTTGCCTTGCCATCTGCACCTACTTCGATGCCCTCCGACGAAATAATGACAGGGGCAGCCTCTCTGACATAGCGGTTCAAGCCTGTATTAGAGTCATTGGCGAAAAGGGTAATTGTGCTGCCCATGTCATTTATCCTGACGAATTGCAACACATCATCCGCTTTCAAGCCATCAATATCGAGCTTGAAGCAGGACACAAGAGGAGTGAACAGGATTGGGTCTTCGGAATCAGACTCATCATCTCTGTAATTATCACCACACAACACGAGAGGAACATCCAAGGAGCCTGTCTGGTGCGTAAGATCTATATTCAAGACGCTGAACGGTTCCTCCTCGACAAAACCCTGCGATGGATATATGAAAGCAAGATGATCTTTCTCTGAAAAATAGCCCTTCAGGCTACCGGAGAAGCGGACAGTCTTTCCAGATTCCTCTGTTACCAGATCTCCTCCAAGAATATTTCCTGTAGAAAGGTTTATCACGGATATCCTGTCACCGGCCGTCCAATTCAAGAAAGATGCAGCCATTGATGCATCATATCCGTCTTCACAAGCCAGATCTTCCAATGTGACATCAATTGTCAGGATTGAATTATCGATCTCTTCTTCCGGCTCTGGACCCGGCTCAGGATCATTTCCCGGCAGACCAGGAATCGGAAGCTTGGAACATGCGCTAAAAGCGACAATCAATGAAGCGAGAATGATAAATATCTTTTTCATATTGCTACCACCCATTATTTAAGTTCCGCAAGTACAGGGAAGATATACTTGTAAATAAGGTTCTGCTCTCCCTGAAGGTTAGGAGAATCTGCCGTTACGGCAATGACAGCATCGCTGTCAGGGAGGATCATTATATACTGACCGCGGGCGCCGTCGGCACGGTATGCTCCCTGAGGGCTTTCCTGCCACTCCGGCTTTTCGATAGCCAGAGGTTCGAACAGACGTGACTCAAGATTCTGCCCGCCACCGCACGAAGTGAGAACCAGGCTGATACCCAGGAAAAGAGATGAAAGCGTCTGAAAAGTCTTCATAAAGAGTCGTTTTGAAATATCGTGATAAGTCCGTATCTGACAAATATACAAATTATTTAAAGGAAAACATTGACTCACACACCACTATTGCATGTCCGACGCTTCTGCAAAAGTCTTCTGATACTGAGGAAGTACCACCTTCCAGAATACGATGGCATTCAATACGAGAAGAACTCCAGCAATCACTCTTGCGACTGCCTCAGGTATGAGAAGGGCAATGCCGTTCATGTCACCGCCGCCGAAGAATCCGCAAAGGATGCTTAGATAACAAGGGTCAAGAAGGAGCATGGCGATGGTTATGTAGTACATCGTTGACTTCAGCAGCTTGCTCTGGCTCTTGCATATACTGCCTGTGAGAGCCACGAGGACATATGCGGCCACCAGGGTCGCGATGGCACCGACAGCACAGAAGATACCCATCTGGGCAGACGTCATCAGCTCGCTGTTCACATCTATCTGCATCCCGACGCCCATGAAACGGACACTCTTGAATACACCCATGGCAAGGGCCGACAGAAGATGTGCGCCCTCATGGATCAAATAATAAAACACAACCGCTGCAAGTATGCCAACGTACTGACGGAACTTTTTGCTCTCCATAGCGTAAGTGTTAAACCTGACTCAAATATAGAACTATTATTGATGAAAAATGAGTATTCGGATATTCAATCGCTCGTTTTTCCCATTTATAAAGGGTAATGCAGAGGGCAAAAAAGCCTCTGGAAATTTCCAGAGGCTTTTTCGGTGGAGATGGGCGGACTCGAACCGCCGTCCAAACAACGCACCAATCAGCTTTCTACACGCTTATTCTTCCTTTGGTTTTCGACCGAGGGCTGCCGAAAGACAGGCTACCCAAGGCTTATCCTCTAAATCTTAGCGGGTCTTAGAGGCGTCTGGCCCGAGCATCCGGTTTAGATGATACCCCTGGATCCGACCATAACCGGCCTAAAGTTCGGAGGGATACTCGTCGGGCCCGCAGCCTTGGCGGACCGGATTAAGCTAAACTACTTGGTAGATTAGGCAGCGAGTGCATAAGAGTTGTTGCCAACTAATTTTTTGCGTCCGAGATTAACGGGAGGGGCACTGGCTCCCGACGTGCTTACTGACCGACATCGATGCTGTCAAAACCAAAACATCCCCATATCGAGAGCCGCCCGAAAGCGGCTCGTTATCTTCGATCAGTTTTGAGACCTATTGGATCTCACGGCAAATATAAGCCTTTTTCGCATCGGTTTCAAGTCCCGAAGAAGACTTTGTACGTATGACACCCTTTCTTCCCGTCTGGATATCCTCGCGACGAACGATACCGGACTTGGTGGCAGACCTGGTTGCATCGTTGCTGAAAGTGATGCGTCCGCTGTAGTCGAAAGTGTATCTACTCTTCTTGCCGTCATCCACAACAAGGTCTGCTGCGATGGTGTAGTCACCGTTCGATTGTGAGACCTTGATGGTTCCATCGATGACATTCAGCAGGTCGTAGTTACCCTTGTTGTCATGCTGGATGTAGACATAGGTAGGATAGGTACACTCATCATCTTCCGAATAGAATCCCTCAAGGAAACGCAGTGGCTTGTACTCGTTGAAAGTACATGTATAGGTTCCCGTCTGGAGCGCGACTGTCGACGAGGTCTTGCAAAGGAAGTCGATTGCAAGCTCGACACCCTTGTCCACAAAATCGCCGTTATCAGCATACTGGCCGCTTGCAAGTGTAAGTGAATAGTTATGGGTATCGTCGCTGAACTCGGTTCCCTTATATGAAGCGCCCGCAACGAAGTCCATCTTATAGTTTCCCTTCACATTACCGGATCCTGTTCCCGAACCAGAACCTGAACCGCCACCTGTTCCTGGATTGACCTCTCCCGAGTGGTTCTCTACCCTTACGACACCCTGATAGGTGAACTTGTAGAGCCTGCGGTCGCGGGTATAGACTCTTGCATCCACAATCATCTCGCTTCCCTTATAGTTGATGGTGACAGTTCCTGAATTGATAGTCTCCAGGGTATAGTTTCCATTCTTGTACTTGATGTAGAAGTACGAAGGATATATCTGGCCATCCTCCTCATATCCATCAAGGAACATCAATGGCTGGTATTTATCATGTGAGATCACATACGTTCCCGCAGTAATGAACATATTCTCGGAAGGTTTTCCAAGAAGGTCGAGAACAAGCTCAACACCCTCCCCTACAAAATCTCCATTGGCGCTGTAGCGACCACTAGAAAGCTTCAATGTATAATTGAGAGTCTTATCGTTATAGTAGTAACCCCAGCACTGCGCGGAAGACTCACTGAGATAGAATTCGTTTGGATATCTTGTATGGCCAGAGCCATGATGGCCGTTATCATTGCCGATACGGAATACGCATGAGGTTCCCATAAGAATGGTGGCAACCATGCATAAGATGAAGTTGAAGTGTCTTTTCATAGTACTTACTTTTTTACAAATCTATAAAATATTCGCACAAAATCGAAAAAAAATCTACCGAATAATTTGCAGATTCAAATTTTATGTCTACATTTGCAATCCCAAACGATTTGGGAGCTTAGCTCAGTTGGTTTAGAGCATCTGCCTTACAAGCAGAGGGTCGGGGGTTCGACTCCCTCAGCTCCCACCAAAACAAATAACGTGCCTTTCCACCATTTGGAAAGGCATTTTTCTTTATGTCCGCAGGGATAATTCCCCAAGGCACCATTCGAAGAAACAAGTAAGCCCCGGAAGACGTAACGTCCTTCGGGGCTTGTTCCATTATCTGTATGACTGTTACTGCTGTCTTGGAGGGAATCTTCGTGCAGGCACTGGTATCACATTAGGGTTCTCATTGCGGAAACTGCTCTCGGTTCCAAACAGGTGCTGGCGCTCATATCCTCCATAGTCAACAACGAGCTTCTCAAGCACCATACCGCCATCAATAGGAGTGATGGTTACGGTATGAGCCGCCATGGAATCCTCAGCAGGCTCTCCCCCACCCAGCTTCATGTCGGTCACGGTTTCGATGACACGTGTAGCGACAACGCTGAATGTGAGGTTTACATTCTCCTCCGTATACTCTCCGTTATAATTGATTTCAACAGGAGCGCCGCCGTCGACTGATACAGCATAGCGATGTCCCTTGGTACGCAGATATGGGAGGGTCGAGTTGGTGATGACATGAAGCTTGATGTCCTTGACATCCTTAGGAAGCTCGACCTTATATGAGACTGAAGCGCCCTCGCATGCCGCTGTATATGGCATGAGAGCGATAGCAGACTTGGTACGGCCATACTTAGGCATGAGAGCCCATGAAGCCTTGGCTGCCTCAACCTTAGAGTAGTAGTGCTCAGCCTCGATTGCTATGTAGCCATTCTTAGAAGAGAAAATGAAGCCACCGTCGCGAAGCTGCTCCTCACTGAGACGGTAAACCGCCGGCATTACCTGCTCATTAGGCTGCTGCCAAGAAGTGTAGCCGATATGCGTCTGGTCCATGAGATGATTCCACTTGCCGCCATTGAGAGAATGATACTGATTGGTCAGATAGTCATCGCGAGCGAAGCACCTCTCGACAACCACAGCCCAGTCGTTCGCCTCAGCGAGACCCCTTTCGTAGCACCAGTGATTCATCGCCTGGGCATAGTACATCTCGTAAAGGTTCGACATCGACTGGATAGGATAGAGAAGCAGCTGATAGAAGGCATCGCGGTAATCTACACCGATCTGGGTATAGTATACACGCTGAGCCTCTGCCTCAAGCGCCTTGTACTCATTCACGACCTGAAGGAATTCGCCCGAAGCGAGGTTGTATGTCCTCGAAGAGAGCATTTCAGGGGTGACACGGCCGTTGTAGATAAGGTACTGTTCCATGAGGCGGGTTGTCTCGTCAGCATTCTCCTTGCCGAAGGCAACCTCGCAGAACTCTCTTGTATGGGCGAGATATGAGCCAGCCTCGGAGTACTTGTCAGGATTCCATGCCATTTCAAGGAAGAGGTCGATATGATACTCCATAGGCTTGAGGTCACCGACATTGAGTATCCAGAGGCGATCGATGCCGTACTGGTGGCAGAGGTTCATCTGCTCCCAAAGGTGCGCGATCGGAGTCACATTCGCCCATTTTGTATTGCGGGGCGCACCGACATAGTCGACATGATAGTACATTCCATAGCCGCCCTTGCGTGCTGCCAGCTTGTTCTTGTCATACTCGAGGGTTCCTTCAGGAGAAGATCCCGGAACACAGCGGATATTTCCCCAGTTATCGTCACAGAGCATGATGAGAACATCCTCAGGGACACGGAGACCAAGGTCATAGAAACGCTGCATCTCCTTGTAGATCGCCCACATCTGAGGACGCTCTGACGCAGGTCTTCCGGTCTCTTCCTGGATAATCCGGCGCTGCGCGTCAAAGATTCTTTCGTAAAGCTTGATAAAATACTCGTCATCATGACCATCCTTGCCGCCCATTGCAGCGTCACCGTCGCCACGCATGCCGATGGTGATGAGGTCTTCAGTATCCTTCGCACGGCGAATGCCCTGACGGAAGAATTCGTCGAGAACCTCAGGGTTCGCATCATAGTCCCAAGGGCCGTTTGCACCTCTGTTGCGGGCCCACTCCTGGTGGTTGCGGGCCATTGGCTCATGGTGCGATGTACCCATGATGATGCCCATCTCTTTTGCGGTTACGCTGTTCATAGGATCGTCCGCATAAAATGCATTGCCCCACATTGCTGGCCAGAGATAGTTTGCCTTGAGACGGAGCAGAAGCTCGAAGAGGGTCTCATAGAAATGATGGTTGAAGCCATGGGCAAGATTCGGATCGGCTGAAGCGCACTCGGCATCAGGGAACTTCTCATTCACCCATCCCGAAAGGCAAGGAGCCTCGTCATTGAGGAATATTCCTCGGTACTCGACCACAGGCTCTCCATCGGTGTAGGTTCCATTGGAGACATATATCCTGTCATGCTTCTCAGCAGGTACATCTGCCCACCAGTGCCATGGAGACACTCCTATCTGCTTTGAGAATTCATAGATGCCATACTCGGTACCGCGAAGGTCAGCTCCCGCAATGATGAGCTGATTCCCGACTGTCTTTATGATGTATTTTTCCTTCTTGCCCTTGAGGTCATTGATATTGATGACCTTCTTCTTGGCGAGCTGCTGGATGGTTGCACTCTTGTCGAGAGAGCCGATGATGATGCGTGCATCGGAATACTGTCCTATCATGGACGGGCTTCCGGTAACCTCGAGGATATCCTCCGAAAGAGAGCCGACGGCACGGAGAACTCCAGAATGTTCGGCTTCGTCCACCTGTATCCTGACGGTCTCGCCACGGGATATCAGCAGTGTTGCACCATCCTGTTTTGTGAATGATACAAACGGTTCTGCCGCCTTGGACGGCAATACACAAGTCGCAAAAAGGATAGCGACAGAAAGGAGATGTCTTAAAGCTCTCATATAGTAAATGTTATAATTTCTCGTCTTTCAACAAAGATATCATTTTCTCCGCGTTTCCGCAATCAGGCTTTGCAGTTGTCCGAAAAATCACTATCTTCACACAAAATCGACACAAAACTAAACCACATAATCATGAAAGCATCAGAACTCATCAAGAAACTGCAGGATGAAATTGCAGCAAAGGGAGACAAGGAAATCGTCATCGCAGCAAACAAGCACAGCTACAAGGACACCATTCTGGTAACAAAGGACGAAATCACCACTCTTGCTCTCTTCGACAAGATTCCTGATTAATAAAGCGCAAACAGACAATCTACAGGAGTTATTGAATCAACAATCACTCCTGTTTTTTCGTATTATTACGTTTATTATCTATATTGGGACATCAAACCATAAATAACACCTATAATGAAAAAGCTAGTTTCAATCGCCATCGTTTCCCTTTTGATGGCACAGGGCCTTTTCGCAACTGAATACCACGTTGCAAAGAATGGCTCAGACCAGAATCCCGGAACAGCAGAGGCGCCTTTCCTTACCATTTCAAAGGCAGCCATGGTCCTCAAGACCGGAGATTGCGTAACCGTACACGAAGGCGTATACCGCGAGTGGGTACAGCCTCGCAACTCAGGAGCTGACGTATACAGCCGCATCACCTATCAGGCAGCTGAAGGCGAAGAGGTATGGATCAAAGGCTCAGAAGTCGTTACCGGCTGGGTAAAGGAGAAGAAGTCAGACATCTGGAAGGTTGTCCTCCCTAACTCTTTCTTCAAGGATTTCAACCCATTCGCAGAACCTCTCGTAGGTGACTGGCTCAGCCAGACCAGCGACAAGTACGTAGTTGGCGAGGTTTACCTCAACAACAAGTCCCTCTTCCAGGCAACATCACTCGAGGGTGTCCAGAATCCTGAGATTCCTAGAAACACCAAGAAGCCTGAGGATGCAAAGCTCGCATGGTACGTAGAGGTTACCGATGCCACCACCACCATCTGGGCGAATTTCGGCCCAGGCGTCAACCCTAACAAGGAGCTTGTTGAGGTCAATGCTCGTCCTGCAGTATTCTTCCCTGCACTCCCAGGTGTGAACTACATCACCGTAAGAGGTTTCCACATGAGCCAGGCCGCTACCAACTGGGCTCCTCCTACCGCATTCCAGCAGGGTCTCGTCGGCCCACACTGGTCTAAGGGCTGGATCATCGAGAACAACGTCATCAGCAACTCAAAGTGCGTCGGTGTCAGCCTCGGAAAGGACAGACAGTCAGGTCAGAACCGCTGGACCATCGAGCGCGAGCTCGTAGGCTTCAACCGTGAGCTCGAGGTTATCTTCCAGGCTGAGGACATGGGTTGGAAGAAGGAGAACATCGGTTCGCACATCGTCCGCAACAACGAAATCTTCGACTGCGAGCAGGCAGGTGTCGTAGGTCACCTCGGATGCGTTTTCTCAATCATCGAGAACAACTATATCCATGACATCAATGCGAAGAGACAGTATGCAGGTGCCGAGGTAGGTTGTATCAAGCTCCACGCTGCAATCGACTGCATCATCCGCAACAACATCCTTGAGAACGGCTACAATGGCCTCTGGCTCGACTGGCAGGGCATCGGCACCCGTGTTTCAAGCAACGTATTCTTCGACAACGACCACACCGACCTCTGGACCGAGGTTACCCACGGACCATGCATGGTTGACAACAACGTGATGCTTTCTCCTAACGCATTCCTCGAGTGGGGTCAGGGCGCATGCTTCGCACACAACATCGTATCAGGATACATCACCTTCCATCCTGTACTCGACCGCTACACTCCATACCACGCACCTCACTCAACCAAGATTGTCGGTGTAATGAACTTCCCTGGCGGTGACGACCGTTACTACAACAACATCTTCACCATCGCTCCTGACTCAAAGCTCGAGAACAAGGCTGCAGGTACTTCAGTTTACGACGAGAGACCTCCATTCTACCCTGGAATCTATCGTGACATGAACACCCGCAAGACCGACGCTCTTCCTAAGAGCTTCGTTGAGCAGATGGCACAGGGCAACAGCCAGTCATCACGCTTCGCACTTGCAATGCATGTAGGTTCAAACGTATACATGAACGGTGTAAAGCACTATCAGTATGAGGAAGACGCAGTAAGCACCGCTGCTGACGCAAAGGTAGCTCTTGAGAAGACCGCAGAGGGTATCTTCATCAAGATCACCGCCGACAACGCAATCAACAACGTGAAGACTCCTCTCATCACCACCGATTTCCTTGGCAAGACCTACTACTCTAATGGTTACTATGAGAACCCTGACGGTACTCCTCTTACCCTTGACAAGGACTTCTTCGGAAACGCTCGCAACACAGCCAGCCCTAAGGTTGGTCCGTTCGAGAACCTCAAGCCAGGTGAGAACACCATCCAGGTTTGGAAATTCTAATTCATGAAAAGGATATTATCTACAATTCTGTGCCTGGGCCTAGCATGCTGTGCTGCCCAGGCACAGTCTTCAAGAGGCAATCTTGAACTTAGCGATGACCTGACATACGGCTATCTCTTCTGCCACATGTCCGACCACGGCCAGTGGACTGCCTACGCCCTTTCCCAGGACGGTCTGCACTTCCACGACCTTATCAGCGGCAAGCCTGTCTTCGACCAGACAAAGCTTGCAGGGATTGAAGGTGGAACACGGGACGCCTACATCTTCAGAGCTCATGACGGCAGCGGTTACCTGATGGTGACCACAGACATGAACAACAGCAAGACCAAGGAGCTCGGCAAGTCAAGCGAGTGGGAGAACTACGGCATCGACCTTCTCCGCAGCGAGGACCTTCTGAACTGGAAGTCCACGACATTTGACTTCCGCAAGGGTCTCGACATTTTCATGGACGGCTCCGACAAGTCGGCATCCGTATACAAGGACTGGTCAAAGGTATGCCGCGTATGGGCGCCTCAGGTAATCTGGGACGACGATTATGTATGGGCAGACGGCAAAAAGGGCGGATACATGGTTTATTTCTCAATGCTCAACCGCGCAGAAGAGGGATATGACAGGATGTACTACTGCCACGCAGACGCCTCTTTCACCCGGATGACCCAGCCAAAGCTTCTCTTCGACTGGGGCTACGCGACCATTGACGCAGACATCAACTGGGTCGAGGCCGACAGCCAGTATCATCTTATGATCAAAAAGGAAGGCGGCAAGCCTGGAATCTTCACATCTGCGGCTCCGGCGCTTACCGGCCCATGGCCACAGCCGGACGAGAACGACTACATCCGCTTCGAGGGCAACAAGCTCTGCGAAGGTGTATCGGCGTTCAAGGTAGCCGGCGAGGAGGGATGGCAGATCGGCTATATCGAGTATTCAAGCAATCCTCGCAACTACAGGATATGCTCGGCCGACAAGAACATGCGTAACTTCCGCAACCCGCAGCCTATCGAAGGCATCGACGGTCCTCAGCATGGTTCGTTCATGAGAGTTTCCAAGGAAGAATATGAAATGCTCCAGAAATGGAGCGACAGCCTCGAACCATGGTATCTCGAAAGAGACGTGAACAATCCCGTATTCCCCGGTCTCTATGCCGACCCTGAGGCTCTGTACAGCGAAAAGACCGGCAAGTACTACATCTACCCTACCACCGACGGCGTGTTCGGCTGGCACAACTACGACTTCCATTGCTTTTCGTCAAGCGACATGAAGAACTGGAAGGACGAAGGCGTCATCCTCGATCTGCGCGACCTCGACTGGGGCAAGGAATATGCGTGGGCACCATGCATCATCGAGAAGCCCGTCTACAAGGACAAGGCACACAAGAAGATCGAAGGCTACAAGTACTATTTCTATTTCGTTGCAAACAAGTCCATCGGCGTAGCTGTAGCAGACAACCCCGAAGGTCCTTTCAAGGACGCCCTCGGAAAGCCTCTCATAACCAAGGAAGAAGCCGGCACACCGAACGACGTCATTGACCCTGACGTGTTCATGGACCCTGCGACAGGCAAGTACTACCTCTATTGGGGCAACTCCTATATGTGGATGGCAGAACTTGCAGACGACATGGTTTCCTTTGTGCCAGGAACAATGAAGGAGCTCATTCCTAGATCGAAGATTGCCGAGTACCACTACCTCGAGGGATCGTATGTATTCGAGAGAAACGGTCTCTACTATTTCATGTGGTCCGAGAACAGAACCCGTTCTACCTTCTACCAGGTACGCTACCTCATCTCGGAGTCCCCTACCGAATTCATCCGCAACGGCAAGCCTGCAAAGGTTGAGGAACAGGTAGTCCTCCACCAGATACCTGAACACCAGATTTTCGGCACAGGACACCATTCAGTCCTCAACATTCCTGGAACAGACGAATGGTACATGGTATACCACAGGTACACCCGTCCGGAAGGCGTGAAGATGGGAATGTCAGGCGGCTACAACCGCGAGACCTGTATCGACAAGATGGAATTCAACGAGGACGGAACGATCAAGACGGTCATCCCTACTCTCTAGAAGACTATTTCTTTTCTCTGATAGCTCCTTGGCGGTATGCGTCGAGGAGCTTTCTTAAATCCTCTACCTGGGCACTGATAACCTTGCCGTCGTCGATGTCGGCGACTCTGGTTCTGTGCTCAAGGTGCTCGACTACCGACTGGAACGACTTGATGTCGCTTCCTTCCTGAAGAGCCCTGTCAACTGAATAGAAATGCTTGTGCTCGGCTATGAGCATGCCGTGCGAGTTGTAGATGAGCGTATATCCGGCGATACCGGTGGTCGCCTGGTATGGCTTCGAGAAGCCTCCGTCGATGACAAGGAGCTTACCCTCCGCGCGGATAGGAGACTCGCCTTTCTTGACCGGCACATGACCGTTGATGATATGGGTATGCTCCCCTTCAAGTCCGAATTCCTTGAGAATCATCTCGCAGACAGCCTTGTCGTTCTTGAGGTCCTGGTAGTAGCCCTTGTGCTCGACATGGGTTGTCTTGTCATCCACGAACAGACGCTCGAAGGTGGTCATCTTGTCCTTGTCGAATGGAGGTGCGTATGAACCTCCCCAGAGGAACCACATATAATCGACACCGTAAGCCTTTTCGGCCGAGCCCTTTTCGCCGTAATAGCCAAGTCTTACGACCTGATCGATCTTGTCGAAAAGAGCCTTTCCCTTGTATCTATGGCCCATAACGGTCAGTTCCTTGAGGGTGCCGTCTTCCTTGAGAGGCATGGATCCATGGAAGATCAGGTTGCCGTTGCGGACAAGGTAGAATGCACCGTTGGTATAGAGGAAACGCATATGCTTTGCAAGCAGCTTGCTGTGACGGAAGCTGAAGCTAAGTCCATCCATAACCTCCTGCTCCGCTGCCGACAGTGCCGTAGGGTTTGCCGGATCAAGGGTCGGGAAGTTTGTATCGTTGAGTTTGTACCACTTCCTTTCAATGCGTACAGAGCCACGCTCAAGGTCTATCCTTGACATCAGGTCACGCGATTCCATACGGAATTCAGGATGATTGCGTATTATCTGGCCTTCGAGCTTGAACTGCATTATCGCAATCGCCTTGTGCATCTTTGCCATGAGCTGCATCTGACGGCTGTCCTCGGCACCTTCGACACGTGGAAGGAACTGGGTGCATGGATCATCTCCGTAGGTCTCCATGGCGAAGGTCATGAGCGGAATCAGATTGATTCCGTAACCGTTCTCCAGGGTTTCCATGTTGGCATAGCAGAGACTGTTGCGCACGACATTGGCTATGCATGCTCCATTTCCTGCAGCGGCGCCCATCCATACAAGGTCATGATTGCCCCACTGGACATCGACATTGTGATAGTTGCACAGCAGGTCCAGAATCTTGTGCGCACCTGGGCCACGGTCGAAGATGTCTCCTATGACGTGGAGTGTGTCGATGAGAAGGCGCTTGATCACATCGGCCATCTGGCAGATAAAGTTGTCGGCCTCTCCCGTAGAAATTATGGAGTTGAAGATTGTCTCATAATAGCGGCGGCGTGCATCCACACCATCCGATTGATGGAGAAGTTCCTCGATGATGTATGCATACTCGCTTGGAAGCGCCTTGCGGACCTTGGAGCGGGTGTACTTCGACGAGGCTTCGTTTAGCATGGCGCAAAGACGGTTAAGTGTCTCGCGGTACCATTCATCATCCTTCGGAGTCATCTTCAGTTTCTGCTCAGGATAGCAGATGAGGGTACAAAGATCTCTCTTCTCCTGATGCTCAAGCGTATCGCCGAACACCTCGCTGATCTTGCGCTGAACGACACCTGAGGCATTCCTCAACACATGCTGGAAACCCTGGTACTCTCCATGGAGGTCGGACACGAAATGCTCCGTTCCTTTCGGAAGCTTGAGGATAGCTTCAAGGTTGATTATCTCTGCCGAAGCGGCCTGTACCGTCGGGAATTGCTTTGAGAGAAGCTCCAGATATTTGAGATCTGCCATTGCCGTTATTCGTTTATCAATGCAAGATAGCAATTATTCCACAAAAAAATAGGGCCCTCGAATCCGAGAGCCCTGAATTTCACTGACAAAGTTTCTTATTTGAAACTTACCCAGTCAACGTCGATGCGGCTACCGTTTGTCATAGCTACATAGAGGTTGTG
>JAKSJO010000030.1 GCA_024398125.1 Bacteroidales bacterium
GAGATCCATGAAAGACCGTTCTCCATGTTGCTCATCTGTACTGAACCGTAAGAAACGATGGTCTTCTCAACAACATCGATACCCTGGTCGTAACGGAGGAGACCCTGGTAGAAGATGCTGGCAACAGGACCGCGGGTATTGCGGCATACGTCCTTGGCAGCCTCGATACCACCTTCCTCGAGTGCCTTCTCAACCTTGGCAACGAGCTTCTTTGCGTTGGTCTTTGAGAATGAAAGATAAAGGATTCTCTCGATAGCGAGTGCGAGACCGAGGATCAAGCAGATGATGACGAGTGACATGAAGCCTGCACCACCCTCGATGAACTTGGTCTTGAGAGCCTGGGTAAGAGGAACCTCAGGAGCTGCTGCAGTCAGAGCGTCGAGGCCAGTGGCTTCCTGTGCGAAGACTGTTGCTGCAGTGAAGGCATTAACGCCTGCAACTGCCAAAAACATGAAAAACTTTTTCATAACCGTTTTTGAGTGTGTTTAATTAATAATGTATTAAATAGTTATAATTTTTCTTGGCGAAAGGGTACTTTACACCCTACTCTAAATTCGCTGCAATTTAGCAAAATAATTTCATTTGACAATATTTTTTGGATTCAAGAAAGCCTGAAAAGGTATCTCACCGGTCGATTTCTCCCTTGAGATCCTGCTCCAGCGTTTCTTTGACCCAGCTGTTGTCCTGGCTCTTTCCCATGAGTACGAACAGTTTGGCGAGGGCGCTCTCGGTAGTCAGGTCATATCCTGTTATGACTCCGGCCTCTTTCAATTTCTTTCCGGTTGCGTAGAGGTCCATGTTGACCCTTCCTGCAAGGCATTGCGTTACATTCAGGAGGATCTTGTTCATGGCGCCGGCCTGCCGTACTATGTCTATGAACCAGTCCCGGCTGATTGCATTGCCGGACCCGTATGTCTCTATTATCACCGCCCTGGTTTCGGCACCGAGAAGGATGTTCCTTACTACCTGTGGAGTGATTCCGGGATGGATTTTCAGTATGGATACCCTGGTGTCGAGCTCGGTGTTGACTGAAAGAGTTTTGTCCCAGTCGTCAGGGTAGCGGATCAGCCGCCTGTCATAGCGAATGCTGATTCCTGCTTCGGCAAGAGGTGCAATGTTGGGGGAACGGAAGGCGTTGAAGTTTTCCGCGTCGGCTTTGGTCGAACGGTTGCCCCTCAGAAGCAGCGAGTCGAAGCAGATGCAGACTTCGGGAACCATGGAATGACCGTTTTCGTCCTTGGCCGATGCGATCTCGACCGCCGAGACGAGGTTCTCCTTCCCATCGGTGCGCGGACGTCCGATAGGCAGCTGGCTGCCTGTGAATATTACAGGCTTGGTCAGTCCCTCAAGCATGAAGCTGAGCGCAGAAGCCGAGAAAGCCATGGTGTCGGTTCCGTGCAGGATCACAAATCCGTCATACTCATCGTAGCGGCTCTTGATCAGCCTTGCAAGGTCGATCCAGAATCCCGGTTCAACGTCGGATGAGTCGATCAGCGGACTGAATGTATATGCGTCGATCTTGAACGCAAACTTGCCCAGTTCGGGCACTTCGTCAAGAATCTGGCTGAAATCGAATGGCTTCAGGGTCTGGTCCTCGGGGTCTTCCTTCATGCCTATCGTGCCTCCCGTATAGATGAGGAGTATCGCGGCTTTTCTGTTCAAGGATATCATAAGCTGAAGAGTCTTTCTGCGTTGCAGGTTGTCACAGCTGCAACGGTTTCAATATCGGTATTTTGCAGTTCGGCAATCTTTGCGGCTATGTATGGGATGTAGCTGCTTTCGTTACGTTCGCCTCTGTGGGGAACGGGTGTGAGGTAAGGCGAATCGGTCTCGAGAACAATGCGCTCGAGAGGAACCCGTCTTACAACTTCGGCAAGCGAGGCCTTCTTGAAAGTCACTACACCGCCGACGCCGATGTACCAGTCCCCGTATTTCATGAGGCGCTGGAAAGTTTCGTAGCTGCCGCTGAAGGCGTGGAGATTGCCGCGGAGACCAAGATGCCTGCAGTCATCCATGACCTTGAAAAAATCGTCAGTCGCTTCGCGCAGGTGGATGTTTACCGGCAGGCCCCATTCGGCCGCGAGTTCCATCTGGATGCGGAAAGCCTCGCACTGTTCGGCTGCGAAATCCTTATTGTAATGGTAGTCGAGTCCGATTTCGCCTATAGCAACGATGTCCTTCCTGTCCTTCCATGCAAGCATGCGGTCGATCTCGTCCCTCCAGTTTTCATCTACAGAGCCGGGATAAACTCCAAGCATGCCTCTGAGCGTGTCGGGATGGCGGTCTATCAGTTCGAACATCGACTCTCTTTCCTTGCTGTCGACGTCTGGCTGTATCATCAAATCCACTCCTTCGGCACGAGAACGGGAGATAACTTCATCTGCCTCAGCTCCGAACATCCGGTCGTAGTTGTGGGTGTGTGTGTCTATGAATCTCATAATTATGCGGTCTGACCAAGATATCATCGTGGTCAAGCCACAAAGTTACACAATTTTGACATTGATGGAACATCGCTGTAGCAGATCGATGTTTATGAATCCGTCTGCTTCCAGCATGGAACACATCTTCGATATCTCAAGATAAGGCATGCCAAGAGTCGAGGCCAGTGATGGAATATCGGTATCGCGATGCTTTTTGATTTCAAGTCCGAGCCGGACCATCGGGCTTTCGTTGCCATAATGTTCCTCTAGCTCAGCCCTTAAGTCCGAAGATTTTCGACGTGATGAAGTACCAAGCCCAAGGGCCTCGACAAGGGCTCCCAGCTCGGCTATCGGTTCTGCCATTTTCTCGTGTATCAGTTGGTTGCAGCCCTGTGAACAGATGTCATCTATCCTTCCGGGCAGGCAGAATAGATCGCGTCCGTAGGAACTGGCCAGACGTGCCGTTATCATGCCGCCTCCGTCCGTCCTGGATTCAACTAGTATGGTTGCACTGCACATTCCGGCGATGATCCTGTTCCTGCGGACAAAGTTCACCTTTGCGGCACCTGTCTCCGGTGGATAGTCGCTGATCAGGGCGCATCCAGGCGTGGAGGCAAGCCTGGATGCGAAGCCACGGTGTCGGCTTGGATAGATCTGGTCCAGGCCCGACGGCATGACGCCGATGCTGGAAAGACCCGTTTCAAGAGCAGCCTCGTGTGCGCATATATCCGTACCTATAGCCATGCCGCTCACGATGCATGGCTTTATTTTGGCCCTCGACATGGCTGCTATGATCTGTCTGCACCATTCGCGGCCATAGGATGTGAGTCCGCGCGTGCCGACGACTGCTATGCATGGGCGTGCGTTGAAAATGTCATTGTCCGCTGATGCTCCCATGACATAAATGCCGACCGGAGCATCGCTGCACTCCCGGAGCAGGCGAGGGTATCCAGGATCTGCTATGGTGATGAAACGTGCTCCAAGACTGGACATATATTCTATCTCGCGCAAGGACTTTTCAATTTCAATCGGGCTGATCCTGCCGTTGAATCTGGAGAACGGCCCGAACAGCTCGCGCAGCTCGTCTTCCCTCAGCTCGAACAGCGCAGATGCGGATCCAAGGTGATCGATTATACGGTGGGCAATCTCCGGCTCATAGCCAAAGATGCGGTTCATTGCACATGTGCATATCCTTTCCTTATCGCTCATAATGACCGCAAGATAGGGCCACAAAAAGGAAAAAGCCTTGCGAAACATAAATTCCGCAAGGCTGCATATAGGTTTTTTACCTTTATTTAAGTTTTTACTAGATGATCAGCATGGCGTCACCATAAGGACCGAAGCGATAGCCCTCCTCGATGGCAACCTGGTATGCATTCATGACATTCTCATATCCACCGAATGCGGCAACGGCCATGAGCATGGTAGACTGTGGAGTGTGGAAGTTGGATACCATGGCGTCAGGAATGGAGAACTCGTATGGAGGGAAGATGAACTTGTCGGTCCATGTATCCGCAGGGTTGACATTCTTGCTTGGAGAGACAGTTGTCTCGAGGGCGCGGATTACGGTCACGCCTACTCCTACGACCTTGTGGCCTGCTGCCTTGGTTTCATTGATCTCGTTTGCTGTCTTCTCGCTGATGATCATCCTTTCTGCGTCGGTGCGATGCTTGGAAAGGTCCTCGACATCTACCTTGCGGAAGTGTCCTATGCCCATGTGCACGGTTACGAAGGACTTGTTGATGTCCTTGAGGATCATGCGGTTGAAGAGCTCGCGGCTGAAATGGAGGCCTGCTGCTGGAGCTGCTACGGCACCTTCGTTGGCGGCAAAGATGGTCTGGTAGTTCTCCTTGTCCTCCGCAGTGATCTTCGACTTCACGAACTTGGGAACAGGGGTGTTTCCGAGTGCAAAGAGGGTCTGACGGAATTCCTCGTATGGACCGTCATAGAGGAAGCGGAGAGTACGTCCTCTTGATGTAGTATTGTCGATGACTTCTGCGACAAGACCTTCGTCCTCGCCGAAATAAAGCTTGTTGCCGATGCGGATCTTGCGCGCAGGATCGACTATCACGTCCCAGAGGCGCTGTTCCTTGTTTAGCTCCCTGAGCAGGAATACGGTGATCTCGGCGTTGGTCTTCTCCTTGTTTCCGCAAAGCTTTGCAGGGAAGACCTTGGTGTCGTTGAATACGAAGGTATCGCCCTTCTCGAAGTAATCCAGGATGTCCTTGAACTGTCTGTGCTCGATTTCACCGCTGTCTTTGTGAAGTACCATGAGCCTGCATTCGTCACGCCATCTGGTCGGTTCCGATGCAATGAGTTTCCAAGGAAGTTCGAATCTGAATTGTGAGAGTTTCATTTATTCCAAAATATAGTGTGTACTTTATTTATACGGAAATAATGGAAAAAAGTTTCACACTTTTGCTTCGTGGAACACTTCGACGATGGAAGGGAAGCTGCTCTTGAGGAAAGGGGGCAGGCTGGATCTTGCCACCCAGGCTGCAACGGTGATGTCTTCTTCGCGCTGGGGAGCGAAATCGACAGGCTCGTTGTAGCGCATGTCATACCACCATGTATGCTTGAGATGCCATATACCGTCCCTTATGTAGCAATGGTCGGTTACACAGATGAGTTCGCCAGGCACAAGGTCTCCAAGGCCGGTCTCTTCCTGCACCTCGCGCATGGCGGTCACGCTTATGTCCTCTCCGGGGTCCTGATGGCCCTTGGGCAGGTCCCATCGGTCCCAACGCTTTATAAGAAGGTAGTCTCCCCGCCGGTTCGACACCAGCCCTCCGGCCGCGTTCACTTCCTTGAAGGCTGAACAAAGATCTCGGTATGTCTGGCTGTCTCCGGGGATGTAGACCTTAGGCAGGGATGATGATGCTTCGAAGAGTCTGACAAGCTCATGTATCCCTGGCTTGCCCGCGCATCTGTACACTATGGAATTTGGATCGGAAAGGGCAGGGTCGCCCTCCGGACAGATGATGATGCAGCGGTTCTCAAAGTATATCTTGTGCATATTTTTTGCTACATTTGCAACTTGCGGTCGAATGGCTGCAAAAATAAATGAATGATTTGATTATGGCAAACGAATATAACAGCAAGCACGGTATCGTGTCCAAGAGTCCGTTCGAGCTTTACATGGCCTTTGTGGACATGAGAAACTTTGTAAACATGCTTCCCGAGGACAAGAGGTCGATGGTGACTGCAGACTATGACTCGATATCTGCGACAGTCCAGGGTTTCAACATCGGAGCCCGCGTGATCAACCGTCAGCCTTATTCCCGCATCGACCTGGAAGACAATGGAGCTCCGCTTCATTTCAACATCAGCCTCTACTTCGATGCTACCACCGAGCCGGGCAAGACTGAGTTCTACATCAAGCTCAGTGCGGAACTCAATTTCATGATGAAGATGATGCTCGGTTCCAAGCTCAAGGAGGCACTTGACAAGATCGTGGACGGACTCGTAGCCGTTTCGGAAGGACGTATGCCAGAAGGTGTCGATCCCGAGATGATCGAAAAACTCAAGAAGCAGCAGGGTCTCTGATGGCAACTCTGGACAGCATAGAACTGAAGAGGTCGCTCGAGGCATCGCTGGGTACCGAGGCTGCGGCAAAGGCTCTCGAGGCCTTCCGTACCGAAGCCTCTGTAAGCGTGCGCCTGAATCCTTTCAAGCCTACATCCAGCCGTCTTCCTATTCTGGAGGGCGCCAAGCCTGTGCCATGGAGCGAACATGGCTGGCTGCTCGAGAAGCGTCCGCTTTTCACCATGCATCCTCTATTCCATGCTGGAGCCTACTATGTCCAGGACAGCTCGGCGATGTTTGTCGGCTGGCTGTTCCGAAAGATGCTCGACCGAGTGGATGAGGGCCGCAAGCTGATGGTCCTCGACCTTTGCGCGGCGCCTGGAGGAAAGACAACGGATCTTGCCGCGTCGCTCAGGGAACGCCTTGGCGACAACTTCCTTCTCGTTTCCAACGAGGTGATGAGGCAGCGCGCGTCCATACTGTCCGACAACGTGGCGGTCTGGGGTGACCCGAATGTGATGGTGACATCCGTTGACCCTAAGGCTTTTGCCGCATTCGAGGGACTTTTCGATATCATAGTCGCAGACGTTCCATGCTCGGGCGAGGGAATGTTCCGCAAGGATGCCAGAGCCGTTGAAGAGTGGTCTGCCGAAAACGTGGAGATGTGTGCTGCGCGTCAGAAACGGATCCTTGCCGATGTATGGCCGGCGCTCCGGGAAGGAGGCATCCTTGTCTATTCGACCTGCACGCTGGAACAGTCCGAGAATGATGACAATCTCCAGTGGGCGGCCGAGACTCTGGGAGGCGAAGTCATAGCGCCGGAGCCGGCATTCGATATCCGTATGACGAGAAACGGATACCTGCTCGTTCCTGGAGAAGTCCCGGGAGAGGGACAGTGGGCAGGCGCAATGGTAAAGACCGCGGCAAGTGGTTTCTGTCCACGCGCGGATCTGAACCGCCTCCGTCCTCTCCGCTACGGATACCCCCAGCCGGATGTCAAGGCCGGCAAGGAGATTCCGAACCCGGATGCCGCCCTGTGCATCGCTCTGGACAGGAGTGAGTATCCGATGGTCGAGGTTGACAAGCTTACAGCCCTGCACTACCTTCACCGCGACACAATAGTGCTTCCAGATGCCCCCAAAGGCTATCTGGTCCTGACATACCGCGGATTGCCGATAGGATTTGTAAAGAATCTCGGCACCCGCTGCAACAACCTGCATCCGCAGTCTCGTAGAATCAGAATGGATATCAACATAGAATAATGAAAAGGATCATACTGTTGACAGTCATGCTTGCAGCCTGTGTTTCGGCTGCGGCCCAGAATACATCAGAGGAATTCCTCCGCAGGTACAACACGCTCGTGAAGAATGTAGGAGTCGATGGCGTCGGTGTCGAGACGCTGCTCAACCGATGGGAAAGCGCTTTCCCGGATGATACCGAGATGCTTGCAGCCCGGTTCACCTACTATTTCACAAAGTCACAGTCAAGCGAGGTTCTCCAGAAAGACGCAGACAGATTCATGGGCCAGAAGCCTATGCTTTCGCTAAAGGATTCGCTTGGCAATGACGTCAACTATTTCCAGGAGTATTTTTACGAGGATTCCCTGTTCGCCATGGCGTCTACGGCTATAGACAAGGCGATCAGGCTTGATCCAACCAACCTGAACCTGCGATTCAACAAGTTCAATTCGCTCATGGCTTATGAGAAGGAGAATCCGGACATGACTACCATGGCGATCTCCAGCCTCATAGACTATATCGGCACGAACAGAAACAGCAGCTGGAAATGCAACGGAGAAGAAGCTGATGATGAACTCATCAAGGCAGCAATCCAGGAATACTGTCTCAGCCTTTATACAATTGCCAGCCCGGCAGCTTTCGAGTCGTTCAGGAAACTGTCGGAACGAATGCTCGTGTGGTATAAGGATGACCCAATGTTCCTCGACAACATCGGAACCTACTGGCTTATTGCCAAGAAAGACAGCAAGCAGGCTCTGAAATGGTACACAAAGGCGATAAAGAAGGATCCGAACGACTATACCGCCATCAAGAACTGCGTCCTGATGGCTCGCAATGACAAGAATGCCAAGCTCGAGAAGAAGTATCTTCCGGCCCTTATAAAGAATGCCACGAGCGAGAATGAACGCATCCAGTCCCAGGCTCGCCTTGACGCGCTCAACAAGAAGTAGATGAACGCTTCCGGTTTCATAGCGGGACGGCTCCGTTTCAAGGGAAGGATGGCAATGATATGCATAGCCATTTCGTTCCTTGTAATGATCATATCCGTCTCGATATCTTCCGGATTCCGTAATGAAATCCGCAGGGGAGTCGCATCCTTCTGCGGAGACATACAGCTTTCCCCGCTTGACATGAACTATATCAGCGAGGAATCCTCTATCTCGGCAAGCCCTACATTCCTTCCAAGCATTCTTGAGGTTGATGGCGTGACAGGAGTTGAGCCCGTAATCTACAGAGCCGGCATTGTAAAGTCCGGGGACAATATCCATGGAGTCCTTTTCAAGGGTGTAGAGGGACGTGATTCCCTCAGCGGCCTTGGTATCAGCATCCCGTCCAGACTTGCGGAGATGCTTTCCCTCAAGATCGGAGATCCACTGCTTACATATTTTGTCTCGGAGAGGATAAAGGCACGCAGATTCACGGTCAAGGACATATATCCCAGTATTCTGGATGTGGACGACAACCTTTTGGTATATGCCGGTCTGGAGGATATGCAGAGGCTGAACGGCTGGGACAGCACTCAAGTGTCCTCGCTGGAAGTCGGTCTTGCGGAAGCATATCGTCCTTCCTTGCTGATGACGGCAGCCAAGGATGAGATAGGCTCGATAGCCATGCTCGAGCAGGGACCTGAGGACGAGGACATGGTTGCGACTTCGGTCATGGATCGTTATCCACAGCTATTCGACTGGCTGAACCTGATCGATTCAAATGTCCTGCTGATCCTGATTCTGATGACTGTCGTGGCTGGATTCAACATGATTTCCGGACTGCTCATACTGCTGTTCCGCAGCATATCGACCATAGGATTGCTGAAGTCGATGGGTATGACCGACAGGTCTATCTCTTCTGTGTTCCTGAAGGTTTCGTCAAACCTGGTCCTGAAGGGAATGCTGATCGGAAATGGTCTGGCACTGCTTTTCTGTCTCATCCAGGGCACTACACATTTCATCAAGCTCAATCCGGTCAACTATTTCATATCGTATGTACCGGTATTCGTGAATGTCCCTTTCATCATAATTGCGGACCTGATCTCCTATCTGGTAATCATGCTGCTGCTCCAGCTGCCTTGCCGTTTCATCTCGAAGGTCGATCCTGCCCAGACCGTAAGGGTACGCTGATCTTCCCCGCTTGTCATCATGATCTAGTTCCTGACCGCGCGTCTGCGCTCAGGCCTTCCCGGTGCGCTTTCACCTCCGGATGGTCTTCCCATGGAACCTCCGGAAAGCCTGTCTGCGCTGCCGCCGTTGCCTGAAGAGGATGACGGTTTCTCCATGGCGTCAGGACTGATTCTGCCAGGCTGGGTGTAGAATGGCCAGTAGATGCCGAACTTGACGGCACTCTGGGACTGTATGTAGTGATGGGCGCTGAAATAGTCGTGCTTGTCAAACAGGGTCTGGGTGGCGTTGAGGTACTTGACGAAGATGCAGGCTCTCTTCCACTGGATGTTGACGAAAGCGTCTATGTATGGTCCGTTGTTGTATTTCTCTTCGACCTGGTTATGGAATACTCCGAGAGCCGGATTCCAGGCAGGGGAGTACCACTTGGTATTCCAGAACGCGTCAGCACCGATCTGCATCTGCATTACACCCTTCTCGATCTCGAGCTGCGCATACCAGCGGGCGTTGATTGCCAGCGTCGGCAAAGGCATCACCTCAGAATTGGATGACAGCTGGAACAGACCACGGTTGTCGAAATGGAAGGCTCCGACCTTGAAATTCTTCTCGAGGTTTGCGCTCAGCACGCTCATCGGGACGCTGTTCTGACGGACGATGCCGAGAGTGTCGTAGAAGATGTTGTTCGCGAGGAGGGCGTATCCTGCCTCGGCACGGACATTCCAGCGAGGGATGTCGATGACTCCGCTGATGCGTGTGGTTGATATCTTCTTGAAATCGTTGTCCCAGCGATAGTGGTTGCTGTACATATGCTGTACATAGAACTCAGGCTCGTCAAGGCTGGTCTTGAAATGGGCGGATACAGTCAGCGGACTGTTGCGGGCCCTGCGGAACGGATGCATGACCAGCTTCGCATTGGCCGCGATATCCATGTCGCTGAACTCCTTGCCAAGGAATACATAGTTTCCGGAGCCATCCCAGCTTATGCCGCCAGGAAGGTTTCCTTCTACACCAGCATAGGTATAGAGAGAGTTCCATATCTCGTTCTTGCCCTTGGTGACGAATCCTGGCTCCGGCACATGATAGCTGAGGAGCCTGTCTCCTATACCGACGTTAAGCTTTGAAACTATACCGTCCTCGGACCATGGCTGAAGCCTTATGAATGCCTTGTTCTCGAAACGCATGACGCGCAGGGAATCATTGGTCCCCATCGGATTGATGAAGAAGCCGCCATTGAAGAGGTCGTTGCCGGCAGAATTCTCGGACGCCTTTACGGCATCCCTGTACCTTCTGGTGTATACCGAATATTCGGTACTGTGTCCTATGAATGCCGTGGTGATGTTGTTGTCATCAACGGGCTTGTTTTCATCCACAGGCTTGCTGCCGTCCAGATCCAGGCTGTCCGCAATCACAGTCGTATCATTCTTGATCAGGAAGGTGAAAGGAATCCTGTATTGCTGGTCAAGGAATAGGGTATTCTTCTTGATCTTGCTTGACGCCTCGCTGAGAGCGACAGCCGCCTCCATCGCGTCGACCGTAGTGTCCCTGATCCACCTGTTGTCCACCAGACCTCCATTCTCGGAACGGCTGACGGCATTGTAGATGTATCCTGCATGCAGAAGATGGCGCTTGCCGGTCCTGTTTATGCTTACAGATACATTCTTGTTGGCAGTCGTCTCGTCGCTGAGCATACCGCCGCCGCCATATCGGTCATAGGTCAAGGTGTAGTTCAGCTCAGGCCAGATGTTCTGGCTGGTCATGATATGGAGATTGTCGGACTCTTTCTGCTGGTTTGCGAACAATGTTCCGGTATATCCCAGCTCGGTATATGGAGTCTTGGTATTGTACATAGGAAGCGTAGACGGGCTCCAGCTCCAGCTCTCCTGAGCCTCATAGAAGCTGACGTGCTCTTCGCTCTCACGTTTGAACCAGTTGTACTGCTGTACAGGCGAACCTGCCACGCCCAGCCATGTCGCATTCACGTCCTTGCGCAGGAACGGATAGTCATGGAAGCGATAATTGAAGCTCGTGTCCACCGGCTGTATTTCCATGTTGTGGAAATCCCTGTCATGGGTCCATTTCACGATGCGCTTATATTGGAGACTGTCCGGCAGGGCAAAGGTCTCAAGGATACGCGGTGTCGTGGAAACGATGCTGTCCTTCACGGCCTTGATGCTGTCCTTGCGCTCTTTCTTGAGATTCATGGCAGCGACCTTGGCCTTGGCAAGCTGCTCCATGTCATATTTTTTCTTTCCGTTCTTGTCAAGCGATGCGTACCACGCTTCGAATTCAGCCTTGGCCTTTGCGACAGAGTCGGCGGCGTATAGCGAATCAAGCTTGGGCCAGTCGAGGGAATCTCCGGCAGCAATGAGTGTGTCGCGGACCCAGCGGTGGGTAAAGGAGTCGGTAAGGGCCGCATAGTAGCGGTAGCGGAAAGGGTCGGTTGCAAGAAGGTCTTCAGGCACATGGACGGTGTCTCGGTACAGGATGACCGGAATGGTGTCTTCAACGGCCAGACTGTCGCCAAAAGAGAATCCCAGGGTATCGCCGGAATCTCCTATTACGCCGGATTGGATGCTGAAGTCCTCGGCGGTCCAAAGCGCCTTGTAGCCATCGTGACGATAGATCACGGTGTCAGGGGCCGCAGCCTCGATGGAACCATTGACATGGTACTCATGCACCCTGCCGGCCTCGGGGCCGATAGTGTGCATCGCAGTCAGTGCTGTGACGGCTGCAGGAAACCATATCTTTGACAAAAAAGCCTTCATATCCTAACCTACAAATGTACACACTTTTCAGCGCAATCCCAAATGCCCATCCCGCTGTTTGAATTGACTGCCGGAATTGCTATATTTGAAGATTCAAACGACAGACATGGACAGACTTCAGAACCTTTTCTTTTCGTATACAGGCAAGCAGGCCGAATCGGTCAACGAACTTACCTCGTCAGGCAGCAACCGCCGCTATTTCAGACTTGTGTCAGGCTCCATCTCCATCATCGGAGTTGTAGGGACCAATGCAGAGGAAAACAAGGCATTCATCGAGATTGACAGGCATTTCCTTACCAAAGGTATCAAGGTCCCGAAGGTCCTGGCGGTCAGCGAGGACATGATGGCCTATATCCAGGAAGACCTGGGGGATGATCAGCTCTACAAGCTCGTTGCCCATGGACGCGAGAGCGGAGAGTACAGCTCATACGAGTGTTCGCTCCTCTGCCGCACCATGGAGATGCTTCCAAAGATACAGTTCAAGGGAGGTGCGGGACTGGACTATTCAAACTGCTACCCCGACAGTGCCTTCAACGAGAGGATGGTGATGTTCGACCTGAACTACTTCAAGTACTGCTTCCTCAAGGCGACCGGTCTGGAGTTCAATGAGGTCCGTCTCCAGGATGATTTCGAGAAGCTCCGCGACGATCTGATGGAGGATATAGGCGAGACTTTCATGTACCGCGATTTCCAGGCCCGCAATGTCATGGTCAAGGATGGTGAGCCATACTTCATCGACTTCCAGGGCGGCCGCCGCGGTCCTATCTATTACGACGTGGCATCATTCGTATGGCAGGCACGTTCCCGCTATCCGGAGGACCTCAAGCAGACCCTTATAGAGACCTATCTCCGTGCGCTCAAGGGCTATACCACAGTCGATGAGGATGTGTTCTACAAGAAGCTCCGCATGTTCGTCCTGTTCAGGACACTCCAGGTTCTCGGAGCGTACGGATACCGTGGCTATTTCGAGAAAAAACCACACTTCCTTGGCAGCATACCTTTCGCACTGTCCAACCTTCGCAGGCTGCTGAAGACTCCTTTTGAACGCTACCCATATCTCAACGAGACACTCTGCCGGCTTACCCAGATGAGACAGTTCAACGAGCTTGCCGAGGACAAGCGCCTTGAGGTCCATATCTGCAGCTTCTCATACAAGAAGGGAATACCTGTCGACAACAGCGGTAACGGTGGCGGTTACGTCTTCGACTGCCGTTCGATCAACAACCCTGGCAAGTACGAGCACTACAGACAGTTTACCGGTCTGGACCAGGAGGTCATCAAGTTCCTCGAGGACGACGGTGAGATCCTGACATTCCTGGACAGCGTCTACTCGATCGTGGACAGCCATGTAAAGAGATTCATGGAGAGAAAGTTTACCCATCTCCAGGTATGTTTCGGCTGCACAGGAGGCCAGCACAGGTCCGTCTATAGTGCCGAGCATCTTGCCGAGCATCTCCAGAGCAAGTTCGATGTAAAGATCACTCTCCACCACAGGGAGCTTGACATAGAGAAGGTTTTCTAATGAAGGCAATGATATTTGCTGCCGGACTCGGCACACGTCTTAAACCGATAACCGACACCATGCCGAAAGCGCTTGTCCCGGTAGAGGGCAAGGCTCTTCTCGAACGGGTCATGCGCAAGCTCATGGATGCCGGCGCCCGAAGCTTCGTCATCAATGTCCACCACTTTTCGGATCAGATAAAGGATTTCCTTGCTGCCAATGCCGATTTCGGTGCCAAGGTTGCAGTCTCTGACGAGCAGCCTGATGTCCTTGAGACAGGAGGCGGCATCCTGAATGCGAAAGACCTTATCCTCGAGGCCGGCGAAGAAAGCGGCTTCCTTGTCCACAATGTCGACATACTTTCAAACCTTGATGTCCGTTCATTCGTGCAGCAGGTCCGTCCCGATGCTCTCGCGACCCTTCTTGTCAGTGAGCGCCAGACCCAGCGCTATTTCCTTTTCGATGACGACATGAGGCTTGTGGGCTGGACCAACATAGCTACGGGCGAGGTCCGCAGTCCGTTTCCCGATCTGGATGTGGAGAAGTGCCGCAAGTATGCCTTCGCGGGCGTCCATTATATTTCGGACAAGGTATTCGATGTAATGGAGGAACTCGGTTATAAAGGCCGTTTCCCTATCGTGGACTTCTATCTTAAAGCGGCAGGCACCCATCCGATCTACGGAGTGGCACCTGCCGGTCTGAAGCTTATGGATGTAGGCAAGATCTCTACTCTTGAATCATGTCGCAGTTTCCTTGCGGAGATTGGAGAGAGATAGTCTGGATCTTCTTCACGAAGAAATACATGTAGGCCACACTGGCAGCGAACAGCGCCAGGAAAGGCACCATGCCTATCACGTCCCATGTCGCCATGTCTGCCATATCCTCAGGGAGTATGCGTGAAAGAATGAGTGCGAAACTGTTGTTCACGCAGTGCATGAGCATGGTAAGGCTGAGAGATCCTGTCCTGTAGTAGACGTATCCGAGCAGGAATCCGACGGCGAAGGCATTGAGTCCCTGCCAGAGATTCATGTGGATGACCGCGAAGAAAAGGGCTGAAGTTGCGATGGCCCAGAATGGATTCATGGTGTTCCCGTTCCCATCCTTGTGGTTGAGCAGTCCTCGAAGGACCATTCCACGGCAGAGCCACTCCTCGAACAGCGGAGCCATAATGCTTACGCTGAGAATGTTCATCCACAGCGTGCCTTCAGTCATGCTCTCGAGAGCCTGCTTAAGGGTGTCTGACATTTCAGGCATGGCCTGGTTGATCGGCTCCATGATAACGTTGAACGCAAGGACGGCTATCGATACGAGAACTGCGCACATGATTGCGCCCAGCGGCTTGAAGTTGCTGCTGTTGAGCTTGTATCCCGGGTCGAATGCTGAATTGTGCTGGCTTGCCGCCTTGCTGTACATCATCGCAGGGATGAACATAAGCGGGTAGGTAATCAGAATTGCGTACTCTTCACCGAGATAGGTGTTGCACAGCAGCATCACAGGCACTCCGATGACGGTGCCGACAAGGATGAAGGCGAGCAAAAGGAACATGCCGCCTACTCCAGGCACATACCAGGAGTAGGTGGAGAACAGGTCGTAATTGCCCCTTTTCCTATGAGGTGTGACCGGCATCATTACTTCTTGTACAAAGGAGATGGGTATGTGCCGTTGTCAGCGAGCTCCTGGAACTTCGCAACAACACCTGGACGATCCTCCTTGAAGGTTACGCCGAACCAGTGCGAGTCGGTAGAGAGCACTTCTGTACGTCCTTCGCCGGACTTGATCATGCAGTCAATTGCATAAGGGATGTAATACTCCTTCTTCAGCTCGTTGCTGTTCTGCTCGAGGAAGCTGTCGAAGATCTTCTCGCTCTTTCCGAAATAGTCTGGAGTGAATCCCCACATGTTCATGGAACAGAGTGACTTTGCCTCAAGGTCTACACGTACTCCGGTATTGGAGTTGTCGCCGCGGACGTTGCCGTCCTCCTCTCGCATGATGTTGTGATGCTCTACGATGTCGGTGAGGGTGGAATCGGCATCATACGAGCAGATGCCGCGTGAAACGCCGCCTGACTCGGAAAGAGTGTTCTCAAGACAGAAGCCGACGATGCAGTATACTCCATTGCTCTCGGAATGTGCGCGAAGCCAGTCTCCGAGGACCTGGAATGACTCACGGCCATAGAAATCATCACCGTTGATGACGGCGAAAGGCTCTTTAACCACGTCCTTTGCCATAAGCACGGCGTGTGCTGTGCCCCAAGGCTTCTGACGCTCAGGGTTGAGGGTGAAGCGTGCAGGAATCTTGTCAAGCTCCTGGGTTACGAACTGGAACTGGAGCGGCTCTCCGTCAATACACTTCACGCCACTGTACTTTTCTTTAACGACCTGCTCGAACTGGTCCTTGAAATACTCTCTTACGATGTATACGACTTTACCGAATCCGGCGCGTACGGCGTCATGTATTGAATAGTCGATGATGGTCTCACCGTTAGGACCAAGTCCATCCATCTGCTTGAGTCCACCATAGCGGCTGCCCATTCCGGCAGCAAGTACGACAAGTGTAGGTTTCATTGTGATTTTGGTTTAGATATCTCCACAAAAATAGCTAATTTTGTCGAAATGCATTTTCCGAGATGGGCTTTTTGAGAAAATTCTGGAACTGGCTGTGGGCTCCCGGCAAGGATGGGAGCAGTTTCCGTCGCGTTGCAACTTTCGCAACAGTGATAGCGGCATTGCTTGTCTTCGTTTTCAACGAGGATAACATCTTCCGCTGGGTAAAGGCCGGTATCGAGATAAGGAACCAGGAAAGGCAGAAAGAATGGTATATGGGTGAGATCGAGCGCCTCGACACTGAGATCGAAACCCTCAAGAATGACAAGGATTCCCTTGAGAAGTTTGCAAGGGAGGAATTTCTCTTCGCCGCTCCCGGCGAGGATGTCTATATCGAAGAATAATTCCTGTACAGTTCAATAGCCTGACGGGCTTCGGCGACGTCATGGACTCTCAGTATGTCCGCACCGTTCATCAGTGCGACAAGGTGCATTGCAGTCACTGCCGGAAGGGAATCCGCCGGGCTTATGCCGAGAGGCCTGTATATGAAGCTCTTTCTCGAGATTCCTACAAGGATCTTCCTGCCAAGTTCGCTGAATCTCTCCAGCTCCCTCATCATGGTATAGTTCTGCTCGACATTCTTTGCAAATCCGAAGCCGGGGTCCAATACCCAGTCCTTGATGCCTGCCGCATCGGCCTTTACTGCGAAATCCCTGAAATAATCCAGAACCTCCCCTGTGACATCGTCATAGTCACACATGCTCTGCATGGTCTCCGGCGTACCGCGCTTGTGCATTGCTACATACCCAAGTCCTAGACGGCCTACGGTTTCAAGCATCCGTGGGTCATCCTCTCCGGCGGAGATGTCGTTGACGATGTACCAGCGGCCCAGAAGGTCTGCGGCTCTCTCCGCGACTTCGCTGCTATATGTGTCGATTGAAATGCACGCGGATGGGTCTACAGCCTTAAGTACAGGCTCGAGTCTCTGCCACTCTTCCTCCGGACTGACGCCTTTTGAACCAGGACGGGTCGACACGGCTCCGAGGTCGATGATATCTGCTCCGCTGTCAAGTATTGCCATGTTGTGACGGCTTGGGGCGTAGAATGAATCATCATTGAGGTTGATGATTCCCATTACCTGTATCTCTCTGTCTGGACGTATCATGTTCTGGGCTTTGTTAAGACGTTGACTATATTGCTCGGCAATTTACCATATTTTTCATTACTTTTGCAATAATCATTGTACAATACACATGCTGACAGTTCTCGAAGGCCTTGACGGCGCAGGAAAATCCACACAGGTCAAGAAATTAAGACAATATCTTGAAGAGAAATGCGGAGGAGTGGAATATATCCATTTCCCTCGCTATGATGCCCCTGTATATGGAGACCTTATCAGCCGGTTCCTCCGGGGAGAGTTTGGAGACAACAATTCCGTCCATCCCCAGCTGGTCGCCCTGATGTTCGCCGAGGACCGTCATGGCGCTGCTCCAGGCATAAAGGCGACACTCGACAACGGTGGAGCTGTTCTGCTGGACCGATATGTGTATTCGAACATTGCCTACCAGTGCGCGAAACTGGATAATGCCGAAGAGGCTGAGAAGCTCCGCAGCTGGATATTTGAAACGGAGTACGGTCCATTCGGACTGCCACGCCCGGATCTGAACATCTTCCTGGACGTTCCGATCAGTTTCGTGGAGGGCAATCTCAAGGCCAGCCGCGAAGGTGATGACCGCAGCTACCTTGCGGGCAGCAGGGATATCCATGAGGCAGACATTGCATTCCAGAAAAAGGTTCAGGCTATGTACAGGCGGCAGGCTGAGCTTGATCCAAGCTTCATCAGTGTCGATTGCAGTGATGAGAACGGCAACATGGCGGCTGCAGACGTTATTTTTGAGCGCATCAAGGCCGTCGTTGACAAGCACCTGGGTTTATGAACAATAAAAGACAGCCGCTGAGACGTATCTGCGCCGTCCTCATCGGTATCGTTTTCTTTGTCGCAGGACTGCTCAAGCTCCAGGATCCTGTTGGAGCAGGACTGGTCGTGAAGGAGTACTTCAACTTCTTCCATGTCGCTTTCCTGGAGGGTATCTCCAAGCCGCTGGGAACACTTATGGCTTTTGTGGAAACTGTCTGTGGCTTCATGCTCATGGCGGGTGTCGCGCGCAAGGTCACGGCCATGCTGACCATGGCTCTCACGGCTTTTTTCACTGTGATCACCATACTTCTGGTCATCTTCAACCCTGTCATGGATTGTGGCTGCTTCGGTGAGGCTATCCATCTTTCGCATGCCCAGACCCTCATCAAGAATATCGTCATCTGCGGTCTCTGTGCGGCCGCTTTCCTGCCTTTGGGAAAGATCTCCGAGAGACCGGATGCGGTCAGGACCTTGGCGACCATTTCAGTGGTTATCGCTCTTGCTGTCTTCGGGACTTGGTCATGGCTGCGGATCCCGTCAGTCGATTTCATGGCGTTCAAGCCGGGCGCGATACTGCGCAGCGCAGCTGATGATGCATCCTCCGACACCTTCTTCATCTATTCGAGAGGAAGTCAGGAAGGGGCCTTTACCGGTGATCGCATGCCGGATTCGACATGGACATATCAGCGTCTTGAGTCTTCTGGCGCGGACGAGTACTTTGCTGGTGGAGACCGTGTCGACCTTCCGGTCCGCAATGTGGATGGAGAGTATTGCGATGACCTTCTGACCGATGGAAACGTATTGCTTTTCAGTGTTTATGACGATTTGTCTTCCCAGAAGTGGATGGACCTTTCAAATGCTGTTGCGGAAGCTGCCGCTGCCGATTTCAGCTGCTTCGTCCTCATGTCTGATGCTTCTCTTGCGCCTATGGAGCTCTCCGATATGGCCCTGTCGGCCGACCGCAAGACCATACTTATGCTGAATCGCTCCAATGGCGGCGCAACCTGGGCCCAGGACGGCGTCATAATTCGCAAATGGGCTTCTTCCAACCTGCCTGACATGGACGGCTGGTTCGAGACAATAGAAAAAGACGCAGACGCTTCACGTATGGAATTCATCCGTCGCGGCCGTCTCCGTCTCGAGGGCTTCGCCCTTTATTCAATGCTGCTGATGATCCTATAGGATCGTCTTTACGTAGTTCTCAAGGTCAGGAGTAAGAAGACCCTTGCCGATGGCCTCCCTAAGTTCATCCTTTGTCCAGAACTTACCTCCGTCTGTCTCGGCGGTAGGATTGACCTCGCCGTCCCATACGGCTGTGTAGAGATAAACATATTCCCTCTCCACGGGATTATCCATAATGTATGTCCTGATGAACTTCGGCTTTGGACCAGTGATGCCAAGCTCTTCTTCCATCTCTCTCTCCAGCGAGTCATCCGGCTTCTCTCCAAAACCTATATGGCCGCCGACGGCTGTGTCCCATTTCCCCGGCTGTGTCTTTTTCCATTCGGGGCGCTTCTGGAGGTAAAGCTCGCCCTTGGAGTTGTAAAGTTGAAGGTGAACGACAGGGTGAAGAAGCCTGCTTCCATTGTGGACCTGGAAACGTGCTGCGGAGCCGATGGTGATGCCTCGCTCGTTTACAAGCGGCAGACGTTCCATCGGGTCTTCCGTGAGCTGTGGCTTTGCCAGCGGCTTTTCGGCAGGCTTTTCTTCCTGTGCGGCAGGAATCTCGATCTCGACTGCCTTTATTTCTTTCGGCTCGGCTTTTATGACTCTTGCTGCTTCGCCCTTTGCATTGATTTTGTTCCCGGTTCCATTGAGGAGGGGAGAGCTGCTGATCTCAAGAATCTCGATGGTGTCCTGACCCTTCGGACCCTCGCAGGCTATGATGTCGCCGACAGAATGACCCATCAGACTCTTTGCCAGAGGAGCTATGAAAGAAACTAGAGACTCTGAGGCATCGGCCTCGTCGACTCCAACTATCCTTGCTGTGAAATCTTTCCCTCCGCGTCTGAATGATATCCAGTGCCCGAATGCAGCCTTGCTGCAGTCCTCCTGGACATCCTGGAGCCTCGCGCTTCTGATACGTTCGTCCACAAGAGCGATCCTGGCACCAAGCCAGTTTGCAGTTACACGATCCGCTGTTGACTTCTTCTCGTCCTCGAGCTCTTTCATTTCCTTCTGGAGAGCATCGAGTCCGCTTTGGGTCACGTAGTTCGGCATTCCATCGGGCAGATATGCCCTGGGAGCCACCATAGGAGTCTCTTCCTGATCTCCGTCCTTGACGAATCCTCTGCTCATTACTTCTGCTTGCTGCTCTGGGTCCCCTTGTTGTGCTTGGTCTCCATGCGGCTTTCAACCACGTTGACAACATAGTCACCGAGTTTCTCGCACTCGTTGATGATATCCATGTAGTGTACTCCAAGCTGGTATGAATACATCTTGTTGTCCACGTCGCGGATGTTGTCCACCTTGAGCGACTGGCGTAGCTGGTCCATCTCGCTCTCTATGTTGAAGCATACATGGTAGTCGCTGAGGTGGCCTTCGAGGACCTTTATCATGTTCTCCATTGAAGATCTGGTGAGACTGATCATCTGCTGGAGGTTAGCCTTCTGGGCCTCGGTGAATTCCTCGGTGCCGTTATGCTTGTGTGAAAGCGTGCGTGCTATGTGGTAGCATGAATCGCCGATACTTTCAATCTCGGATATCTCTCTGAGCATGTCACGGATGCTTGCCTTCGACTCTGATGACAGGCGACCGTCAGACACTCCGTCAAGGTACTTTGCAATCTCGATTTCCATATTGTCTGAGATCTGCTCATACTTCTCGACGCGCGCGAATACTTTTGCGAAGTCCGCAGACTTTTCGGTATCCATGAGGTCGTTGAGCATGTCGAACATGCGAAGGGTACGCTCAGCATAGTTGTTGATCTCCTTGCGGGCCTCGAAGATGGAGAGCTCGGCAGTGGATAGCGGGCCTGCAGAAATGAATCTGAGACGGAATTCGTCTGCTTCCTCGCGCTGAGGGATGATGCGGCATACGAGCTTCTCGATCGGCTTGATGAATCCGATGAGGATGATCACGTTGCAAACGTTGAACGATGTATGGAACGCTGCCAGCACGAAGCTGAGCTGTGCAGGGTCTGCGCTGCTGGAAGTAGGGTCGTAGCCCACGAGTCCGCATACCATGTTGATGAATGGCTTGAAGATGCAGAGCACCCAGAGCACGCCGAATACGTTGAACACGAGATGGGCCATTGCCGCACGGCGGGACTGTACGTTACCGGTAAGCGCCGCGATGTTCGAAGTGATGGTCGTACCGATGTTCTCGCCCATTACCAAAGCGATACCCTGATAGATAGGGAGGGCTCCGCTGGTACAGAGGATCATGGTGATTGCCATGACGGCTGCTGAACTCTGGACACAGAATGTAAGCACTCCGCCGAGCACGAGGAACAAAAGGGTAGATGCGAAGCCCCATGATCCGGTCACGGTGAAGAAGTCAATCACGCCCTGCTGGTGGCCAAGGTCCATTGCGATTGCGTTGTCGCGGAGGGAACCGAGGCCCAGGAACATGAATGCCAGACCGAAGATGAATTCACCCGCAGACTTCTTGCCGCTGGTCTTCGAATAGATGAACACGATGGCCAGGATGAACAGAGGCCATACGAGGTCAGCCATCGAATAGTTGAATCCGGCGGACATGATCCATGCCGTCATG
This sequence comes from Bacteroidales bacterium, assembly GCA_024398125.1. Classification (GTDB taxonomy): domain Bacteria; phylum Bacteroidota; class Bacteroidia; order Bacteroidales; family UBA932; genus Cryptobacteroides. The sequence goes on from JAKSJO010000030.1 coordinate 21,742, forward strand.
GTCGTACCGATGTTGGCACCCATGATCACGGAGATAGCCTGGGAAAGCGCAAGCAGACCGGCGTTCACGAAGGATACCGTCATGACCGTAGCGGCGGTCGAACTCTGGATCGCTGCAGTGATGAAAGCACCTGTGATGAGTCCTGTGAATCTGTTTCTTGCAGCGGCACCGAGAACCTTTCTGAGCTGGTTGCCGGCCATTTTTTGGAGACCCTCGGACATGGTCTTCATACCGAACATGAAGAGAGCCAGGGATCCGAGCAGTTTCAAAAAGATGTAGAGCATAGGAGTGTGATTGGTATTATGTGGTTGATTGGCGGATGTCTATCTGATGTCGATAACGTATGGGAGAGATGCGAACATGTAGCTTCCGCGGTTCTTCTCCCATGAACGGTTGAGGTCCCAAAGGTACTTTGCGGTCGATTCGAATGGGGTGCCCTTGAACAGCTTGACTTCCGGTGCACTGCTTCCCATCATTTCCATCAGCATTTCCATTGTGGTCTGTGGCTTAGGGAATTCTTCGACTCTCCATGAATCGATGGATCCGCTTTCACCGTCAGCCATGAGTGCGGCATACTGGATGGCATTCTCAAGGGTTCCAATTTCGTCGACGAGGCCGATCTTGAGAGCGTCGCTTCCGACCCATACGCGACCCTGTGCGATGGAGTCGACATAGTCGGAATCAAGCTTTCTGCCTTCGGCAACAATGGATACGAATCTCTCGTAGATATCCTCAACCGACTTCTGCATGTAAGCTGTCTCGGCTGCGTCGAGCGGACGCATGAGACCAAGCATGCCGGAGTGGCTGCTTGAGCCGACAGTGGTGACATTGACATGAGCGATGTCCTTGATGGTGCCGCTGAAGTCAGGAATCATGCTGAATACACCGATTGAACCGGTAAGTGTGGTGGCGTCGGAATATACCTTGTCGCAGTTCGCCGAGATCCAGTAGCCGCCTGAAGCAGCGTAGTCGCCATAGGATGCGATGACGGGCTTGTCCTTGCGGAGAAGGTCGAGTTCTGCCTTGATCTTCTCGGCGCCAAGCACTGCTCCACCAGGAGAGTTGACGCGGAGTACGACTGCCTTTACGGTAGAATCTGCGCGTACCTTTGCTATGATGGAGGCAAAACGGTCTCCCGCAACGTCGGCTGATCCGTTTCCGTCAACAATGTTGCCTTCTGTGAATATGACAGCGATCTTTTTCTTGGCCTTGATGTTGTCCTTGATCTTTGCTGATGCATAGTCGCTGAGAGAGATCATCTTTACATCCTTGAACTTCTCCTCTACAGCCAGGTCGGCAAGCTTCTGCTTGAGCTGTTCTGCTGTCATAAGCTCATCCACGAAGCCGTTGTCCTTGAAGTCCTGCGGGCTGTTGAGCTTGAGGTCTTCAATTGCTGAGTTGACGTCTTCGATGCTGAGTTCGCGGCCCTTTGCTATCGCTGTGGCGATGTTGTTCCAGATGCCGTCGATCATCTCCTGGTTCTGCTGCATGTTCTCAGGGCTCGAGCTGTTCCTGATGTACATCTCGCCGGCAGACTTGTACTTTCCGTGGCGGATGAGCTGGACATTGACTCCGAGCTTGTCAAGGAGGTCCTTGAGGAAAATCAGCTGGGAGCCTACGCCGGTCATCATCGAAGTCGCTCCGAGGTGTGAGGTCATGTAGATCTTGTCAGCCGCAGATGCAATGTAGTAGCTGGCGGTTGAAGGAGACTCGATATATGCTATCACAGCCTTTCCGCTCTTGCTGCAGTCTTCGAGCGCTACCCTGAACTCTTCAAGAAGCGCAAGGCCTGACGATGCCATGTTGTCAGTCTTGAGGTAGATATACTTGATCGCAGGATCCTCTGCGGCAGCCCTTACTGCACCGATAGCCTGACGGAGACCGATGGTAGGCACAGATGCGCCCTGGATGGCTGCGACAGGATTGACTTCGGCATTCTGTTCGCCGAGGATGAACGATGACATGTCGATCTCGAGGACGCCTGACTTAGGAAGCGCGGTGTTGGCCTCGGCATTTCCAATGGCGGAAATGAAACTGCCCATGACCATGAAAAGGATGAACACTGTGAGGAGGATACCGCATACGACCGCAAGGGTCATCTTAAGAAAATTCTTCATCTGGATGATGTCTTATGTTTAAGAAGTCAAATATAGTTATTTGTTTTTATCTTTGCACGAATAATCATTACAGACATGGCACAGAAACCTTCAATTCCAAAGGGCACAAGAGATTTCGGTCAGCAGGAAATGGCCGAGAGAAACTATATCTTCGACACTATTCGTTCCGTTTTCAAGACATACGGCTACTCCCAGATCGAGACTCCAGCCATGGAGAACCTTTCTACGCTGCTTGGCAAGTATGGTGACGAGGGCGACAAACTCCTTTTCCGCATCCTCAACAGCGGAGACGCGTTCTCGGGTATCGACTACGACCAGTTCCGCACCGAGGACGGAGACAAGAGCTACAACAGCAAGGCGCTTTCACTCAAGGTCTGCGAGAAAGGTCTCCGCTATGACCTCACAGTGCCTTTCGCACGTTTCGTAGTGCAGCACCAGAATGAGATTTCATTTCCTTTCAAGCGTTTCCAGATCCAGCCTGTGTGGCGTGCCGACCGTCCGCAGAAGGGCCGCTACCGCGAGTTCTACCAGTGCGATGTCGATGTGATCGGCAGCCGCTCCCAGATCAACGAGCTCGAGCTCGTCCAGATCGTTGACCGCGTTTTCACCCTTCTTGACGTGAACGTGCTCATCAAGATAAACAACCGCAAGGTTCTCACCGGCTTCGCCGAGATCAGCGGCTTCCCAGACAAGGTTGTGGACATCACTGTCGCAATCGACAAGCTTGACAAGATCGGCCTCGATGCAGTCAAGGCCGAGATGCTTGAGAAGGGTCTTACAGAGCAGGCTGTCGCAGTCATCGAGCCTATTCTCACCCTCAGCGGCAGCACTTCGGAAAAGATCGCTACAATGCGCTCTCTCATGAACGGCGGCAGCGCTTCAGGAATAGTATCTGAGACAGGTCTCAAGGGTCTCGATGAACTTGAGGAACTCTTCGGTTTCATCGATGCCGCAGGTCTCCGTTCTTCTGTCGAGATCGACCTTTCGCTTGCGCGCGGCCTGAACTACTATACCGGTGCTATCTTCGAAGTCAAGGCTCTCGACTGGCAGATCGGTTCAATCTGCGGTGGCGGCCGCTATGACAACCTTACCGGCATCTTCGGTCTCCCTGACATGTCGGGCGTAGGCGTATCTTTCGGTGCCGACCGCATTTATGATGTCCTCAAGGGTCTTGACAAGTTCCCTAAGGATCTCCGTTCAAGCACCAAGATACTCTTTGCGAACATGGGTCGCGAGGAGCTTCTCTATGTGCTTCCAGTTGCAAAGGCACTTAGGGAAAAAGGTGTTTCGGTCGAGGTGTACCCAGAGTCTGCGAAGCTGAAGAAGCAGTTTGACTACTCAGACAGGAAGGCTATTCCATTCCTTTCGATCAATGGCGGCGACGAGCTTGCTGCCGGCAGGATCAATATCAAGAATCTCACAAGCGGTGAGCAGCAGAGCTTCGACAAGAATGATGTCGATGCCATGCTTGCCTTCCTCGCATAAAAAATCAGTCTCTTTGATGAAACAAACGGCCCGAGGTTTATGCCTCGGGCCGTTTGTTTGTCGCAGGGGGAGTCGTCTCCCCCTTACTGGATATGAACTGTGTAGATCTTCTCTACACCCTTGTAGTTGCAGCTTACGATAGCGTCGCCAGGAATTGACTCTGCAGGGGTGATCTTGATCTTGACGTTGCCGTCAGCAGAAGCCTTGATCTTAGGCATCTTGCCGTTAGCTTCTACATTGAGCTCGTAGTGGTCATAACCAAGAAGACCGTTGTCGTGGGTGAAACGTACTGGGGTTGCAGGCATCTCGACAGCCTGGCCGTCAACGGTGATGTTCACCTTAGGAGCGACTGGTCGTACCATAGACTTGCCGTTCTTGCTGAATCCGAGACCCTCGATGTTGCAGAGCTGACCGTCACCACCCTTGGCGATGAAGTAGATCGCGTGCTTGCCACCGATGCCGTCAACTGCGTCGGCAACGTCAGCTGAATATCTTGAAACCTCCTTCGATGCGCCTGCAGGAACTGCGATCTCGGCGATCTTCTTGCCGTTCCAGGTCGATCCTGGGAATGGACCGTCCATCCATACCTCGAGGGTGAATGCTGCGTCGGTGACAGGAGCGAGGAATACGTCGAGGTTTGTCTTGTTGCCCTTGGCTGTGCCTGCGAATGGCTTGAGACCGAGCTTCGCCTCGTCAAGGCCACCGAAACCGAAGTACTTGTAGCCGATGATGTCGCCTGACTTCACGCCTGCGAGAGGCATGCTGTTGTCCCAGATGTCCCAGCTGTCGGTCTGGATGCTGATGTCCGAGAGGTAGCAGGCATAGCCGGCAGAGTAGTACTTGTATGGATCGAGACCGAAGACATGGAAGCCCTCGGAGGTGACCTCTGCACCCTTGTATTCGAAACCGTCGGAAGCCTTTGCGGTCCAGGACTGGTCTGCTGAGTATGGGTCGAAGCCGGTGATCGATACCTTTCCGCCTTCGGCTACAGGAGCCTCGTCAACGACAACCTTGACAGGAGCTACGACAGCCTGGCGGGCATATCCGAATCCGCGAGGAGCGCGGTGATAGAATACATACCACTGACCGTTCATCTGCTCAAGGCTGCCGTGGGTGTTGTGGCCTGAATAGCTGGTCACGACATGGCTTCCATCCTCGTTGAGGACAGGTGCGCGTGAGTCGACAAGCACGCCGCCGATCTTCCAAGGACCGAGAGGGGAGTCGCCGTATGCGTAACGGAGGGTCGAGTTCGAGCTGCCGATGCCGTAGTCAGGACCTGAGTGGCCACTGAACACCCAAACATACTTGTTGCCGATCTGGCGGATTGACGAAGCCTCGAAGAAGTTGAACTGCTTGATGTCTTCGCCTGGGAAGAGAGCCTTGTACTCGGTGCCTTCCTTGTCGCGGACGAGTCCGTAACGGAATGCTGCAGGGATGAAGTTGCGGTTGACCTCGGTGCCTGGGCGTACAGAGTACATGGTGTTCTGGTCGAGCTCGGCAGCGTTTGACTGCTGGAAGCCCCAGAAGCCGTATGCGCGGAAGCCTATCTCGTAGTCAGGGTCGCTTGGATCGGTCACATACTGTACGAATACAGATGGGTCGAAGCCCATGATGCTGCCCTCAAGCACTCCCTTGCCATCTTCGCTGAGGTTGACAGGAGTGAACGGACCGTCAGGGCGGCTACCCTTGGCAACAAGCGGTTCGCGGCGTGGACCACGGCTGTGAGGGTAGAGCACATACTCCTTGCTGCCGTCCTTCTTTCTGATTTCCACGAGGTCGGGGGCGAACATGATGTCGGACTTGTCGTCGATGCGGTATGTGAAGATTGCACCTTCGTCGCGCCAGTCTGAAAGATCCTCTACCGGTGCAGACCACTGACGGATGTCGGCTCCGCAGTACTGTGTGAAGCTTACGTCGTGGGAACCGATGATGTAGATGCGGTACTTTCCAGGATTGTCAGGATCCTCGAAAACGCGAGGCTCTCCATCAGGAAGGTGTTCCCAGAGAGGGAGGTATGGGTTACCGGTGCCATACTCGGCAACATTACCGTTGCCGTTGGAACATGAGATCAATGCGGCTGACAGGGCAATTGCAGTCAGTGCCTTGGAGCAAAATGATTTCATAGGTGATAATAGGAATTATGGTTAGTTTTTGACATGTAAGATTGTAAAGTTATGAATAATTTTTAAAAATATGTTAGAAAAATTTGCGAATTCAAAAAAAGTCCGTACCTTTGCAATCCACATCGCGGGGTAGAGCAGTTGGTAGCTCGTCGGGCTCATAACCCGGAGG
>JAKSJO010000031.1 GCA_024398125.1 Bacteroidales bacterium
TGAGGAGCGGCTCGAGTGGGGACATCACGTCCGTGAAGAAGTATCCGAACATCATTGTGAAGGATACGATAAGGAGAGCGGTCCATCTTAGTGCTGGAACATCGCTCAAGAGCTTCTTGGCTGTCTGAGTCATATATACCTTGGTTTATTTTATATGCGTATGCGCGTAAAAACTTCGCAAGTTAAGCCTTTTTCGCGGAATACCCAAATTTAGGATAATCGAGACCTTTTCGCTACATTTGCAGACTGCATCATGAGCAAACTTCTGGATAAGATCAATTCGCCCGGGGACTTCAGGTCTTTCGACAGCGCACAGCTTCGCGAACTCTGCGAAGAGGTCCGCTCGTACATGGTGGAGTGCTGCGCCAGCAATCCTGGCCATCTTGCATCCAGCCTTGGAGCGGTTGAACTGACAGTAGGTGTCCACAAGGTATTCAATACCCCTGTCGACAAGTTCGTGTTCGACGTCGGTCACCAGGCTTACGCGCACAAGATTCTGACCGGACGCCGCGAGGCGTTCCGGACCAAGCGCATGGCTGGCGGCATCAGCGGCTTTCCCAACATTGCCGAGAGCCCGTATGACGCGTTCGGCGTGGGCCATTCCTCGACCTCCATCTCCGCCGCCTTGGGCATGGCCGAGGCCATCAGGATGAAAGGGGAAAACTCCAGAGTCGTTGCCTTGATCGGTGATGGCGCCCTTACCGGCGGCTTGGCGTTCGAGGGCATGAACAATGCCGGCGACAGCGAATCCGATCTGCTCATAATCCTGAATGACAACAATCATTCTATCGATGATAATATTGGAGCTCTGCACAAGCATCTCCTCCGTCTCACAACCCATCCGGCTTACAACCGTATCAAGAACAAGGTCTGGGACTCGCTTGGCGACAAGCGTACCCGCCGCTTCATGCAGAGCGGCATACGCAGCGTCAAATCCTGGATGGTGCGCAACTCCGGGGGTGATCTGTTCGAATCCCTTGGCTTCCGCTATTTCGGCCCCATCGATGGCAATGACATCGACCAGGTTGTCGAGACTCTGGAGAAGCTGAAAGGCATGCACGGCCCGCGTGTGCTGCATTGCATGACCGTAAAGGGCAAGGGCTATGCGCCGGCGGAAGCTGATCCTACCGTGTGGCATGCTCCGGGCAAGTTCGATCCCGAGACGGGAGAGAGGATTCAGGGCTCGCGTGCGGCGGATCGCTACCAGGATGTGTTCGGAGAAGTTCTCTGCGAGCTTGCCGAGGCAGATGACCGTATCGTCGGAATTACTCCGGCAATGGCAAGCGGCTGCGGCATGAACCTGTTGGCGAAGCGCAAGCCTTCACGTTTCTTCGACGTCGGCATTGAGGAGGAACACGCTGTGACCTTCTCTGCGGGTCTTGCCGCTACGGGAATGATTCCGTTCTGCAATATCTATTCGGCGTTCTCGCAGCGCGCATACGACCAGATCATACATGACGTGGCTCTCCAGGATCTTCCTGTCGTGCTCTGCTTCGATCGAGGCGGACTCGTAGGTGAGGATGGTGCGACACATCACGGTGCTTTTGACATGGCGGCCTATCGAAGCATACCGGGAACGGTCATCGCAGCTCCAAGGAATGAATACGAGCTGAAGTCGATGATGCATACTGCGGCAGCTTTTGCCCATGGTCCGTTCATTATAAGATATCCGCGAGGCTGCGGTGAGGGTGTCGAGTGGAGGTCTCTCGAACCGGTCGCTCTTGAGCCTGGAAAGGCTGAGTGTCTCCGTGCCGGCGGGAAGATCGCGGTGCTGGCCATCGGTCCTTGTGCGAACAGGGCTGCCGAGGCTGCGGATGCATTCAGGGAGGAGTATGGATGGTCTCCGGCTGTATACGATGTAAGATATCTCAAGCCTATCGATGAGGACATGCTCGAGGCTGTCTCGGACTGCGGTCATATAGTGACAGTCGAGGATGGCTGTGTCAAGGGTGGCCTTTTCGGAGCAGTTGCCGAGTACATGGCTGGACATGCCTACAGGGTTTCTGTCTCTCCATTGGGAATACCGGACCGATTCATCGGACATGACCGTCAGGCGGCTCAAAGGTCGGCTTGCGGCATAGATAAGGCCGGTATTTTGGCCGAATTGAAATTTTTAGCCGAAAAAAATCAAAAAGTTTTGGAGAAATAGATTTTATTCCTACCTTTGCAATCCCGTTAGGCCAACGGGAAAGTTCTTTAAAACTTTTGCCGGTGTAGCTCAGTTGGCCAGAGCACGTGATTTGTAATCTCGGGGTCGGGGGTTCGAATCCCTCCACCGGCTCGAACAGGACGAAATTCCTGACTACTTGGGAAGATACCAAAGTGGCCAACTGGGGCAGACTGTAAATCTGCTGCTTTATAGCTTCGGTGGTTCGAATCCACCTCTTCCCACTAACATATTAACTTGATGCGGAAGTAGCTCAGTTGGTAGAGCATCAGCCTTCCAAGCTGAGGGTCGCGAGTTCGAACCTCGTTTTCCGCTCAAATAAAAGCCGATGTAGCTCAGGGGTAGAGCGCATCCTTGGTAAGGATGAGGTCATGAGTTCAATTCCCATCATCGGCTCATTTTTTTTGTAACAACACAAACAAACGACATAATATTATGGCAAAAGAAACCTTTAAAAGAGACAAGCCGCATGTTAACATCGGTACTATCGGCCATGTTGACCACGGCAAGACCACTCTGACCGCCGCTATTACCACAGTGTTGGCAAAGGCAGGCCTTTCAGAGGTTAAGTCATTCGACCAGATCGACAACGCACCTGAGGAGAAGGAGCGTGGTATCACCATCAACACCGCACACGTTGAGTATCAGACTGCAGCTCGCCACTATGCTCACGTTGACTGTCCAGGCCATGCTGACTATGTGAAGAACATGGTTACCGGTGCTGCTCAGATGGACGGTGCAATCCTCGTAGTTGCTGCTACCGACGGTCCAATGCCTCAGACCAACGAGCACGTTCTTCTCGCTCGCCAGGTAAACGTACCTAAGATGGTAGTTTTCCTTAACAAGGTTGACCTTGTTGACGATGAGGAGATGCTTGACCTCGTAGAGATGGAGGTTCGTGACCTTCTCAGCAAGTACAACTTCGACGGTGACAACGCACCTGTTATCCGTGGTTCAGCTCTTGGTGCTCTTAACGGAGAGCCAGAGTGGGAGGACAAGGTAATGGAGCTCATGAACGCTGTTGACGAGTACATTCCACTTCCTGTACGTCTTACCGACAAGCCATTCCTTATGCCTATCGAGGACGTATTCTCAATCACCGGTCGTGGTACTGTAGTTACCGGCCGTATCGAGGCAGGTACCATCCACGTTAACGATCCTGTAGAGCTCGTTGGTTTCAGCGAGAAGCCTCGTACCTCAGTATGTACTGGTGTCGAGATGTTCCGCAAGCTCCTCGATCAGGGTGAGGCTGGTGACAACGTAGGTCTCCTCCTCCGTGGTGTTGACAAGAAGGAAGTAAAGCGTGGTGAGGTTGTTGCTAAGCCAGGTTCAATCACTCCTCACACCGAGTTCGTAGCTCAGATCTACGTCCTCAAGAAGGAAGAGGGTGGTCGTCATACTCCATTCAGAAACAAGTATCGTCCTCAGTTCTTCATCCGTACTCTTGACGTTACCGGTGAGATCAGCCTTCCAGAGGGAGTTGAGATGGTTATGCCAGGCGATAACGTTGAGATCAACGTTAAGCTCATCACCGCAGTTGCTATGAACGAGGGTCTTAGCTTCGCAATCCGCGAGGGTGGACGTACCGTCGGCGCTGGCCAGGTTATCAAGATCGTTGAGTAATTTCAACAAATCATAAAGGTGTCCGGTCTTCGGACGGGACACCTTCCTTAGGGGAATAGAACAAGGGTAGTTCATCGGTCTCCAAAACCGCGGATGTGGGTTCGAATCCTGCTTCCCCTGCCAAAAATATATATCAAAGGTTACGATTTGGTAATTGTTTAACAGACACCGCTTCCGCTTCCCAATCTGTGGTGTCCATTAAAGGTAAAGATGAGAAAGTTTATTAACTATCTGAAAGAGTCCTATGTTGAGCTCAGCAAGAAGACAACTTGGCCAAGCTGGAAGTCACTCCAGAGCTCGGCTCTTCTCGTGATGCTCGCTACCGTCATCATCGCGGTTGCTCTCTTGGTTATCGACTTCCTTTTCCAGCATCTGATGACAGCAATTTACACATTGTAATTCCGTTGAATATATGGGTGAAATGAAATGGTACGTTCTTCGTACAGCAGGCGGAAAGGAGAAGAAGGCTAAGGAATATCTCGTTAAGGAGATTGAGAGAAGCGGTCTGCAGGATCAGGTTGGTCAGGTTCTTGTACCAGCCAAGAATGAAATCGTAACTAAAAATGGAAAGAGGAAGGCAGTTGAAAAATTGCTCTTCCCCGGTTATGTTTTTATCCAGGCCGAACTCAGTGCTCGTCTCGAAGATATCATCCGCAACCTTGTTCCCGGCATGTCCGGCTTCCTTACAGAGAACAGGACTACCAGTGGAACCCAGACCGAGAGAAAGCCGGTTCCGATCAGAGATGAGGAGATCCAGCGTATTCTCGGCGAACTGGATGAAAATGCCGACAGCGCAGCAGAGACCGAGGTCAACTTCGATGTTGAGGACAAGGTCAAGATCACTGACGGTCCATTCAGTGGATTCAGCGGTACTGTTGAAGATATTCTGGAAGACAGAAGCAAGCTCAAGGTTGCCGTACAGATTTTCGGCAGAAAGACTTATTTAGAGCTCAGTTTTACACAAGTAACTAAAGAATAACAAAGTAACATGGCAAAAGAAGTTACCGGATTCATCAAACTCCAGATCAAAGGTGGAGCAGCAAATCCAGCACCTCCGGTAGGACCGGCACTCGGTTCCAAAGGCTTGAACATTATGGACTTCTGCAAGCAGTTCAATGCTGCTACGCAGGCACAGGCAGGTAAGGTCCTTCCTGTTGTTATCACCGTGTTCAGCGACAAGTCCTTCACTTTCGAGGTAAAGCAGCCACCTGTAGCTATCTCTATCAAGGAGGCAGCAAAGGTACAGAGCGGTTCTGGCGAGCCTAACAGAAAGAAGGTTGCCTCTATTACCTGGGATCAGGTAAAGGCTATCGCAGAAGGCAAGATGCCTGACCTCAACGCATTCACTCTCAAGTCAGCGATGTCAATGGTTGCAGGTACAGCAAGAAGTATGGGTATCACCGTTACAGGAGAATTTCCTGAGAACATCTAATTCCACATCGCTATGAGCAAGATGACAAAGAATCAGAAGGCCGTGATGGCCAAGTATGACCGCAGCAAGGTCTACTCACTCCAGGAAGCATGTGGACTCCTCAAGGATATCACATACACCAAGTTTGACTCATCAGTTGAGGTTCACACCAACCTCGGTGTTGACCCTCGTAAGGCTAACCAGATGATCCGTGGCGTCGTTACCCTTCCTCATGGAACCGGTAAGGTGACCCGCGTGCTCGCTCTCTGTACTCCTGACAAGGTTGAAGAGGCTACTGCAGCAGGTGCTGATTATGTAGGTCTCGACGAGTACATCGAGAAGATCAAGGGCGGTTGGACCGATGTTGACGTTATCGTCTGCACCCCTTCAGTTATGGCTAAGGTCGGCGCACTCGGTCGTATCCTCGGACCACGTGGCCTCATGCCAAACCCTAAGACCGGTACCGTTACCATGGAAATCGGTAACGCTGTTAAGGAAGTAAAGGGTGGTAAGATCGATTTCAAGGTTGACAAGACCGGTATCGTTCACGCAGCAGTAGGTAAGGTTTCATTCACTCCACAGCAGATCGCTGAGAACGCAGCTGAGTTCCTTAACGCAGTCAGCAAGCTCAAGCCTTCAGCTCTCAAGGGTACCTACATGAAGAGCGCTACCATCTGTACTACCATGAGCCCTTCAGTTAAGATTGACCTCAAGGCATTCCTTAGTGGTGCTGAGAAATAAAAACGCTCGACATTATGAAGAAAGAAGTAAAAGATCAGGTAATTGAGAGCATCTCAGCGCTTCTCAGCGAATATCCTAATTTCTACGTTACTGACATCGCAGGTCTCAACGCAAAGGATACCACCAAGCTCCGTCGCGCTTGCTTTGAGAACGATATCAAGCTCACCGTTGTTAAGAACACCCTTTTCTCACTCGTTGTAAAGCGTCTTGAGAACGAGGAGATGTCTAAGATCCTTGAGTCTCTCGTTGGCAATACCGCCATCATGTATGCTCAGGTTCCTAACGCTCCTGGCAAGCTCATCAAGAAGCTCAACAAGGAGGGTATGGCCAAGCCGGTTCTTAAGGCAGCTTATGTACAGGAGTGTGCTTACGTCGGTGCTGACAAGCTCGATCAGCTCGCTGCTATCAAGACCAAGAACGAACTCATCGGAGACGTTATCGGTCTTCTCCAGTCTCCTGCACGCCGCGTGATCGCTGCTCTCCAGAATGTAGCGGAAGGCGCAGACGAGGCTGCTATCATCAAGGCACTCGCTTCAGCAGCAGCTCCTGCAGCAGAAGCACCAGCAGCTGAGGCAGAGGCTCCAGCAGCAGAATAATCAAGAATAAAACAATAACAATTTAAAAAATATTAAACATTATGGCAGACGTAAAAGCACTTGCAGAAGAGTTGGTAAACTTGACTGTAAAAGACGTTCAGGAACTTGCTAACATCCTCAAGGAGGAGTATGGTATCGAGCCTGCAGCAGCAGCAGTTGTAGTAGCAGCTGAGGGTGGCGCAGAGGCTGGTCCAGCAGAGCAGACTGAGTTCGATGTAATCCTCAAGTCAGCTGGCGCAGCTAAGCTTGGTGTAATCAAGGTTGTCAAGGAGGCTCTCGGTCTCGGTCTTAAGGAGGCTAAGGAGCTTGTTGACAAGGCACCTGCAACTCTTAAGGAGAAAGTATCTAACGCAGAGGCTGAGCAGCTCAAGGCTACCCTTGAGGAGGCTGGCGCAGAGGTTGAGATTAAGTAACTTCAACCCCTTCCCTGCGAATGGGACAAAAACAGGTTTAGAGCCAGGGTTAATAGGCTCTAAACCTTTTTTCCGTATAGATTTTTACTCTTTATAAAGGCAGAATATGTCAATTAAGACCAAAAGCAATCGTCACAACTTTGCAACTTCCAAAATCCTGGATTATCCGGATCTCCTGGAGGTACAGCTGAAGTCTTTCAAGGACTTCTTCCAGCTGGAGACCACTCCGGAGAACAGGAAGAACGAGGGCCTTTACCAGGTTTTCCAGGAGATATTCCCTATCGAAGATACAAGAAACAACTTCAAGCTGGAGTTTATCGATTACTTCATCGATCCTCCACAGTATTCGATAGAGGAGTGTCTTGAGAGAGGCTATACCTACAACGTTCCTCTCAAAGCAAAACTCCGCCTTTCATGCACCGATCCTGAGCATGATGACTTTGATACCATCGTGCAGGATGTTTACCTGGGTCAGATTCCTTACATGACTCCAGGCGGTACTTTCGTTATCAACGGTTCGGAGCGTATCATCGTTTCACAGCTCCACAGATCCCCTGGTGTATTCTTCGACCAGAGCATGCATGCAAATGGCACGAAGCTCTATTCTGCCAGAATCATTCCTTTCAAGGGATCATGGATCGAGTTCGCTACTGACATCAACAACGTCATGTATGCTTACATCGACCGTAAGAAGAAACTTCCTGTAACCACTCTCCTCAGAGCTATCGGTTACAACACAGAGAAAGATATCATTGACATCTTCGGTCTCGCCGATGAGTGCGAGGTTTCCGAGGAGGCATTGAAGGCCAATGCTGGCCGCAAGCTTGCTGCCAAGGTCCTCAAGACCTGGGTAGAGGATTTCCCTGATGAGGATACCGGTGAGGTTATCCCTATCGAGCGTACCCTCCCTGTAGTGGAGCGTGGCGAAATTCTCGATGACAACACCATCGCAGCAATCCTTGACACAGAAAACAAGAACGTTCTTCTCCAGAAGGATGACGAGAACTCAAAGGAGTACGAGATCATCTTCAACACTCTCCAGAAGGACCCTACAAATACCGAGTACGAGGCTGTCAACTACATCTTCAAACAGCTCCGCAATGCGGAACCACCTGATGAGAGTACAGCTCGCGACGTGATCGACAAGCTCTTCTTCTCCGAGAAGAGATATGACCTCGGTCTCGTCGGACGTTACCGTCTCAACAGAAAGCTCGGTCTCGAAATCAGCGAGGATACCAGAGTACTTACCCAGACCGATATCATCGAGATCATCAAGTACCTCATCCAGCTGATCAACTCAAAGGCATACGTTGATGATATCGACCATTTGAGCAACAGACGCGTACGCACTGTCGGCGAGCAGCTTGCCAACCAGTTCAGCGTAGGTCTGTCAAGAATGGCGAGAACCATACGTGAGAGGATGAACGTACGCGACAGCGAGCAGTTCAATCCTACCGACCTGATCAACGCGAAGACCCTGTCTTCAGTTATCAATTCATTCTTCGGCACCAGCCAGCTGTCCCAGTTCATGGACCAGACCAACCCTCTTGCCGAAGTTACCCACAAGAGACGTCTTTCCGCTCTCGGTCCTGGTGGTCTTTCTAGAGACCGTGCAGGCTTCGAGGTTCGAGACGTACATTACACCCACTATGGAAGACTCTGTCCAATCGAGTCTCCAGAAGGACCTAACATCGGTCTTATCTCATCACTTTGCGTATATGCGCGTGTCAACGACCTCGGTTTCATCGAGACCCCTTACCGTGAGGTTCACGGTGGCAAGGTGGATCTTTCCGATGCCGGCTGGCATTACATGAGCGCCGAGGAAGAAGAGAAGCAGCTTGTTTCACTTGCAAACGTCAAGATGGACGACGATGGAACCATCGAGGCAGACCGCATCCAGTGCCGTCTCGAGGCTGACTTCCCTGTAGTAACCCGCGAAGAGGTTAACTACATGGATGTAGCTCCTAACCAGATGGCTTCAGTCGCTGCATCCCTCATCCCATTCCTCGAGCATGACGATGCGCACCGTGCCCTCATGGGAGCGAACATGATGCGTCAGGCAGTTCCGCTTCTCAAGCCGGAGTCTCCTATCGTAGGTACCGGCCTCGAGGAGAGAGTATGTCTTGACTCCCGCACCCAGTACATGGCAGAGCGCGAAGGTGAGGTTACCTACGTGGACGCTAACGAGATCCGTATCCGTTACGACCGTACCGAGGATGAGAAGTTCGTAAGCTTCGCTCCAGAGGAGACCGTTTACAAGCTTCCTATCTACAGAAAGACCAACCAGAATACCACCGTTACCCTCAAGCCTATCGTAAGAAAGGGCGAGCATGTAACCGGCGGACAGGTTCTTACCGAAGGCTACGCTTGCCAGAATGGTGAACTTGCGCTCGGCCGCAACCTTACCGTTGCATTCATGCCTTGGAAGGGTTACAACTATGAGGATGCTATCGTTCTCTCAGAGGAGATGGTAAAGTGGGATGTCCTCACTTCAGTCCATGTCGACGAGTATCTCACCGAAGTACGTGAGACCAAGCGTGGAATGGAGGAACTCACCTCTGATATTCCTAACGTAAGCGAGGAGGCAACCAAGGATCTCGATGACAACGGTATCGTAAGAATCGGTGCTCACATCGTTCCTGGTGACATCATGATCGGTAAGATCACCCCTAAGGGCGAGAGCGACCCTTCACCTGAAGAGAAGCTTCTCCGCGCCATCTTCGGTGACAAGGCCGGTGATGTCAAGGATGCTTCACTCAAGGCAAATCCATCCCTCAGCGGTACCATCGTTAAGACCGCACTCTATGCAAAGCTTGCAAAGGAGACCGGTCGTGGCAGAAGCGGCGCACGCGCAGAGCAGAAGGCACGCATCGACCTCAAGCAGGAACTCTTCGACCAGCAGGCAGAGAAGCTCCGTTCAGACTTCCTCTCGAAGCTCGTGGTTCTTACAAAGAACAAGAAGAGTGCAGGTGTGAACGACCTCTATGGTGTCGAGGTTATCGCAAAGGACAAGAAGTTCAGCGCAGAAATCCTCAAGGATATCGACTACGAACTCATCAATACCAGCAAGTGGACCACAGATGCTGATACCAACCTTCTCATCCGTGATCTCATCAACAACTACTGCCTCGAATACAAGGTCGCTGCAGCCAAGTTCAAGAGAGAGATCGACAAGATCAAGATTGGTGACGAGCTCCCTAACGGAGTCATGCAGCTTGCAAAGGTCTACATCGCAAAGAAGAGAAAGATCACTGTCGGTGACAAGATGGCGGGCCGCCACGGTAACAAGGGTATCGTTGCGAAGATCGTACGTCAGGAGGATATGCCATTCCTCAGCGATGGTACTCCTGTCGATATCGTGCTCAACCCTCTTGGTGTGCCTTCACGAATGAACCTCGGTCAGATCTACGAGACCGTTCTCGGATGGGCAGGCAAGAAACTTGGCCTCAAGTTCAGCACCCCTATCTTCGACGGTGCAAGCCTTGACGAGATCAACGCATTCACTGACAAGGCAGGTCTCCCTCGCTTCGGCAAGACCCAGCTTCGTGATGGCGGTACCGGTGACTGGTTCGACCAGCCTGCTACCGTGGGTGTGATCTACATGATCAAGCTCGGCCATATGGTTGATGACAAGATGCACGCACGTAGTATCGGTCCTTACTCACTCATCACCCAGCAGCCTCTCGGAGGTAAGGCTCAGTTCGGAGGACAGCGTTTCGGAGAAATGGAGGTTTGGGCGCTCGAGGCATTCGGCGCAGCAAACGCACTCCAGGAGATCCTTACTGTCAAGTCTGATGACGTCAATGGACGTTCCAAGACCTACGAGGCAATCGTCAAGGGCGACCCGATGCCTGCTGCAGGTATCCCTGAGTCTCTCAACGTATTGCTCCATGAGCTCCAGGGCCTCGGTCTCAAGGTTGAATTGAAGTAGTTTTACGACATCTGACATTATCGAAATATGCCAACATATAATAACAAGGATAAAAAGGTCAAGAACAATTTCTCGAAGATCTGCATCTCGCTTGCATCCCCTGAGGATATCAACAATAACTCCAGGGGTGAGGTGCTGAAGCCTGAGACCGTAAACTACAGGACATACAAGCCTGAGCGTGACGGTCTGTTCTGCGAGAAGATTTTCGGACCTACCAAGGACTATGAGTGCTACTGCGGAAAGTACAAGAGAATCCGCTACCGCGGCATCATCTGCGACAGATGTAAGGTCGAGGTAACCGAGAAGAAGGTACGCCGCGAGCGTATGGGTCATATCACCCTTACCGTTCCTGTAGCTCACATCTGGTACTTCAAGTCAGCTCCAAACAAGATTTCCGCTCTTCTCGGACTTCCTGCAAAGAAGCTCGAGTCGGTTATCTACTATGAAAAGTATATCGTTGTAAATCCGGGCGCCAGCGGTCTCGAGAAGATGGCTCTCCTCTCAGAGGACGAGTATCTCGATGTAGTAAACCAGCTCCCTGGCAACTACAACCTTCCTGACAGCGATCCTGAGAAGTTCGTCGCAAAGATGGGTGCAGAAGGTATCTATGACCTTCTCTGCGACATCGATGTGGATGCACTTGGCAAGGAGCTTCGCCAGAAGATGCTCACCGAGACCTCTCAGCAGAGAAAGGCAGAGCACCTCAAGAGACTTCAGGTTGTAAAGTGGTTCCAGGAGTCAAAGGGCGTGAACAAGCCTGAGTGGATGATCATGAAGGTTATCCCAGTCATTCCGCCTGATCTCCGTCCGCTCGTTCCGCTCGATGGTGGCCGCTTCGCTACCTCTGATCTCAATGACCTCTACAGACGTGTTATCATCCGTAACAACCGTCTCAAGAAGCTCATGGACATCAAGGCTCCTGAGGTGATCCTCCGCAACGAGAAGCGTATGCTCCAGGAGGCAGTTGACTCTCTCTTCGACAACTCGAAGAAGTCATCCGCAGTCAAGAGCGAGAGCAACAGAGCTCTCAAGTCTCTTTCAGACAGCCTCAAGGGTAAGCAGGGACGTTTCCGTCAGAACCTCCTCGGTAAGCGTGTCGACTACTCTGCACGTTCCGTTATCGTCGTAGGTCCTGAACTCAATATGCATGAGTGCGGTCTTCCTAAGCTCATGGCTGCCGAACTCTATAAGCCATTCATCATCAGAAAGCTTATCGAGAGAGGTATCGTAAAGACCGTGAAGTCTGCAAAGAAGATCGTCGACCGCAAGGACGCAGTCGTATGGGATATCCTCGAGAATGTGATGAAGGGTCATCCAGTTCTCCTGAACCGTGCACCTACCCTGCACCGTCTTGGTATCCAGGCGTTCCAGCCACGAATGATCGAAGGAAAGGCTATCCAGCTCCACCCACTCGCATGTACCGCATTCAACGCGGACTTCGATGGTGACCAGATGGCAGTCCACCTTCCACTTGGCAACGCAGCCGTTATGGAGGCTCAGCTTCTCATGCTCGGCTCGCACAATATTCTTAACCCTGCCAACGGTGCGCCTATCACCGTGCCTTCACAGGACATGGTACTCGGTCTCTACTACATCTCGAAGATCAGACCGGGAGCAAGGGGCGAGGGCATGACCTTCTACGGACCTGAAGAGGTCATCATTGCATACAATGAGAAGAAGGTTGACATGCACGCACTCGTAAAGGTCCGCCTTCCAAAGGACAAGCAGGATCTTTCAAAGGGTTATGAGATCGTTGAGACAACCCCAGGACGTATCATCGTGAACCAGCAGGTTCCGGATGAGGTTCCTTTTGTAAACAAGGTTCTCGGCAAGAAGGCACTCCGCTCGATCATTACCGACGTCATCAAGAACACCGGTGTAACACGCACCGCCAAGTTCCTTGACGATGTGAAGAACCTCGGTTACTATCAGGCATTCCGCGCAGGTATCTCATTCAACCTCGGCGATGTTCTCATCCCAGAGGAGAAGGCAAGCCTCATCGACAACGGTTACAAGACCGTCGAGGAGCACAAGATGAACTTCCTCATGGGTTACCTCACCGACCGCGAGCGTTACAACAAGGTAGTTGACCTTTGGACATCCATCGACAACAAGCTTACCAGCATCGTCGAGAAGAACATCTCATCAGCAGACCAGGGCTTCAACCCTGTATGGATGATGCTTGATTCAGGAGCCCGTGGTTCAACCCAGCAGATCAAGCAGCTCTGCGGTATGCGTGGTTTGATGGCTAAGCCTCAGAAGTCAGGTGCTACCGGCGCAGACGTAATCGAGAACCCTGTCATCTCAAACCTTATGGAAGGTATGTCAGTGCTCGAGTACTTCGTCTCTACCCACGGTGCACGTAAGGGTCTTGCCGATACCGCGCTGAAGACTGCGGATGCAGGTTACCTTACCAGACGTCTTGTTGACGTATCTCATGACGTCATCATCACTGAAGAGGACTGCGGCACCCTCCGTGGACTTATCGCTACCGCGATCAAGAACAAGGACGAAGTTGTCGAGACTCTCGGAGAGCGTATTCTCGGACGAGTTACCGTCCATGACATATTCAATCCTCTCACCGGAGAACTCATCCTGCCTGCAGGTGCCGAGATCCGTGAGAAGGATGCAGATCTCATCAACTCACTGCCTATCGAGCAGGTTGAGATCCGCTCCGTACTCACCTGTGAATCCCGCAAGGGTGTCTGCGCAAAGTGTTACGGCCGTAACCTCTCTACCAGCCGCATGGTTGAGAAGGGTGAGGTTGTAGGTGTAATCGCTGCACAGTCAATCGGTGAGCCTGGTACCCAGCTTACCCTCCGTACTTTCCACGGTGGTGGTACTGCATCAGGTTCCGCAGTCGAGACCGGAATCGACAGCAAGTTCGACGGTAAGCTCAAGTTTGAGGAGCTCCGTACCATCGAGCGTTTCAACAGCAAGCTTGGCGAGACCGAGACTGTTGTTGTCAGCCGAATGACCGAACTCCGCATCATCGATGAGAACACCGGCATCACCTTCTCGCAGTACGATATCCCTTACGGATCAGTACTCTTCAAGAAGGACGGCGATTCAGTAAAGAAGGGCGATGCAATCTGCGAGTGGGATCCATACAACGCAAGCGACATCGTAGAGTGCGCAGGTATCGTACGCTATGAGAACATGGTCAACGGTGTTACCTTCCGCGAGGACATCTCCGACATGGCAGCAAAGAGCGAGCGTGTCATCATCGAGTCCCGTGACAAGAGCATGACCCCAGCCCTCCATATCGAAGGTGCAGACGGCCAGATCGTCAAGGTGATCAACCTCCCTGTAGGAGCACACGTGCTCTTCGCAGACGGTGAATCTGTCAATGTCGGTGACGTTGTCATCAAGATTCCAAGAATCATCGGTAAGTCTTCGGATATCACCGGAGGTCTCCCTCGAGTTACCGAACTCTTCGAGGCCCGCAATCCTTCCAACCCTGCAATCCTCTCCGAGATCAATGGTGAGGTTCACATGGAGAAGGTCAAGAGAGGTAACCGTGAGATCGTTGTCAAGAACCGCTCAGGTGTCGAGGCACACTATCTCGTACCGCTCAGCCGTCAGATCCTTGTACAGGAGAATGACTACGTCAGAGCAGGTAGCCGCCTCTCGGATGGTGGAGTATCTCCTTCAGATATCCTTGCAATCCTTGGTCCTGTAAAGGCACAGGAGTATATCGTCAACGAGGTACAGGCTGTGTACCGTCTCCAGGGTGTAAAGATCAACGACAAGCACTTCGAGATCATCGTTCGTCAGATGATGCGCAAGGTCGAGATCGTAAAGCCTGGCGATACAGAATTCCTCAACGAGGAGCTCGTGGACAAGTGGGCATTCATGGATGCCAACGACGCAATCTACGGCAAGTTCTTCGTAATGGATCCTGCAGACTCTGACAGATACGAGATGGGTGACATCATCGATGCCCGTCAGGTGCGCAACGAGAACGAGGCTCTCAGCCGCCGTGGAGCACAGATGATGGTGGTACGCGAGGCTCAGCCTGCAACCGCCAAGCTCATCCTCCAGGGTATTACCAGAGCAGCGCTGAAGACCAACAGCTTCATCTCTGCAGCATCCTTCCAGGAGACCACAAAGGTACTCAGCGAGGCTGCAATCCGTGCAAGAGAGGACAAGCTCGAAGGTCTTAAGGAGAATGTCATCTGTGGACACCTTATCCCTGCAGGTACCGGTCTTATCGACTACCAGGATATCATCGTTGGAAACAAGAGCGAGGCTATCGACGAGCTCAACGAGCTCTAGGCCAAGTTCAGCATATAAGAGAAGGACGGCTCAATCGAGTCGTCCTTTCTTTTTCAATGTTAGTCATGGAGTCAGCTCCATCACTCCATTTATCTCGTGGTGGATTCGCATCGGCGAATCGGCTATACAGCCATCAATGCCCTGATATCCGGTGTTTCACCAGTCATGATGGCGTAGCCGGAAACTGCCTGGAAAAGCAGCCAGCGATGGCCGTTGATGTACATGGCGCAGGCATTCTCGATGGCCTCTCCGAGAGTGCTTGGAAGCACAGGGTCGCGATAGTTTGCCTCAAGGATGACTTTCGGACCGCCTGAGATGCTTATGAAATCCTCCATCATAAGATCAGCGAGCTGGTCGCATGCCTTCGGAAGCGTATAGATGATGAGGTCTGCTTCCCTTACAGCGTCCTTCAGCCCATCAAGAGTGATGGCTGTCATCTTATATTCGGGAATGCCCTTGATGAATTTCTCAATCTTGTCGAATGTGCGGTTTGCGATAGTCACAGAGTATCCCATCTCCGCAGCTGCTACAGCCGCAGCCTTTCCTGCTCCACCGCAGCCTACTATGAGGGCCTTTGGCTGTCTGCCATAGATGTCTGGCAGGGACTGGCGTACAGCCTGGTGTACCTTCTTGTGACCATCCTTGCCGAATGAGGCATAGCAGCTGGCCACTAGGCCGGGAAACAGGGCGTCAGCGACTGTAAGGATCACGCCGGAGAAATCCGAGTTGTGGCACTCGATGCCTTCCTCTCCCTTGAGTAAAATGTTGGCTGCACCGATGAGGATGCATGGTCCGGATACAATCTCTGCCTTCTCGAACGCCTGCTCCTTGAAAGGAGCTGTCACGTTGATTGCCTTGTAAGACTTGAGGAACTTCTTGTATGAGGACTCGAAGTACTCTCCTTCGATCAGGTCGTATGGATAGCGGCCATTGTATGCCGCCTTGAACAGTCTTGGACTTCCAGAGTGGCCTATAGGGTGGCCGATGAGTCCGAATGCGGGAATATCGTTCATGCTTCTGTTTCGGGCTGAAAAAGGCTATTTGAGAAATACAAAGAATACTGCGAGGATAAGGCAGCCAAAGGCTACGAAGTGATTCCAGTGCAAAGCCTCTCCCTTGAAGCACAGAGTCACGATAAGTGTGAACACAGTAAGAGAAAGGACCTCCTGGATGACCTTGAGCTGCATAAGGCTGAATGGACCGCCATTGCCGACAAATCCGATGCGGTTTGCCGGGACCTGGGCGCAGTACTCGAAAAGAGCAATGCCCCATGAGAACAGAATGACTCCTATCAGCGGCCAGCTGTTCGAAATCTTCATCTCCTGGAGCTTGAGGTGACCATACCATGCAAATGTCATGAAGACATTCGAGGTGATGAGAAGAAGTATAGTCCAGATTGTTTTCATGTCTATCTGTTGCTGTTGCGCTGGCGTACTGCCTCGTAGAGCAGGATGGCTGCACTGACTGATGCGTTCAGCGAGTCGAGGAGTCCCAGCATTGGAATCTTGATGTGAGCGTCAGCGGCCTCGCGCCACTGGTCGGTAAGGCCTGTCGCCTCAGTACCTATGGCTATAGCTGTGCCGCAGCGCATGTCTGTGTCATAATACCACTCCGAGTCCTGGAGCTGTGCCGTATAGATTCTTATGCCCTTTCTTTTCAGGAACCCGATTGCATCCGAGCTCGCGCAGCAGGCTACCTGCTGGGTGAATACGGCGCCGATGCTGGCCCTGATCAAGTTTGGATTATAGATGTCGGTAAGCGGATCGCATATCAACACGGCATCGACTCCTGCTGCGTCGGCACTGCGGAGTACCGCACCGAGATTTCCGGGTTTCTCGACGCCTTCCAGAACGATCACCAGAGGGTTCTCGCCAAGCTCAAGACTTTCGAGGCTGTTCTCCTTCGAGTAAACTTCCGCGATGACGCCCTCCGTGCCTCCTCTGTATGCAACCTTGTCATATACAGCCCTGCTCACCTCGATTATGCTTCCTCCAGCCAGGCTCAGTGACATTATGAAAGGATCCGTAGGGATAATTCCGACGGACATTCTCACGCTGTCAGTCACACCTGCAATCTCAGGACAGATAAACACAGTACGGACCTTGAAGCCGGCATTGATGCAATGCTCCAGTTCGCGTCGACCCTCCACTACAAAAACGCCCTTCTCGCGTCTCAGGCGTGACTTTTCCTGAAGCGCGAGAAGTTCCTTTATCTTTGGATTCTGGACCGAAGTGATCTGTTCCATCATTATTCGTTGCTCTCCTGAGCCTCTTCCTTGTTCTCCTTCTTGAGAGTCTTCTCAGGACGCATCTGAGGGAAGAAGAGTACATCCTGGATGGTGCTCTGGCCGGTCATGAACATGGTGAGACGGTCGATACCCATACCAAGACCTGAGGTTGGAGGCATACCGTATTCAAGCGCGCGGACGAAGTCCATGTCGATGAACATAGCCTCGTCGTCGCCCTTGCTCTTGAGCTTGGCCTGCTCCTCGAAACGCTCTAACTGGTCGATAGGGTCGTTAAGCTCGCTGTATGCATTTGCAAGCTCCTTGCCGCATACGAAGAGCTCGAAACGCTCTGTGAGCCCAGGATTGTTGCGGTGACGCTTGGTAAGCGGAGACATCTCTACAGGGTAGTCTGTGATGAAGGTAGGCTCGATGAGCTTGTCCTCTGCGTATGCTCCGAAGATGGCGTCGATAAGCTTGCCCTTGCCCATTGAAGGCTCGATTTCAACATTGAGCTGCTTGCATGTCGCGCGGAGCTGATCCTCGTCCATTCCGCTTACGTCGACACCGGCGTACTCCTTGATGGCATCGAGGATAGGAAGCCTGCGGAATGGCGGCTTGAAGTTGACCTTGTGCTCGCCGATGGTAACCTCTGTGGTACCATTGACCTTGAGAGAGATTTTCTCGAGCATCTTCTCGACGAACTCCATCATCCAGATATAGTCCTTGTAGGCAACATAGATTTCCATGCAGGTGAACTCAGGGTTGTGGGTCTTGTCCATACCCTCGTTGCGGAAATCCTTTGCGAACTCATATACTCCACTGAAACCGCCGACGATGAGTCTCTTGAGGTAGAGCTCATTTGCGATACGGAGGTAGAGAGGAATGTCGAGCGCATTGTGATGGGTGATGAAAGGACGTGCGGTTGCACCTCCCGGGATGCTCTGGAGAATAGGAGTCTCAACTTCGAGGCAGCCGGCCTCGTTGAAGTACTCACGCATGGTTGCGATGATCTGTGAACGCTTGATGAAGGTATCCTTAACCTGAGGGTTCACGATAAGGTCTACATATCTCTGGCGGTAGCGAAGCTCAGGATCGGTGAATGCATCGAACACCTTGCCATCAAGTTCCTTTACGATAGGGAGGACCTTGAGTGACTTGCTGAGGAGGGTAAGCTCCTTTGCGTGTACGCTGAGCTGTCCTGTCTGGGTGATGAAGGCGTAACCCTTGATGCCTACGACGTCACCGATGTCAAGAAGCTTCTTGAATACAGTGTTGTACATGGTCTTGTCTTCGCCTGGACAGATTTCGTCGCGCTTAATATAGCACTGGATTCGGCCCTTCTCGTCCTGAAGCTCCATGAATGAAGCGGCACCCATGATACGGCGAGACATGATGCGGCCTGCGATATGGACAGTGGTTCCCTTGTACTCATGGATATCGGTATCAGGATGTGAACCGGTCCAGCTCTCGAAGCGGTTCTTGATCTTGCTGGTGGTCGCTGAAACAGGGTAGAGCGGTGCAGGATAAGGCTCGATGCCAATCTCGCGCAGCTTCTTGAGCGATTCTCTGCGGAGCAGCTCCTGCTCGCTGTATTCTATATTTGCCATTTTCGTATGTATTTGTTCTATTTTTAATTAAGACACAAATTTAACATAAAAAATTCATTATTGTGATAAAATGGGTATCTTTGTATGTTATGGCAAAGGAGAGCAAATGGATACTCAAGGCTCCGGCAGATGCCGGTAAGGTCAGCAGGCTTGCGACGGAAGTCGGAATAGACAGCGTGCTGGCTGAACTTCTCGTGCAGAGAGGTGTCGAAACCTTCGAGGAAGCCCGCTCATTCTTCCGCCCCAACCTTGCCAATCTCCATGATCCCTTCCTTATGAAGGACATGGACCGTGCAGTCGAAAGACTTCATGCGGCCGTCGTGTCCGGCGAGAAGATTCTCATCTACGGAGACTACGATGTTGATGGCACTACAGCCGTTGCGCTCGTATACTCGTTTGTCAGACGTTTTACAAAGAACATCGACTTCTATATTCCTGATCGAAACGATGAGGGCTACGGCGTGTCCATGAAGGGCATCGACTGGGCTACAGAGAACGGTTTCAAGCTCATCATAACCCTCGACTGCGGTATCAAGGCTATCGAGAAGACGGCATACGCTGCATCCAAGGGCGTGGACATGATAATCTGTGACCACCATCTTCCGGACAATGAACTGCCGGCTGCCGTGGCCGTGCTGGATCCGAAGCGCGAGGACTGTCACTATCCATTCGACGACCTGAGTGGCTGCGGCGTGGGTTTCAAGCTGGTACAGGCCTATGCGGAACAGTACAATGTTCCTTTCGAGACCCTGCTTCCACTGCTCGACTACCTCGTTGTCAGCATTGCATCCGACCTCGTTTCCGTGACAGGAGAGAACCGCATACTTGCACATTTCGGCCTTAAGCAGCTCAATGAGTCCCCACGTGCCGGACTCCAGGCAATGATAGACCTTTCCAAGCTCGAGGTCGGCCATATCACCATAGACGACATCGTCTTCAAGATAGGACCGCGAATCAATGCTGCCGGCCGTATGGAGACCGGAAGACTTGCTGTGGAGCTTCTTACAACCGACGACCTTGGGAATGCAATGCAGATCGGCGAGAAGATCAACGACAATAACAACGACCGCAAGAGCATTGACCGTGAGATTACCCAGGAGGCCCTTGAGATGGTCCAGAACGGAAACAGCCTGGCATGGAAAAACGCTACGATAGTCTACAACCCTTCATGGAACAAGGGTGTCGTAGGAATCGTTGCCTCACGTCTCGTAGAGGCCTTCTACAAGCCTACAATAGTTCTTACCAAGTCTAACGGATTCGTTACAGGCTCGGCGCGAAGCGTCCAGGGATTCGACCTGTACGAGGCCATCGAAAGCTGTTCGGATCTTCTTGAGAACTTCGGCGGACACGTGTATGCCGCAGGTCTGACCATGCGTGAAGAAAGGCTCCAGGAGTTCAGCGAGCGTATCGACAAGTTCATCGGAGAGCGCATCACAGCGGACATGCTGACCCCGGTCGTGACTATCGACGCCAAGCTCGACTTCTCCCGCATCACTCCAAAATTCTTCCGCATCCTCAAGCAGTTCCAGCCATTCGGACCGGGCAACAACAATCCTCTGTTCCTCACAGAAAACGTCTACGACAGCGGTAACGGCCGCAAGGTGGGCGCGGGTGGCGTGCACATGAAGCTCGACCTCATCCAGGAGGATCAGCCATACCGCCAGATCTCCGCCATCGCCTTCAACATGTCGGAATACTACGACTACATCAAGGCAGGCAATCCTTTCGATGTCTGCTACTCCATCGTCGAGAACTATTACAGGGGTAATTCAACTATACAGTTGAGAGTCAGATCTCTTCGCCAGCGCGAAGAGGATATGATTTAAGATACATCTCCACCATATCAGCAACGCCATAGATGCCGAGAATGTCCGTGTCCACCTGGATATGGGCAGCGTTTCTGTACGCAGAGTCACGTCTGGCCATCATTTCGCGAATCCTGTCCAGGTCAGCCCCATCCAGCAGCGGACGGTTGCCGAGTCGCTTGCCGGTACGTTTCTGGACAGTCTCGGCACTTGCCTGAAGCCAGATGCATGTCGTGCGGCTGTGTATGAGCTCGGCACATTCAGGAGTTGTCACGGCACCTCCTCCGAGAGACAGGACCATATCCTCGTGCTCGTCCAATACCTCGCGAAGATGCAGAAGCTCCTTCTGGCGGAAGCCTTTCTCGCCATCTGTCGCGAAAATGTCAGCGATGCTGCGCCCCTCACGACGGATAATCTCGTCATCAAGGTCTATGAATGGCATGTTGAGGCGGCTTGCAAGAACCTTTCCGATGGTGCTCTTGCCACAGCCCATGAATCCTGTCAGTGATATGATCATTAGAATAGAGTAAGTTCCTCGTCTGGAGTCTCAGGAGATGGGAAGTCGCTTCCGTTTCTTTCCTCGATGTTCTCGATAGGCTCCATTGGTTCTTCGATTTCAGGTGCGATAGGCTCCTCTTCAACTTCAGGGATCTCATCCTCCGGCTTCTCAAGCGGTTCGATGAACTCCACGGTCTTGATGTCGAAGCTGTGGCACTTCTTGCCCTTGGCTGTGACGCCCTTCTTTGCGATGAACTCCTCTGCATCCACGTTCTCCGGATCCCTGTGGGCATGCTTTCCACCGAACGTGATGCGGAACTGAGGATGCTTGTCATCCACCAGGCCGATCAGTTTAGATCCCTTTGAATCTGAAATAAAGCAGATCGGGTTGTTGTCGCTAGGCGCAAAGGCGAAGCGCTTTACATAGAATGCCTTCACCTTGTCTGTCGCATCCCAGTAGAGCGCGGTGAACGTCTTGTCAGGGTCGAGTTTCTCGATTCTGAGGACATCTCCCTGATATCGGCTTGCCAGGTCGAAGCTGGTGGTGTAGTATGTACCGTTCTTGAATACTGCCAGTACCTTGTCGTCGGTGTCGAACTGGCCGAGATAGAGTCCGCGACCGTCATCATTGAGCTTCTGGATGTCCTCGTCGTACCAGATGTCCTTGCCGGAGATCGTCGATACTCCGCGGCTTTTCAGCTGTATCTTTGAGATAGGGTTTTTGCTGACAAGGTTTCCTCGTGAGGCCTTGCCCTTGATGTCAAGGGTGCTGAAGTCGTATTCCATGGTCAGCTTCTTCAGCTTCGGACGTGGACGAAGGTTGATTTTTACAGTCTCGGCCTCGCCGTTATGGTTGGCTGTGAACCAGAGAATGGTCGAGCCCGGCTTGGTCTGGGTGATCTCGTAGTCCTTGTCGCGGGTGACTGAAGTGATGTTGAATCGCTTTGCGTAGTATATCGACTCCTTTCCGTCGCGGTAGATGACGTTGTAGATGGTTCTGCTGTCGTTGCGGTTGAATACTGCAACGTAGAGCAGATCCTTGCCGAAGAAAGCCTTCTCGCTGACCTTTGTGACTCTGTAGCGTCCTTCCTTGTTGATGACGATGATCTCGGAAATGTCTGAACAGTCACAGATAAACTCTCCGTTGTCATCCTTTTTGAGGTTGGTGCCGACAAAGCCCTCGGCCATGTTTGCGTAAAGCTTGGCGTTATTGTGTGCTACCTTGTCGACACGAATGCTCTCGAATCCGCTGAGCTCGGTCTGGCGAGGGAAGTCCTTGCCATAGCGTTTCTTGAGATCCTTGAACCATGCGATGGTGTAGCGATTGATGTGCTCGATGTCGTCCTTGACGCGGGCCATTTCCTCTTCGATGGCGCGAATCTTCTCGTCCACCACCTTGGTGTCGAACTTTGAAATCTTTCGAACAGGCTTCTCCACAAGCTTGAGGATATCTTCCATCACGATCTCGCGGAAGAAGAATTCCTGATAGAACTTCATCTGGGTGAAGATGTCGTTGACCTGTTCGTCCCAGCTCTTCTGGTCCTGTTCAAGCACCTTGTAGATGCGGTTCTCGAAGAAGATGCGCTCGAGTGAGTACATGTGCCACTCGCCCTCAAGCTCTCCGAGACGTATCTCCAGCTGGCTCTTGAGCAGGTCGCGTGTGTGCTCAGTGTCATAGATGAGGATTTCGTTCACATCCATGAACTGAGGCTTGTTGTCCTTGATGACGCAGGCGTTTGGCGATATGTTGCACTCGCAGTCGGTGAATGCGTACAGCGCATCGATGGTCTTGTCCGGAGATACATCGTTAGGAAGGTGGATGAGGATGTTCGCCTTGCTGGTCGTCATGTCCTCTACCTTCTTTATCTTGATCTTTCCCTTGTCCTTGGCCTTGAGTATCGATTCGATGAGGCTATGGGTTGTCTTTCCATAAGGGACCTCGGTGATCGCGATGGTGTTCTTGTCGACTTTCTCTATACGCGCGCGTACCTTTACCATACCTCCGCGGCGGCCGCGCTTGTAGTTGCTGCAGTCGGCGAAGCCTCCGGTAGGGAAGTCTGGATATATTTCGAAGTCCTTTCCTTCCAGGATGGCGATGGATGCGTCGATCAGTTCGTTGAAGTTATGAGGGAGGATTTTTGACTGCATGCCGACGGCGATGCCCTCTGTGCCCTGGGCGAGCAAAAGAGGGAAGCGTACAGGAAGTTCTGTAGGCTCCTGTGCGCGTCCGTCGTATGAAGTCATCCACTTGGTGATCTTTGGGTCGAAGATAACCTCCTTGGCGAACTTGCTCAGCCTGGCCTCGATGTATCGGGCAGCTGCGTTCGCGTCGCCGGTGATGATGTTTCCCCAGTTACCCTGACAATCCACGCTGTAGCCTTTCTGGCCCAGCTGGACAAGTGCTCCGAGGATGGAAGAGTCTCCGTGAGGGTGGAACTGCATTGCCTGGCCGACGATGTTGGCAACCTTTGTGAACTTGCCGTCATCGATGCGGTACATAGCATGCAGTACGCGACGCTGCACAGGCTTGAGACCGTCCACGATATGCGGAACGGCGCGCTGCAGTATCACATAGGATGAATAGTCCAGAAACCATTCCTTGAACATGCCTGAAAGCTTGAACTTCCGGCTGTCATCCTTGAGAAGCCTGTCGTATTTTCCGGATGGCTGGGCGTCTTCCGCAACCATTCCTTCCTCGACCGGCTCTTCGCCCATGATGTCCTCGAATTCCTCACTCATTGTCTGTTGGTCTTTGGTTCAGTGTTCTAGGCCTCTTCGTAACCGAAGCGGCGAAGTTCCTTGCGGCTCTCTCTCCAGTCTGGATCGACCTTCACGTAAAGCGACAGGAAAACCTTCTTCTCGAAGAATTCCTCCATGTCGATGCGTGACTGTGTTCCGACACGTTTGAGAGTTTCTCCCTTCTTGCCGATGATGATACCTTTCTGGGAGTCGCGCATTACATAGATGACTGCTCCGATGTCATATCTCTCGCTGCCCTCCTTGAAGGACTCGATCTCGACCTGGCAGCTGTACGGAATCTCCTGGTTGTAGTTCAGCAGGATCTTCTCGCGGATGATCTCCGATGCGAAGAATCGCAGGTTCTTGTCGGTGAAGGTGTCTTTGTCATACCAGGCCGGACTGAATGGAAGATTCTCGAGGATGGCGGTGAACACGCTGTCAAGGTTGAACTTCTCCTGGGCCGACGCCGGGATGATGATTGCCTTGGGCAGCTGTTCCTTCCACCATGCCATGAGTTCAAGAACCTTGGCCTGGTCGCTGATATCTATCTTGTTGATGACAAGGATGACCGGGCAGCCGATCTTCTTGAGCTTGTCGACATACTCGACATTCTTGTCCGCGGTCTCCACGGTGTCGGTGACGTAGAGGATGATGTCTGCGTCTCCGATCGCCGTGTCCACGAAATTCATCATATTCTGCTGAAGCCTGTAATTAGGCTTCAGGATGCCCGGGGTGTCAGAATAGACTATCTGGTAATCATCTCCGTTGACGATGCCCATGATGCGGTGCCTGGTCGTCTGGGCCTTGGCAGTGACGATGGAAAGCTTTTCGCCAACCATCGCGTTCATGAGTGTCGACTTTCCTACATTAGGATTGCCGATGATATTCACGAATCCCGAGCGGTGTCTGTTTTCCATTATACGTAAGCTCCCATCTTAAGGATGTTCACCTCGCCCTCGTTGAGGAATCTCCAGTGGCCCTTCTCAAGGCCCTTCTTGGTGAGACCTGCGAAGTATACTCTGTCAAGCGCACGTACATCATATCCGAGAGACTCGAAGATGCGGCGTACGATACGGTTCTTGCCTGAGTGGATCTCGATGCCGAGCTTGCGGTGGTCGTTTGCGTCGGTGTATGAGAGTGCGTCAGCTGCGATGTCACCGTCAGTAAGGGTGATTCCTGAAAGAATCTTGTCGAAATCCTCCTGGGTAAGCTCGTGATCGAGGAATACCTGGTAGATCTTCTTCTTGTCGTATGATGGGTGGGTAAGCTTCTCTGCAATCTCGCCGTCGTTGGTGAACATGAGGACACCGGTGGTGTTCTTGTCGAGACGGCCGACAGGGAATACGCGTGAAGGACAATCCTTGAGAAGGTCCATTACGGTTCTGTCTGCGTGAGGATCGCTGGCTGTGGTAACGAAGCCCTTAGGCTTGTTCATAACGATGTATACCTTCTCTTCTCCCTTGAGACGCTCTCCGTTGAAGCGGATGTCATCGGTAAGTACGTTTACCTTTACACCGAGCTCGGTTACGACCTCGCCGTTTACAGTAACGACTCCGGCCTGGATATAGGTGTCTGCCTCGCGTCGCGAACATACGCCAGAGTTCGCAATGAACTTGTTGAGGCGCATTTCCTCCTTGATTCCTGTTGCTACGTTATCGTTGTCAGAGTAGTTTGACATGTCTGGAGCCGGACGGCTGCCGATCATTGTGTTGATTCCAGCCTCGTCAATGTCGTTGAACTGATACTCCGGTCTTTTCTTGAATCCTGGACGGCCCTGTGGCTTTCCGAAGCTGCGGCCACCATTGCTGAATGAACGGCGCTCACCATTGAATGGACGACGTTCTCCACCTTCACCGTAGCTGCGACGCTCGCCACCGTTGTTGTAGCTTCTGCGCTCTCCATTGTTATAGCTTCTGCGCTCGCCGTTATTGAATGAACGGCGCTCTCCGCCCTCGCCATAGCTGCGGCGTTCTCCGCCGTTGTAGCTGCGACGCTCTCCGTTGTTGAATGAACGACGCTCTCCGTCGCGGTTGAAGCTTCTGCGCTCGCCGCCCTCGCCGTAGCTGCGACGCTCGCCATTGAAGCTGCGGCGCTCTCCGTTGTTGAATGAACGGTGCTC
>JAKSJO010000032.1 GCA_024398125.1 Bacteroidales bacterium
TCACGTAATCAATCGGTGTAGGATCGCAACATGTATCAACCATAGCGAATACCGGAATGTTGAGGCGGTTAGCCTCCTTGACTGCGTTAGCTTCTTTCTGGATGTCTACGACGAAGAGAGCTGATGGAAGACGGCTCATGTCCCTGATGGAACCGAGGTTCTTCTCGAGCTTTGCTCTCTGGCGGTCGATCTGGAGACGCTCTCTCTTTGCGAGCTTGTCGAAAGTACCATCCTCCTTCATCTTGTCGATGGTGCTCATCTTCTTGATGGCCTTGCGGATGGTAGGGAAGTTGGTAAGCATACCACCTGCCCAGCGCTCGGTGATTGAAGGCATGTTTACAGATGCTGCCTTCTCTGAAACAATATCTTTAGCCTGCTTCTTTGTAGCGACGAAGAGAATCTTGCGGCCTGAGCGTGCAAGCTCCTTCATAACTTCTGCAGCCTCGTCAAGCTGAACGAGGGTCTTGTGCAGATCGATGATGTGGATTCCGTTTCTCTCGATGAAGATGTATGGAGCCATCTTAGGATTCCACTTTCTCGACAGGTGACCGAAGTGTACACCTGAGTCAAGCAGTTCCTGGAAATTTGATCTTGACATTTCTTTTAAAAATTATAAGAATTTTTCTCTTTTCTTCAAGCTCGGAGTAGTGGCCTTGCCAATCTCCGGACTTTTCCGCAGTCCCGGCAACCCTCAAGCAGCTTCGTGGATTCTCATCTCGCCAAAGGTCAGAGAGTTTATCAACCGGACTGTGCTTGTTTGTAAAACAGGAGTAAGATTAACGTTTGCTGAACTGGAAGCGTCTGCGTGCGCCTGGCTGTCCTGGCTTCTTTCTCTCGACCTCGCGTGGATCGCGGGTGAGGAAGCCGGCTGCCTTGAGTGCAGAACGATAAGCCTCTTTGTCAACCTCGCAAAGAGCGCGAGAGATGCCGAGTCTTATTGCCTCAGCCTGACCCTTGATACCACCGCCGACAACGGTGATCTTGAGGTCAAACTGGCCTTCAGTCTTGGTCACTGACATAGGCTGGTTCACAACGTAACGAAGTGAATCCTCTGCGAAGTACTCTTCGAGGGAACGACCGTTGATTGCGATCTTGCCTGAGCCAGCTACGATATAAACGCGAGCTACTGCTGCCTTACGTCTTCCAAGGGCGTGAATTTGTTCCATTTGCTCTGTTTAGATTTCGTTCAACTTAATTTCTCTAGGATTCTGTGCCTGATGTGGGTGCTCAGGACCTGCGTAGATGTGAAGATTGTTGATAATCTTGTCTCCGAGGCGGGTCTTAGGGAGCATTCCCTTGACAGCCATCCTGATGAGTTCGGTAGGGCGCTTCTCAAGGATCTCCTTAGGTGTGGTGAAGCGCTGTCCGCCCGGATAACCGGTGTAGCGGGTGTAAACGCGGTCGGTCATCTTGTTGCCCTTGAGAGCCACCTTCTCGGCGTTGATGATGATGACGTTGTCACCACAGTCAACATGAGGGGTGAAGCCAGGCTTGTTCTTGCCGCGGAGGACGAGAGCAACTCTTGAGCTAAGACGTCCGAGCACCAGATCGGTTGCATCGATGAGAACCCACTCCTTCTTTACAGTCGCTGCATTGAGCGATACTGTCTTGTAGCTTTGTGTGTCCACTGTCTTGATCTTTAATTAGTTAATAAAAAAATTGCGATCCCTACACAAAATAGGGACCGCAAAGATACGGAAAATTTATATTTTCAACAAATTTATTAACAGCGGAATACTCGCATCATTATGCCATGATGAAAGCGGTCACTGCGGTAGCAACGAACATGAGGCAGATGATGCTGGCCACGATGACGCCGATCACCTTCACTCTCTTGAACCAGGTCTGGCCATTCCAGCCGATGGTCTGGAACATGCTCCAGAAACCGTGGAGGAGGTGGAACCATACAGCGGCGAACCAAGCGATGTAGATGATGAGGACTACAGGGCTGCCGAAGGTCTGGGTAAGGAGAAGGTATGGGTTGTTCTCAGCCTCGTTGCCGATGAACTCCTGGAGCTGCATGTCAGCCCAGAAGTGGGTGGGGTGGAATGCGATGATACCGAGAATCACGATACCGAGGACGAGCATGTTCTTTGCTGACCAGCTGTCTGCTGCAGCCTTGCTTGCAACCTCATACTTCTGCGGACCGCGAGCCTTGAGATTCTGGTATGAGAGCCAGATACCGTAAGCGATGTGAACGATGAAGCCGAGTGCGAGAACTGGAACCATGATGGTGATCACCGGGGTAGACATGAAGTCGCAACCGAGCTTGAAGAGACCGTCACCTGCCGAGAAGAGCTTGTCGTCAGCAGCAACTGCACCGAACTTGCCGGTAATCGCGTCGATCACCGAGAAGAAATTGATGGTAGCGTGCAGAAGCAGGAAGATGATAAGGAAAGCACCACTGATACTCTGGATGAATTTCTTTCCGATTGATGAGTTGAAGATGAACATTTGTGTATTGTTTTTTACTTTATAATCTATCCGAGGTGCAAATATATAGTCTTTCTTGCAAGTTTCATAATTTTCAAATACTTTTGTGTATCACCATAGAACACATTCTGAAATGTATAAAAGAGTATTGTTGAAAGTCAGCGGAGAGAGCCTTGGAGGCCCTTCAGGACAGGGAATCGATGCCGCCAGCATGAACGCGATGGCTGCACAGGTAGCCCAGGCCGTCAAGGCCGGCATGCAGATTGCCATCGTCAACGGCGGCGGAAACATCTTCCGCGGCCTGCAGGGTGTAGGCAAGGGTTTCGACCGCGTAAACGGAGACAAGATGGGCATGCTTGCGACCGTGATCAACTCGATGGGACTGGCAATGGCCATCCGTTCCCTCGGCGTCGAGGCCGAAGTCTTCACCGCGACCCCTATGGAGCCTATCGCACGCTATTATGTACGCGAGAAGGCCGTTGAGCTCATGGAGCGCGGCGGCGTGGCACTCATTGCCGGCGGCACCGGAAATCCTTTCTTCACCACCGACTCGGGAGCAGCGCTCCGCGCCCTCGAGATCGGCGCAGACGCACTCCTCAAGGGAACCCGCGTGGACGGCGTCTACACAGCCGACCCTGAAAAGGACCCTACCGCTGTCAGATACGAGGAGCTGACCTTCGCGAAGGCGATGGCAGACAGGCTCAAGGTCATGGACCAGACAGCGTTCGCGCTCTGCGAGAGCGGCAACATTCCTATCATCGTGTTCGACATGAACGGCGAAGGCAATCTGCTCAAGCTGCTCGCCGGAGAGAAGGTGGGAACATTAGTACATGCATAACAATTAATAAAAGATATACACATGCTGACCGACAAAGCTAAGGAAATCGTAAGCGCAGCTGACGGCAAGATGCAGGACGCTGTAAGCTTCCTTGAGGAAGACCTCAAGACATACCGCGTAGGCAAGGCAAACCCTTCAGTCTTCAATAACGTGATGGTTGACTACTATGGCTCACCAACCCCTGTTCCACAGGTTGGTTCAGTCTCTGCTCCAGACGCAAGAACCCTCACCATCCAGCCATGGGAGCGCAGTATGATCGCAAAGATCGAGAAGGCCATCATCGACGCCAACCTGGGCATGACCCCACAGAACAACGGCGAGATGATCCGCTGCACCATTCCACCTCTCACCGAGGAAAGAAGAAAGGAACTCATCAAGAAGGCAAAGGCTGCCGGCGAGAACTCAAAGGTGGTTGTACGCAACTCAAGACGCGACGCTATCGACGCCCTCAAGAAGGCGATGAAGAACGACGGTCTCAGCGAGGATGCCGAGCGCGAGGCTGAGGACGAGGTTCAGAAGATCACCGATGCAAAGATCAAGAGCATCGATGCAATCGTTTCCGCAAAGGAAAAGGAAATCATGACCGTCTAAGCATCCCGGCAAGGGTCTCCTTGAATTCCAAGCGCTCCTCCGGAGACTGGAATTCAACCCTGATAGGAACTTCGAAAAGTCTCTCCTGCATTGCAGGGGAGACATTTTTTTTGCAGTCTCTCATTCGGCATGCATCTTTCTGGGTCGTTGCGACTGCAGCCGTAGGCCATGCCTTGATAGCTGAATCTATCTTGCGCAGATCACCCTTCGAGAATGCATGATGGTCAGGGAACGAGAACGACTTGACCAACTTGTAGCTGTCGCTCAGATAGCGGCGCAAAGGAGTATCATTGGCTATGCCCGTAAAGAGTATGGCCTTTTTCGAATATATAAAACGGGTGTCAGCCCCCTCGAAGACGGGTCTCGGAGTATCGTAGGCGATGAAGGTGAAAAAGAGCTTCTGGCGTCTGCCGTTCCTGCGCTCGCCTTCGCATGCGGAACAGTCATAGTTGCGGACTCCGGCACGGGCTGCGGTCTCAACCTTTTCCTCGTCGGTCATGTATGCAGGGCTCTTGGTCACGACAAGGATATCCGCTTCATCCAGACGCTCCGGAAGGTCGCGCAGACGGCCAAGGGGCAGGAGATGATCATGATCAGGCATATGGTTGAAGTCAACCAGGACGATGTTCACGTCGGCAGAAATCTTCCTGTGCTGGAAAGCATCATCCAGGATTACCATATCCGCAGCCGGGAACGACTTGTCGACCGTACGGGCATGCTTCGGATCAGAAAGAAGTTCCGGATGCGCAAGGATGCGGCAGCCTTCGAGTCTGTCCTTATGTACGGCCACCGTGGCCGACGGGCAGTTGCGCTTTATCTGGAGCGGTTCATCTCCGCAGAAAGCGGCGCTGCCGTCTTCCATTACCTGCTGGAAGCCCTTGCTCTTGCGCTTGTAGCCCCTTGAGAGGACCGCCACGTTCCTGCCGCTCCACTCGGGAATGCCGGCAAGGGTGCGAAGAAGCATCTCGACATGAGGAGTCTTCCCTGTCCCGCCAGCCGCGATGTTGCCTACGCATATGGCAGGCAGTTCTGCCTTTTGGGATTTAAGGATGAAGCCGCGCCTGTACATCGCGTTCCTCAACTTGAGGGTTAGCCAATATGGAAACAATATGGTCTGGTCCAGCATAATCGTATGAAAAATCATACTAAGATAGCAAAGTCGCCGCTTTTATGGAAAATTTCATATCTTTGCGCCCGAAAAAACCTCCGGACCATACCGGAAGAGTGCTTGGTAACCTCTTAAAAAACAAGGAATGAAAAAAGACACACCAAAAGTCAGTGTGCTGTTCATGCTTTTGAGCACACTGTTCTGCGTCTGCCTCATTGCGGCAAACGTATTCGAAACAAAGCAGATCGCCTTTTTCGGCCACAGCCAGACCGCAGGCGTAATCGTTTTCCCGATCTCCTACATCATCAATGACGTCGTCAGCGAAGTCTGGGGTTACAAGAGGACCCGACTGCTGATCTGGCTCGGCTTTGCGATGAACTTCTTCTTCGTGACCATCGGAGCATTCTGCGACTGGCTCCCGGGAGCAGAGTACTGGGACAACCAGGAAGGTTTCCACAACGTGTTCGGACTCGCTCCGCGCATCGCGGCAGCATCGTTCGTGGCATTCATCTGCGGCTCATTCATCAACGCCATCACAATGTCGAAGATGAAGCTCCGTGACCGTGAGAAGCGCTTTCCTCTCCGTGCCGTGCTCAGTTCCGTCTTCGGAGAGTGCGTGGATTCGCTCATCTTCTTCCCTCTCGCCCTCGGCGGCATCGTTCCCACAAAGGAACTCCCATGGCTCATGCTCTACCAGGTCATCCTCAAGACCGCATACGAGATCATCGTCCTCCCTCTCACCGTCCGCATAGTGAAGAAGGTCAAGGAGTACGAGCACGAGGACGTATACGACGAGAAAGTATCATACAACATCTTCAAGCTTTTCGATCTTTAGGCCATGAGATACGACGAGAAAGCACTGGTGGTATTCAGCGGAGGCCAGGACTCCACCACCTGTCTGTTCTGGGCAAAGAAGCATTTCAAGGAAGTGATCGCGCTTTCATTCGCATACGGCCAGCGCCATGCCAACGAGGTTGAAATAGCACGCGAAATAGCCGAAGTCGCAGGCGTGGAATGGCACTGCCTGGATGCAGGATTCATAAGCGGCCTGTCACACAATTCCCTTACCGACATGAGCATATCCGTCGACAAGGAAAAACCGTCAGACGCACTTCCCAACACATTCGTTCCGGGACGCAACATGTTCTTCCTGTCCATAGCCGCCGTATTCGCCCGCGAGCGAGGCATACGCCACCTCGTTACAGGCGTGTCCCAGACCGATTTCAGCGGATATCCCGACTGCAGGGACAACTTCATAAAAAGTCTGAACGTCACCATCAATCTTGCGATGGAGGAACAGTTCGTCATCCACACGCCGCTCATGTGGATGGACAAGGCACAGGTCTGGGCTCTTTCAGATGAGTTGGGCGTGTTCGACCTGGTACGTGAAAAGACCATCACCTGCTACAATGGAGTCGTAGGCGACGGCTGCGGAGAATGTCCTTCCTGCAGACTGAGAAAGAAAGGACTTGAAGAATATCTATCAATAAGGAAATGACAAGAGAGAACGAAGGCCTTCAGCAGCTTGGCCGCAAGACAGAATACCGCATGGACTACGCTCCGGAAGTACTGGAGACATTCATGAACAAGCACCCCGAAAACGACTACTGGGTAAAGTTCAACTGTCCTGAATTCACCAGCCTCTGCCCTATCACCGGCCAGCCGGATTTCGCAGAGATTGTAATCAGCTACATTCCCGACCAGCGCATGGTCGAGAGCAAGAGCCTCAAGCTCTATCTCTTCAGCTTCCGCAACCACGGAGACTTCCACGAGGACTGTGTGAACATCATCATGAAGGACCTCATCAAACTGATGGATCCAAAGTACATCGAGGTCACAGGCCTCTTCACCCCGCGCGGAGGGATCAGCATCCATCCATACGCCAACTACGGCAGACCTGGAACAAAGTACGAGACCCTCGCCGAGACACGCTTTGCAGCGCACGCATAGCTAGAGCGTGACGCCGCTCTTGAAGATGGCTATCTCGCTATAGCCTGACTTTTCGTTATTCGTCAGCTCACCGCTGGCAATCCCAAGCACGAATTCAATGAAATCCCGATCGATCCTTGAGACATCTTCCGTTTCGAGGATCGATCCTGCGTTGAAGTCTATCCAGCGAGGCTTGTTTGCCGCAAGGACTGAGTTTGTGGATATCTTCGCCGTAGGCACGAATGTCCCGAATGGCGTTCCGCGGCCTGTCGTGAAGAGCACGATCTGGCATCCTGACGCAGCAAGGGCGGTAGAAGCTACCAGGTCGTTTCCTGGCGCGCTGAGCAGGTTCAGCCCCTTCTCGCGAAGCCTCTCGCCATAGCCGAGGACGCCGCGGACGATGCTGCTGCCCGACTTCTGGGTACAGCCGAGGGACTTTTCCTCGAGGGTCGATATGCCTCCGGCCTTGTTGCCCGGAGAAGGGTTCTCATAGACCGGCTGATTGTTCTTCATGAAATACTCCTTGAAATCATTGATCAGCGCCACCGTCCTGTCAAAGGCCTCCCTGTCCTGACAGCGGGACATCAGTATGGTCTCGGCGCCGAACATCTCCGGAACCTCGGTGAGGACAGTCGTACCGCCCTGCGCCACAATCCAGTCAGAAAAGCGTCCTAGAAGAGGATTGGCCGTGATGCCCGAGAAGCCGTCCGAACCACCGCATTTGAGTCCGACCTTCAGTTCGCTGACAGGCACGTCCTCGCGATGGTCATCCTTTGCCGCAGATGCGATCTCACGCAGGAGACCCAGACCGTATTCGACCTCGTCCCCCTGGACCTTCTGGCTGACGAAGAACTTCACACGCGACTCGTCCACAGGGCCGACGAGCTCCTTGAAAGCGTCCAGCTGATTGTTCTCACATCCGAGAGACACGACAAGCACTCCGGCCGCGTTGGGGTGATGGACCATATCGGCCAGCACCTTGCGGGTGTTTTCATGGTCGTCGCCGAGCTGGGAACAGCCATAGTTATGCGGGAACGCCATTACCCTGTCAATCCACGGATAGTCGGCAAGCTCCCTTTCAAACTCACGGGCTATGGACTGAACGACTCCGTTGACACAGCCGACTGTCGGTATGATCCAAAGAGAATTCCTTATGCCGACCCGACCGTCAGCGCGGCGGTAGCCCCTGAACGTGGCGGCCTGTTCCGCCCGCGGAATCTCCTTGAGCTGCGGTTCGTAGACATAGTCGAGCAGGCCGGAAAGGTTTGTCTTGATATTGCTGTGGTCGATCAGGCCTCCGGCAGGGACGTCTTCGATGACATGTCCTATCGGGAAACCATACTTGACGACGTTGTCACCGGCCTTCAGCGGCTCCAATGCCATCTTGTGGCCCGAAGGGATCGGGACAGCTGCACCGATGCAGGCTCCGCCGCAGTCGAACACATCGCCGGCTGCCGCGTCATTGACAGCGACGGCGACATTGTCCGTGGCATTTATCTTTATGAATGCTGACATCTAGATTATAGATTCTACTGCCGCACGCATGCCCTTTGCCGCAATAAGCTCGAGCTTTTCAGTAACGGCTGCGGTGAGTCCAGGTATCTTGTTGAGGTCCTCTCCCCAGATGAGGTCGGATGCTGCGAGCACTCCTTCTGCAACCTTTGCACAGTCTCCGCCCGCCCAGAGATCCTTCAGCAGCGCAATGATGGCCGCATCGTCATTAGGAACGATTTCCACATCGCCGCGTTTGCCTCCCTTGTAATAGGTGATGATTGCCGCCAGGCCGAGCACCAGTCCCTGAGGCAGGCTGCCCATGCGCTCCAGATAGGTCTTGAGTCCAGGAAGGTCGCGGGTCTTGTACTTAGGGAATGAATTCAGCATGATGCTGGTGACGAAATGCTTCACATACGGATTCACGAAGCGCTCGAGGACTGCATTCGCGAACTGCTCAAGTTCGGCCTTAGGCAGGTCAAGTGTCTCGAGGAGTTCCTCGAACATCACCTTTCGGACGAACTTTCCAATCAGTTCATCCTCGACGCACTGCTTCACGGTATCGAGGCCGCTCAGATAGCCGACAGGTGACAGTACGGTGTGAGGGCCGTTCAGCAGCGTCACCTTACGTGCATGATAAGGCGCCTCGCTAGGGACAAACAGGACATTGAGGCCGGCCTTCGGAGCCGGGAATTCCTCGGCGATCTCCTCCGGAGCCTCGATGACCCAGAGGTGGAAGATTTCTGCCTTGACTACCATCTTGTCCTCGATGCCTATACGGTCGAGAATCTGGCCGATCGTGTCGCGCGGATAGCCCGGTACGATTCTGTCCACGAGGGTACAGTAGACTCCGCAGGCCTGTTCGAACCAAGCCTTGAAGCCTTCTCCAAGCTGCCAGAGTTCGATATACTGGTAAATGCACTTCTTGAGTTCCTTTCCGTTGAGGAAGATGAGCTCGCACGGGAAGATGATGAGTCCCTTTGAGGCATCGCCCTTGAAATGCTCGTATCTGTGGAACAGGAGCTGGGTGAGCTTGCCGGGATATGACAATGCCGGTCTGTCCTCAAGCTTGCATGACGGATCAAAGGCGATTCCGGCTTCGGTCGTATTGGAAATCACGAAGCGGATGTCCGGATTCTCGGCGAGTGCGATATAGTCGTCAAAGTCACGGTAAGGGTTGATTCCCCTGTTGATGACATCGATCATCTCGATGCTGTCGACAGGCTCACCCTTGTCTATACCCTGGAGATTGACATGATACAGGCCATCCTGGCTGTTCAGCATGTCGACCATACCTTTGTCGATAGGCTGTACGACCACCACGCCGGCGTTGAAGTCGGTTGCCTTGTTGGTGTTCCAGATAATCCAATCGACGAATGCGCGGAGGAAATTTCCCTCTCCGAACTGTATTATCTTGTCCGGGCGGCTCTGGGCCTTCACCGTTTTCCTGTTGAGACTTTCCATATCAATGTGTGTTTATCGCGTTGCGGCCTGGAATGCCGGCCTCAACAAATATAGACATATTATCCGCTATTGCTCACAGTATATTTGAAAAGAATTACGTAAACACCAGAATCTGTTTTGAAATGATTAACGAAATTGATTATAGCAGATTTTTGAGGTTGGATTTCTTCTTGAAGAAGGAGCATAGCAGAGGCTATGTGACTGATGAAAGAAGGAATATAAACCAAAAAGATGCATAAGAAATGAAGTTGGATTATTTCAAAACAGATTCTAAATTTGTAACATAAGAAAATCACTGATATGGACATTGCTAACAAGATTGAAAAGGCGCTTGCAGGCAGCAAGCCCTTCATCAACGAAGACTTCATGCTGACCAACTCATACGCACGTGAACTCTATCACGAAAGCGCGGAGAACATGCCTATCATCGACTACCACTGCCACCTCATTCCTTCGATGATTGCGTCGAACTACAAGTTCAAGGATTTGACAGAGGTATGGCTCGGCGGCGATCACTATAAATGGCGTGCGATGCGCGGAAACGGTGTTCCAGAGGAGTTCATTACCGGAGACCGCAGCAGCTACGAGAAGTTCGAGAAGTGGGCAGAGACTGTCCCATACACCATGAGAAACCCTCTGTACCACTGGACCCACCTTGAGCTCGCGCGCGTGTTCGGCATCAGCGAGATTCTCAAGCCGGAGAGCGCAAGACGCATCTATGACCAGTGTACCGAGATGCTCCAGACCGAGGAATTCCGCGGCCAGGCTCTCATGACCCGTTTCAATGTCAAGGTTGTCTGCACCACCGACGATCCGGCAGACACACTCGAATATCACAAGCAGATCGCCGAGAATCCTTTCGGAACCAAGGTCCTCCCTACCTGGCGTCCTGACAAGGCCATGGCGATCGAGGAGCCGAACGCATACAAGGCATACATCGCAAAGCTCAGCGAGGCTTCAGGAAAGGAGATCCGCAACTATCAGGACCTTCTCGACGCTCTCCAGATCCGTCATGACTTCTTCGAGAGCATGGGCTGCCGCCTCAGCGACCATGGCCTCGAGACCTTCTACGCCGAGGACTTCGACCTCGCCGACATCGACCGAATCTTCAAGAACACCCTCATCGGCATAGTTCCAAGCGACGAGGACGTACTCAAATTCCGCAGCGCCATCCTTCTCGACTTCGCACGCATGGACGCAGCATCAGGCTGGACCCAGCAGTTCCACGTCGGCGCGATCCGCAACAACAACACCAGGATGTTCCTCAGCCTCGGCCCAGACACAGGATACGATGCGATCCATGACGTACAGTGTGCCGCGGCAGGACACAAGTTCTTCGACAAGCTTGCGATGGAAGACAAACTCGCTAAGACCATTCTCTACTGCCTCAATCCAAAGGACAACGAGGTACTCGCCACCATGGCATACACATTCAACGACGGCACCGTTGCAGGCAAGATGCAGCTCGGCAGCGGCTGGTGGTTCCTTGACCAGGAGGACGGCATGCGCAAGCAGATGAATGCCCTCAGCGCGCTCGGCCTCATCAGCCGTTTCGTAGGCATGCTCACAGACTCACGCAGCTTCCTTTCATACCCTCGCCACGAGTACTTCCGAAGAATCCTCTGCAACGTTCTCGGCGAAGACATTGCGAACGGCAAGCTTCCGGCAAGCGAGATGGACACCATCCATCGCATGGTCAGCGACATCAGCTACAACAACGCAGCAAAATACTTCGGATTCTAGTCCGGAATCCGTCAAAGACAATACTGAATACAAATGGCAAAGGTTATCACATTCGGAGAAATCATGCTCCGACTCAGCCCAGAAGGCACAGACCGCTTCGTCCAGAGCGAGTCATTCCGCATAATCCCGGGCGGCGGCGAGGCGAATGTCGCAGTCAGCCTTGCAAACTATGGTCATGACGCCTGCTACGTCACCAAGCTTCCTTCACACGAAATCGGCCAGATCGCAGTCAACGCACTCCGCCGCTACGGTGTGAACACCGGCTATATCACCAGAGGCGGTGACAGGGTCGGAATCTATTACTGCGAGACAGGCGCGTCCATGCGTCCATCCAAGGTCATCTATGACCGTGCGCACTCGGCAATAGCGGAAGCCTCTGCAGAGGACTTCGACTTCGACACTATAATGGAGGGAGCAAGCTGGTTCCACTGGTCAGGAATCACACCTGCCATCTCGGACAAGGCCGCCGAACTCACAAAGCTTGCATGCGAGGC
The DNA here is from genome assembly GCA_024398125.1 of Bacteroidales bacterium. GTDB lineage: Bacteria > Bacteroidota > Bacteroidia > Bacteroidales > UBA932 > Cryptobacteroides. The sequence goes on from JAKSJO010000032.1 coordinate 12,092, forward strand.
TGCCAAGCGTCACGGGGTCACCGTTTCAGTCGACCTGAACTTCCGCAAGAAGCTCTGGACCTCGGAGAAGGCCATCTCGATCATGCGCCCGCTCATGCAGTACGTCGACGTATGCATCGGCAACGAGGAAGACGCCGAACTCTGTCTCGGCTTCAAGCCTGACGCTGACGTCGAAGGCGGCGAGACAAACGCGGCCGGCTACGAGGGCATCTTCAAGCAGATGAAGGAGCAGTTCGGCTTCAAATACGTCGTATCGACCCTACGCGAGTCATTCTCAGCCACCCACAATGGATGGAAGGCACTCATCTACGATGGAAACGAGTTCTACCAGAGCAAGAGATACGACATCAACCCTATCATCGACCGCGTAGGTGGTGGCGACTCCTTCTCGGGAGGTCTCATCCACGGAATGCTCAAGTACCCTGGCGACCAGGCTTCGGCTCTTGAGTTTGCAGTTGCCGCTTCGGCTCTCAAGCACACAATAAACGGAGACTTCAACCAGGTAAGCGAGGCCGAGGTTCTTGCGCTTGCCGGCGGAAGTGCAAACGGACGCGTCCAGAGATAAAACATACCGGAAACATGGCAAAATACGATAAGATCGAGGTCATCAAGACCATGAAGGACACCGGAATGGTTCCGGTATTCTACCACAGCGACGCTGAAATCGCAAAGAAGGTCCTCAAGGCCTGCTACGAGGGCGGTGTACGCGCCTTTGAATTTACCAACCGCGGCGACTTCGCACACGAAGTGTTCGGAGAGCTTGTTAAATATGCAAACAAGGAGCTCCCGGGCATGATCATGGGTGTCGGCAGTGTCGTTGACCCTGCAACCGCAGCCCTTTACATCCAGCTTGGAGCGAACTTCGTGGTCGGTCCTCTTTTCAACCCTGCAATCGCACCTGTCTGCAACCGCAGGAACATCCCTTATTGCCCTGGATGCGGTACCGTTTCAGAGGTCGGCGCAGCCCAGGAGGCAGGATGCGACATCTGTAAGGTGTTCCCTGGAGATGTGCTCGGTCCCAAATTCGTCAAAGGCCTCCGCGCCCCTATGCCATGGAGCAAGATCATGGTGACTGGCGGCGTGAAGCCGGAGGAGGATAACCTCAAGGGCTGGTTCAGCGCAGGCGTGACCTGCGTCGGCATGGGTTCGAACCTCTTCCCTAAGGACGTCATCGCCGCCGGGGAATGGAGCAGGATCACCGAACTCTGCGCCGACGCCCTCAGCATCATCGAAAAAGTAAGATAATACATCCCACATAACCACATGAGCACACAGAAGAAACTGATGACCAACTGGAGATGGTGGATATGCAGCCTTCTCTTCGTGGCAACGACCGTCAACTATCTTGACCGACAGGTGTTGTCGCTTACGGCGAAGGAATTCATCTATCCAGATTTCCACTGGACTGATGCCGATTACGGTACAATCACCTCGTATTTCTCACTCTTCTACGCATTCTGCACCCTGTTCGTCGGCAAGTTCGTCGACTGGATCGGAACTAAGAAGGGCTACCTAATCGCCATCGGCCTCTGGAGCACGGCAGCCTGTCTGCATGCCCTTTGTGGCGTTGCGACCCAATGGATCCATGGATACGAGAGTCTTGAGGCGATGCGTCTCGTTGAGGACGGAACCGCTGCAGCGACCGCCATCGCAAGTACCGGTGTATGGCTCTTCCTCTGCTGCCGAGGTCTTCTCGGACTGGGCGAAAGCGGAAACTTCCCTGCCGCCATCAAGGTGACTGCCGAGTATTTCCCGAAGAAGGATCGTGCATTCGCGACATCCATCTTCAACTCCGGTGCGTCAGTCGGTGCGCTCATTGCTCCGCTCGTGATCCCGCCTCTTGCCAAGGCAATGGGCTGGGAGTGGGCCTTCATCATCATCGGTGCCCTTGGATTTGTATGGATGGGCTTCTTCGTGAAGTGGTACGACAAGCCTGAGGATTCAAAGCATGTAAATGCCGAGGAACTTGCATACATCCAGCAGGATGACGAGCCCGTCGCTGCCGCCGAGGCAAAGCCTGCCACCGAGAAATCCGTGTCATTCCTCCGCTGCCTTACCTTCAAGCAGACCTGGAGCTTCTGCGCGGGCAAGTTCTTCTCCGACGGCGTTTGGTGGTTCATGCTTTTCTGGGCGCCTAACTACTTCCAGGACGTATACGGCTACAAGGCTTCTTCCGGAACCGGCATGCTGCTCATCATGACGCTCTACTGCATCGTGACCTTCCTGTCGATCGCCCTCTGCAAGCTTCCAAACTATTTTGTTGACAAGAAGGGCATGGAGATCTACTCGGGACGCATGCGCGCGATGTTCCTTATCGCCCTAATCCCTCTTGTAGGCCTTCTCGCCCAGCCTCTCGGAGCCTATTCGGCATGGTGGCCTGCAATCATCATCGGTCTCGTCGGCGCAGGACATCAGGCATGGTCGGCCAACATCTTCTCGACTATCGGCGACATGTTCCCCAAGAGCGCCGTTGCGACCATCGTCGGCATCGGCACCATGGCGGGCGGCATCAGTTCGTTCCTCATCAACTGGCTTTCCGGAAAGTTCTTCGTATATGCCGAAAACCTTGGTGGACAGTTCTCGTTCATGGGATTCGAGGGCAAACCTGCCGCCTATTTCATCGTCTTCTGTGTCTGCGCAGTATGCTATCTTGTCGGCTGGACTGTCATGAAGACCCTTGTTCCAAAGTACAAACCTATCGTCCTTTAACGGGAAATGAAAGAATACAGCACATACGTATTTGACCTCGACGGAACTCTGATCGACACCATCGGCGACCTCACTGCCGCCGTGAACCATTCCCTCGTCCTCAACGGCATGGAGCCGCGCAGCGAGAAGGAAGTTCTCGGCTTCGTTGGGAACGGTGTCCAGAGACTGATGGAACTTGCCATATATAACGGTCGCGGAATCGAGTTCGACCAGACCTTCTTCGACAAGGCGTTCGCGGATTTCAAGACCTACTACACCGCGCACAGCATGGACCTGACCAGACCATACGAGGGCATCATCGAGCTGATAAGCGAGCTCAAGAGCCGCGGCAAGGCCATGGCTGTCGTGACAAACAAGATGCAGGAGGCGACAGACGGCATCGTCAAGTCCTTCTTCGGAGACACCTTCGATGCAGTCGTAGGCGACAATCCCGGCCTCAGACGCAAGCCTGCGCCGGATATGGTGGACGAGGCGCTGCGCCGTATGGGCCGCACCAAGGAGGATGCCGTATATATCGGCGACAGCGAGGTTGACTTCGCTACGGCAAAGAACAGCGGGCTCCCGTGCATCAGCGTGCTCTGGGGCTTCCGCACCCGTGCATTCCTCGAATCTGTCGGCGCCGACTGCTTCGTCGAGAATCCTTCGGAGATTCTGGGGTAACGACACGATTTTCACCTGGATCAAAAGAGAAGCGCGAGGGATTGACCCTCGCGCCTTTCTTTTAGTCGTTGTTGAGCTGCCTGATGTCGACCTTGTCACGGTCGCTGTCTCCGAGGAGCCATTCGCTGAAATAGTCTGCAAGTCTCCAGAAGAAGTACTCGTCCATGTCGCCGAAGCCGTGACGCTGGCCAGGGAGGATGAGCATGTCAAAGCGCTTGTTGGCGCGGATGAGGGCATCTGCAACACGGATGGTGTTTCCAGGGTGTACGTTGTTGTCGATGTCACCGTGCACGAGCATGAGATGGCCCTTGAGGTTCTTTGCGAGATCCTGGTTCTTGTCGATGCTGTAGCGGAAGGTGGTGTCGCCCTTCTCGGTGATTTCCTCGAGGATACCGTGATGCTGCTCGCTCCACCAGCGGTTGTAGATGCTGTTGTCGTGGTTGCCCGCGCATGACACGGCTGCGGTGTAGAAATCAGGATAGGTCAGGATAGCCGCGGTTGACATGAAGCCGCCGCCAGAGTGGCCATGGATGCCGACCTTTGTCTCGTCGATGAACGGATAGCGGGCAGCGAGACGCTGTACAGCTGTCTTCTGGTCCTCGAGACCATAGTCGCGGAGGTTGCCGTAGCCATAGTTGTGGTACCACTTCGAGCGGTTTGGATGACCGCCGCGGTTGCCGACTGTGATGACGATGAAGCCGATCTGGGCAAGGCGCTCGAGTCGGAGCATGCTCTTGCTCCAAGCGATGTTGTTAGCCTCGACCTGCGGACCTGGATAAACATACTCGATGATAGGATAGGTCTTGGTGCTGTCGAAATCGAATGGCTTGTACATTACACCGTAGAGGTCGGTGATGCCGTCGGCTGCCTTTACGGTGAAGCGCTGAGGGAGCTTGTATCCTGCTGCGTAGAGGAGGCTGAGGTCGGTCTCCTGGAGATCGACGAGCTTGACACCGTTGCAGTCATAGAGGGCCGATTTCGGACCGCAGTCCACGCGTGAGTAGTTGGCGACATAGTACTTGCCGTTCTCGGTAGCGACAGCGTCTACGTTCATGTCATCCATGTCGATCTGGCGGATAGGACCACCAGCGAGAGACACGCGATAGGTGTGCATCTGGTAAGGATTCTCGCCCTTGTTGACGCCGCATGCCGAGAATACGACATAGCCTTCCTTCTCGTTTACGGCGAGGACATCCTCGACGTGGTATGAGCCTTCGGTAAGGTTGCGCACGAGGGTACCGTCAGCGTTGTAGAGATAGAGGTTTGCCCAGCCGTTGCGCTCGCTCCAATGGATGAACTGGGTGTTGTTCTTGATGAACTTCGTGCTGCGCTCCTCGACGTAGGTGTTGAGACGCTCGCTTACGATGGTCTTTGTAGAGTCGGCGTCGAGCGCGATGTAGCAGAGGTCGGTACGCTTGAGGTCGCGTGACTTGCGGAAGGCGTAGAAGCCCTTCTCGTCGCCGAGCCACTTGCGGCTGCGCCACTTCTTGCCCATGTCAGCCTTTACCGAAGGTGCGCTCTGGACCTCGAAATCCTGATCCTTGAAGGCATTGATATGATACTGCTTTGCAACAGGAGCCTGGATGTCGTTTACATCGAAGACGTAGAGATAGATCTTCGGTCCCGGCTCGCCAGGCATCTGGTACTTGTAGGTCTCGAGGGTTGGACGAGGCTGGCTGACAGAGTTGATGACCCAGAGGTCCTTGATATCGCGCATGTCGGTCTTCATTGCAGCGAAGTGCTTTGAATCCGGCGACCAGAGCACGCTGTAAATGCCTGTGCGGCGGGTGGTGTCGAGCTGTTCGTCTCCGGAGTAGCTGCTGGTAGTGTAGGCGAAGTTCTTGATGGCGTCGCGGGTGATTCTGTACTCAACGAGGGTCGAGTCCTTCTCGTCCTTGGCAGCCTTATGGAGATTGAGGCTGTCCATGACATAAATGTCGCCACCCTTTGCGAATACGCCGATGGTGCCGTCCGGAGACATGTTTGCCCAGCGCGGGAACTCAGATTTCTCCTCTTCGCACTGGCTGAGTGCGCCGCTTGCAATGTCATACTCGAAATAGAAGGTCTTCTTTTCTCCCTTGCGAGGCTCCTTGCCGTCCTTCTTCGGAGCAGGCAGGGTGCTCTTTACCGAAAATGTGAACTTCTTGTCGTCAACGAGCTTCATGCCCTGGAGCGGAAGATGCTGTGCATCGAACGGGTCGCCGATGATCTCGGTGATCTGGCGGGCAAGCTTGTCAAGGTCGAAGACCGGAGTCTGGGTCTTCTTTACCGGATCCACGATGTACCATGAAGTGCCCTCTGTGCTCTGCCACTCGTACCAGAACCTGTCCGACTTCTCGAAAGGATTCGGGCTGACCTTGGTGCTGAAGACCATAGAGTTCACTTTCTTTGCAGAGAAGTGGGACGCGAGGTCGTAATTAGGCTTCTGCTGCGCGAAAACGGACGCCGCTCCAAGGAGGAACGCGCCCATGATCAGAATCTTTTTCATAAAGTAATATCGATTGTTATTCATTAGTCCTTGTCGATGTCGCCCTCCCAGAGGTATTTCCTGGTTTCCTTGACTATGACGCCGCTGAGGAGAAGGAGTGCGATGAGGTTAGGGATCGCCATGAGGGCGTTGAAGATGTCCGCGAGGTTCCAGACAAGGTCGAGGCTGACGACTGCACCAAGATAGACTGTGATGAGGAACAGTGTCCGATAGATGTTGATGACGGTCTTGACCTTGAGGTTTGTCTTTGCAACCATGTACTCGACTGCGCGCTCGCCGTAGTAGCTCCAGCCGAGAATGGTGCTGAACGCGAAGGTCAGCGAGCCGAACGCGAGCAGCGGAGATCCGATATAAGGAATCTTGCTGAACGCCATGGTGGTGAGGACTCCACCGTTCTCGAAGCTGATGTCGGAGAAGGCCAGGATGCTGCTGACGATGACGATGCCGGTGATCGCACAGATTACGACTGTGTCCCAGAAAGTGCCTGTGCTGGACACGAGCGCCTGACGGACAGGGTTTCTTGTCTGCGCCGCAGCAGCCACGATAGGCGCCGAACCGAGACCTGATTCATTGCTGAACAGTCCTCGCGCGATACCGTATCTCGCCGCCATCATGATGCCGCCGCCTGCCAGTCCGCCACCGACAGCCGATGGGTTGAAGGCTGAGCTTACGATCAGCTTGATGGCCGGTCCGACGAATGCCGAGTTCATGATCAGTATGACGATGCAGCCGATTACATAGAGTATGGCCATCAGAGGGACGAGCGCAGTGCAGACCTTAGCGATGTTCTTCACGCCGCCGACGATAACCATTGCCGCGAGAATGGTGATGATTCCGCCGATGACGACAGGGTCGATGCCGAAGACGTTATGGCTCATGGTGCTGATGGCGTTCGCCTGAACTGTGCTGCCGATGCCGAAGGACGCGACAGCCGTGAAGAGGGCGAAGAGGACGCCCAGCCATTTCATGCCGAGACCGCGCTCCAGGGCATACATCGGGCCGCCCTGCATCTTGCCGTCCTCGTCAGTGACGCGGTATTTGATGGCGAGCAGGCCCTCGCCGTACTTGGTTGCGATGCCGAAGACACCTGTCAGCCAGCACCAGAACACTGCTCCCGGACCGCCGAGGGCGATTGCCGTGCCGACACCGACGATGTTTCCGGTTCCGATGGTCGCCGCGAGGGCTGTCACAAGAGCTCCGAACTGGCTCACGTCGCCCTGGGCGTCCTTGTCCTTGCGGACCGAAAGTTTGATTGCCTTGAAGATGTGGCGCTGGGGAAAGCGCAGTCTGATTGTAAGGAACAGGTGTGTTCCAAGGAGCATGATGATCATCGGCCATCCCCACAGGAATCCCGAGATGGCTCCAAGAATTTCGTTAAGTGCGTTCATGACGCAAAGTTAGATGTTGTTTTGGAAACACACAACTGGACAGGGGTGATTGTCGCGCGGGACAGGGCATAACTTCTAATAAATTTAGTAGATGTTCTAAAAGTTATTTATATTTGCTTCGAACCAATACATTTTCAGCATGAAACAGCTATTGACAGCCAAGGAGGAAGAACTCATGAATGTGTTTTGGGAGAAGGGAGAAATGTGCATCAGAGATCTTGTGAATGCACTTCCCGATCCCAAGCCAAGCTATACGACCGTGTCGACCCAGGTATCATTTCTCGAGAACAAGGGATTTCTCACGCGTCGACCGGTGGCAAATACTTTCATCTACGAGATTGCCATTTCGGAAAAGAAATACCGAGGATCGACGGTCAACAGAATTGTCGAGCGATACTATAACAATTCCTTCGCGAGCGTTGTTTCACAGTTCCTCGAAGACGAGAAACTGGATGTAAACGAACTGAAGGAGATCATCGCCCAGATTGAAAAGAACTCATAGGCCATGTTCGCGTTCATTGTATATGAGCTGAAGGTGGCGGTCATTCTTACCACTTTCTACCTTTGCTTCAAGCTCCTCCTCAGCAAGGAGAAGCTCCACCGGGTCAACAGGATGGTCCTGATAGCCTCGTCTGTTCTTTCATTCATCCTTCCTCTCTGTATCATTACTGTCCATAAGACCATCCCGATGCCGGAGATGGTTGAAAACGGCCTGATCAGCGCCGGGGACGCACAGGCACCCGCAACGGCCACCGAGGCCGCAGGAGGGCTGTCATGGGAGGCTGCCATCATTGCACTGTACCTCCTGGGGGTGGCGGCCGTTCTCGTCAGCATTGCTGCAGGAGTATCGCGTGTGATGAAAGTCATCCGCAATGGGAAGAAGATGCAGATGTACGGATGCGAGGTCGTCGTCTGTGAAAAAGACGTGCCGCCTTTCAGCTGGATGCACTGGATAGTGATGTCGCGGACCGATTTTGAAAGCGGGAACAGACATGTCCTGGAGCACGAGAAAGCCCATGTCAGTCTAGGGCATTCGAAGGACGTCCTTCTGGTTGACATACTTTCCGCGTTCCAGTGGTTCAATCCGGCTATATGGCTCCTGAAAGGCGATCTCCGTGCCGTTCATGAGTATGAAGCGGACGATGCGGTATTAAGCCAGGGCGTCAATATCAAGGAATATCAGTATTCATTGATAAGAAAAGCCGTTGCCGCCAGTGGTTATTCCATAACGAACAATTTCAATCACAGCATGCTCAAGAGCCGCATCGGCATGATGTCCAAGCCAAAGGCATCTGTAGCCAAAGGCTTGAAGGCGATCTATCTCCTTCCTCTGTTGGGCTGCGCACTGGCCCTCAACGCCAAGACCGTCTTCGACTATGACAGCGATGCGGCTTCCATGGAAACAGTCATGGAGACCGGAGAAATAAACGAGGTATCGGTAGATTTCACCAAGCTGGACAAAGTCCCTGAATTCGAGGGTGGAGACGCCAACACGTTCTCCTTTTGGGTCAACAGGAGGCTCAGGTATCCCGAGAGCGCCAAAGCGGCCGGCGTGACAGGAAGAGTGGTCGTCAGATTCAAGGTGAATTCCGATGGCAGGGTCTCGGATGTCAGCGTGCTGCACGGGGTCTGCGACGCCCTGGATGAAGAGGCCGTGAGAGTCGTAGGTTCATCGCCGGACTGGACTCCAGGAGAAATTGAAGGCAAACCGACCGCAACGACATTTACCTTCCCGGTCATTTTCGCGCTGAGGAACGTTGAAAAATAACTAACATGAAAAGATTCTACATACTACTGGTCCTGACAATGTCCATCCTGTGCCCCGTGAACGCATCCGGACAGGATCTGAACAGCAGTGACGAAAGGCTGGCCATACTTGCTGAAGCAAGACAGCTGAAGAGCATATACAAGACAGAGGCAGCAATCGACCTGCTGTCGACACTTGCAGGCGCAGACAGTTTTGATGCCGACGTTCTGAATGAACTTGCGGACTGCCACATGCAGGCCGGCGATCTTGAGGCGGCGGCATCTACATACAATCTGCTGTCCCTCAAGGACCCTGGAAATGTTCTGTACAAGGTGAAGATGATGAACATAGCCTACAGGCTGAAAAGTTTTACTGCATGCACGGATCTGGGGCGGGCCATTCTTCAGCTTGACACCATCCCGGCGATGATTTCACTGACGGGAGATGCCTTCAACCAGATGGAGGCAAAGGACTCCGCATTGGCGTACTACAATCTGTATCTGGAATTGAACCCGTACTCCATTCCTGTCCTTAGCAAAGCGGCAAAGATTCACCTGGACAGGAAAGAGTATGACGCCGCCCACAATCTTGCCGATTCCTATCTCCAGGCGGATTCCACCAACATGGATATGCGCAGTATAAAGGGAGTGGCCTATTATCTCAAGGGGGATTATAAGAAATCGGAGGAGGTATTCCAGAAGATGGAGGACGACGGGAACGATAGCTACAATGTTCATTTCTACCTTGGCCAGAACCAGTGGCATAACGGCAAGCCTTTCTATGCCAGGAAGGAATTGCTGAAAGCATGGCAGATAGACTCAAGCGATGTCAATCTGGCCTACACCATGGCATCGGTGATCATGGAGGGCGGACAGGCCATAGACGCCGCCAAACCATGGCTGGACAAGGCTGTGGACATGATTTCTCCCAATCCTTCTACACTCGCACGCATTTTCCGGGAGTACGCTCTGGGCTATATGCGTTCCGAGGATTTCAAGCCCGCGATAGACTATTATTCCAAGTCTTATGAGCTGGACAAGGAATCTTTCTCAGCTCTTTCATCCATCGGTTATTGCTATGAAAGATTAAAAGATTGGAAACACGCGCGGGATTATTATGAATTGTACCTGACACGAGCCAGAAAAGGCTCAAGCGGTTACAATTTTGCAGTCGAAAGCCTGGACTATGTGAAACAGCAGCTTTTCATGGAAGAGAAATAATTATGAAACGGATTATCGCAATACTGGCAATATCGGCAGCGTCCCTTGCCCTGAAAGCACAGAGTGTCACCGTCATTAGCATGGACATGTTCCAGTCAAAATCATACGAACTAAAGGCGCAGGTGGTCGATTCGCTCACCAACGAGAACCTCAGTTTCGTGTCGGCCTACCTCAAGCATACCTCAGACACCCTCATCACCAACTTCGCCCTTTCCGACACGGAAGGAAACGTCACTCTCACAGAGGTTACGACGGGAGATTACATGCTCACCGTCGAGTATCTGGGATACCATAAGTACCAGAAGAACATTTACGTGCGCAAGGATACCGATGCCGGCGTCATCCGTCTCCAGCCGGACATGAGGCTCCTCGAGGCGGCGACAGTCTCCGCAGCGGGAAAAGAGGTGGAGTTCAAGCAGGACACCATCATCTTCAATGCCACCATGTTCAAGACAGGTTCCAACGACAATCTTGCGGCCCTCCTCAAGAGGATGCCGGGCATAGAGATCAGCAATGACGGAGATGTCAAGGTCAACGGCAAGGCGGTGGACAGAATCACCCTTGAAGGCAAGACCTTCTTCCTCAACGACAAGAGCGCCGCGCTCAACAACATCCCCGCAAGCATAGTTGACAAGATACAGGTTGTCGACAAGGATTCGGATGCAGCAAAGATAAGCGGCATCAAGGATGTCCAGAAGGAAAGGGTTATGGATGTCCAGCTTAAGGAGGAATATAAGAAAGGTTTCTTCGGGAACATCAAGGCCGCCGGAGGATCAGCCGTTCCTGGAGGCAACGACAACGAATTCCTGGTTACGGACAAGGCGCTGTTCAGCACTTCCCTGCTCGCATCCTACTATGACGAGAAAGATCAGGTCACACTCATCTCCAACGCCCAGAATGTCACCGATGGCAATTCCGTGATTGTGGTCAGGTATGGCAATGACCAGGTCGCTACGGACAACCTGCCTACCGACGGCCTTCATACCACCTTCAACAGCGGAATCAATGTCAATACGGACAGGATAAAGAATGTGTCTACAACAGTCTTCGCAAAGTATGCGGAAGACAGGGTTGACAGGCACAGTTTCTCCGACAGGACATCTTTCCAGCCACAGGCAGACGATCTGCGTGACAAGCAGGATGACTTCCTCACCGGAACGCGAAGAAGCGCCGCTGTCAACGCGGAACTCAAGAACACGGATGGCAAGGTATTCTCGTTCGGTTTCACGCCAAGTCTGGAGTTCAGCAACTTCGGCAGCAGCGGATCAACAGATGCATCGTCATTTCTGGGAGACCGGCTCTCTCATAAGTCCAAGAGCATGACAGTAAAGACAAGCGATGCGCTGTCTGCAAGTGCAAAGCTCAACTCATCCGTCAAGCTGCCTGGAAATCCAAGAAGAAGGATAGGTCTCAATCTTACGACCTCCTACGGGAAGGGACAGGGTGTCGAGCGGATAGACCGCACCGTCGACTACATGTCGGCAGGTACTCTCCGCCAGTTTCTCGATTACGACAAGAGCAACAGCTACAAGAGCCTGAATACTTCACTGAGCTACTCCGAGCCTGTTTCTGAGTTGTGGACCATGAGGTTGAACGTGTCAAGCCTGTTCCGTTATTCGTCAAACGACAATGTCGCCTGGGAGAACGGTGTCCACAGTGCACTCTACAGTTCATATTCGACAACCAGATACAACTCAAATATAGCGAGTCTGTTCGGACAGTACTCCAAGGGAACGACAACGATGAGTCTGGGAGCCGATCTGGATGTCAAGCAGAACTGGATGAAAGCCACTTCAAGCGGTGTCGAGACCGAGAGCGGCAAGGGAGAATGGGCTTACAGTCTGTCCCCATATGTCAACCTTTCCACCACGAGCAAAGACATGAAGACAACATACTATCTCAGTTCTTCTGGAAGTGTACAGATGCCGGGAGTCTCAAGCATGCTTCCAAGCCTGAGCGTCGCTTCGCCGACAAGGCTGTCTTTGGGCAACGCGTACCTCAAACCGTATACTACTGAATATTTGATGCTGAGCATTGATGGGTCGACACCGAAGAAAAGCAATTACAGTGTATATATCAGCAGTGTCTATAATCTGAATTCAATTTCGAATGCCATCTGGTACGACGCAAACAGCATAATGTACTCCATCCCCGTGAATGTCAAAAAGCCGGATGCATCCCTTTCATCCTATGTCTCATACGGAACCCCTGTAACGAAAGATGGAAAACTCAGATTCAACATAAACGCATCGGCAGGAGTTCAGTCCGGGACCTCATACCAGGCCAAGGGGCCTCGCGAGGGCATAGACGCGGACAATTTCGACTACGCTTCATTCATGAAGGAGTTCTGGGGGAATCCTGAAGGAGAGCTGTTCTACAGTGGAGCGAGTGGATTCATGGAGAGTAAAACCACCCAGTACTCTATCTCAGTCAGCCCTTCTATAAGACTTAACCTCGACAATCTTCAGGTCAAGGCAGTATTTTATCCTTACTTCAATGCAACGAAATACAGCCTTGATCCAAAGGCGAACCTGAATACACTGGATATGGAATACTCTATGGATGTTTCATACCAGGCAAAACGCGATTTCGAGTTCCATACCGATCTTGAGTACGACACCTTCTACGGCTACAAGGACATGTTCGCCACCCCTATGTGCACGTGGAACTGTTCCATCCTCAAGAATGTGAAGGCGTTCACTTTCGGCCTCGAGGCCAGAGACCTGCTCAACAGCAGTAGAGTTCAGCGTCAGGCAATCTCCGAGAACTATTCGCAATGCTCCTTCACCAACACCCTCGGCAGGAGCATCCTCCTCTCCGTGAAGTTCAACTTCGGAAAGATGAACGCCGCCAAGAGCGCCGCCGCCTCCAACGCGTCCCTGAGAATGGCACTGTAGTGAGAAGCTGGACTCTTCGCGATTTCTGCCGGGATTGGCCACAGGGGCGAATGATACTGGAGAAAACCAATGGTTATTGATTTGCCGTATTACACGAAATCAACTATATTTGCCAGACCAAGCCTTGATGGTGAAATGGTAGACACGAGGGACTTATGAATTTGAGTGCTCGGAGGGAAACTTCCGATGTAGAAGCAGGCTAATTCGACGAAAATCCTTGGAAGGACTACGACGAGCTAAGTGTCGGATTCCCGGCTAAATGTGTAGAGACTATACACCTGCGACCTAAGTGACAGAGGCATAAGGCCAAGAAATAGTCCAGACTACAACGCGATTTCGCGGCCATGGCAACATGGAGTAGCAAGAAAATCCCTTGGGCAGTAATGTCCGTGCGGGTTCGATTCCCGCTCGAGGCACAGAATTAAGAGCTAACTATTTGATTTTCAATAGTTAGCTCTTTTTGTATCTCTATTTTTGGCGACATTTTGGCGAGATAGAGCCGACTATGTGCCTGCAGAAAATGCTAGCATTCTATTAACCCTATACACTCGGGTTAGCAATGAGATATTGTCGCATCAATTCAATAGATTGCTTTAACTCCGCTAATGTGAACCTTGGATTATTCGTGTTCTCAGGATGATGATATCCGTCTGAAGCACTTATCTGTATGAAGGATAGTGGCGATTTCTATGACGTGCTTTGAAGCGAAATGCG
>JAKSJO010000033.1 GCA_024398125.1 Bacteroidales bacterium
ACAACATGGGCGAGACCATGCGCGTGGACGGCCAGCTCCGCCCGGCAGAGAAATATTATCTCGAGAGCCTTGACTACTCGCTCCTCGCAAAGGATTCACTTGCGATAGCCACAGCGTACAAGGGCCTGGGCAGCCTCTATCTTGACATGCACAGGACTTCGAAGGCCATGCGCTACCTCAACGATGCCAATCTTTACTTCGCGGACCACGAAGATGAGGAACTCCAGTACAGGATGGAAAGCCTTGACTATACAAGCCAGGTCCTTGCACTCCAGAAAAAGAGAATGGGCATGATTATGGTGCTTCTTGTGCTGTCATTTGCTCTCATGGCTATTTCGTACCTTGTGCTCCGCAAGCTTAGGGAGACCCGCCAGACCCTGGCCGACACAACCAGAGAGAAGGAAGAGATCACGGAAGTACTGGAGGATGCCGTCGAGTCGATAGTAACATCGGCCCGATCGGCCGACGTCAAGCTCAAACCTCGCGAGAAGGAAATCCTGGATCTCCTCGCAAAGGGCTACACGAATGTTCAGATTGCGGAAGCCTTATGTCTCAGCCCGGAGACCATCAAATGGTACAAGAAAAAGCTTTTCGCTTTGTTCGAAGCTTCGAATTCAGCCGAACTGGTCATGATTGCCAAAGAACAGGGAATTATATAATGAAAGCGCCCCGTATGGGACGCTTTCATTATTTTTCCATATCATCAAGGATAAGTTCCCGCAGCAGATTGAGTGCGGAGGCGGCGAAACGTTCGATGTTGCGGAGACGGTCGTTGCGATATTGGAAACGTGCACTGCGGGTTCCCTTGGGACCGCTGGCGGCAACCCAGACTGTGCCGGCAGGCTCATGCTCGTCGCCGTAGCTGTCAGCCCAGCCTGTGGTCGCGATCGAGTATGTGCTTCCCATGAGCTTGCGTACACCCTCTGCCATTCCGCACGCAACAGCGCTGCTTACGATTCCTTCGTTTGCGATTGTCTCAGGCGAAACGCCGAGCAGCTTTGTCTTGATTTCCGGTGCGTATGAGGTCACTGAACCGAGGAAATACTCAGATGCGCCCGGAACGGTAGTGATCAGGTGGGCAATTTCTCCTCCGGTACAGGATTCAGCGGCGCAGATGGTCTTGCCGCTGCCACGAAGCATGCGGCCGATGGCGCCCTGGAGCGTGTCGTCGCATTCAGAATATATGTACTGGCCGGCGATTTCCTTCAGCTTTGCCAGCTGTGCGTCAAGGGCAGCGTCGGAATTCTCGTCAGCACCGTAGACTGAAAGACGCAGCCTTACACCCGTAAGCTGGTTTGGCAGGTATGCAAGGTGCATTGACTCCGGGAGAGCGTCTTCCCATGGCTCGATGAGCTTTGCAAGAGCTGATTCTGCAATGCCGTAAGTCATTAGTGTGCGGTGGATTATGGACTCGATAGGGAAGTGTGCCCTTATATCGTCCATGATTGCCGGCAGTGCGGCGATTGCCTCGTATGGTACGCCCGGGAGAGAGTACAGAACAGCCTCGTGCCCGAACTGTTCCTCAGGGAATCTGAATACCATGATCGGGGCTGTGCCACGCTGGTTGACGATGACCTCGCATTTGTCTGGAACGTCAGCCTGTGCCATGTTGATGTCAAGAATGTCGATACCTCTGGAGCTGAGAATCTTCTTGACAATCTCCAGCTGGCCTTCGTGGCGTACATAGGAGAAACTGCCGGAGAGCTCGGCAAGAGCGTCTTTTGTGATGTCGTCCTTGGTCGGTCCGAGACCTCCCGTGCAGATGACTATGTCGTTGTTCTCGAGTTCGGCTGTGAGGGAGTCGATGATGTCGTCGCGGTCGTCGGATATGGAAACCATGCGGGTTGTCTTGATGCCGAGGGCTCCGAGTTCGCGGGATATGTTGGATGAATTGGTATCGACGATCTGGCCGATGAGGATTTCATCGCCGATGGTACAGATTGATGCGGTTGTCATTTATTCGTGATTGTTTCATTCGGATTCCTGCAATGCCTTCTGGATCTTCTTTATGAGTCCGAAACCATTGTAGGCGAGTCCAGTATGCAATTGGATAAGGCTGGCGCCTGCTTTTGTAATGTCTCTAGCCTGTGCCGGAGTCACGATTCCTCCTGTTGCGATAATAGGGAATCGGCCGTCAGTGTATTCGTAGATATGTTTTGTCAGGTCCAGGGTCTTCTGGTATGCTGCATTTCCTGAAACGAATCTGGTCTTTTTTGTATCGTTGTCCAGGATGCGAGGGGAGTTGCCGACTACGATGCCATCGATTCCCGAGAGTCTGCAGTAGTCTATCATCTCGTCGAGGATTTCGAAAGGAATGTCAAGACCTATCTTTATAAGTATAGGTTTGTAGACATCTTCGCACAGGCGAATGGACAGCAGGGGGTCCATGACCTCGGAAAGGGTCTGGGCGTTCTGGAGATTTCGGATGCCATCAACGTTTGGGTTGGAGATGTTGATGACAAAGTAATCGGCAAAATCGTAGGCGAGAGTGAAGGAATCTTCGAAATCCCGTATGATCAGTTCGTCTTTGATCTCGTTCTGGTAAGCAGCGAGGTTGATTCCAATCAGGCATTTCGGGTTCTGCTTCCTGGCTTTCTTGATGTTCAGGATCGCAGCAGAGATACCTTCATTGTTGGATATGGCGTTGTGGGTCAGTGACAGAGCCTTCTTGTCCCATCTGAGTCTGTCTTTTTTTGATACAGGTAGATTCTGGGACTTGAAGGATAGCGGTCCGATTTCGACATGGCCGAATCCAAGGTCAGAGAGGGCGGAGATGTATTTTCCATTCACATCGAATCCGGCGGCGAGGCCTATCGGGTTCGGGAATGTCAGACCCATGATGCTTATTCTATGCTTGCTGCGGTTGCGGTGAGTGATACGCGTCATGCTTCTGAATATTCCGCGACTCTGGATGACAGCGAGACTTGTGAGCATCATCTTGTGGACGTGCTCAGGCTTGAAACAGAATCTTATTGCTCGTATCATGCAGCAAAAATACGAAAAATAAGTATTGCAGGCTATCGGATTTCCACGAAACTGTTGTCGTCGTAGAATATGATGATCTTACTTATTCGTTTTGGTGCATTCTCGACGTTTTTTTGACCATTTTCATTTATGTCCGCGAGAATCGCGTTTTCGGCCGAGGCTGGCTGATTGCTCACGGATTCTGGATTCTCGTCAATCTGCGGTTTTTCTTCGGTTTCTTCCTTTTCAAACAAAAGAGGAGTCTCTTCAAGCTGAGGGATTGTCTCCTTGCCGGAACGGTACATCTTGCCTTTGCCGGTCAGAACCCATTCGAGGTTCAGGTCGGGGTAGTGGTTGCTCAGGTTCAGGATGAAGTCATAGCTAGGGTTGTTTCGTCCGGCAAGAATGTTTGATACGCTGGACTTCGCAACTTGAATCTCGTCCGCAAACTGTGATTGAGTGATGCCTTCGGCGGCAAGAAACATCTGTAATCTTTGGTTCATTGAATTGAAAGGTGTTTTCACAAATATAAACATAAAATATGATACCGGAAACTATGAATTCAGACATAATACAGAATCAAAAAGGGGAGAGGTGCTGGATTGTCCCTATAGTTTACTTTAGGTTCGCTGATTAATATGACTGATAAATAAATGTTTAATCTTAAATATTGGTATGATTTTTCTATAATGCCGACTTGGTTTGCTTCAGTTGAATCCGATATATACTGTGATACTTTATATGTACGTTCGTAAAATGCTGATTTAATGTAACATATAAAACTAATAAGAATGTAATAATATATACTTATGTTTAAAATGTGAACGATTTGGAAATCGAATCATCTTTTACTTGTTTGAAATTTGAATTAAACTGTTTGAAATAGTATATTCGAATAACCGAACGGTGTTTCGCAGTTGTGAATGCTTTCATATCTCTGAAATGCCCTCGAAAACGGCTGAAAATCGCGATATTTTGATAATTCCCGTCTAGGATATAACTTCGCACTGATTTTTCGATTCTCAGGGAGTTCATTTTTACCTGATATCGAGTGTAAATGATTGATAACCATGCTTCCACACATAAATATCGAGGATTACAACTATCCTCTTCCCGAGGAAAGGATAGCAAAATATCCCCTTGCAGAAAGAGATTCTTCAAAGCTTCTCATATATAAGAACGGTTCTGTTGTTGAACATGTGTTCCGTGAGTTGCCTGAATTCCTGCCTCAGGATGCCATGATGGTGTTCAATGATACCAAGGTGGTCCCTGCAAGGCTTCATTTCCAGCGTCCTACAGGTGCCCATATTGAAATCTTCTGTTTGAAGCCGATAGATCCGCCTGAGTACAATACATCGTTTGCGGCTACAGAAAGCTGTATCTGGCATTGTATCATCGGTAATGCCAAAAGATGGAAGGATGATCGGCTTAACCTCTATAATCCCGCAGAATCGCCCGAAATCGCGTCTATGGGGCTTACTGCCGAGCTGATCGACCGTGACGGCCAGACCGGAAGCGTTCGTTTCTGCTGGAATGGCGGCCTTGAGTTCTCGAAGGTTCTTGAAATCTGCGGTACTGTGCCTATTCCTCCTTACCTGAACCGTGAGACCGAGGCAATCGACGCTGAGCGTTATCAGACTCTCTATGCGCGCCTTAGAGGCTCTGTAGCGGCTCCTACCGCCGGTTTGCACTTCACAGAATCCGTAATGGAGCGTATCGGCGCTAAGAATGTTGACATGCGTCGTGTATGTCTTCATGTCGGTGCAGGAACATTCCTGCCTGT
Organism: Bacteroidales bacterium; assembly: GCA_024398125.1. Classification (GTDB taxonomy): domain Bacteria; phylum Bacteroidota; class Bacteroidia; order Bacteroidales; family UBA932; genus Cryptobacteroides. The sequence continues at coordinate 4,748 of JAKSJO010000033.1, forward strand.
AAAGAGTTCTGATGTCGCTGAGCATACCATGCATCGCGAGCCATTTGCTGTGTCTCTGGAGTTCCTGAAGGCTCTTCGTGAGCGTGTTGCCGCAGGCAGGCATGATCTTATCGCTGTCGGAACGACTTCTGTGCGTACCTTGGAGTCTCTTTACTATGTGGGCGTAAGCATCATAGAACAGGGGGAACCAAAGGATGTAACCCAGTGGGCTCCATATGAGCGTGAGTATGGCTACAGCACCGAGGAGTCCATCTCTGCTATGATTTCATGGCTGGAAGAGCGTGGATTGGATGAGATCCAGGTCGGTACACGTATCATTATCGTGCCTGGTTTCCAGTTCCGCATAGTCGACATGCTTGTGACAAACTTCCACCAGCCGGAAAGTACCCTCATCCTTCTTGTATCGGCGTTTGTCGGTGGAGACTGGAAGACTATCTATGACTATGCGCTGGCAAACGATTTTCGTTTCCTGAGCTATGGAGACAGCTCGCTGCTGTTCCGAGCCGGCCTGTAGGCTCGCCGAGGCGCTGAAATCTGCCTTTTTTTAGTATCTTTGCAAGACGTGTACCGAAAACTATGAGTGAAGAAATCAATAAATACGAAGATATTGTCCCATATTCGGATGAAGAGGCTGTTGAGGCTCTCCGCAAGGTTGCCATGCATCCTGTGGTGCCGGTCATCTCCAAGTTCATCTTCCCGACAGATTCACCTTTCATGCTGTCTCAGATTCTGAGAAGCATCGGAAGCATCGATGAGTTCCAGCATATGGTGATGTTCAAGGCTGTTGCCAGAGTGATCGAGAGTACGGTCAAAAATTTCACATATGATGGTCTTGAGAACTACAAGGGACAGTCCCTCCTTATGTCGAATCATCGCGATATCATCCTTGATCCGGCATTCACGCAGTATATTCTTGCCATGAACGATCTCCCTCTGACCGAAATCTGTGTGGGAGACAACCTTTTGAGCCATAAGACCTTGGAGTATCTGCTCCGTTCAAACAGAATGATCAAGGTGATCCGCGGAATTTCTGCGCGTGAGCTTTATCTGTCGTCTCAGTATCTTTCCGCCTACATCCGCGAGAGCATCACGGCGAACAATCATTCGGTCTGGATTGCACAGCGTCAGGGACGTACAAAGGATGGTGTAGATACAACTGAACAGGGTCTGCTCAAGATGCTCGATATGAGCGGAAAGGAGTCTTTTGCCGAGAATTTCGAGGCTCTCAATATCACTCCGATAAGCATTTCATACGAGTACGAGCCTTGCGATCTCAGGAAAGCGCGCGAGATGCTCATCAAGCGTACCAGTAAATACGTCAAGAAGCCTAATGAGGATCTTCACAGCATTCTTACAGGAATCTCTCAGCGTAAGGGCAATGTCCATCTTCAGTTCGATGCACCACTTACCAGAGCCGAGATTGAAGAGGCTTCGCTCTGCGACAAGAATGACCGCTATCAGGCTATACGTCATACAGTGGACCGCAGAATCATCAAGGGCTATAAGCTCTGGAAGTCAAACTTCATAGCATACGACATGGTCAACAATACGACCAAGTATGCGGACCGATACGATTCCGCAGACGTTGAATCATTCCAGGACTATATCCGCCATCGTCTTAGAAAGGCGGAGAGATCCCTTGACAGAGAAGAACTTAAGGATATTTTCCTAAGAATTTACTCTAACCCTGTCAGCGAAAAGGAAGCCAGGGGATTCGAGGTGTGATACAAAGAAAGGATGGTTGAAAAACCATCCTTTCTTTGTATTTGGCAGAGTGGGTCCCTACTGGTTGATTTTGACATCGAGGTGAGGATAAGCGAAGCCGTAGCCTTTCTTAGGAAGCTCTTCATACAGTTTCTTGTTCATATCGAACAGGACTGACCAGTAATCCTCCTTCTTGACCCAGGCGCGTAGCATCAGGACCACGCTGCTGTCGCCAAGTTCAGCGAGTACTGCGTATGGCACTTCAGGGGCCTGTGCGGATTTCTCTTTGATAATCCTGTCATCGGCAAGGGCAATCTTGACCATCTCTTCCATACAGCCGGATGCATCACCGCCGTATTCGATTCCGACCTTCCACTCTATTCTTCTTGCATCTTTCTGGGAATAGTTGTCGATAGTACCGTTTGACAGTGCTCCATTAGGGATTACAATGGTGCGGTTGTCCGGAGTGACAATTTTCGTACTGACCATTGTTACGTCAGTGACTGTTCCGCTGTGACCTTGGGTGGTGATAAAGTCACCGGCCTTGAAAGGTTTGAAGATGAGTATGATCAGTCCTCCTGCGAAGTTCTCCATGGTGCCGCTTAGAGCCATACCTATGGCCATGGCACCAGCACCGAGCATGGCTGCAATCGACGTGGTGTTGATTCCTAGGGCTCCGACCGTCAGGAGCACGAGCATCACGGTCAGGATGATGCTGACAAGTGAGGATATGAAGCTGGCCAGAGTCTTTTCGGTCTTGCGCTTGTCCATGACAAGGCGGACGCTGCGCTTGATACGGCGGATGATCCATAGTCCAACTACATATACAAAGAGTGCAGCAAGCAGCTTCAGACCGAAATGTACTGCCTCGTCAAGGAGGTTCTCAAGGAATGCACTTGGATCCTTGACAGCTTCCTCTGCGAGGTGATAAGCCGCATGCTTTACACTGTCTGTCACGTTAATCATCTCTTCGGGAGATGGTATCTGCAGAAAAAACATGGGAATAATACTACTAACTATTTTGTTATATCTATTGAAAGTTAATGAGTTGTTTAGAACAACTCATTAACTTGTCTGATAATCTCCTGGGCGTCCAGTTCTGGGTCGATCACGAGGTCCGGCTTCTTGAACTGATATCCTTCACGCTGGGAATTGAGAAGTCCGCAGCCTGTGATGTTGAGCATGATGGTGTCATCCTTCTTGACCTTGCCTTCCTTGACTGCCTTTGCGAGGCTGGCAACGGCTGCAGCTGAGGCAGGGAAAATATCATAGCCCTCGAGGGAAAGAACTTTGAGAAGCCAGATGATGATGTCTTCGTTGGTTGCAGCGTAAAAGTCGCCACCGGCGTCCTTCATTGCGTCGAAGAGACCTCCTGCGATGCCATAAGGTGGTTTACGGTTGCTGAGCACCTTTGCGAGAATGACCTCGCACTGGCGGCGGGACGTCTCTGGGGTGATGTCGACCAGCTCGCGTGAATCTGCCTTCCAGCTGTCATGCATGAGGGTGAATGGAGCGTTCTGGGAGAGGAAAAGCTTCATTTTGTTGGTTCCGTAGCGGCCATCTTCAATGAGTCTGAGGTTGTTCTCCCAAACTGCGATTGCACCGGTACCGCTGCCGACAGCCTGGAAATATGCATCAGGAATGCGTCCAATTGTCTCGACGGCGCTGAGCAGGGTGGTTCCCATTCCGTCACGGCGTGCAACGTTCTTTGCACCACCTTCAAGCAGGAACTTAGGGTCCTTGGCAAGCTTCTCGCCAAGAGCGATAGCGTCATAATAGTCGCATCCCGCAGGCGCGGCGATAACCTTCACGCATGGCTTGAGCTTCTTGTGGAACCAGAGGTCATGGCGGTTGTCATAAGGAATGCAGATTACGACAGGGATGTTGTTGTCTGAGCAGACTTGTGCAAATGCACGGGCAGTGTTGCCTGCAGACTGGACAATAAGAATCTTCTTGTTATTCTTCGGGAGTCGTGCACATACCGAGAACGCCTCGGTCTCCTTGAAGGAGCATGTCTGCATGGTGGCACCTCTCTCTGGTACATAGCCGGAAATGGTTATGTAAAGGTTCTCGAGTCCAAGTTCTGCTGCAAGAGCCTCGCTCTTGTATGTCACAGGGGCGCATGACTTTCTCAGCGTGCGGCTGATAGGAAGCCATTCAGAATACCTATAAAGGCCTTTATGACCCTTGCGAGGGGTGAATTTCTTGTTGTCGTATACAGCCCTGACCAGTGAAGGTTTTTCGCCTTGCGGGTCAGCCAGTGTCCATCCTTCGTCTTCAAAGACGCGGCCTGTAGCTACATTCATGAGCTTGTAGGCGGTTGGGGTGAATCTTTTCATATTGATCTTGGTTTTAGTAATCTGTTGGTTGTCAGTTTATAGTGTGGTTATCAGATAAGTCATGTAAGCTATTTCAAAACATAGGAGGGCGATGCCGCCGCAGCGGTCGATCTTTCCCCGGTTGCTGATAAGCATTATGAACAATGCGCTGACAAGAAGGGCTGCCATGTCTACCCAGTTCATGTTGGCCATGCTGATCGGCCTTACGACTGCCGCGCATCCAAGTATCAGAAGTATGTTGAAAATATTGGAACCCAGAATGTTGCCGAGAGCGAGCTGGCCTTTGCCCTTTGCTGCGGCAATGACGCAGGTGACGAGCTCCGGCAGGGAAGTGCCGCCGGCAAGAATCGTGATGGCGATGAATTTTTCGGAAACGCCCAGTATGGTTGCAATATGGGTGGCAGAATTGACGAACATGCGTCCTCCGCCGATAAGGCCGGCAAGGCCAAGAATGACTAGAAGGATGGACTTTCCAATCTTCATTTCCTGGTATTCACCATCGGAATCGTCATTTCCTTCCTTTGAATCCAACTTGAAGCAGATATAAAGATAAGAGACGAAAAGTGTCAGAAATACAAATCCTTCCAGTCTGCTTATCATATCGGATGAGCCAAGGCCAAGCAGGCTCTTGTTCATGCCGAGAAGGATGAAGAGAACGGTGACGCCAAGGGTAAGAGGAATGTCTCTTTTCTTGTTCTGGGATGTGATCAGTATAGGGCTGACGACGGCGGTGAGTCCGAGAATCAGCAGGGTATTCATGATGTTGGAGCCGATGACATTGCCTGCCGCCACGTCAGATGAACCCGTGAGTGCTCCAGTGACGCTTACAACCAGTTCTGGGCATGACGTTCCGAAGCCTACAATGGTCAGGCCGATGACGAATTCGCTGACTTTGAACCTTCTTGCAATTGCGGATGCTCCGTCGACAAGGAAATCCGCTCCCTTCACGACGAAAACCAGTCCAACGATCAGTATCAGAATCTGCAGGATCATATCAGCTCGCTATTTGAGTCTCAATGCACAGACGTTCTCGACATGATGGGTATGAGGGAACATGTCAACAGGCTGAACGGCGGTTATCTCGTATTTTTCCGCAAAGATGGCGAGATCGCGAGCCTGGGAAGCTGGGTTGCAGCTGACGTAAACCATCCTCTCGGGGGCCGCGTCCATGATCACCTTTGCAACATCTGGATGGATTCCAGCGCGTGGAGGGTCCAGGATGATGACGTCCGGGCGTCCATGGGTTGTAATGAACTGCTTGTTGAGCACATCCTTCATGTCGCCGGCGAAGAAGATGCAATTATCTATGCCATTGGCCTTTGTATTGGCCTTGGCGTCCTCGATGGCTTCTGGAACGTACTCGATGCCGACGACTTTCTTCGCTTTTCCTGAGACGAACTGTGCGATTGTGCCTGTTCCTGTATAGAGGTCATATACGGTCTCGTTGCCTGTGAGTGCAGCGAAATCGCGTGCGACACTGTACAGTCTGTATGCCTGAGGGGAGTTTGTCTGGTAGAACGACTTCGGGCCGATTCGGAAACGGAGGTTTTCCATTTTTTCGTATATGGCGTCGACACCGCTGTAGAGTATGCAGTCCTGGTCGTTTATGCTGTCGTTCAGTTTGGTGTTGATCACGTAGTAGAGCGAAGTGATCTGCGGGAAAGCTTCCTTGATCGCGTCCAGAATAGCCTTGCGGGCCTGTACGTCCTCGTGGCCGAAGATCAGGATCAGCATTACCTGGCCGTCCTCGGTGGTGCGGACGAACATGTTGCGAAGGAAGCCTTCGTTGTTGCGTATGTCATAGAAACTCAGCTCATTATCAAGGGCGTATTTCTTAATGAACAGTCGTATGGCGTTGCAAGGTTCCTCCTGGAGGTGGCATTTCTTGATGTCCAGAACCTTGTCGAAGAACTTGCCCACATGGAATCCGAGTCCGGATTTTTCATGCTCGGAAAGTGCTTCAGGATTCTCGGTATCAAGTATCCAACGCTTAGATGAGAAGCTGAATTCCAGCTTGTTACGATAATATCTGGTCTTTTCTGAGCCAAGAATAGGGGAGATCTCGGGAATCTCAAGGTGGCCAATGCGTACGAGCTGGTCATAAACCTGCTGCTGCTTGGCTGCAAGCTGAAGCTCGTATGGGAGCTGCTGCCATTTACATCCACCGCAGACGCCGAAATGCTCACAGAACGGCTCCAAACGATTGTCGGAAGGCTTCTTGATTGCAACGATGCGGCCTTCCATATAGTTTTTCTTCTTCTTGTAGACCCTGACGTCGACGACATCACCGGGAACACCGCCTTCAACAAAAACGACGGCGCCTTCCGGTGTATGGAACAAGGCGTTGCCTTCAGCAGCAACAGCCTCGATTGTCATGTCCTCAAGAAGTATATCAGTTTTCTTTCTTGCCATATTGATCCGGTACATGCGCACGCGCGTTATGCGCGTAGATTCAGCAAATATACTAAAAAAAACTCTTTTACTTAAGCAGGGTAGCGTTTCTATACACCCAACTTAACATAATATAAATTGTATAACAAAATCGTCTATCTGCAGAAAGCAGGCAGACTGGCATTTCCTTTGGCCGAAACGCTGCGTACTGCAAAGAAATAATTGTCCTTGCTCAATGGAATCTCCGTGCTGAGATTCTCGTCGCCGCCGTCAGCCTTGCAGCATTCAAGAATCTGCCACTCAGGCTGATCTGTTTCCCTGTAAAGGATTTCATAGGAAACGTTACGGTCGATTTCTCCTTTGGCATCCTTGACCTGGGCCCATCTGAGGATCGTGTAATTACTGAGCTCGACGGCGTTGGCAATCACGGCTTTTGCCGGAGCCATCGGCGCGTCGGCAAGATTCATCACGCATGCAAGGTTTACCTTGATGTTCTTTGCGAGATATGGAATGCAGACACCTGACGGCATGTCTCCGTATGCAATGCCATCCTCTTCACGGACAACCTGGTGCGTCCTGTCGTAGTTCTCGAAGTATTCAGTCATACGTACGGCTGTAAAGCCTTGATTCACAAATGATGAATGATCTCCGCCGCGACGGTATCTATCAGCTCTGTACATGAGCTTTACGGTATGCCCAGGAACATATCTCTCGCCTATTTCTTTCACATATCTTGCAAGCTGGCGCTCGTTGGAATCCACACCCGAACGGCTTTCCGAAAAGATTCTGACGACATTTGTCTCGACAAGGTGGGTTCCACTGGCTTCAGCATTGCCAATCATGTCGTTGTTGATAACGGCAATGAGCGGCCAGCCTTCTTCGCGAGCCTTGGCTGCCATGAACGCCGAGCCGCCGAGAGACTGCTCTTCAGTAGTCACGAACAGGCACTTTACTGTCTGTTCCAGAGGTGTTTCGGACAACAGTCTGACAATTTCAAGCAGACAGCTGATGCCGCTGCCGTCGTCGTTGGCGCCCGGAGCGAATGTCGTCGAGTCTGCAAGGTCGTTCACTCTCGTGTCTATATGGGCCATGACGAGGATCTCTGCCTCGGCCTTGGTTCCCGGGATGGTGACCAGAAGGTCAGGGACGGTCACTTCCCTATCCATGTTGCTGGATGTCTTGTAATATACAGTTTCTACGACTGGGCGTGGGCGTATGCCCTCTGCTCTTTCGGCATATGCTTCACATCTGGTTTTCAGCCAGTTGACAGCTGCTCCCAATCCCCTTTCGGGGTCAGTCTGACTGCTCATGCTATGCCTGGTATGGAAGGATACCAGCTTGTCGATATAGCTGACAAGGCTGTCTTCGCTGACTTTTGATACGGTTTGAGCTATGACAGGATCTAGCTGATTGTCAATTACTTTCCCCTGCCGGCTGCACATCGTTGTCATCAATGCGACAGCAATGGTCAAAGCTGCGAGTCTGATACTTTTTCTTTTCATATGGTTGTGCATCTTTTTCCTAGAAACATAATCCTACAGTAAAACTTATTCCGCTGTATATTGCATCGCTTTTCCTTAAGGATTCTTTTGAAACACCTTTGATTGGAGGGTGATCGCCACAGACATTGACGCCAACCTTGAAGTCCAGTCCGCAACCGTGGTCAAGCTGGCAATGCCAACCAAGACCGGCAGCACCCAATCCGCTGGTTGCACAGTCCTTGTGCAATGCCGCACCTCCTTCAGCGTAGCACATCGGTCCATCTGTATTCAGTCCACGGAACGCCCAGCCAGCCCTGAGGCATAGTGGAACGGCCCTGCGGTCCTGCCTGATTCCTTCATAACCACTGAACATGCCAAGTTCGGCATGACGGCCGATCGTCGTGCCGACAAAAAGCTTGACAAGGCCGTTGGAGTTCAAGAAGAAACTGCTTCCATGCTGCTCGACACGGAACTCTTCTTCAGCGATGTAGTTGTAGCGGTATGTTTGATAGACCGAAGCCATGTAGCCCCAGTCCAAACTGTACCTCAGGCCATTCCAAGCCTTTGCAGGAAGGGTCATGGCCAGTTGGGCGGAAAGAATCACGAGCAGTTTTCCAAGTAATCTCATAGTCTATAGGATATCTTTAGCTGAGGATAGAAAACTCTCGTCAGTCCAAGCTTATACATACTTAGCTGAAGATTGTGATATCTTGGATTCTCACTTATGTAGAATGCGATGTCCGAAGTGAATTCGAGCGCCAGGTCAACGTTGCGTTGCATGTGGGTCTTTATACCTGCGGCCAGGTTGAGTCCCGCCATTCCTCCCATGGTACGGCCGGCGTCACGAAGATATCCTAGAGAGATGCCAGGCCCTGCATATAAATCCACATCCCATCCATTGACCATCCAATCCTTAACCACGATGGAGTGGTTGTATGTGAACTTGATTCCCGGACTAGAGTGTTTTCCGGAAATGACTCCATACATATCAGCCATAATGGCCATGGTGTCGTATGACCCATCTGGACCTGGAAAGCAGAAATATGCTCCGAATTGCTTGGGCGAGTGTATGGTTCCAATCTCTCCCGGACGTCGGAATCCGAACTCTTCCGGCAGTATGATCTGGGCTCTGAGAACGCACGAAAAAAGTAACGACAGGAGAATTGTCGACACTTTCCTAGCGATTTTTACCATACACGTCTTCATCCTTGCTAAGTTAGTCAAAAAGCTGCGATATATGTCATAAAGAAAGCGTATATTTGTTCTCCAAGTGTGTCAAAATAGGGCAAAATTGCATATAACAAAAATGTTATAAGGTATAACTTTATTGTTATATGCATTGGTAATCAAGTTTATATTGAATAATGGAACAAAACGGGACAAATTTCTCTGGAACAAGCATGCTGCCTCCTCTGCCTGAGAGGATGAGGCCCGCAAACCTCATGGAATACGTCGGACAGGAGCATCTTGTTGGTGAGAAATGCGTTCTATGGAACATGATTTCAAGTGGTTGCCTTTCGTCCTTCATTCTTTGGGGGCCTCCTGGTGTAGGCAAGACAACATTGGCCAATATCGTCGCCAGGACCATGGATCGAGAGTTCTTCACCCTATCGGCTGTAAGTGCCGGGGTGAAGGATGTCCGTGATGTAATTGATCGGGCAAAAGCCGGTAGCGGTCTCTTCTCGAAAGGAGCAGCACCAGTCCTGTTCATCGATGAGATCCATAGATTCAACAAGGCCCAGCAGGATGCTTTGCTGGGGGCTGTAGAGAATGGAACAATCGTTCTTATCGGCGCTACGACTGAGAATCCGTCTTTCGAGGTCATCACTCCCCTTCTATCCCGCTGCCAGGTGTTCGTTCTCAAGTCTCTTGAGGTTCATCATCTCCAGACTCTGTTGGAGCGCGCTGTCACATGCGACAGTGTCCTCAAGAACAGGAATATCAGGATTGTCGAGACGGATGCTTTGTTCAGGCACAGTGGTGGAGATGCCAGAAAGCTGCTGAATATCCTGGAAATGGTTGTGGATTCACAACTGGGTAACAAAGAGATAGTAATAAGCAACTCAAGTGTTACTTCATGTCTACAGGAAAGCGTTGCCATCTATGACAAGAATGGAGAAATGCACTATGACATCATCTCGGCATTCATCAAAAGTGTCCGAGGGTCAGACCCGAATGCCGCTGTCTACTATCTCGCCCGCATGCTTGACGGAGGTGAAGACATACGTTTCATAGCAAGGCGCCTCTGTATCCTTGCAAGCGAGGATATTGGCCTTGCGAATCCCAATGCGATGCTTCTTGCCAATGCCTGTTTCGAGATTGTCAGCAACATAGGTATGCCGGAGGCGCGGATTCCTCTGTCGGAGACGACAATTTATCTTGCATCCTCGCCAAAGAGCAACTCTGCGTACATGGCCATCAATAACGCTTTGGCAAAGGCTGCGGAGGATCGTACGGTTCCTGTTCCGCTGTACCTGAGAAATGCCCCTACAAAGCTTATGGAAGAACTTGGATATTCTGATGGCTATAAGTATGCCCATGACTATCCCGGTCATTTCGCAGACCTGGAATTCATGCCTGAGAAGCTTGCTGGAACAGTGTTCTACGAACCCCAGCCAAACCGTCATGAGGATGGCCTGAAGGCATATCTCCAGCAATGCTGGCCTAAGTATTACCCTAAGAAATAGAAATCAGAACGGGTATCCGACGCCGAAATGTACTGCATACCCATTTCTGTGAAGCCAGTCTGACGGTCTGAGCCAACGCTCTCCTGCTGCACGTGCAGGGTCATGGAGGCGCATGCCCATGTCGATACGGAGAACGATGAAATCCATGTCCACGCGCACTCCGGTTCCCCAGTTTGCCGCAATGCTCTCGAAGAAGTTATCCAAGGCGGCATCCGGTTGCAGCATCCATACGTTACCGGCATCCAGAAAGAGTGCGCCGGCAATCTTCCAGAACAGTCCAAATCGGTATTCCATATTGGCTTCAAGCTTCATGTCGCCTGTCTGGCTGGGAATTATGAAAAGGCTGTTTGGTTCAGACAGGCCTGGTCCCAGCGCGCGCGACTGCCATCCACGCATGCTGTTGGCTCCACCGCTGTAAAACTGTTTCTCGAAAGGCAGGGCGGATGAGTTGCCGTATGCGTAGCCGGCACCGGCAAGCACGCGTGTTGCGAAAGCCTGTCTTCTGTTTCCGCCGAACTTCCATGTACGGCCGGTGCTGATCTCGCCTCGTACGTACTGGGTGTATGGAGATCCGAAAAGCAGCCCTGCCCCTTCTTCGTTATGCTTAAACAGGCCGTCTGCCAGACTCAGGAGATTTCCGGAAAGGTCCAACGCCAGTCTCAGGTAATTGAATGATGCTTCAGGATTGTTGGCTGAACGGGACTGGAGATATATGTTTCCGCCGGTTCCGGCATCGAAGTGGTCCTGGTATGCGTATTTTATGAATGGGTTCTTCTCAAGGGACTCGTTGAATTTTGGGTCCATGTTGAAAAGACGTACTGCATTGATTTGCAGAGGATAAAACTGATATGTTATACGCTCTTTAAGTACTCCGCTATATCCAAATGATGTGGAAAACGTGTTTCTGGTGTACTCGGGACGATTCTGGTAGTTGTATGCAAGATTGATTTCGGTACGAGGGATGGATGGTCCCTTGAAGAAGCTGTACGGCAAGCCCAGGAATCGAGGCAGGCTGAGACCTGCGGAAACACCGAACTCATCGGATCTTGTAGGATCGTTGAGTTTGAACTGGAAATTGCCGAGGAAGCTGACATTCAGCCATTCTCCGCCATGGAAAAGATTCTTGTGGTAGAAGCTCAGCTGTGGAGAGACTCCCATCAGGCCGCTGGAGTTGGTCGAAGCCTCGAGATTGACCTTGAAGCCTTGGAGAGGAGATTGACTGAGCGTGATTTCGCAATCGACCTTGTTTGTGTCAACCTGGGTCATGCCGACCCCCACGCTGCTGAAAAACTTAAGGCTTGAAAGCCTTCTGTAACTGTTGTTTACCTCATCCTCGCTATACTGTCCTCCTGGGTGGATGGTATTTAGGTCGCGGAGTATCGACTCTCTTATCTTCAGGCTGACGGGGCGTTCAATGCTGACCTTGTTGTAATAGAATTTGCTGAGTGGTCCCGGGGTGGCATTGGTCTCGTTACGGCTTTGTTCGCCGATCTTCATCTCCAGAATGGTTCTGCCAGGCTGGCTGATAGTGTCGGCCACGAAGCTGTAATGGTGTTTGGTGAATCCGTAATAGCCTTTGTTTCTGAATGATGCAGAACCGCGTTCGCTTTCTTCCTCGAGGGCTTCCTCGCTGAGCCAGTCTCCGACATGGATGCTGAGGGAACTGGTGTCTGCAAGGAAATCGTGAGCGAATTCTCCGCGCTCAGGAAGAGTGAAATGAAGACTGTCGATCCTGTATCTCTTGCCTAGGTTGATGTTGTATCCTACAGTGACCTGGCGTCTCTTGACCTTTACGTCTGTTTCTACATTGGAACCATACCAGCCGAGGTATTCAAGATGATGCTGGATATTCTCGGCGGATGCCTCGACAAGGTCCGGATTATATACTGTCGGTGCTGCTCCGATCTTGCGGCAGAAGCGGCCGAATGGCGAGTCCGGGTTGGATGCTGACCAGTTGTAAACGCTCATGAACGGATTCCACCCGAAAAGGAAACTGCCCTTTGCATCCTGTTTGATATACGGACGCAAGCTGCTGGCGTTGAATTCGTTTGAGTTGCTTACCTGAAGCTCGTTCTTGGCAAGGCGATACTCGCCCTCTCCCAGCACTTTCGTGGTGCTGCAGGATGCTGCGACAAGCATGGATGCCAATATGGTCAGGAGGGTCTTTTTCATAGTCAACTACCACACAAATTTAAGCATTTTTTGTTTATATTTGTACGATATAAAAAGGATTGAATCATGATTTCGTCAGCAGAGATAAAGAGTGTCAAGAATCTCGGAACCAAGAAATTCCGTGACCAGAGTGGCTGCTTTGTCGTTGAAGGCGAAAAAATGGTTGCCGAGGCATTAAAGTCCGGTCTCGAGGTAGTGGAAATCTATAGACGTGAAGAGGTAGGCGAAGAGGCTGTTGCAAGAATGTCCCAGATGAGTACTCCCCCTCCCGTGATTGCCGTCCTTCGCCAGCCGTCGCCAAAGCCGGTAGAACTTCGTAACGGTCTGTATCTGGCACTTGATTCAATACGCGACCCGGGCAACCTCGGAACTATCATCCGAATCGCTGAATGGTTCGGAATCAATGCGATAGTCGCAAGCCCCGATACAGTCGAACTGTTCAATCCAAAGGTTGTCCAGTCAACCATGGGTGCCGTTTTCCGTGTAAGGTTCCATTATATGGATATCTGTGAGTTTTCGCGTGAGGTCCTTGCTGCGGGAGGCAATGTCTATGGTACTTTCCTTGATGGTGGGAATATGTATTCCAAGGAGCTGCAGACCGGTTCGGACAGGCCGATAGCCATTGTGATAGGCAATGAGTCCAACGGCATTTCGGAGGCTGTCGAGAAGTTGGTGAGCGATAGGCTGTACATACCACCTTTCCCTCCTGATGAACCTGGCTCAGAGTCGCTTAACGCTGCCGTCGCTACAGCTGTGACAGTTGCCGAATTCCGCAGAAGACTGATTGAAAAACGTTAACTATAAAGCATATGAGAAAAAGCATAACCAGATTCCTGGCAGCCGCGTTGGCTGTCGCATGTTGCCTTTCATGCTCGAAAGCTGACAAACCCGCAAAGTATATCTTTCTCTTTATCGGAGATGGCATGGGCCACGAGAATGTTTCCGTGGCAGAATCATATCTTTCATACAAGAATGGCGCTCTCGGAGGTTCGCAGCTCTGCTTCACCAGTTTTCCATATCTTGGAATGGCTGACACATACTCTGCGAATGACCGCATAACTGATTCTTCTGCAGGAGGTACAGCCATTGCATGTGGTGTCAAGACCAATAACGGAATGCTCGGTGTCGATCCTGAAGGCAATCCGGTTTACAGCTTCGCTCTGGACCTTCAGGACAAGGGCTACAACATCGGTATCATGTCAACCGTCCAGGTTAACCACGCAACTCCGGGTGCTTTTTATGGACATAGCAAGAGCCGCTATGACTATTATGGCATCACCAAGGAGATTCCAGTGGCCGGCTACAAGTTCTATGGCGGTCAGAATTTCCTTAATTTCAATGGAAATGAGGGCAATGACAACTCGGAGGAGATGCTCAATGAGGCTGGATATGACGTTTGCTTCGGAGAAGAGGAATTCAGCAATGCCAAGAAGGGCAAGAGGTCGAAGATGGTCTACATTGCGGAACCTCGCGGAACCATTACCCAGCAGTATGAGAGCCGTGATTTAAAGGCACAGACCGTTTCAGAAGCTTCAATGTTCAAGAGCTGTTTGGAGTATCTTGGAGACAAGAAGCCTTTCTTCATCATGTGCGAAGGTGGCGAGATTGACTGGGAGGCGCATTCAAACAACACCCTGCCGATGGTCACTGCTATCCAGAATATGGATGAGGCGATCAAGATTGCATATGAGTTCTATCTCAAGCATCCGGATGAGACTCTTATCGTAGTGACAGCTGACCACGAGACCGGTGGCGTCGCTATCGGAAACGGCCACTCACCTCTCTGGGAGGTTTACGATGATGCTGTCTCAGGTGGAAAGGCATATCCTTCAGGCGCGGACAACAAGGCTCTCAATGCCAAGGGCGGCATCGGTTGGACTACTACTGGACATGCCGGTGCTCCAGTACCCGTTTACGCTATCGGAAAGGGTGCAGAGAAATTCTGTGGCAGATTCGACAATACTGACATTTCAAAGAAAATCCTCTGTAAGGAATAATGGTTGTATATCAGCTTTTTACAAGACTTTGGGGAAATGGCCGCATGTCATCGGCAGACTCCCCTTTCTTTGCGCACCTTAAGAGTCTGGGCGTCAGTCATGTCTGGTATACAGGCATCGCGCGTCATTCGACAGCGCGGTCTTTTGTCAAGGGTGATCCGGGGTCGCCATATGCCATCCATGATCATTACGATGTCAACCCGTACCTTGCGGATGATCCCGACAGGAGAATGGAGGAATTCGAGGATCTGGTCAAGCGTACTCATGACGCTGGCCTCAAGGTGATCGTGGACTTCATTCCTAACCATGTCGGACGTGACTATATCGGAAGCGTTCCGCATTTTGACTATGGAGACTACGATTGGACGGATACATTGAAAATCGATTATATCGACATGCGTTCGTGGGAAGAAATGACGGATGTCCTTCGTTTCTGGGCGTCAAAAGGTGTTGACGGTTTCCGCTGCGATATGGTCGAGCTTGTACCAAAGCCTTTCCTGAGATATGCCATTGCGAGTGTCAAGGAAACCTATCCTGACGTTATCTTTATTGCAGAGGCGTATAATAAAGACAGCTATGGCGACTATACGGGACTTGGATTTGATTATCTCTACGACAAGTCGGGCTTGTATGATGTACTTCTTGCCATGCATGAGAATCGCGGTACGGCCAAGGCTATCAGCTGGAACTGGCAGTTTCTGGGCGATCTCCAGCCAAAGATGCTCAACTTCCTTGAGAACCATGATGAGATCCGTTTCAACAACTGGGCCGCTCTCCATGTCTCGATGCTGTTGAACACTGCTCCTTTCATGATCTATTTCGGAGGGGAAGTCGGCGAAGATGCCTCGATCGAGGGCAATCGCCGCACCAGTATCTTCGAATGGCGTCACTACCCTGCCATCGACCGCCTGTACGCGAATATCCATGGAGAAGGCGAATTGACGGATTATGAGGCAGAGTCTCTCCAGAGATACCGCGAGATAGCGCTGATCGCAAGCGAGCCAGCCTTCCAGACCGGCAAGACCTTTGATCTCTGCTATGCCAACGGTCCTGAGCAAGGCTTCAACCAGGACAGACAATTCGCTTTCCTCAGGAGTGATGGCGAGGATACATACCTTGTCGTTTCAAACTTTGACGATAATAAGGTAGAGATGAACATCAATGTCCCTGAACACGCATCGGAATACCTCGGAGTAAGCCTCAAGGCTGTCGAGAACGGCGTTCCGGTTACAGTTGCAGCACGGGATGCTGTGATCATAAAGATATTCTGATGCGGTGAATCCGGGGTCGGTCCCGGTCGCGTCCGTACAAAATAAAGGAAGGTGACCTTTTCGGGTCACCTTCTTATTTTATAGAGGTAATGTGATTACCAGTTAAGGATCTTGGCGAAGTCGTAGTCCTCAGGGTTAGCTACATACTTCTTAGCCTCCTCATAGTCAGCAGCTGTTACGTACTGAGCGATGTAGTTGTAGTAGTTTGTAGCGGTACCAGCCTTGATGTCAACGATTCTTGGAGGAATCTTGCCAGTCTCAGGGTCCTGGAGGTCTGCAAGGTAGAGTGGTGAAACCTGGCCGTAAGAATCTACATAAACCATACAGCCGGTCTTGCCCTCGCTGAAGAGCTGATATACGCCCATTGCGAGCTCTGTGCAGTATGTAAGATCGTAAGCGACAGGATCCTGGCAGCGAACATCGTAACCGATTTCAACTGGACGGCTCTTGAGCTTGAGACCGATCTTCTTGCACTCCTGGTCGAGGAGGTCGCTGAAGATGACAGCCTTTGAGATCTTGCCAAGCTCTGGATGGCCATGCTCGTCGAAGGTGAAGTTAACACCTGCGTCAACCATCTCCTGCATAACACCCTCATCGTGGAAGAGGCCCTCGGCGGTAACGATGGTACCGTACTTGATGCCCATGATTCTTCTCTTGATGATAGCTGAAACTGAAAGCTTGATGATCTTGTCGAGGGTCATCTTGGTATTGTTGAACATCTCAGGGATGATGGTCATTGGGCAGTGGGTAGCCTCACCGATACCAAGTGCGAGTGAACCGCAGGTACGGCCCATGGCGCAGATTACGAACCAGTTGCCTGAGGTGCGAGCATCCTCATATACGGTCCTTGCAATGTGTGCACCCTCGTTCTTTGCAGAGTTGTAACCGAAGGTAGGAGCATTGTTAGGAAGAGGAAGGTCGTTGTCGATGGTCTTAGGACAGTGGATGTTGGCGATAGGATAGTTCTTTGCAGCAAGGAACTTTGAGATTCTGTTTGCTGTAGATGCGGTATCGTCACCACCGATGGTAACAAGAAGCTTGATGTTGTTGTCCTTGAAGAGATCAAGGTTGAAGTTCTCCTCGAAATCCTTGTCGGTTGGCTTGAAACGGCTCATCTGGAGGTATGAACCACCTCTGTTGAAGTAACGGTCAGCCTTGAAGAAGTCGATATCCTCGATGTTGGCATCCTTGCAGAAAAGACCTGAGTAACCGCCGTGAAGGCCAATGACTCTGTAACCCTTGGTAAGGAAGGTCTTTGCTACGCTCATTGAAACTGAGTTCATGCCTGGGGCAGGACCGCCGCCACAGAGAATGATGATTGCATCTTTCATAATAAGTGTGTTATTTATTAAGTTATTGTGTTTCACAAAATCGGGTGCGAATTTACTTAATTTGAGTGAAAAAAGCGAAAATTGCGCCCCAAAAGATTAGATGTCTTCCGCGAACATCATTGCCTTGGCGTCGGAAGGCATTCTCCAGTCTCCGCGAGGCGACAAAGTTACCGAGCCGACCTTAGGCGAATCAGGCATGCAGGAGCGCTTGAACTGCTGGCTGAAGAAGCGCCATATGAACTTCTTGAGCCATTTCTCGATGATTTCCTCGGTATATACGTTCGCCTTGCCTTCAGGTCCAACGAACACCGAAGCATCAGGCTCAGCGTTCAGGAAAGCCTTCTTCGCGAGGAACAGAATCTTCGCCGGAGAGTATCCGAAACGGAAGAAGTTGTAGAGGAAGAAATCATGCAGCTCGTATGGACCGACAAGGTCCTCGGTCTTCTGCTTGATCTGACCATTCTCGTCGGCCGGGGTGAGCTCTGGACTGATCGGAGTGTCCACGATGTCGAGAAGGATATCCTTTGCGCTGCGTCCGGCTGCTGTAGACTCATTGAAATGATTGAGTGCAGCCCACTTGACAAGATACTTCACAAGAGTCTTTGGAATGCTGCCGTTGACTGCATACATGCTCATGTGGTCGCCGTTGTATGTCGCCCAGCCGAGGGCCATTTCTGAGAGGTCTCCTGTTCCAACAACGATACCTCCCTCCTTGTTGGCGATGTCCATGATTATCTGGGTGCGTTCGCGGGCCTGGCAGTTCTCATATGTGACATCATGGACGGATTCATCCTGGCCGATGTCGCCAAAGTGCTGACGTACAGCAGGGACGATGGAAATCTCGCGAGAGGTGATTCCAAGTACCTCCATCAGGTCGTTCGCGTTCGAGTGGGTGCGGACAGTGGTTCCGAGACCAGGCATTGTGACGCCGATGATGCGGTCGCGGGACCAGCCGAGACGGTCAAACGCCATCACGGTGATTATGAGCGCCAGCGTGCTGTCCAGACCTCCGGAGATGCCGATGACGGCGGTCTTGCAGCCGATATGCTCAAGGCGGGTCATGAGGCCCATGGTCTGGATGGAAGTGATCTCCTTTGCTCGGCGGTCGATTTCGGCAGGGTCGCCTCCTGGGACGAATGGATGCGGTTCTACATGGCGCTTAAGGCTGACTTCGTAGTCGGTGTCAGCCATCGCGCCAAGGTCCACTGTCTCATAGACGGCATTGTTTTCGGATGATCTGCGGCCATCAGGCGCGATCGAGCTGAAGGTGTTCTGTTTGCGGCGCAGTGCCTGAAGTTTCTCGATGTCGATGTCTGCTACGATCATGGTCCCTCCCATGGTGAAACGCTCAGCCTCCGCCATCATGGAGCCGTTTTCGCAGATCATAGAAGATCCGGCGTAGACCATGTCCTGGGTCGATTCTCCGTAAGCACTTGAACAGTAGATGTATCCGCACATTGCACGTGCGCTCTGGTTGCTGACAAGGCTCTTACGGTAGCTGTGCTTCATGAGCACCTCGTTGCTGGCCGACTGGTTGACGATCAGGGTCGCGCCAGCGAGCGCATGATAAGAAGAAGGCGGAATCGGCACCCAGAGGTCTTCGCAGATTTCGATGGCAAAGGTGCAATCTCCGAAAGTGAAAAGCATGTTAGGAGAAATGCGGACATCTTCGCCTGCGAATCTTATGCTTGCAGCGCCGTCGCGGCCGTCCATGAAGTCGGCTCCGCTAGCGAACCAGCGAGACTCGTAGAACTCGTTATATGTTGGCAGATAGATCTTTGGCACCAGGCCATGGATGGCACCGCCTCGGATGACGGCTGCGCAGTTGTACAGTCTGTCGCGATGGCGTACAGGGACACCTACGACGGCGGTCACCTGCTTGCCGCGGCTGTGTTCCATGATTGTGCATACTCCCCTTTCGGCCTGTTCGAGAAGAAGCCTCTGACCGAACAGGTCTCCGCAGGTGTAACCTGTTATGCCCAGTTCAGGGAAAACCAGGAGCGAGACATTTTCAGCCTCGGCCCTGTCGATTTGTGCACAGATTTCCTTGACGTTGGCGTTTACGTCCGCGAGCCATACCCTAGGGGATGCCGCAGCAGTTCTGATATATCCGTAATTATTCATAATCAATTTTTTAAGCACCAATAATCCATTTGCTTCCCGGCAGCTTGGAAATGAGCCATGAGGTCACAGCACAACATACGAAGGTCGCGCAGGCAATGATTGGAATCGCAGCCCAGACGGGAACAGCAGGATCCGCAGCGCTGCCTCCGATGACTGCATTCGCTATTGGAGCAAGATAGAAAAGGTGCATGAGATACATGCCGAATGATAGCTTGGAAAGAGAAGTCACAGCCTTAGGGGCAGACTCGCCCTTGATGCAGCTGAACATCAGGAATATTCCGAATGTGGCCGCCAGTACGTTTGGAGAACAGAAGTGCCAAGCCCATTCGAGGTCTGGCGTAGCCAGCACGACTCCGGGCTCGCCTTTCAACCAGAATGACCATCCGGTAAAGCCCGCACCGACCAGGAAGGACATTGCTCCTATGGCGAAACGCTTCCTATTGTTCCACTTAAGGTGAAAGCGTATAAAATGCGCCAGTACAAGGTATCCAAGGAATCCGGAACAGTACCAGAGCAATGAGAATTCGTTCCAGAAACACTCTCCCCAGATCTCGGCGGCGATGAACCTGTGAATGAAAGATATGAAGGTCGATACGATGAATAGTCCGATGAATATAAGTTCTTCTTTCGCAGTCGATTTCTCAAGCCATGGAGATACGATCGGAATGATCAGGTATAGGCTCAGTAAAGGGTACATGAACCACAGATGTCCCGCCATTGATGGAAAGTTCCATGGCAGCATCTTGAGGTCGGCAAGAGACTGCTCCCAGCTCATGCCTCCCCACGCGAGTGGAAGAAAGCAATACAGAAGCATGAACAGAATCATAGGTGGGAGCACATGCCCGAAACGCTTCCTGTAGAAACCCGTCATGGTCTGGCCTGGCTTCATAGGGACCAGAAGGAAAGCCGACAGAACCATGAATACAGGGACACAGGTCCTTGCGCAGAATCCGTCGTAGAACGCCACCCAGAATCGGTTTGATTCATTAGCCAGCATGGAAACGTTGCCGGCCAGGCCGGAACAGTCTGCGCCATAGAAATTCTCTGCCGCATGGACAAGCATGACAAGGAAGCACGCGGTTACGCGCAGCCAGTCAGCAAACACGATTCTTTTTCCGTTCATTCAAACTCGGTGTTTAATCCTTCAAAATTAGGAAAAAACCGGGATTAAAAATACAAAAGAGGCTG
>JAKSJO010000034.1 GCA_024398125.1 Bacteroidales bacterium
TCATAAATATCGCTGATCCCACAATCCACCCTACATGGATATCACGGGAGTTCAGTACCAACCGTTCCTTTGACTTGCTTCGGCCTTTCATATCAATGCCCTATTCATTACAGTTTCAAAAGAGAATCAACCTGGCTCCAATAGAAGAAGGCCTCTGGCCGATACTTTTTCAAGCGTTTCAACTTTGGATCCACTGCGTTTGAGAGGGTGACACCTGTCAGATTCACTTGAGGATTGAAATGTAGTACCTCATTCTTGCCCGCAAGAGTAAGTGCTGCAAGATATGCGGCTTTGGATGCGTTTACAACGGCGCTATCATAATTATATCGCTCGCTGTGGATGAAATCCCGAACACGTCCAACACCATCTGAAAGCTCTCCATATTGGAAAGCATCGTCATAGCCCCATGTACAGATAATCCTTGAGACATTCAAAATATCGGTCAGAACATCTCTCTCATTCAACATCTGCTTGTCACGATACGCCAATTCAACGGGGACGATACTGGAGAACGTTTTCCTGGCGACTTCCAGATTCGTCGTTTGATCAAAGATGGAGGCAACATCAAACAACTGCTTGATGATTTCCATTGAGCATCGCTTCTCATCCTTAAAGTAAGGAATTCCCGTGGTATTCGGAGCAAACGCAGTCATCTTGTCTCCGAGAATATCCATTAGACTGGGCATATTCACATAGACAGGATTGTCGTCACATTGTAGGAAAGGACTCGCAACCGGCTTTTTTACCATCTCGTGGTACTCAACTTCATCAAAAAGCACATCCAATAGAATCTTCTCTTCCTCCTCACCGGCCAGCAACAAAGGGTTGGTGTGATAAGACACTGTGTAATAGCACTTGGCGTGTGTCTTGGGGACATTTGTCCTGGAGACTCTTTCGCCAGATACGACCTCTCCAAATCCATAATCCTGTGCTGTCTTATTCAGATAACCAATCACATCAGTTCCCGGCTCGCAGATGATATCGATGTCTATTGAAATTCGTTTTGCGCTGTCCATATGCAACATAAGAGCTGTTCCGCCTTTGAAAACAAACGGACATCCGGATATAGCAAGGGCCTCCAACAATGAAAAGGCACGGATGGCCTTCTCAATCAGAGTCGGATTCGTATATGGGTAGCGTGTGCGAAGTTGCTGAATCCATTCCAGCTCTCTGCTTTCTTTCAATATCATGGATCACAGGTTTTTACAATACTCTCAATTTGACTTCTCCGGGCTCGCCGATCGGCATACCGGTAAAGAGCTTTTAAATTAACGGCAAAGGATGACAAAAGATTTCCAAAGAGCGTATATAGTTCTGCTCCTTGAGCGAAGGAAAACTCCACGTCACCGGTAATATCAACCATCACCTTCTCCAGACTGGGCATATTGATTCCACCGAAATTGATTAGTGGCGATTGAGAAACCAGAGGCTTAACAATGATGCTCGGGAAGCCGGAGACGTAACGGGCATAATCTTCTGAAGAGGGATTGAATATCACTCTCCGGTCGCTAACCTTTTCCTGCAGAAGATTGAACGCAGGTTCCATACCGATCCTCTCAATCTCAACAATCAGCAGATTAAGGTTCGGAATGTGCTGCATGAAGGGGACAACGATCTGAGGATTCCAAACGCAAATGTCAGTGTATGGGAACTCATCTTTCAGTAACTGATTTATGTCCCTGATTTCCTGGCTTGGGACCGGAATAAAAAGGCGTTTCTCTTGTATGGGTAAAAGATATGTGCCCCAAGACTCCTTAATAAGATCGCCGTTATTCACCATCAGACTTAGGGAAAGAGAGATTGCCGCCTCTGAGCCATCACGGAATAATCCCACCTCCCGCATCCAAGATAGAAGATCTTTTCGCGTGAATCTCTGCTCTGGCTGTAAACTAGCATAGCATCGTATGATCTCTTTCGTAGTCATTTCGGCACAAAACTATATATTTTCTGTCAATAATTCAAATAATTGACAAGATTTATAATATTTCCCTCGTCCATCGAACTCCGTCACAAGGAAAGATTAATTCTTCATTCTACCTAGGCATGAAGAATATTACATCAGAACGAATTTAAAGAGGGCAGAAAGGGCTCTAATAACATCCGATAGCGTATAATCTACGCGCATTTATCACTAATGCTACGGCTATTTGGTCTGAATCTTTACTGTTCCTCTTTTCCTCGGCAATTCAACATTCCAGGAGTTATCTTGTGGATCATAGCTAATATAATCCCTATAATATGGAAGTAGCAAAAGCGCAGAATCTATTTGCTTATTGCCGCTTAAAGAGAACTTGTATGTGTTTCCTGAAACATCGCAATTAGCTTTAATCCCATATGCATTCTGGATTGAATTCAATTTTAAATCTGATATGTTCTTAGCCGTACGCAATGAGTCGATAATCTTGTAGTTAGAATTGAATCTGTCGGCTAGAGAATTATACTTACTTATTAAAGAATGGTATTCTCTGCTCAATGAATTAGC
Organism: Bacteroidales bacterium; assembly: GCA_024398125.1. GTDB lineage: Bacteria > Bacteroidota > Bacteroidia > Bacteroidales > UBA932 > Cryptobacteroides. Next base: position 2,483 of record JAKSJO010000034.1, read on the forward strand.
TTCATTCTGAAGTTCGTAATATCTTTTAACAACCTCATCAGGAGAAATCGTCTTCCCGTCAAAAGAGAATTGGGACTCCCTAATGGTTTCTATTCTTTCTACCACTATTGTTTTTTTATCATCCTTTAACGAATAATTTTTTTTATGACCGGTAGAATCTATCTCAATATTAAAATATTCCTTTACTAATTCGTCACTAATTGAGAGTTCTCTGATAAGTGAATCTCTCTGATAAATCTGACTTTCTAGTTTAGAAATATAACGAGAAGCCACGAAGGCCATTGATGCAATGAGTAATACCAAGGCCAACAATAGTATAAGAGAAGAATTATTTCGTTTATTTTCCATTTGATAATTCAGATTTAAGTGAACGAATCTCTTCATTAAGGCGAGCTATCTCGATGGCAGATTGCGCGTTTGCCTCAATAAGCCTTTGGTTGTACTCGATTCTTAGATTAGTAATCTCTGTATTGTGAAGTTGTTGGATTTCCATAAGTTCAAGCTTATGGTCCATTTTTGCCGACCACCGTCCAATACTAAAAACAAAAGAAATGATAGCAATAATAGCCACTATCACCTCTAGCCATTCTTTGAATGACCATCGTGTTGATGTCTTTGATTTCTCTTTTCTGGCCATATTCTATATAACCGATACAGATATTCCCGATTATACAAAGTTACTAAATACAGTTTATAATAAAGTACTGAGTAAGAGTTATTTTTATAAGGTTCTATTCCAACTTCATGATGGTCTCCTTGGCCATTTCTTCGTCGATGTCGCAGTAGCGGTTGAAGGCACGGGAGTTCTCGACGTGGCCGGAGATTTTGGTAATCAGGTTCGGATCCTTGACCTCTTTGTAGAGGTTGCCGACCAGAACGCGGCGGGCCATGTGGGATGAGGCGACTTCCCAGATGGGATGCTTCTCCTCTTCGCGTGTAACGGTGTTCAAGGTTGTTACCATGCGGTCAATGCCTGCGAGCCTGATCATCTTTTTGATGGCGCGGTTGTAGTCCTGCTCGCAGATGAACGGCAGCAGCCTCTTGTCCGGAAGGTCAGCATACCTGTCCAGGATTTCCTGCGCGGTAGGGGTAATCGGCACTCGAACCGTCCAAGGCCGTCCTTCCTTTGTCTTGCGCGGGACATATTCGATGGCTCCGTTGATGATGTTGTCGCGCGTCATCTTCATCAGATCTCCGACTCGACATCCGATGAAACACTGAAAAACGAAGATATCGCGCTGAACATCCAGTCCCGGATTATCAGGGAACTTGGCGGCATAGAGCAGGTTTCGCTCCTCCTTGGTCAGGTAGAACGGTGTTCCATATATCGCTGTCCCGATCACATAATCCTCGTACGGATCTTCTGTGATATACTTGTTCTTCTTGGCCCAGCGTATGAAAGTATGGAAGCGGGACATGGTGCCGATGATAGTGTTCTCGCCCCTTTGCTTCGGCAGGCGGCACTCCGGGACGGCGTTATATGCCTCCAGGTATAACGGATCTTTGATGCAAGGATTTCCCTTATCATCGGTGACTACGAACTCGTGCTCGGTCTCCAGAAAAGCGGCAAACTCGCGCAGCATGTCTGAGGACAGCGTGGCGAAACTGACTTCCTGGACATTGTACAGAGCAAAGCGCTTGAGGGCGCGGATGATGACATTGTAATGGCGCTTTCGGATTTCCGATATCTTCTGGATGGAGACGAAATGCTCGAAGACCTTGAAGAATTCCTCTGTTCCGTCAATTTCGGACTCTTCCACTTCGTCCTCGGCAGGTTTTGAGGCAGGAAGCCTGACCTCGTTCCTTTCTTGTATGAAAGTGGAAAGCCAATCCGGGCCGGATTTCTCGTCGCCGGCGATGAGAAAAGCCTCGCGAATGTCCTTGGATAAAGTCGCAAGTTCCGTACTGAGTTCTGAAAGCCTTCTGATAAGTTCCTGCTTCTCCAAAGTGTTGGATCTGGTCGTCGGAATTTTGACTGTCCCGGCTTTTTCGTTCCAGTACTCCTTTTGTACGTATAGGTTCGTTTTTGCGCGGTAATCCAACCCTCGTCCGGCATAGAATCTTACATGAATCTCGCTTTTCCGGTTACTTTGTCTATCTTAGCGGACAGCTTATATGCTACATTTGCCATTCAATCAAGCTTTTAGAGTCTATGCAAAGGCATATAATTTTTGCCGACATTTGCCGACATTTGCCGACATAGCTGAATTATTTTGAATGACCCTGGAAGGAATCGATCCTTTGAGAAGCCCTAAAAACGGTGCCAAATCCCACGTAGAGCGCACTAGAACGCCATTTTGAGTGATTGGGGGCAAAAATATCAAAATCGCCAGTTTTCACATCTTCGATTCCCGCTCGAGGCACAGAAATGCTCTCAGCAACCGCTGGGAGCATTTCTTTTTCTATATATATGCATACACGAAGTTTAGAACTGCTATGTCCAAACTGTCATGCTCTCACAGAGCATTACCGCGGTCGGGCAAAAAAAATAAAGTGAACCTTTGAGGGTATACGAATCATCAGAACATGAGATATTCCAATCATCCCGTCAGATTCTGAAACAATGTGTCCAGCTGATGTTTGTGGTAAACTGCATCTTGTGAAATGGATCATAAATGATTCCTGCTCCAAGATCGAATCCGCGCCAACCCAGTCCCGCCGTCAAGGAGCCCAAGACATTTCTGTATGTCCAGTACTCAATAGTCATACCTAGCTTTCCATAGCCGGCCTTTGCAGCCACAAAAGGAGAAAAAGGTTTTTCAAGAATGTGATATCTGGCATCTATCACTCCGGTGAATGTTGTAATACCGAAGTAAGAATATGCCTCCATGGCAAGTGTAAAGTGCGGGTTGAATCTGTAACCGACACCGATATCAAGGTTCTCGAGATACCCTCCTGTTCCAATTCGTGCTATCACCCCCTTATCTCTGCTGAATCCATCACCATTTGCGGCTTTAGCGGAAAATGAAGGAATAACCATATAAAGCACCGCCGTTACTGACAATGCAATTGATTTCATGCAATTTTTAGCTTTCATGATTTTATTTCATCAAGTCTCATTACTCTGACGGGCCTGTCGCCACCGATTTCCAAAGCTGGGCAGAGCACGTCCTTGCCGGTATCCTTGAAACCGCATTTCTCCATCACACGACCGGATGCTGGATTCTCGGGAAAATAGTCTCCCCAAAGGACTGTGAATCCCTTGATGTTGAAGCAATAATCGACAATAACCCGCAACGCTTCCGTGCAGATTCCCTTGTTCCAATACGGCTTGGCGATCCAATAGCCTACCTCGGCGTGGTCTTTTTCTATATCGAGATTCGAGTCTGATGCAGGCAGGTACCCCACGCAGCCTATAGCCTCGGAGGTGTCCCTTAGCTCTACCGCCCACATACCTTCGCCGCTGAAGACGGTCTTTATGATCTCAAGGCTTTCATCCACAGATTTATGCGGCGGCCATCCAGCACGCGGCCCGACATCCGGATCGGAAGCATATTTGAACAGAGCCTCGGCATCCGATTCGCGCCAGGGTCTAAGAATCAACCTCTTTGTTTCCAATACACGCGCACTCATTTCCTTCTCATAATCTTTGATGCAAATCCACCGTAGATTATCTGCACAGGCCCGCCAGGCTCCGCCTGCCAGAACTTGATCATGTCGGGGAGCATCGCCTGCTGAACCCTAAGAGGCAGTCCCGTACCGAAATCAACTTCGCACGCCTTGAGCTTCAGCTGGTTATTGACATAGAACAGTTTCGGGTCGCGGCTGTTCATGTCGCTGGCATCGAACTGGAAATACGGCAGGCTGTACCGTGATGAGCATACTGACAGCTGAACGTTTTCGCTGAGGGTCTTGCTGTCGCTCAGAATGGATGTCGCTGCTTTGTGTATTTCGGCGGCAGTCACATCCCTGCCGAACTCTCCGAGAATGGCAGGTTGCGAGAAATTCCCGAAGAAATCTTCAGGCACATTGCAGGCCCTTCCTCGAAGATCGGCCACCTCAAGAAGTGTAAATTTCTCCTTTGAAGGCAGCTTCTCAAGCAGTCTGCCAACCGCATACTGACACAAGACTGCATTTGTGCCAGCTCCAGTCCCCTCGCGCATGCGTGAAATTTCACCCTGGCTCACCTCTATAACATAAGGTCTCTTTATGAGCTTCATAGACATGAGATTGAACATCATTCCAAACAAGGATTTGAATTCAATCCTGCTCCACCCAAGTTCCTTAATCCGAGCCAGAGTCTGCTTTTCTGTAAGCGAGTCAGCATCCGGTATCAGGTTCTGATCAACGGTCATCGCTTCAACAGGGAGCCCTGCTGTCTGTTTTCCCCAGTCACTGGCGAGTCTGTAGAATGTCGCTCCGTCCATCAGGGCGTGCGCTCCCTGAAGCACAATCGCTGCACCATCGTCGAGCGTTAGCCTGTATGCTTCCAATGCTCGCGATTTGCCGCTTTTGAAGCCGTTGATGTTGAACTTCGGAACAAGAGCGTACATGTCCTCAACGGTCGAATGCCCCCTGCGGTCAAGTTCCACCAACTCTATCGTTTCTTCTCCTCCGTCCCAGATCACAGACTTAAGTTTCTCGTCATATCTTCCCAAAAGCTGCGGATAAGGCTGCAGTACAGCATCCAGTGATGCCTTAAGCACAGAAGCTTCGGGCAGTTCTTTGTAGGTCCAGGCCCCCTTTATGGTCATCCCGAGGCTGAACAGGTCAAAAGAAGACAGTTTCCAATTTTTCATTTCGTGAATCATTTCAAAACAACTTCTTACTGAAAAGTCTTTTTCCAACAATTACAATACTTTTTTTCAATCGGCGAGAGGCATCATTATGCCACACTGGTAATCAGGAGAACTGATATCTGTGCCGCAGTACCACTCCAGGAACTGGGCGTCTGAGGCACATCTGTATTCAGGATGGGCGGGAAGCCATTCTGAATGGAACTCGGCGAACTGCTGCTGGAATGCTGCCATTCCTCCTTCGAAATGGACCTTGAGCCAGCGCCCGCTCTTGATCGGATATAGAGACATTCCTTCCGGCACATCTCCGCCTTTGTAGATTCCACCTATCACGTATGTAAACGTCTTCGTGTTGCATGCTGTGAAGTTAACGGCGCCACATGTCCCGCAGTTGTGATTCGGGATTGTGCAGGTACAAAGTCCGAACTCTCCTACATTGTTCTCCACAGCTGCCTTCTGGAACGCATCCGGTTCCTTTCCTTCAATATACACCGGCTTCACTATGCGTTCTACATACTCACCCCAAAACTTGGAGCACTCGGATGGGTTATTGAACGCGATTTCCTTTGACATTCCTATCACCTGCACATTCTGCAGGTCTACCACCTCATTTTTCATAGTATATCAGAATTAGATCAGACAGGCAGTAATTGTCACTGCCATCGTTGAAAAAATAACATGAATCATATGCAAGTCCACTGTACATTGGAATCCGATGCAAATATAGACATATTTTCGATAATGCAACATATGTTATCTAACGAATGTTTTTTAATATTCCGCAAAATAGACGTATATTTACGCCGTGTTATATAACATCTGTTTGATTTATGCCTAGACAACCACGCTTTTCTAAAGAAGACATCGTTGCTGCAGGGCTCAGAATAGTGAGAGCCAGCGGATATGACGCTGTCAGCGCCAGGGCTCTGGGGAAGGAGCTTGGCACATCCTCCAGCCCCATGTTCACCATGTTCAAAGATATGAATGAGGTGATGGATGCGATATGGACCGCCGCCGAGCAGTCCTTCATTGCCCACATGGATGGTGTTACCGACTATTTCCCGGCATTCAAGGAGTTCGGGATGAGACTGGTATCTTTCGCCAAGAATGAGTCCAACATCTTCCAGATGCTCTTTCTGGGCAAGCGGGCCCGTCCGGAGATCGCCGAAAGGATCGCCAGGGAGTGTCTGACCCATGCAGGCCAGGGATATGGACTGACCGACGACCAGGCAGACCTTCTATTCCGGCAGATGTGGCCGGTCGCCTGCGGCATCGCTGCCCTTTGCGTGAAACGTCCGGAGGATTTCTCCGACGACATTGTCAGCAGCACGCTTTCATACCACTTCAGCGGGATAATGTCCATCATAAAATCGGGCAGAGAAGTCGAGGACGTAAAGCCTAGACATATATAAGTTCCAAACATGATCAAAGTGCCGCCCAGATACTTCAAAAGAGCCTGACCAAATTCATGGCCAGGCTCTTTGTTATCTATGCCACCTGAAGGGGTGTGATGTACTACTTGAAAGCCTTCTGAGCGAACTCGTAAAGGCTGCGGCGCCATGTGTGCCACTCGTGGGCTGTTCCCTCTGATACGTAGCTTACTGCATTCACACCGATCTTCTTGAGAGCCTCTGCCTGCTCTACTGCAGGACGGTTCTCCTTGCTGCCTGTGCTCATGAAGATGAGCTTTGCTGTCTTCTCGAGTCCCTTTGCCTCCTGGAAAGCCTCGACTGTCATGCTGCCGCCGCTGAACATTCCGATGTAACCGAACATTGTAGGGTTTGCAAGAGCGATTCGGCCAGTCTGGCCGCCACCCATTGAAAGACCTGCCATTCCGCGATGTGCAGCATCGGTATAAACGCGGAACTCAGTCTCTACCATAGGGATGATGTCATTGAGAAGAACAACCTGGAAAGCATCGTTTGCGGCTGCGCCCTCAACTGGAGCATACTTGCCGGTGAGGTGGATGTTCTGTCCCTGGCCATAATCCATGACGATGATGAACGGAACGGCCTTCTTCTCTGCGATCAGGTTGTCCATGATCTGGGCGGTGTGACCCTGAACTGCCCATCCGTACTCATTTTCGGCATTTCCATGCTGAAGGTAAAGGACTGGATATTTCTTGGTTGGATTCAGGTCGTACTCGTGAGGGAGATATACATAGCAGTGACGCATGCTCTCGGTTGTCTTTGACCAGTAGTATTTCTCTACGATAGAGCCCTGAGGAACATCCTTGACCTGCCAGAAATCCATGTCTGTTGACGGAATCTCGATGCCGCTGCCCCAACGGCCTGCGCCGAAGAATGACACTGTACCGGGATCAGGCATAGGAGTGCCGTCGACGATGATCTGATAATAGTGGAAACCGACATCCTGAGGAGCCGAGGTTCCGGTCCATACGCCATTCTCATCCTTGGTCATATCATAGCGACGGCCAAGATCAAGCTGAACCGAAGTAGCACCTGGAGCGCGAAGCTGCACGCGGACGGCACCCTCTGAGTTTACCATAGGATACTGCTTGCCAGGCTGGTTTACGAGATTAGGTTTGAAGTCCTCTTTTGTGGCTGTGTAAGACGGAACGGTTGCGTTTCTCTGCTGCTGGGCATTTGCCGAAACAGCGGTAAGCATCATGAGAGACATGATGGGGAGAAGAAACTTTTTCATGATTTGGTTATTAATATGGTTAGTAAATTATAGCAGATCAATAATTCGCGGTGTCGCCGTTGGGGTCGGAGAGGCGATAGTCGAGGCCGGAGACGATTGGCTGGACCTCACGGGCAGGGCCTTCGACTTCGAAGCCACCGGTGCATGAAGAAATCGTGATGCGGTCCTCTCCGAGACGCATGATGCGGAGCACGATGGAGCGCTTCACGAAGGTCAGGGTCTCCCCTTCTGCGGTCTCCAGCCTGTAGTGGCGGCCCTCCATATATCCACAAATTTCAGACTTGAGCTGGGACACGGACTTGCCGGTGTGGACCATGCGGGTCAGATAGCCGAAACGTGGGTAGAAAGCCGATACGAATGCGAACATGGCCGCGATGAGACCGACAGATTTCCAGCCCTCGCGGAACATCACATTGACATCGGAGCTGACAAAGCCGAGAACCACAAGGATGGCCATGGTGATGCAGACAAGGATACTGGTATATACGAAATATTTGACTGCGCGGATGATGTACTTCATAATTGGTGTCGTTTTTGTTTATACAAAGAAAAGGAAAACGCGTCAAAAATATGCATAACCGAATGGAAATTGTATCTTTGTATGTATAAAGAATGATGAAAAGCCGAAAAACCATGAAAGAAGATCCAATCGAGCGCCTCGACCGCGAGGCAAGAGAGAAGAAATCAGGTCTCAGGACTATCATGTACGCCCTTGCTGCAGTAGCAGTATTGCTCGCAGCCGCACTTGCATACATCTGGATCCAGAAGTCAAGTCTGGTAAAGGAGCTCAATGTCGAGAAGCAGGACCTTACCGAGCAGATCGTCGCTCTCCAGCAGGACTATGAAAGCCTCAGCACCGAGTATGACGTGATCAACACCCAGCTCGACTCTTCAAAGGAAGAGGTTGCACAGCTCGTCGAGCGCATCCAGAAGACCGATGCGACCAACCGCGCAAAGATCCGCCAGTACGAGAAGGAGCTCGGAACACTCCGCAGCATCATGCGCAACTACATTGTCCAGATCGACTCGCTCAATACCCTCAACAAGAAGCTCACCGCTGACGCAGCAGCCGCAAGACGCGACGCAGCAGAGAGCAAGAAGGCCAACGCAGCCCTTACCCAGCAGGTAGAGAACCTCAGCAGCCAGGTTGCCGTAGGCTCAGTAATCAAGGCCCGCGGAATCAGCATCGAGGCATACAACAACACAGGCAAGGTCACCGACCGCAGCAAGAACGTTGTACGCATGCTCACCACCCTCAGCCTGGTCGAGAACGACCTCGCACCTAAGGGCCCTGTAAGAGTCTACATCGTTGTCAAGGATCCTGATGGAAACATCCTCACCAACGAGAACAGCGCAGGTTTCGAGTGTGCAGGCGAGGCTCGTACAGCATCCGCATCCCGCGAGGTTGACTACGAAGGCAACGAGGTTACCATGAGCATCTACCTCAACGACCTTGCCGACAAGTGCGTCAAGGGTATCTACAAGGTCGAGGCATACACCGCCATGTCATACCTTGGCAGCGCCGAGACAATGCTCAGATAAGGCGTGATCTACGTTCACGTCCCATTCTGCAACAGTTTCTGCACCTATTGCGATTTCTATTCGGAGATCTGCTCCGCAAAAGACTCGCAACAGGTGCAGAGCCGTTATATAGCCTCCCTTCTCGACGAAATAAAGACCAGGAAGGAAGAACTTGCAAGATCAAGGGCCAGCCGGCCCGACACACTCTACTTCGGAGGAGGAACACCTTCCGTCCTCTATCCCGGAGCCGTCAGAACGATCATAGAAGCCATCGATGAAGCAAGCGGGAATGCAGCAGCCTTCGAGGAATGCACGATCGAGGTCAATCCAGACGACATCGTCAAGCGCGGAAGCTCATACGTCAAGAGCCTGCTCGAGGCCGGGATCAACAGGGTCAGCATGGGAGTCCAGTCACTTGATGACAGCATCCTCAGATGGATGAACCGCCGCCATGACGCAGCCCAGGCAAGAGAAGCCGTCCACATACTGCGCGAAGCCGGAGTCGGCAACATCAGCATTGACCTGATCTTCGGCCTGTCGCAGCTGAATGACGAAGAATGGGACAGTACAGTCGCCGAGGCGCTGGCCCTCTGTCCCGACCACATCTCCGCATACGCACTGAGCATAGAGCCTGGCAGTGCCCTGAACAGGATGGTAGAAAGCGGCAGCTATGTTCCTGCCGACGAAGACTGCTGCGAGCGACAGTACAACATACTCTGCCGGCGTCTCAGGGAGGCTGGTTTCCACCACTACGAGATATCCAATTTCGCGAAGCCTGGCAAGGAGGCCGTACACAACTCCGCATACTGGACAAGGGTTCCATACGCCGGCCTCGGTCCGGGCGCCCACTCGTTCATAAAGGAAGGGACGGTCGAAAAGCGCCTCTGGAACAGCCAGGAGCTGCATTCCTGGACCAGCGAGGAAGAAATTCTCGATGCCGAAGAGGCAGCGACCGAAAAGGTTATGCTTGCGCTCAGGACAGACCGGGGTTTGGGAAAAGCCGAACTCGACAGAATCTGCGGCAGTGACAAGGTAGAAAAAATGCTCGGGGAAGGTCTCCTAGAGCTCCATTCCCCGAGTCATATTCAATATGTCAGGATTCCCGAGAGCCGCTGGTTCATATCCGACGGCATAATCTCGGACCTTCTTTCCTAGATACCGATAGGCTCGCACTTTTCCTTGAGCCACTCAGCCACCTCGGCAGGGAGCCTTGGTGAAAGGGTCTCGTACACTCTCTTGTTGTAAGCATTCAGCCATTCGATCTCGTCCCTGTTCATGAGTTCAGGAAGTACAGCCGATGTATCGATATGGCAAAGGGTAAGAACCTCGAACTTGAGCCATGTACCGAACTCGCTTGTGCCGTCCTCAACGACGAGCATCTGGCTTTCATGACGGACGCCATGCATGCCCTCGCGATAGAGACCCGGCTCATTGGTAAGGATCATACCTGGCTGGAAGACGATGTTGTTGAAGTTCTGGCGGAACTCCTGTGGACCCTCGTGCACACCAAGGTAGAAGCCTACACCGTGGCCGGTACCGTGACCGAAGTTGCGATGGGTCTGCCAGAGTGGGTTGCGGGCAAGGATGTCAAGGTGAGGACCGCAGGTTCCGATAGGGAACACAGCCTTTGCAAGGTTGATATGGCAGCGGAGCACGAGGGTGTAGTCCTCTTTCTCGAGCTGGGTGCACTCGCCCATCGGAGTGGTACGGGTGATATCGGTCGTTCCGAAGAGGTAGTGACCGCCTGAGTCGTTGAGATAAAGGCCGTGAGCCTCGATCTCAGGAGCGCCCACCTGTGGAGTCACGTAATGTGGAAGAGCTGCGCCCGGGCCATATGCTGAAATGGTCGAGAAGCTGTCGCCGCGGGTACCGTCACACTCTGCACGGAAATCGGTAAGACGAAGTGAAGCGTCCCATTCGGTCACAGGCTTGCCGCCGTCTGCGCTGTCCTGGACTGCAGCCTCGAGCCAGTAGAGGAATTTCTCCATGGCGATACCGTCCTCGACGTGAGATGCGCGCATGCCATCCATCTCGCTCTGGTTCTTGATGGACTTCATCATCTGGACAGGAGAATCGCCACGGACAACGGTTCCAGGAGCCGCATTCTTGTCGAACACCTGCTGGAGATAGAAATTCAGGGTCGAAGGATCGACAAAGATCTTCTTGATGCTGCCGTCAGTCATCGACTGTGCGAGCACGTCAGCGACCTCGTCGTATGCATAAAGGCTCACGCCACCTGCGCAGACAGCCTTAAGGGTCTCCTTGCTTTCCTCGTCGAGCTCGTCATAGCTGTCCTTGATCACGAACCACTTTGCGTCGTCGGCGGTCACGAGAAGGTATGAAATGGTCACAGGGACATATTCGATATCGTTTCCACGGACGTTCAGGGTCCATGCGATCTCATCAAGGGCAGTAAGCATCATGGCGTCACAGCCCCTCTCGGCTATTGCCTCGCGGATGCGTGCAAGACGGGTCTCGCGGGTCTCGCCGGTATAGCTTGCGCTCAGGTTGAACATAGGAGTCTGCGGGATTGCAGGGCGGTCCTCCCAAAGTTCAGACATGAAGTCAGGGGCACTGACGATGCTGAATGTATCTCCCTCGCCGTCAGCCTGGCGTCCAGTCGACTTGAAGGCATCGGCAAGAGTATCGATGGCGCTCACGCGCTGGCAGAGTCCATCGACTGCGACAGTGACACAGCGGCCGCTGCCGTCAGCAGGGAATGCATATTTTGAAAGCCACTCAGGAATGAGCACCTGCTCGGGAACACGGGTCTTGTGAAGCTCGACACCTGTGCCTGGAAGCTGGATTCCGGCCTGGATGAAGAAACGGGTATCGGTCCAGAGGCCTGCATGGTCAGCGGTCACGACTACATCGCCGCACTCACCCGAAAAGCCGGTGAGCCACTCGACCTGCTTCCATCTCTGGCCAGGGTATTCGCTGCTGTGTGGATCGGAGCCGGTAAGGATGATGGCATCCCAGCCGTTGCGCTCCATCAAGGCACGGAGTGCCTCTATTCTTTCTGCATATTTATTTGCCATGATATGAGATTATTGTTCTAGTGTCCTCAAATATACTGATGTTTTGCATTATTGCCAAAAGGAATCACCGGGCCGCCCCATGCTCAACTATTCTGGAAGAGGCTTGGCCGTATTGACGGGAACACCGTAGCGGATGACCTGGTTGGCGGACACGAGTATGCTCTGGCCGTGATCGGAAATCTTGGCGGAACATCTGTCGTAGCAGGCCTTGGCATCGTCCAGCTTCCTGCCCATTTCGGCATGCGCCTTGGCAAAGTCTGCGACACGCTCGATCATGGTCTGGGCCGACTGGATAATCTTCTGCTGATTCTTTACCTGCTCTATGTTCGTCCATGCGATAGAGATCATGCGCAGGAACGGCATGATGGTCTCTTCCGTGGTGATGAGAACCTTCTGGGAGTATGCGCTGCGCCATAGAGTCTGGTCCATCGAGAGCGCCAGCTGGTACGCAGAGCTGTTCGGAATGAACATTATTACATAGTCCAGGAGTCGGTTGCCGCTGCGGAGATACTTGCTGTAGTCTTTCTTGGCAAGACGCTTCACCTGGGTGCGTATCGCGTCCAGATTGCGCATGGCGGCGTCCTGGCGGGCGGCATCGTCCGCGGCTTCGATATAGTCCGAGAAGGCGTTCAGCGACACCTTTGCATCAAGTATTACATCCTGGCGGTCAGGATAATGAAGAATGAAGTCGGGACGCATGCGGCTGTCGCTGTCCTCCCCTGTCAGAACGAAACCCAGTTCGTCGCGAAGAGTCTCCTCCTTGTCGAAATCCCGACCCTCGGCCAGACCTTCGGAAGACAGCATGTTCAGCAGTATTGTCTCGCCCCAGCAGCCCTGGAACTTCTTCTGGCCGCGCATGGCCTCGGCAAGACGGTCTGCCTTGTCTCCGACCTTGCTGCTCTGTTCCTTCAGGGCATCGACCGCGTTCCTGAAGCTTGCGTCAAGCTCGCTGTTGCCCTTGATCTGGCTCTCGCGTGCGGCCTGGAAAGCCTCTCTCATTGCCTTCAGCTCCTTTTCGAAATCGCCCGAGATGCTTCTTACAGTCTCCTCTGCCTTACGGCTGAGTTCTTCTTCGCGCTGCTTGAGGAGGGCATCGGTATGCTCGCTCATCTCTGCCTTGAGCGTCTCTTTCTGGAATTCCATGGCCTGGACATGCGCACGCTCCATATCCTTCAGGCGGACTTCATAGTGTTTTTTCAGGTCCTCGAGGTCACTCTTGCGTTCCTCGATGCGTATGGCGGCCTTCTCGGCCTCGTGCTTCCACTTCGATACGCCGAGAATATATGTGAGCGCCCAGGATATGGCGGCTCCTGCCGCGAGACTGACGCAGATGATGGTTGTATTGTCCATGATTGGAACTGCCGTATGGAATTGAATTATACGTTATATACGTTGGAGACTGTTTCAAGAGGCTCGCCTCCCCAGCGTTCGCCGACATAGTCCAGTGTGTCGAAAAGTTCCTGGACGTCCATGCTGGTGACAAGCTTGATGCGGGTGTCCTTGAAGTCAGGCAGGCCCTTGAAATAGCAGCTGAGATGTCTGCGCATCTCGAAAATGCCGCGCACGTCGCCCTTGTACTGAAGCGACAGCGCCAGATGACGCTTGGCCAACCCTACACGGTCATTGACGCTCATCGGCGGCAGCAGTTCGCCTGTGTCGAGGTAATGGCGCATCTCGCGGAATATCCATGGATGGCCGAAGGACGCGCGTCCGACCATGATGCCGTCGACTCCCCAACGGTCAAACTGTTCCTTGGCAATCTCGGCCGAGGTCACGTCGCCGTTGCCGATGATGGGGATATGCATGCGCGGATTGTTCTTCACGGCTCCGATAAGGCTCCAGTCGGCTTCGCCCTTGTACATCTGGCAGCGTGTACGGCCGTGAATGGTCAGTGCCGCGATACCGACATCCTGCAGCCTTTCAGCGAGCTCGACAATTATCTTGGAATTGTCATCCCAGCCCAGGCGGGTTTTAACGGTAACAGGCTTGTCGCAGGCCTCGACGACAGCTTTGGTTATGGCGACCATCTTGTCAGGCTCACGCATCATGCCGCTGCCGGCTCCGCGTCCAGCAATCTTGCTGACCGGACAGCCGAAATTGATGTCGACTATCTCGCAGCCATGTCCGCCAGCGATTGTCTCGGCCTTGTCGGCCATCTTTGCGGCCTGGACCATGGCCTCGGGGATGTTTCCATAGATCTGGATTGCCACAGGCGATTCCTCCGGCAGGGTCCGCATCTTATCGATGGTCTTCTGGGCGTCACGAATCAGTCCGTCGGAAGAGACGAATTCAGTGTATACCATCGCCGCACCCTGCTCGCGGCAGAGCACGCGGAACGACACGTCCGTAACGTCCTCCATCGGCGCCAGAAGCACTGGACGCTCACCAAGGTCTACATTCCCGATTTTCATACTCACAAAGTTAGAAGCAGTTTTCGAATGAATCAAGGGCTACGGTTCCAAAGTGGCGCGAGTGGCATGGTCCCCTGCACAAAAAAACGGCCTCCGGAAATACCGGGGGCCGTTTTCATATATTTAGTAAAAACTTACTTTACGATGGTGAGCTTTGCAACCTTGAGGGATGCGAGGTCTGATGAAGGACCGTAGAGGAGCTCGTAGTCGCCAGGGATGATGTTGTTGCGGCTGGTGGTGGTGTCGAACCACTGGAAGCTGCTGTCATCAAGCTTGAAGCTTACCTTCTCGGTAGCGCCCTTTGCAACCTTTACACGGCGGAATGCGCGGAGAGCGTGTGAAGGACCCTCGTTGTCACCTACGCGACGGAGGTAAACCTGTACAACCTCCTCACCGTCGATAGAACCGGTATTGCTTACAGGAAACTCGATGGTCATGCTGCTGCCGGCCTTGTAGCTGTCGGTTGAAAGGGTAGCATCACCGTATGCGAAGGTGGTGTAGCTGAGACCGAAACCGAATGGATAGAGAGGCTCGCCCTTGAAGTAGCGATAGGTGCGGTTGGTCATGTTGTAATCCATGAAGTCAGGAAGGTCTGCAGATGACTTGTAGAAGGTAAGAGGCAGACGGCCTGCAGGGTTGTACTCACCGGTAAGAACCTGTGCGATAGCCTCGCCACCAGCCTGACCAGGATACCATGCCTGGAGAACGGCGTTGCAGATCTCAGACTCGCGGGTCATTGCGATTGCTGAACCTGAGTAGTTCACGTAAACGAGAGGCTTGCCGGTCTTTGCGAGACGCTCGAGGAGAGCGGTCTGAACCTTAGGAAGCTCGATCTTGGTACGGTCGCCACCCTTGAAGCCATCGATTGAAACAGGCATTTCCTCGCCCTCGAGCTGAGCAGCGATACCACCTGCGTAAATGATCACGTCAGCGTCCTTGACCTTGTTTGCAACTGCGTTGATGTCAAGTGGAACCTGGTGACCGAAGTTGAAGCTTACAGCAGCCACACGGCCATCGGTGGTACCGAAGTTGACCTTGATCTTGTATGACTTGCCAGCCTTTACGTCCATTGAGTATGCAAAAGCATTCTTGTTGTTACGGCCGCGGAATACGGTCTCGCCGTCGATCTCCATGCTGAGGGTACCCTGTACCTGATAGCTGAATGCAACCTTTCCAGAAGTCTTAGGAGTGAATACGGTCTCGTAAACACCGCTGAAGTTCTCGAGGTTTACGCCTGGAGCGAATACGGTAGCACCTGCTGCAGAGAGGTTGACCTGGGTGTCGATATATACCTTTGCTGCTGGGTCACCCTCTGGTCTGAGGCTGTTCCAGTATGTTGCAGAGAAACCCTTGTGGCCATCCTCGGTCATACAGTCGTTGATAAGGCTCACGATTGCGACGTCAGCAGTGAGGTCACAACCCTGGTCATAGATGAACTGAGCCTCAGGATATCTTGACTGAAGTGCCTCGAGGAGGGTGATGGTCTTTGAAGGATATCCGTTGTAGTTACCCCACATTACAAGAGAGTCGGCAGCGTTAGGTCCGAGGAGAGCGACCTTCATGTTCTTCTTGAGAGGAAGGGTACCGTCGTTCTTGAGGAGTACCATGCTCTTGAGGGCAGCCTCGAGTGCGAGAGCCTTGTGCTCCTTGCTGTCAACTACTGAATAAGGGATCTTGGTCCACTCGACGAGCTTGTCGTCATCCATCTCACCGAGCTCGAAACGGCCCTTCATGAGGCGGATAACCGAACGGTCGATGGTGGTCTCGTCGATAAGGCCCTGCTCTACTGCCTCAACGAGGTTTGCATAGGTAGAACCACACTCTACATCGGTGCCGGTACGTACAGCCTTGGCAGCTGAATGTGCAGGATCAGGCTCAGTCTCGTGGTGGCCCTCCTGATAGAAGTCGTTGATTGCCCAGCAGTCGGAAACGACGATGTGCTGATAGTTCCAGTCGTTGCGGAGAATCTGCTGGAGAAGCTTGTCGCTGCCGCAGCAAGGGTCATCCTCGTAACGGTTGTATGCACACATCACCTGCTTTACATCACCCTCCTGTACGAGAGTCTGGAATGCAGGAAGATAGGTCTCATAGAGATCGCGGTCGCTGATGTCCTTTGCGTTGAAAGTATGGCGGTTCCACTCCGGTCCGCTATGAACTGCGAAGTGCTTTGCACATGCGAAAAGCTTTGCATACTTGCTGTCGCGTGGACCCTGGAGACCGTTTACGACCTGGACGCCGAGACGTGAGGTAAGATATGGGTCCTCGCCGTAGGTCTCATGACCACGGCCCCAGCGTGGGTCACGGAAGATGTTTACGTTAGGAGTCCAGAAGGTAAGGCACTGATAGATGTTAAGGTCGCCTTCCTGCTTGAACTGGGTGTTCTTTGCACGAGCCTCGTCGGAAACTGCATCGAAAACACGGTAAACCATGTCGTCATCGAAGCTTGCTCCCATACCGATAGGCTGTGGGAATACGGTAGCGAGACCTGCACGGCCTACTCCGTGAAGTGCCTCGTTCCACCAGTTGTACTGCTTGATTCCGAGGTGTGGGATTGCTGGTGAGGCATGCTGCATGAGCGATACCTTCTCCTCGAGGGTCATACGGCTGACGATGTCCTCCGCACGCTTCTGAGGATCTGCATTCGGGTTCTGGTAAGCAGGCTTGCAAGCTGCTGCCGCGAAGAGCATGAGTGCTGCGCCTGCCAATGCTTTTATTCTCATAAGTTGATCGGTTAGTAATTATTATGGTACAAAGATAGGCAATTGTCAAAATAAAATCGTTATTTTTACGATTGCTAATAAAACGGATATCAAAATGCCACTATTCATCCCCAAAGATTACTCCAACCTGCTTGGAAACGTTGAAAATACCGAAAAGGCCATCAAGGCTGTGAAGGATATGTTCCAGACCAACCTGTCGGCGCAGCTCGCACTCCTTCGTGTGACCGCACCTATGGTGGTTCTCTCCGGAACAGGTATCAACGATGACCTCAACAGCGTCGAGCGTCCAGTCCGCTTCCCTATCAAGGGCATGAACGAGCGCAATGCCGAGGTCGTTCACTCACTCGCCAAATGGAAGCGTCTCAAGCTCGGCGAGATGGGCATCCAGCCAGGCCGAGGCATCTATACCGACATGAACGCACTTCGTCCGGACGAGGATCTGGACAACCTGCACTCGATCTACGTCGACCAGTGGGACTGGGAAAAGGTGATCCGCAAGGAAGACCGCAACCTCGACTTCCTCAAGAAGACCGTCCGCCGCATCTACGAGGCCATCAAGGTCACCGAGAACAAGCTTTACGTGGAGTTCCCGCAGATCGAGCCTCAGCTTCCCGAAGACATCTTCTTCATCCACGCAGAAGAGCTTCTCCAGAAATACCCAGACCTCAGCCCTAAGGAGCGCGAGGACGCAATCGTACGCGAGCACAGAGCCGTGTTCATCATGGGCATCGGCTGCGCTCTCAGCAACGGCGAGAAGCATGACGGCCGTGCAGCCGACTACGATGACTGGAGCACAGTGAACAGCGACGGCTTCAAGGGCCTCAACGGTGACATCATGCTCTGGAACCCTGTGCTCGAGAGAGCGTTCGAGGTATCCAGCATGGGTATCCGCGTCGACGAGGAAGCCATGGAGCGTCAGCTTGCCATCTGCGGCCAGGAGAACAAGAAGGAGCTCATGTTCCACAAGCGTCTGCTTGCCGGCGAGCTGCCATACACCATCGGTGGAGGTATCGGCCAGTCACGCCTTTGCATGTTCCTTCTCCGCAAGGCCCACATCGGCGAGATCCAGAGCAGCATCTGGCCAGAGGACATGGTAGCCGAGTGCCACGCAGCCGGAATCGACATAGTTTAACAACCACATAGAATGTTTGACAAGAACGTATACATCAACCGCCGCCAGCACATGCTTGAAATGATGCAGGCTGAGGGCGCAACCGGAATAGCAATCTTTATCGGAAACGTAGAGTCTCCGGCACAGTACCGCGACAACTGCTACAAGTTCCGCCAGGACAGCAGCTGGCTCTACCTCTTCGGAATCGACGAGCCCCGCTACGCTGCGACTATCGACATCGAGAGCGGCGAGCAGACCATCTACGCCGATGACGCAGACCTGGACGACATCATCTGGAACGGCCCTACCCCATCGGTTGCAAGCGTGGCCGCTTCAGTCGGAATCGAGAAGTCAGCGCCGTATGCCGAGCTGGACAAGGTCGTTGCCCGCGCACGCGAGCTCAAGCGCGAGATCCACTTCCTCCCGGCCACCCGCCAGTACAATGCAATGAAGATCGCCGACCTGACCGGGCTCAAGCCATCGGAGGTCGTAAGCGCATCAAAGGCAGGCTGCCCTAATGCATCGGAAGCCCTGCTCCGCGCGGTCATCAGCATGCGTCTCGTCAAGGAAGACGTCGAGATCGAAGAAATCGACAAGGCCTGCGTTCTCGGCCAGGAGATGCATACAGTCGCACGTCGCGGCGTCAAGGTCGGCACCATCGAGCAGCAGATCGTCGGCGACATGGAAGGCGTTGCGCTCAGCAAGGGCTGGGGCGTCAGCTTCGCCACCATCCTCACCCAGCATGGCGAGGTGTTCCACTGCCACTCACATGAAATGCCTATCGTTCCAGGCAAGCTCCTCGTCATCGACGCAGGTGTCGAGAGCAACAGCCACTACGCATCGGATTTCACCCGCACATATCCTACCGGCGGAAAGTACACCCAGCAGCAGCGAGAGATCTACCAGATCGTCTGCGACGCCAACGAGCATGCATTCAAGCTTACAGCTCCAGGCGTAGCCTACAGGGATGTCCACCTTTCTACCGTACGCGGCATGCTGAAAGGCCTCAAGGAGCTCGACCTCGTACGCGGAGATGTTGACGAGATGGTACATGAGGGCATCGGTGGACTGTTCATGCCTCATGGCCTCGGCCACAACATGGGCCTTGATGTGCATGACATGGAGGACTACGGCGAGAATCTGGTCGGCTACGACGCAGACCAGGAGCGTTCAAAGCAGCTCGGCCTCGGCAGCCTCCGCATGGCACGCAGACTCGAACCAGGCAACATCGTGACCGACGAACCTGGAATCTACTTCATCCCTGCCCTGATCCGCCAGTGGAAGGCTGACGGCACAGATAAGGGCATGGTCAACTATGACGCGCTCGAGTCCTACATGGACTTCGGCGGCATCCGCCTTGAGGACGACGTTCTGGTAACCCCTGACGGAGCACGCAGACTGGGCGGCAAGCGCCTCCCTATCTCTCCTGACGACGTCGAGGCAGCCATGGCATCCGAGTAATGCTTGAGACATTCGCAGTCATCGCCGGAATCATCGGCATAATCGGCAGCATAGTTCCCGGACTCCCGGGACCTCCTGTCGGCTGGGTCGGTTTGCTTCTGGTCTACCTCACCGGCAGCAGTGAGATGACGACCACAGCCCTGTTTGTATGGCTGGCGATAACCCTTGCCGTGACTATAATGGACTATGTAGTGCCGGCATTGCTGACAAGAGCCACCGGCGGTTCCAAGACAGCCGGACGAGGAGCGCTGGTTGGACTGATCCTTGGATTGATATACCCGCCGATAGGCATTTTCATCGGCACCATGGGAGGAGCCTTCCTCGCGGAGCTCCTTATCGAGAACAAGGGTGCATGGCAGTCCTTCAAGTCTTCGATAGGCGCGTTCATGGGATTCATCTTCGGAACCGGAATGAAGCTTGCCTGCTCCGGAGTGATGATGTACTATATAATAAAGTTTATAAGCTAGGCTTTCTACAGGCACTTTTCGAAGTGCACCTATACAGGAGAGAGAGATTATGTGGAGAGAGATTGACCTTAAGGATATAGGCACGGCATTGCTGGATATTGCGATGCCGCGCCTTTGTGTTGTATGCGGTCGTGAGCTGTTGCTGCGGGAGCGACATATCTGCACGGAGTGCCTTGCAGGACTGCCGCTGACCCGATTCTGGAACCAGAGCCGCAACCCCATGGCCGACAGGCTGAACGGGCTGATCCAGGCGGTGCTTGGCGAAGGAGAGTTTGAGCCGTACGCGAATGCCTGTGCCCTGTTCTACTACGGAACGGCATCGCCGTACGCGCATATCACGCCGCAGCTGAAGTATTACCATAATGTAGATATGGGACGTTTCTTCGCGGCCATGCTGGGCCGAAGGCTATGCTCCTGTCCGGAGTTCGAGGATGTGGACATGATAATTCCTGTGCCCTTGCATCCTTTGAGACGCTGGAAGCGCGGTTACAACCAGTCCGATATCATTGCAGCCGCGATAGCTGAGACGTATCCGCGACATCCCGAAGTCCGGACTGACATCCTCCGTCGAGTCAGGAACACAAGGAGCCAGACTTCCATGTCTGGCGAAGGCAAGGCTGATAACATGGCGGCGGCATTTGCATTGCGCCGACGGGCCAGGGAGGCTTTTCCAAGGCATATCCTGATTGTCGATGATGTGATGACCAGCGGTTCTACCCTGTTCGCCTGTCGGAAGATTCTGAGGCAGAGTTTCGGTCCGGAGGTCAGGATTTCGGTCGCGACCTTGGCATTTGTAGGAAATTAGCCCCGTCTCGGCAATTTTTGCAAAAAAGCTTTGGATAAAAGAAAAATGATTTTCATATTTGCCGTATACAGCAAACGAGAATGTTCAATAAGAATGCATATTGGTGGTGGCGCCTGTTACAGCTCAAGTAGTCGTAAAAGGTTAGACCATCGCGTATATAGATAAGCATGGAGTTCAGCCGGAATACGACTGAACTCCATTTTTTAACGTTTCCAGACATCTCAAATAATAACTGATAATACTTAACAAAATGAGCGAGAAAATTCCCTACAAGATCTATCTGAGTGAGGATGAGATCCCTACACAGTGGTACAATGTCCGTGCGGACATGAAGAACAAGCCGGCACCGCTTCTCAACCCGGGAACCGGTATGCCTCTCAAGGCAGAAGAGCTTGAACCTATCTTCTGTAAAGAACTCGTAAAGCAGGAGCTTGATGACGACACCAAGTGGGTTGACATCCCTGAGGAAGTTCTCAACTTCTACAAGATGTACCGTCCTTCGCCTCTCGTACACGCAGAATTCCTCGAGAAGGCACTCGGCACACCGGCAAAGATCTACTATAAGTTCGAAGGTAACAACACCTCGGGCAGCCACAAGCTCAACTCGGCTATCGCACAGGTTTACTACGCGAAGAAGCAGGGCCTCAAGGGTGTGACCACAGAGACCGGCGCAGGTCAGTGGGGTACCGCACTCAGCATGGCTTGCCAGTACTTCGGCCTCGACTGCCAGGTCTACATGGTCAAGTGCTCATATGAGCAGAAGCCATTCCGCCGCGAGGTTATGCGTACCTACGGAGCAAAGGTCACCCCTTCTCCAAGCAACACAACAGAGGTTGGACGCAAGATTCTCGCTGAACATCCTGGAACCACAGGTTCACTTGGTTGCGCTATCTCCGAGGCAGTAGAAGCAGCCGTTACCCAGGAAGGATACCGCTATGAGCTCGGTTCAGTGCTCAACCAGGTACTTCTCCACCAGACCATCATCGGTCTCGAGGCACAGAAGGCAATGAAGAAGTACGGCATCAAGCCGGACATCCTTATCGGATGTACCGGTGGCGGATCAAACCTCGGCGGCTTTGCCACTCCATTCATCGGTGAGATGCTCCGCGGCGAGGCTGACTACAAGATCATCGCAGCAGAGCCTGCTTCATGTCCTTCATTCACAAAGGGCAAGTTCGCATACGACTTCTGCGACACCGGACGTATCTGCCCTCTGGCAAAGATGTACACCCTCGGAAGCCAGTTCATCCCTTCAGCAAACCACGCCGGCGGTCTCCGCTTCCACGGTATGTCGACCATCCTCTCACAGCTCTATCATGACGGCGTATTCGAGTGCCGCGCAGTTGAGCAGACCGACGTATTCAAGGCAGCTACAACCTTCGCACGCGCTGAAGGCATCCTCCCTGCACCAGAAAGCAGCCACGCTATCAAGATCGCTATCGACGAGGCTCTCAAGTGCAAGGAGACCGGCGAGGAGAAGA
>JAKSJO010000035.1 GCA_024398125.1 Bacteroidales bacterium
GTCTCATAGAGGTCGTTTGAAAGGCTCACGAGCTTGTTCGCGTTGAATGCGAAGGTAGCGGTGGTCTTCCAAGTGAAGTCCTTGGTCTCTACTGGAGTTGCGTTGATAGCGATCTCGACACCCTTGTTCTGCATCTCACCTACGTTGGCGAGAGTTCTGTTGTAAAGGTTTGGTGGAGTAGGAACAGAGAACTCCCAGAGCATACCGGTGGTCTTCTTGTTATATACATCGATGGTACCGCTGAGTCTGTTTCCGAGGACTGCCCAGTCGAGACCGATGTTGTACTCGGTGCTCTTCTCCCACTGGAGGTCTGGGTTAGGGTTGGATGCTACGTTGAGACCCTGCTTCCAGGTGCCGTCATCATAGTAGTATGGAGAACCAAGCTTGTAGATAGTCTTGGAGAGGTAGCTTGAGGTAGGGATGACACCGGTCACACCGAAACCAGCACGGAGCTTGAGGTTGTCAAGCCATGTTGCGTTTGACATGAACTCCTCGTTGCTGATGGTCCAACCGAGTGATGCTGAAGGGAAGGTACCCCACTTGTGGTTGTCACCGAAGCGTGAGCTACCCTCGCGACGGATGCTGACGAGAGCATTGTATCTGTTGCCATAACCGTAGCTTACACGGCCGATGAAGCCGATGAGCTTGCTGTCCTCAGCGTAGCTTGACATGCTTGCTCTACCATCCTTGAGGTACTGGCCGAGGCCGATGTTGTGCCAAAGGAAGTAGTCAGACATGAAGTTGGTGTTGCTCATGCTTGAAGAATCGTAGAAGCTGTACTGGTAGCTGTAACCAGCGACACCCTCGAAACGATGGTCACCAACGGTCTTCTTGTATGTAGAAGTGAGCTCGAGGTTGTCGGTCTTCGATGAGCTGTGAGAGATTGAAGCGTAACCGGTTGTATAATTTACAATCTGGCCGTAAGAGTTAGAGGTATTGTACCTGTTGCTGTTGCCGTTTCCACGGTTGGTGCTGAGCATGAGGTTGGTCTGCCAGCCCTGGATAGGCTCGATGGTGAGGTTTCCGGTGAGGCGGGTGTTCTCAGACTTGGTCTCACCCTTGGTCTCGTTAAGGATTGCGAGAGGGTTCTGGTAGTAGTTGATGGAAGTATCCTCGTTCCATGAACCATCAGAGTTCTTTACAGGAGCTGTAGGGTTGCGGATGATAGCCATACGGTATACCTGGGTACCGGCTGCATCTACAGGACCATTCTCATGCCATCTCTTCTGGATGTTGAAAGAGAGCTTCACCATGTCGTTGAAGAACCAGTGAGAGAGAGATGCGTTGAAACGCATATCGTTTCCGAAGGTGTTCACGATAACACCATCCTGGTCACGGTATGTGAAGTCTGCGCTGTAAGAGGTGTCCTTGTTGCCACCGCTGATAGACACGTTGTGGTTGTGAGTGAATGCGGTGCGGGAAATCTCCTTGAGCCAGTCAGTCTCGTAGCCGAGATCCTTGAAGTTGGTCTTGCCTGCTCTGATATCCTCTGGGGTCATCATGTCAAGGGTCTTGCCGAATGCCGATGCTGAAACATAGCCGGCATAGTTGACCTTGACTGAATCGTCACGCTTGCCACCCTTGGTGGTGATGATGATGACACCGGCAGCACCACGGGTACCGTAGATAGCGGCAGCTGAAGCGTCCTTGAGTACGTCGATGCTCTCGATATCCTCTGGAGCCACAGTGTCAAGATCACCCTCGAGACCGTCGATGAGGACGAGCGGGGTGTTGGTACCGGTAAGTGAGATCACACCTCTGAGTCGGATGCTTGAGGTAGCATTAGGGTCACCTGAGTTGTTGGTGATGGAAAGACCTGCAACCTTACCCTTGATAAGGTCACCTGCGTCTCTGATGTCACCCTTTGCGAAGTCGTCAGCCTTCACGCTGGTGATAGCCGAGGTAACGTCACCCTTCTTCTGGGTACCGTAACCGATAACGACAACATCCTGGAGCATTTCTGAATCCTCCTGGAGGATGACACTTGCAGCATTGCTTGCTGAAACCTCTACGGTAACGTAGCCGATGCTTGAAACGACGAGGGTAGCTCCACTGTTCACGCTGATAGTGAAGTTACCATCCATGTCAACGATAGTTCCGTTGCTAGGGACGCCCTTTTCGATAACGCTGGCGCCGATGACAGGCTCGCCTGCGGAATCCTTGACAACACCCTTCACGGTAACCTTGCTCTGCTGTGCCTCCGCGAAAGCGGTCTCATTTGCTGCTGACATGCTGAAAGAAGCACCAGTCGCGATGAGAAGACAGGCAGCCGCCTTCATAAGGAAGGCTGGGAAAGCATTTGTTTTCTTCATGAAAATAATGTTTAGTTAAATTATGATTGGTAATAATCTATCATATTTACAACTGACAAATATACGATATTATATTGATTTTGTCTTGTTTGTTCTCATTTTATAACCTATTCGCCGCCCTTATGCCTTTCCATCCACTGATGTGGAGTCATTCCGTACTGGGCAGAGAAGCACTTTGAGAAATACGAAGGAGAATTGAATCCGACCATATAGCTGATCTCGCTGACTGAATGATTCGACTCCAACAGCATCTTCGAAGCGGCCTTGAGCCTGATGTCCATTATAAGCCTGTTCGGAGTGTCTCCGGATGCAGCCTTCACCTTTGCAAACAGGCCTGAGCGGCTGACGCACAGTTCCTTGGCAAGCATCTCGACGGACAGCTCGGTGTTAGAGATGTTCGACTCGATGATTTCGGTAAGGCGGGAGAAGAAATCATCCTTGGCCCCAGGCCTGCCGGGATCTGCGGTCTGCATCAACGAATAGCTCTGGGCAAGCATGTTTCTCATCTTGATGAGATGTGCCACAAGGGCACGGAGATGTTCCGGCGAGAACGGTTTCTTCACATGAGCGTCGGCACCGCAATCCAGACTCTCGAGTTGTGAAGCATCGTCAGCCTTCGCGGTCAGCATGATGAACGGAAGCTGGCACAGAGTCTTGCGGCTGCGCACGAAACGGCATAGATCGGCACCGGACTTGCCCGGCATCATCCAGTCGCTGATTATCAGGGACACGTCATACTGGAAAAGCAGGCGCTCTGCCGTCTCCGCGTCAGGTGCCTCAAGCACATTGTACAGGTTCTTGAAATCAGAAACCAGGAACGAGCGCATGTCCATGTCATCCTCCACGATGAGGATAGTCGGACGGTCCGACTCGCCGACCTTGAGAAAATGCGGCTGGTTCAGCTGGCCATCCTCCTTTTCCTTTGAATCGGCAACGGCAACTTCCGCAGATGTGTTCGCTGTGCTTTCTGGCTGTCTTAAAGGCAGGCTGACAATGAACACACTGCCTCCTCCAGGTGCGTCCTCGACTTTGACATCTCCTCCGAGAGCATCGACATGCTTTTTCAGGATAGCGAGTCCAAGTCCTGTTCCGACGGATGTCTCGTCTGCGCGGAAATAAGGGTGGAATATACGGCTGCGGAGCTCTTCGGAGACGCCGGAGCCGTTGTCGGATACCGTGATGGTGAAGAATTCCCCATCCTGAGCGCATCTGAGTCCAACCCTGTCCTTTGTGTATTTGACAGCGTTCGACAGCAGGTTCATCACGATGGTCGTGAGCGATTCAGTATCGATATCGGCCATTATAGGTTCAGAAGGATATTCTTCGGTAAAATCTGTGCCGTCCTTTTCGAATGTCGGGACGAACGAAGAGCTGACTGAACGCACCAGAAGGCTGACATCGCCCTTGTGGAAGTCGAATGAAAGGCTGGTCTCCTGATTCAGCCTGCTGAAATCAAGCAGCTGGTTGATAAGACGGCCGAGACGACCACAGTTGCGGTCTATGACATCGAGATACTCGCGGTTCTGGTCATTCATTCCTTCTGATGAAGACTTGAGCCTTTCCACCGGAGCCATTATGAGCGAAAGCGGGGTACGGACCTCATGCGCAATGGAGGTAAGGAATCTGACCTTCGATTCCAGCTCCATCGCCTCCAGTTCGCTTTCCCTCTTCTCAAAGCTTTGCTGCATGCGCGCAAGCGACCTCGCCCTGAAGTATCTGTATACAAGTATCGCGGCTGCAAGCAGGAACAGAAGGTAGAACACCTTGGCTGCAAAGGTACGAAGCACATGCTGCCTTATCCTGAACTCCACAGATGCGCCCTGGTCATTCCAGACGCCATCATTGTTGCTGGCCTTGACCATGAAGCGATACTTTCCGGCAGGAAGATTCGTATATGTCGCCGTAGAGATATCCGCCGCCTCAGTCCAATGGGTATCGAATCCCACCAGCTTGTAAGCATATCGGTTTTTCTTTGGCGAACAATAGCTGAGACCGACGAACGAGAACCGGACGTCATTTCTTCTCCAATCGAGCCTGATATCGTCACCCATTGCAAGTGAATGGTACAGCTCGCCACCTCTCGCCGCGGTGCCCTTGCGGTCGCGGAATTCAAAAGAGGTGATCATAACTGGCGGCACAAATTCGTTGATACTGATGTTCTGAGGCATGAACGAACAAAAACCCTTTGCCGTTCCGACAAACATCCTTCCGGACGACGCCATCAAACCAGCATTCGGATTGAACTGGCCGTCAATCATTCCGTCTCCATAATCATACGAGGTCACACTGCCGTCGGCAAGGTTATAGCGGATCAGCCTGTCGGTCGATGTCATCCAAAGATGGTCGCCATCGCCTGTGACGTAGAGAAGGCTGCCTGATTCCTGGAGGCCTTGCGGCTTGAAGGTATCGTCACTCTGGTAGTATCGCATCAGACCATCGCTTGTAGCTGCATAGACATTGCCGTCCAGCGACGTATACATGCTGTTGACGCAGTTGCTCGGCATCTTGTCCGAATCCGATCCATAGCTGCGCCATGACCCGTCCGAGGCAACAAGCCTCAGCACTCCTCTTGTCATGGTCGCAAACCAGAGGTCACCATCGATGGATTCCTCGATGTCATAGCAGATGCTTCCAGTCGTATATCTTTTTTCAAAACTGTCAGTCTTTTCGGAAAAAGTGAAAAAAGCGGTTGAGGTCGCGACCCAGAGATTGCCCCGGCTGTCCCGCATGATAGCATAGACGCTGCTGTCGTCAAGTCCACCGGAATAATAATAATTCCTTATGGCGTTGCTTTTCTTGTCGATGCGCATGATGCCCTTGCCATACGTGCCGACCCATACACATGCTTCATCCGCCCAGATGGAATGGACATTCCAGCCTCGTGAACGAGGGAACGAGACACTTTCACCGCCAGACAAGACATGTGAGAGTCCGGCATTGTCGGAGCCCACCCAGATACTTCCATCCGAATCCTGAGCGAAGCAGCTGACAACGAAATCCTCATCTATATCCATACCCTTTACGTTGGTGGTCTGGACAAACTGGCTTGCCACAGGCATCGCATAGTTCACACCTCCGTAATAGGTGCCGACCCATAGACCTCCCTCATTATCCTTCAGGATTGGATAGACGAACTTGTTGGAGAGAGAGGTCTGGTTGCTGCGGTCATTGCTGAACAACCTTGTTTCGGAAAGGATTACATTATACCACAGCAGACCCTCGTCAGATCCGACAAGAAGCTCACCGGGACGGAGTTCAATTATCGAATGGATATGGTAGAAACCCTGACCGCCGTCAGCAAAACGCTTTACCTTTCCGGAGCTGCGGTCGTACATGAACAGACCGGCATCCCAGGTTGCCAGCCATAAGTTCGAGGATGAATCCTCAGTCATAACGCCGACACGCGAGCGGACTCCGTTGCCAAAATCGAACTCAACGCGTCTGAAAGCAGATTCAGCGCGGTTGAAGGCATATAGACAGTTTGTCTCGGAAGAAAAAGCCGCCCAGACAGTATTCGAACTGTCGACGAAGACAGACTCCACGTCTCTGGAACTGCCATCATCCGGATATGCGCTGAGCATATCGGATTTGGAATCGTAGCTGAGGACTCCCTGACCTCTGGTGGAAATCCATATCAGTCCATCATGATCAATGGCGATAGCAGTCACATTGGAATTGACAGCATGACCGGAAGATGTCGTGGTCAAAAGCTTGGTGAAGATGTTGGCAGGATCAGATTGAGGATGATAATAAACGCCCTCGTCCGTTCCCGCCCAAAGGGTATGATCTCCATCCTCGATGATGCTGTTGACGGAGAGGCCGTTCATCCTTCTTCCCTGGTCTCTCAGCTCAAAGCTTCGCATGGAACGGCCGTCAAAGCTGTTGACACCCTCGCCGCTTCCGATCCAGACGAGTCCGGACGAATCCTGAAGAAGGGCTCCAATCATGTCCGACACCAGACCTGATGACATGTTATACCTTCGGAAATTGAAGTCAGGAGCAGCCGCGGAAGCGCTCAATGAGAGCATCAGGAGCAGCGGAATCAGCAGGGATTTCTTCAGTCTGGACATATAGAAATAGGAATACCAGCCAAAAGTAACAAAGAAATCCAATACCACAAAAAATCGTCCAATGCATGGACTATTTTTGCATAGAATTAGACTCGATTCATAATATGGCTTATATATAATGAGTATATTTGTGAAGTTTATATAACACTAAAGCCAAACCACAGATGAAATCGTCAATAAAGACCGCCTTGATCATCGCCGCTGCAATCATCCCCTTCTTCGCACATGCAGCGAAACCCAAGACGTACAGCCTGTCTTCACCAGATGGCCGCACCAGCGTGACGATATCCGCAAACGGATATGACGTCAGTCATGACGGCCACATGCTTGTCAGCGGTGCCGAGTCGGCAATGGTTCTCAAGGACGGAAGCAGAATCGGAGTTTCTGACAGCAAGATCATCAAGTCCCAGAAGACAGCAGCGAAGAAAGAGCACATCGAAGCTCCGTTCTATCGCCAGAAATCATTCGATTTCACATACAGCAAGCTCGTCCTTGAATTCGCCGGCGGATTCAAGATGGAATGGATAGCATCGGACGAGGGAATAGCTTACAGATATCTCACCACCAACAAGGGGAAGACCGTAGTTCTCGACGAGGTTGCGGAATTCAGATTTGCCGACGACAGCAGAAGTTGGCTCTCCTACTCAACCAACGAGAAAAAGCCGATGGCAATGGCTTTCCAGAACAGCTACACCGTCCAGAAACTCTCCGACGGATCTCCTACACTCGCATTCCTCCCTGCCACCGTGGAAAACAGCAACGGACCCAAGGTGACAATACTCGAGTCCGGCATCAAGGAATACCCGGGAATGTACGTAGAGGCCGATGGACACTGCCTCAAGGGTGTATTCGCAAGATATCCCAACCAGTTTGACAAATACCGCGGCAGACAGCAGAGATTCGTCACAGGAACAGAAGACTATATCGCCGTATCGGAAGGAGCAAGAGCATACCCTTGGCGTATACTTGCAATCACCGACGATGACACCCAGATGCCTGTCAACAACATGGTCTATGCCCTCGCCGAACCATCGAGAGTCGAAGATACGTCATGGATCAAGCCTGGTTTCAGTGCATGGGAATGGTGGAATGACTGGAACATCAGCGGAGTGGATTTCGAGTCAGGCATAAACATGGACACATACCGTCACTACATCGACTTCGCATCCGAAAACGGTCTTGAGTACATGATTCTCGACGAAGGTTGGTACGTTCCGTCATCTGGCGACATGATGACCCCGATCAAAGAGCTGGACATCAGGGAACTCGTGTCTTACGCTGCCGAAAGAAACGTCAAAATCATCCTTTGGACCGTATTCAACGTACTTGACGATCAGCCTGAAGCATTTGAGAAATACTCCAAGATGGGTGTTGCCGGCTTCAAGGTAGATTTCCTCGACAGAGACGATCAGGAAGCGAACGACATGGTATGGAGACTCGCAAAGCTTGCCGCGGAACACAAGATGGTTCTGGATCTCCATGGAATCTCAAAGCCAATCGGTATCAACAGGACATATCCGAACGTTCTCAACTACGAGTCCGTTTTCGGTCAGGAAGAAGTGAAGTGGAGCGAGGTCGACATAAACATGCCACTCTACAACACGACCTTCCCATTCATCAGACTCATGTCAGGTTACACTGACTACACCCCGGGCTCAATGAGAAATGCGAGCAAGGAGGACTTCAAGGGAGTTTACTCAAGTCCTATGACAATGGGTACCAGAGCACATCAGGTTGCCACCTATATCGTGTTCGACTCACCTCTCACCATGCTCTGCGATTCTCCATCTCTTTATCGACGAGAGCAGGAGACCACCGATTTCATCGCTTCGCTTCCACGAATCTACGAAAGCGAGACAGTGCTCGACGGCAAGATAGGCGAATATATCGTCACAGCCCGTCAGAACGGAGGCTCATGGTATGTTGGCGGCCTTGCAAACTGGGACGGCAAGAGCATAGATCTCAGTTTCAGCTTCCTTGGCGATGGAGATTACAGCGTAACCCTCTACAGAGACGGCGTCAATGCCGGCAGAAATGCCGAAGACTACGCCATAGAGACTTTCTCCGTGGACAAATCATCAATCAGAAAGATCACGATGCAGTCCGGCGGCGGATTCGCAATGATCATAACTCCAAAGAAATAAACTCAAAAACACAAAACAATAACACATGAAAAAGATTGTATTGATTGCAGGTTTGGCAATTATGGCTGCCAGCATGGACGTTAACGCCCAGAGCAAGTCATCAGGCTACCCAATTGACCCAGTTCCTTTCACCTCAGTCAAGGTGAACGATGCTTTCTGGGGACAGAGACTCAAGGCATCCCGCGAGGTGACCATTCCTCTCGCTTTCAGCAAGTGCGAAAGCGAAGGAAGATACGACAACTTCGTAAAGGCGGCCGAGCAGATGCACGCTGACCACAATCTCGGCTACGAGGTTGGCGGATATTCATTTGATGACACCGACGTCTACAAGACCATCGAAGGTGCCAGCTACATTCTTCAGACCTACCCTGACGCAAAGCTCGAGGCTTACATCGACAGCGTGCTTGTGATCGTCAAGGCAGCACAGGAGCCAGACGGCTACCTTTACACCGCCCGCACAATGAACCCAGAGCACCCTCACGAGTGGGCTGGAAGCGAGAGATGGGAGAAGGTAGAGGACCTCAGCCACGAGTTCTACAACCTCGGCCACATGGTTGAAGGCGCAATCGCGCACTACCAGGCTACCGGCAAGCGCAGTTTCCTCGATATCGCAAAGGCATACGCTGACTGCGTCATCCGCGCAATCGGCGACGGCGAAGGCCAGGTCGTACGCGTTCCTGGACACCAGATTGCCGAGATGGCTCTTGCGAAGCTCTACACTGTTACCGGCGAGAAGAAGTACCTCGACCAGGCCAAGTTCTTCCTCGACAAGCGTGGCTACACCGAGCGCAATGACGCCTACAGCCAGGCTCACCTTCCAATCATGCAGCAGGACGAGGCTGTCGGCCACGCTGTACGCGCTGCCTACATGTATTCAGGCATCGCTGACGTGGCAGCACTTACCGGCGACTCCGAGTATATCGAAGCCATCGACCGCATCTGGGAGAACATCGTAGGCAAGAAGCTCTACATCACCGGCGGTATCGGCGCAACCAACAACGGCGAGGCATTCGGCGAGAACTATGAGCTCCCTAACATGAGCGCATACTGCGAGACCTGTGCCGCTATCGGCAACGTTTACGTGAACTACAGAATGTTCCTCCTCCACGGCGAGTCAAAGTACTACGACGTACTCGAGCGCACTCTCTATAACGGACTCCTCAGCGGCGTATCTCTCGAAGGCGACGGATTCTTCTATCCAAACCCTCTCGAGTCTATCGGCCAGCACCAGAGAAAGGCATGGTTCGGCTGCGCATGCTGTCCTTCAAACATCTGCCGCTTCATCCCTTCAGTTCCAGGCTACATCTACGCAGTCAAGGACAAGGATCTCTACGTGAACCTCTTCATGGCAAACACCATGACCCAGAAGATCGGCGGCAAGTCAGTTACCGTAAGCCAGCAGACCAACTATCCTTGGGACGGCGACGTGACCCTCAGCGTGGACAAGACCGCAGCTAAGGACTTCGCTCTCAAGATCCGTATCCCAGGTTGGGTACAGGGCGCACCTGTTCCTAGCGATCTCTACAGATACGATGACGGCAAGACTCTTGGCTACAGCGTCAAGGTCAATGGCGAGGAGGTTGAGTCAGAGCTCGAGAAGGGCTACTTCACAATCAACAGAAAGTGGAAGAAGGGTGACAAGGTCGAGATTCACTTCGACATGGAGCCAAGAATGGTAAAGGCACACAGCGAAGTTGCAGCTGACGAAGGTCGCGTGGCATTCGAGCGCGGTCCTGTCGTTTACTGTGCAGAGCACCCTGACAATGACTTCTCAGTACGTTCAGTACTCATCGGCACCAACCCTGAGATCAGCGTTGTAAAGCGTCCAGACCTCCTCTACGGCATCAACCAGCTCGTTACCGACGCCCAGACCCTCAACTATGACGAGAAGGGCAGACTCGTTGCAAAGGATGTCAAGCTCACCCTCATCCCTTACTATGCATGGTGTCACCGCGGCAGCGGCGAAATGATTGTATGGATGCCACAGGATCTCCGCGCTACAAGCCCTAAGAGACCTGCCACCCTTACATCTACCAGCAAGGTGACCGCATCTACCACCACAGCTTCACTCGGTGCTGTGAATGACGGCCTCATCCCTCAGGGAGGCAACACCTCGATTCCTTACTACCACACATGGCCAACCGCAGGCGGCACCCAGTGGATCGCTTACGAGTTCGCACAGGAGAGCCAGGTAAGCCAGAGCACCATCTACTGGTTCGACGACCAGCCATGGGGCGGCTGCAAGGTCCCTGAGTCATGGAAACTCTACTACATGGACGCACAGGGTGAGTGGCAGCCTATCAGAGCTGACTACCCAGTCAACGTAAAGGGTGCAAACTATGTACGTTTCAGACCGGTCAAGACCAAGGCAATGAAGCTCGAAGTAAAGCAGTACGACGAGATGAGCACCGGTCTCTACGAATGGGAAATCAAATAATCATAACAAATACACATGAAAGCATTATCAAAGATTCTCATCGCAGCAGCTGCAGTTGCAGCCTGCGCATGCAGCGAGTCAAAGGTTGAGCTGACCAAGTCAGGCATCAACCCACAGGACTTCGTCAATGAGTACAATGGCCAGGCCACTGCACTCTACACCCTCACCAATGCCAACGGCATGGAGGTCTGCATCACCAACTTCGGAGGACGTATCGTCAGCATCATGGTTCCTGACAACCAGGGCGAGCTCAAGGACGTCGTTCTCGGTTTCGACAAGGTAAGCGACTACTTCCCTGAGAACAACTCATCTGACTTCGGCGCTTCTATCGGCCGTTACGCAAACCGTATCAACAAGGGCCAGATCGTAGTTGACGGCCAGGAGATCCAGCTCCCTCAGAACAACTTCGGCCACTGCCTCCACGGAGGTCCTACCGGCTGGCAGTATCAGGTTTACGAGGCCAACCTCGTTGCAGCCAACAAGCTCGAGCTCACCAGAATCTCTCCAGACGGTGACAACAACTTCCCTGGAAACGTAGTTGCAAAGACTACCTACACCCTCACCGAGGACAACAAGATCGACATCACCTACGAGGCTACCACAGATAAGACCACGATCATCAACATGACCAACCACTCTTATTTCAACCTCAGCGGCGATCCTAACACCACCGTTCTCGATCACATCTGCTACCTCAATGCAGACAACATCACTCCTATCGACGAGACCTGCATGACCTCAGGTGAGTTCGCTCCTGTTGCCGGTACCGCATTCGACTTCCTTGCACCTCACGCCATCGGCGACCGCATCAACGAGACCACCGACGAGCAGATTGCTAACGGAAACGGTTACGACCACAACTGGGTTCTCAACACCAAGGGTGACGACACCCAGCTCGCAGCTTGCGTAAAGAGCCCTGCAACCGGCATCATCCTCAAGGTCTACACCAACGAGCCTGGTATCCAGTTCTACACCGGAAACTTCCTCGACGGCACCGTTACCGGAAAGAAGGGTATCGTCTACAACCAGCGCGCAGGTCTCTGTCTCGAGTCACAGAAGTATCCTGATTCTCCTAACAAGGAGTGGGCAGAGAGCAACCCTTACCTCCAGCCAGGTGAGAAGTACTTCAGCCACTGCGTATTCGCTTTCTCAGCAGAATAATCATAACACAAATACTAATAAACCATGTTAAAATCAGCTTTCTTCGAGGCTCTCGCAGGTAACGGATTCCAGGTTGTGGACTACGTTATCTTCGTCATCTACCTCGCAATTCTCATCTTCCTGGGACTCTTCGTCTCAAGAAACAAGGACGGTAAGGAAAAGAGCTCTAACGACTACTTCCTCGCCGGCAACACTCTTACCTGGTGGGCTGTGGGTGCATCCCTCATCGCTGCCAACATCTCTGCCGAGCAGTTCATCGGTATGTCCGGTTCTGCTTACGCTGCCGGTATCGCTATCGCAGCTTACGAGCTCATGGCAGCCCTTACCCTCGTAGTTGTAGGTAAGTTCATCCTGCCTGTGATGATCAAGAACGGCGTGACCACCATCCCTCAGTTCCTTACTTCACGTTACAACAAGGGTGTAGGTCTCTCATTCTCTATCTTCTGGCTCTTCCTTTATGTATTCATCAACCTTACCTCAGTGGCTTGGCTCGGCGCACTCGCAATCGAGCAGATTCTCGGCCTCAGAGGCGTTGTTGTAAGCATTCTCGGAATGGAAGTGAGCGTACGTCTCCTCATCATCCTCTTCCTCTATCTCGTTGCAGGTGTATACTCAATCTACGGTGGTCTTGCTTCTGTTGCATGGACTGACGTAATGCAGGTTGTATTCCTCGTCGGTGGTGGTCTCATCACCGCTTATGCAGCCCTCAACGTAATCGCACCTCACCTCGGAGCAAACGGCGCCATCGGCGCTCTCGGAGAGGTTATGGACAGACTCGGAAACATCCCTGGCGACAAGCACTTCAACCTCGTCGTGAAGCGTCAGCCTGACCTGTTCCCTAGCATCACCGATGACCCTTACTTCACTCTTCCTGGTATCGTCCTCATCGTAGGTGCCCTCTGGCTCACCAACCTCGGCTACTGGGGATTCAACCAGTACATCATCCAGAAGGGTCTCGCTGCAAAGAGCATCGATGAGGCTAAGAAGGGTCTCGTATTCGCAGGCTTCCTCAAGGTCCTCATTCCTTTCATCGTATGTATCCCTGGTGTATGTGCATACCTCATCTGGAACGACCCTGACCTCCATGGCAAGCTCATGGGCAGCGGCCTCCTCAGCGGTGACATCAAGATTTCCGATGACGCATATCCATTCCTTATCCGCAACTTCACCCCAGTTGCAGTAAAGGGTCTCTCATTCGCAGCTCTTACCGCTGCCGTTATCTCATCCCTGGCTTCGATGTTCAACTCTACCTCGACCATCTTCACCATGGATATCTACAAGCAGTTCTTCCGCAAGGAGGCTGGTGACAAGGAGCTCGTAAACGTAGGACGTCTTACCTCTATCTGCGCTCTCGTTATCGCTCTCCTCGCTGTTTACCCTATCATGGGCGGCGCTGACCAGGCATTCCAGATCATCCAGGAGTACTCAGGATTCGTTTATCCTGGTATCGTTGTGATCTTCGGTCTCGGCCTTCTCTGGAAGCGTTCAAGCGGCACCGCAGCAGTTGCTACCGCTATCGGTACCTTCGCATTCTCTATCCTCTTCAAGCTTCTCCTTCCTGAGACTCCATTCCTCATCCGTATGGGTTACGTATTCATCGTGCTCGTGCTCATGTTCGTCGGTCTCTCACTCAGCAACAAGAACGTCGAGCCTACCCAGGCTATCTCTGAGAATGATATCAAGACCCAGGTCAAGTACAGCAAGATCCTCGCTTGCGTAGCAGCATGCTGTGCTCTTCTCGGTCTCGTAGGCTGCTTCGTAGAGCCAATGCGCAACCTCGGTTTCGAGGGCTTCTTCTTCATGGCAGCAATGCTTTGCGTTCTTGCCATCTATCTCAACTCTAACGCAAAGGACAAGGTACAGGACAAGAAGGCACTCAAGATCGACCTTTCTCTCTTCAAGACTGCAAAGGACTTCAATCTCGGCGCTCTCGGCATCATCATCCTTCTCGCTATCCTTTACATAGCACTCTGGTAATATGCTCGAAGAACTCAAGGAAAAAGTATTCAAGGCTAACCTCGACCTCGTAAAGCAGGGTCTGGTTATCTTCACATGGGGCAACGTATCCGGCATCGACCGTGAGAAGGGCCTCGTAGTGATCAAGCCTTCGGGAGTAAGCTACGACGACATGAAGGCATCCGACATGGTGGTCGTAGACCTTGAGACAGGTAAGGTGGTGGAGGGCGATCTCAATCCGTCCTCCGACACCCCTACCCATCTCGTACTCTATAAAGCATTCCCTAACATCAAGGGAGTCGTACACACCCACTCTACCTACGCCACAGCATTCGCCCAGGCAGGCAGGGACATTCCAAACATCGGCACCACACACGCCGACTATTTCTACAAGGAAATCCCTTGCACCCGCGACATGACCAAGGAGGAGGTCGAGGGCCAGTACGAGCTTGAGACCGGAAACGTGATCGTTGACGAATTCCTCAACATCCGCAACATCAACCCTGACCACACTCCAGCGGTTCTCGTTAAGAACCATGGTCCGTTCTCATGGGGAACCTCACCTGACAATGCCGTTTACAACGCAAAGGTGATGGAGCAGTGCGCGAAGATGGCTTTCGTAGCGTTCTCAGTGAATCCTAACCTCACAATGAATCCTCTTCTTGTCGAGAAGCACTACAACCGCAAGCACGGTCCAAACGCTTACTACGGCCAGAAAAAGAAATAACAAAACTATGATCAAGGCTTACGAAAACATAGAGCTCTGGTGGGTAACCGGAGCACAGCTCCTCTACGGAGGAGAGACCGTCAAGATCGTTGACGGACATTCACAGGAGATGGTTGCCGGTCTCAACGAGTCAGGCATCATCCCTATCAAGGTAGTTTACAAGGGAACCGCAAACTCTTCAAAGGAGGTTGAGGCCATCATGACCGAGGCCAGCAGCGCACCTCAGTGCGTAGGCGTCATCACATGGATGCACACCTTCTCTCCTGCAAAGATGTGGATCAAGGGACTCCAGGCTCTCAAGAAGCCTCTTCTCCACTTCCATACCCAGTACAATGCAGAGATTCCTTGGGACACCATGGACATGGACTTCATGAACCTCAACCAGTCAGCTCATGGCGACATCGAGTTCGGCCACATCTGCACACGCATGCGCGTACCTAGAAAGGTTGTTGTAGGTTACTGGAAGAGCGAAGAGGCACAGAAGAAGATCGCTGTATGGGCTCGCGTTGCAGCAGCAGTCGCTGACGCTCATGACGTACGCTGCCTCATGTTCGGTATGAACATGAACAACGTTGCCGTTACCGACGGTGACCGCGTAGAATTCGAGCAGCGCTTCGGCTACCATGTTGACTACTACCCTGTATCTTCACTCATGGACTATTTCAAGAAGGTGACCGACGCTGAGGTTGACGCTCTCGTAGAGGAGTACAAGCAGCAGTACACCATCAAGATCGACGAGTCCGGCGAGGAGGTTTACTGGGAGAAGGTACGCAATGCGGCAAAGGCTGAAATCGCTATCCGCCGCGTTCTCAAGGACGAAGGCGCCACCGCTTTCACCACCAACTTCGACGACCTCGGAGATGCAGACATCGACGATCCAAACTTCTGCGGCTTCGACCAGATCCCTGGCCTCGCTTCACAGCGTCTCATGGCAGAGGGTATCGGCTTCGGCGCAGAGGGTGACTGGAAGACTGCATGTCTCTACCGCTCTATCTGGGTTATGAACCAGGGCAATGCAAACGGTGTATCGTTCCTCGAGGACTACACCCTCAACTTCGCAGAAGGCCAGACTTCAATCCTCCAGAGCCACATGCTCGAGGTTACTCCTCTCATAGCAGTGGACAAGCCAACCCTCGAGGTTCACTTCCTCGGTATCGGTATCCGCAAGCAGCAGACCGCACGTCTCGTCTTCACCTCAAAGACCGGTGAAGGCGTAAAGGCTACCATCGTTGACCTCGGAAACCGCTTCCGTCTCATCACCCAGCAGGTTGAGTGCATCAAGCCAAAGCCAATGCCTAAGCTTCCTGTAGCTTCCGCTCTCTGGGTTCCTCAGCCTTCATTCGAGATCGGCGCAGGTGCATGGATCCTTGCTGGTGGTACCCACCACAGCGCATTCGGATATGATGTCACCGCCGATTACTGGGAGGACTTCGCAGAGATGACCGACGTCGAGTGCATCAACATCGACAAGGCAACCACCATCTCCGGATTCAAGCAGAACCTTCGCAACAACGAGGTATACTACATGCTCAACAAGGCGCTGAAGTAATATGACCGCAAAACAGACAATTGAATCAGGTAAAGCCGTTCTCGGTATCGAGTTCGGCTCTACCCGTATCAAGGCCGTTCTCATCGACAAGGAGAACAAGCCTATCGCCCAGGGAAGCCACGAGTGGGAGAACCAGCTCGTAGACGGCCTCTGGACCTATAACATCGACCGCATCTGGTATGGTCTCCAGGACTGCTACGCAGACCTCCGCAAGAACGTGATTGCTCAGTATGACTGTGAGATCGAGAACCTTGCTGCCATCGGTATCAGTGCAATGATGCACGGCTACATGGCATTCGGCAAGGACGAGAAGATTCTCGTTCCATTCCGTACATGGAGAAACACCAACACAGGAAAGGCAGCTGCCGAGCTCTCAGAGCTCTTCAACTACAACATTCCTCTCCGCTGGAGCATCTCGCACCTCTATCAGTGCATTCTTGAGGACGCTCCACACGTAAAGGAGATCACCTACCTCACCACACTCGCAGGCTACATCCACTGGAGACTTACCGGTAAGAAGGTCCTCGGTGTAGGCGACGCTTCAGGTATGATTCCTGTTGACCCAAAGACCAAGACTTATGATGCCGAGATGGTAAAGAAGTTCGACGAGCTCATCGCCCCTAAGGGATACGACTGGAAGCTTCTCGACATTCTTCCTGAGAGCCTCTGTGCAGGTGCCGATGCAGGCGTCCTCACTCCTCACGGAGCAGAGCGCCTCGACATCTCAGGCCACCTCAAGCCAGGCTGTCCTCTCTGTCCTCCAGAGGGAGACGCAGGCACCGGCATGGTTGCCACCAACGCAGTTAAGCAGCGTACCGGTAACGTATCTGCAGGTACATCATCATTCTCAATGATCGTTCTCGAGAAGGAGCTTTCCAAGCCATACGAGGCTATCGACATGGTGACCACTCCTGACGGATCGCTCGTTGCAATGGTACACTGTAACAACTGTACCTCGGACATCAATGCATGGGTAGGCCTGTTCAAGGAGTACCAGGAGCTTCTCGGTGTCAAGGTTGACATGAACGAGCTCTACGGCAAGCTCTTCAACAAGGCACTCGAGGGTGACGCTGACTGCGGCGGACTCATCGCATACAACTACATCTCAGGTGAGCCTATCACTGGCCTCGGCGAGGGTCGTCCTATGTTCGTACGTTCCGCAAACGACAAGTTCAACCTTGCCAACT
The DNA here is from genome assembly GCA_024398125.1 of Bacteroidales bacterium. Taxonomy (GTDB): domain Bacteria; phylum Bacteroidota; class Bacteroidia; order Bacteroidales; family UBA932; genus Cryptobacteroides. Next base: position 17,544 of record JAKSJO010000035.1, read on the forward strand.
TCATGCGTGCAAACCTTTGTGCAGCCATCGGCGTGCTCAAGATCGGTAACGACATCCTCATCAACGACGAGATGATCCGCATCGACCGCATCACCGGACACGGCGGTTACTTCAAGACCAAGGGCGTAGGCCAGAGACTGCTCGCTGCAGCTCTCAACTCACCTATCTCAGTCATGGAGACTGCAGGAGAAGGCGGAGCATGGGGTATCGCACTGCTCGCAGGCTACCTCATCAACAACGTCGACAACCAGAACCTCGCAGACTATCTCGAGGAGAAGGTATTCCTTGGCGACAAGGGTATCGAGATCGCACCTACCGCAGAGGAGGTCGCAGGTTTCAACAAGTACATCGAGAACTACAAGGCTGGTCTGCCTATCGAGCAGGCTGCTGTAGCCTCAAAGAAATAGTACACACTTTTGCCGGAGAGAGCCTGACCGTTCTCTCCGGTACCAATATTTATTGACTGTAATGAAAAAGATTGTATCCATAGCTGCAGGCCTCCTGGCCGCTATTGCAGCGAATGCCCAGACGCCGCAGTTCCGCATCGACGCCGGCGCAGCAGGAATTCCTGTACCTCACACCATGTACGGTATCTTCTTCGAAGACATCAACTTCGCCGCAGACGGTGGTCTGTACGCAGAGCTTGTCAAGAACCGCTCATTCGAATTCGACGACCCTCTCATGGGATGGAAGAGGTTCGGAGAGGTTGAGGTCCGCAATGACGGTCCGTTCGAGCGCTGTCCTCATTATGTCCGTATCAGCTATGCAGGCCATCCTGTAATGTTCAGCGGCATCGAGAATGAAGGTTTCTTCGGCATGGGCATCGAGGAAGGCAAGGAGTACCGCTTCAGCGTATGGGCAAGGACTTCTTCGAAGACAGTCGCAAAGAAAGGCAAGAAGGCTCCAAAGCCGGCTGCAAGCGAGTGGATACGCGTCGCACTCTGTGACAACAACACCATGGAGGAGGACCAGAGATTCGTGATCGAGGATATCGAGATCGTCGGCAGCGAATGGAAGAAATACGAAGTGGTGTTCACATCGCCGAAGACAGACCCTAAGGCGACTCTCCGCGTCACTCTCGTAAGCGATACCGAGGAAGAGCCTTGGTACAGGACTGACTGCTGCGTGGATCTCGAGCACATCTCGCTCTTCCCTGTCGACGTTTACAACGGTGACGAGAACGGTCTCCGCATGGATGTCGCCCAGACCATCGCCGACCTCAAGCCGGGCGTGTTCCGCTTCCCTGGCGGCTGTATCGTTGAAGGATCGACCCTCGAGACCCGCTATGAGTGGAAGAAGTCCGTGGGTCCTGTCGAGAATCGACCTATAAATATGAACCGTTGGGAATACACCTTCGACTACAGGCTCTTCCCTGACTATATGCAGTCATACGGCCTCGGTTTCTACGAGTATTTCCGCTTTGCCGAGGAGATGGGCGCAGAGGCTCTTCCAGTCATCAGCGTCGGCATGGCCTGCCAGTTCCAGAACGAGGAAGGTCCAGGCCCTCACGCCGCTCTCCACGAGCTCCAGCCATATATCGATGACGCCCTCGACCTCATCGAGTTCGCAAACGGCCCGGCCACATCAAAATGGGGCAAGGTCCGCGCAGACATGGGCCATCCGGCACCATTCAATCTCAAGTACCTCGCAGTAGGAAACGAGCAGTGGAGCGACGAATATGTCAAGAGACTCGAGCCTTTCGTAAAGCAGATTCGCGCAAAGTATCCTGAGATCAAGCTTGTCGGCTCATCAGGCCCATACCGCGGCGGAGAGTGGTTCGAAGAGCTCTGGCCAGAGATGCGCCGCCTCGGCGCAGACCTCGTGGACGAACACTTCTACGCTCCTGAAACCTTCTTCGAGAACAACGCAGACCGCTATGACAACTACGAACGCGGAGGCACCAAGGTCTTCGCAGGTGAGTACGCATGCCACGGAGCAGACGGACATAAGTTCAACCACTTCAACGCAGCCCTCATGGAGGCAGCCTTCATGACCGGTCTCGAGCGCAATGCAGACGTTGTCGAGATGGCTACCTACGCACCGCTCCTCGCGCACGTAGAAGGCTGGCAGTGGCGTCCGGACCTCATCTGGTTCGACAACCTCAGCACCATCAAGACCTGCAGCTACTACGTACAGCAGCTCTACTCGCTCTATAAGGGTACAGATGTCCTTCCTCTCACCATGGACGGCAAGCCTGTAGAAGGCAAGGACGGACAGCGCAGACTCTATGCAAGTGCAGTCAAGGACACCAAGACAGGTGAGTACATCGTAAAGGTCGCCAACCTCAGCGAGTACAGCCAGGAAATCGAAATCCTCTTCGACAAGCTTCCAGCTGCACACAAGCTCGGTAAGGCTACCTGCACCAGTCTTCATTCCGACAACCGCGTGGAAGAGAACACTATCGAGAACCCTGACGCAGTCGCACCTGTAACCACCGATGTCAAGGTCGACGGAAACACCCTCAAGACCAGAATCGGAGGCCGCAGCTTCGCAGTCTACAGAATAAAGTACTAGGAAGTTGTTTTGAAATAATCAAACTTCTAAATCAACCTTATCTTCCCCATCATGACACAAGAAACCATACAGGCCCTAGACAGCATCCAGGTAACCCTGAATGCCGGAGGCATGAATACTATAAACATAGTACTGGCTTTCGTGATGTTCGGAGTCGCTCTGGGCATCAAGCCGAAGATGTTCGTTGATGTTTTCAGGCAGCCGAAGTCAGTCATACTCGGAGTGTGCTGCCAGCTGCTGCTCCTGCCTCTTTTCACCTTCCTGCTCATCCTTGCCCTTGGCGGTGCGATCTCGCCTACCATGGCGCTGGGAATGCTGCTGGTGGCATCTTGCCCAGGTGGGAACATCAGCAACTTCATGTCTTCGCTGTCCAAGGCGAACATCGAGCTGTCTGTATCCCTGACGGCAATCAGCACTGCCCTGGCGGTTTTCACCACCCCTTTCAACTTTGCATTCTACGGAAACCTTTTCCTCAAGGTATCCCCTATCGCAGCAGGCATACCTCATCTCAGCATCCCTCTCTGGGACGTATTCAAGACCATCTTCATACTGCTCGGAATTCCTCTAAGCCTCGGAATCCTCACCTCGCAGTATCTCCCGAAGGTTGCCGACAAGCTCAAGAAGCCATTCCAGTGGCTGTCGATCATATTCTTCATCGCAATGGTGTTCCTTTCATTCTGGGGCAACAGAGAAGCATTCCTGCAGTGCGTGAAGTATATCTTCCTTGTAGTGCTCATCCACAACCTGCTGGCGCTCACCCTGGGTTTCAGCGTCGGTACCATATTCAAGCTGCCTAAGGCTGACCGCAGGACCCTGACAATAGAAACAGGTATCCAGAACTCCGGTCTCGGACTTGTCCTGCTTCTTGGAACCAGCATTTTCGCAGGCTTCCCTCCTCACGGAGGAATGCTCGTCATCACCGCATGGTGGGGTGTATGGCACATCATTTCCGGCCTTACAGTCGCAACCATCTTCAACCGCATAAAGAAATAATTCCCCTCCCTTGGCCAAGATACACGAATACAATCCCGTCTACTCCTTTCTGAGACCGTATGTAGATTCACGCACGCGCCTCAGCTACAGGAAGACCGCCACGATAGGCCTGGAGCGCATCCCAAAGGATGGCGCGATAATCTTCGCGCCTAACCATTCCAATGCACTCATGGACGCGCTCAATGTCCTCCGCAGCCGCAAGGGGGCAACTGTATTCGGAGCCCGTGCCGACCTGTTCAAAAGAAAGCCTATAGCCGCGATCATGACGATGCTGCGCATCCTTCCCATGGTACGCGAAAGGGACGGCATACGCAACGTCCTCGGCAACCTTGAGACCATGAACACCATCAGCGAGGCTCTTGGTGACGGCACTCCGTTCTGCGTCTTCTGCGAAGGTACGCACCGTACAATGCATTCGCTTCTGCCGATCAAGAAAGGCATTTTCCGCACAGCATGGACCACACTGGACCAGAATCCAGGCAAGAAGGTATACATAGTCCCTGTGGGGCTCGAATACGGCGACTATTTCCGCTACCGCAGCACCTGCCTTATGGAATTCGGCGAGCCTCTTGACTTCGGAGATTTCGTCGACAACCATGACAACATGCCGCAGGGCGATATCTATCTAGCCCTTGCGAAAGAGCTCAAGGACAGGATGTCGAAACTCATCACATACATTCCAGACAACGAGGACTACGAGGCGAAGTGGGCGCTTGTCAAAATGATATGTGCGGGAGAAAAAGGCAGTCTTGAGACAAGACGCAAGGAGAATAGGAAGATTGCGGAGATCATCGAGGATTACCTTACGGATGAGAGCCGCGAGCACGACATGCGCGCACTTCTCACCGATGTCCTTGGATTCGACAAGAAACGCCAGGACATGAGGATTTCCAGCCATTCATTCTCCGGCCCGAAGATAAAGGGTCTACTCAAGCTGCCGTTCGTGGTGTCTTTGCTTCCGTTCTGGCTGATCTGCGCCCTGTTTACCATGCCTGTATGGGCGACTTCGTGGATCGTATGCAGCAAGACTGAGGATACAGCCTTCCACAACTCTCTGAGGGCAGGATTCAGGATAGTCCTGTCGCCATTGACATTTCTTATCTGGGTGATTCTTGGTGCGGCTGTACTGCCGTTCGCGGGCTGGAAGAGTTTGTTGATCCTGATCTTTTTTGCAGTGGCCTACAGCGGAATGCTCGACTTCTTCTACGACTACAAGGAATTTGCCCGAAGAACCATCTCGGATGTACGCCTGCTGTTCAACAACAAGGACCTGAGAAAGGAGAGAGAGAGACTTATAAAGCGCTTTCTGGCAATCTAGTCATCTCTATATGATCGATGCCGTCGATGACGCAGATTCCGCTTGTCTGGCGGAAACCATGTGATTCATAGAAACGCTTGAGATGCGCCTGGGCATGTATGATGCACGGGATGTCGGCACCGACGAACTCCGCATAAGCCTCGATTGACTTGTCCATCAGCTGATGGCCGATGCCGCGGCTGTCCCTTGCAACGACAACGCGGCCGATCGCACCATGACGGCTGTCGCCCTCCCCTATCAGTTCGTAGGCATCGACTCCGACAGGAAGGATTCGGGCATAGGCGACAAGACGGCCATCCGCGTTCCATCCGAGGACATGAAGACAATGCTCATCCATGCCGTCCACGTCCTGATATGGACATTCCTGCTCTACCACGAAGACGTCTGCGCGGAGCCTCAGTATTTCATATAGCTCTCTAAGGTTCAGTTCGTCGAATGTGGCGGTCTGCCATCTGATGTCAATGTCTTTCATAAGGTGTGTCGCTTTGCCGTGTAAAAATAATGTATATATTTGTCAGACACAAAACAAGCACCATGATTAAGAGCATATACCAGGCGGCTGAGGATCGCTACACCAACGGAATGGAGTACAGAAGATGCGGAAAGAGCGGAATACTGCTGCCAGAGGTTTCCCTTGGTTTCTGGCAGAATTTCGGAGGAGTCGATGACTACGAGAGGAGCGAGGCTGTCGCAAGGTATGCCTTCGACCACGGTGTATGTCACTTTGACCTTGCGAACAACTACGGCCCGCCATACGGCAGCGCAGAGGAGACTCTGGGACTGCTCATGGACCGCTGCTTCCGTCCATACCGCGACGAACTGTTCATCTCCTCGAAGGCCGGCTACGACATGTGGCCAGGACCATACGGCAACTGGGGATCGCGCAAGTATCTTATCTCCAGCCTTGACCAGAGCCTCAAGCGCATGCACCTGGACTATGTGGACCTTTTCTATACCCACCGCTTCGACCCCGAGACTCCGATCGAGGAGACGCTTCAGGCTCTTGTGGACATTGTCCGCAGCGGCAAGGCTCTTTACATCGGCATCAGCAACTGGCCGGCCGACGCGACAAGAAATGGTTTCGAATATCTGGCTGCAAGGGACGTTCCCTGCCTCATCTATCAAGGTCGCCACAATATCTTCGACCACCCGCATTACGACAACGGCGTGCTGGATGTGTGCGACGAGAACGGCGTCGGCTTCATCGCCTTCAGTCCTCTCTGCCAGGGTCTGCTGACCGACCGCTATCTTGACGGCATCCCTGCGGATTCACGCGCAGGACATGGACGCTTCAGACCTGGATTCATGACCGATGAGCGCATCGCAAAGGCAAGGAAGCTGAACGATATGGCCGCCCAGCGTGGACAGAGTCTTGCCGAGATGGCATTGACATGGGTCAAGAGCGATCCGAGAATCACCAGCATCCTTCTCGGCGCCAGCTCGGTCGAGCAGCTCAAGACCAACCTCAAGGTCGTTTCCGCGACTCCGCTCAGCCCCGAAGAGCTTTCCCTCATCAACGACATCGCAAGGTAAACGCTATTGCTCTTCAACATCATACAAAAAAATGTATCATAAGGTAAGTTTTCTTCATGAAAGGTAAAAAACATATCTTTCTAAAAACGTAACCGAATGTTTTTCCGTTTTTTACCAAAAGATATGTTTACTTGCCGCACCTTGCGGCCATGGTAAACTATATAAAAAACATGGCGCCGAAGTCAGACTTCGAGCGTGAGCCTTCAAGGAAGGACAGGT
>JAKSJO010000036.1 GCA_024398125.1 Bacteroidales bacterium
GATAAGCGCTGAAAGCATCTAAGCGCGAAGCCGTCTTCAAGATGAGATTTCCTTAGAAGGTCGTGGGAGACTACCACGTTGATAGGCAGGAGATGTAAGGGCAGCAATGTCTTCAGTCGACCTGTACTAATCGCCTGAAATCTTTCCTGAGAAGAAAGATAAGCCAATGAAAGCAAAGAGTGCGAGCAGTAATGCAAGCGAATCGAATCGAAGACAGAATTACTGAGTTATGTCTCTCAAGAAAAATATTTCGGTGGCTATAGCAGCGGGGATCCACCTCTTCCCATTCCGAACAGAGAAGTTAAGCCCGCCCACGCCGATGGTACTGCCCCACCAGGTGGGAGAGTAGGTAGCTGCCGTTCTTCGAATCCCCGATCATCAGATGATGGTCGGGGATTTTTGTTTTTGGATCAAGGGGACAGACCTGGATCAAGGGGTCAGACCCCTTGATCCAAATTTAAGGAATTCGACGATGAGTGCAAGAACTACAGGAGATATGGTCTGCTCGATTTCGTAGTATTCCTGAACCGCACCTGTCTTTGCTTCCTGGAGAATGTGATTCAATCCTTCCATCTCTTCAATCTGAACATTCGTCTTTCCTGCGGTCAGTGCCCTCATTGCAGGAACATTCTGTGAGCTGATTACCTGACAGTCCTTTGTTCCATTGATGAAAAGAAGAGGACATTCAATCTTTTTAATTGCGTCGCTTGGGTCGTAATTGATGAAGAATCTCATCCATTCGTTGTCAATCTGACTCGCGGTCTGTGCTATCTGCTGATCATCAACACCAGGACCGAGCAGCTGACGGAGCTTCGCAATCAGTTTTACGCTGTATTCTTCAAGCGGAAGATCCTTTGTCTCAACAACGAAGTCATAAATCTGAGAATTCAGGTTCATGGACTGTTCTATCACAGCATCGGGAACGCCTTGTGCCCTCAAAGCCGCTCTTGTCTGCTCGATAAGCACATCATGGCCGTTTACGGCAGGACCAGCAAGAGATACAATGCTCTTTATGTCCTTTCGGTGCTCTGCGATCATGTAGGTGATCAATCCGCCTTCGCTGTGCCCCAGAACAGATACTTCAGTTATCTCTGGTCGACTGAATAGATAGTCTATTGCGGCCTCTGCGTCATACATGAAATTGATGGAAGTCGCGTATGTGCGGTCTCCTTCTGATGCGCCAACTCCTCTGTCATCGACGCGAAGAACGGCAAGTCCGGAGCGGGTAAGGTAATCCGCAATCACAGCGAAAGGCTTATGGTCATAGAGCTCCTCGTCGCGATTCTGGGCACCGCTGCCGCTGACAAGCACGACTGCATGGAGATTCTTGCCTTCCTTCGGCATAGTGAGGGTTCCGGCCAGCTTGATGTCTTCACGTACGTTGGTGAAGCTGACTTCTTCCTCGGAGTAGGGGAATGGCCCTACGGGAGTCTGGGGACGTCTTGGCTTGGTGATCTTCACCTTGCTGAGTGCGAGAGGCAGACCAACGCCCCTCTGTGTGAATGTACCATTGAGAACACCCATAAGGTACATTCCTTTATAAGCCAGCGAAAGTCTTGCGCTCTCGATCGTGAGGGTTCCGTTCTCGTAGGTTGCGCTATCCATAGCCAGGCCTCGCACACCTTCCTGCGGACTGTCGAGAGTTGCCGACAGGCTGCCGTCCGGATTCGCAGAAACGTTGAAAATCAGCTCAAGGCTTATGCCCTGAGCTGCATTGAGCTTTCCGCTCCATGATCCTGTAACGTCCTGGGCTGCACAAACAATTGCTGCCATAAAGAGCAGTGCAACCGCTGTAATAAGTTTAAAGAAGTTTTTCATAATTCAAGCTTCATCTATTTTTTTTCTTCCACTTCGTTTCAGCGCTTCGTCAATGATCCACTGGATCTGACCGTTGGTGCTGCGGAACTCGTCCGCAGCCCACTGTTCGATCAGTTCCATGGTCTTTGCATCGATGCGCAGCACGAAACTCTTTGTCTTGGCAGTATCTTTTGCCATCTCGGATTACTTATAAAGAGTACCGGTGTTGACTACTGGCTGTGCCTGCTCATCGCCACAGAGGACAACAAGGAGGTTGGTTACCATTGCAGCCTTCTTCTCGTCATCGAGCTCGAGAACATCCTGCTCTGAAAGCTTGTCGAGAGCGATCTTTACCATCGATACAGCGCCTTCAACGATCTTCTCGCGAGCGGAGATGATAGCTTCGGCCTGCTGGCGGCGGAGCATTACAGCTGCAATCTCAGGAGCGTATGCGAGATAGTTGATTCTTGCCTCTACAACCTCGATACCTGCCATAGCAAGTCTCTGGTTGAGTTTCTCCTCGAGCTGATTGTTGATCTCGTCGCTGCCGGCACGGAGAGTGAGTTCTTCCTTCTCTTCGCCGAGAGAGTCGTATGCATACTGACCTGCAACCTGACGGAGTGCGGCGTCACTCTGGACCATTACGAAGTTTTCGAATGCGGCCATACGCTTTGCAAGGCTGTTGACAGTCTGTCTTGTGTTCTCGGCGGCCATGGTAGCTGAGTCGATCTCAAAGAGAGCCTTGTAGACGTCGCTGACCTTCCATACGAGAACGAGACCGATGAGAATAGGGTTACCGTTCTTGTCGTTAACTTTGATGGTTTCGCCATTGAGGTTCCTTGCGCGAAGCGATACAGGCTTCTTGGTAAGGAGTGGGTTGAGCCAGTACCAGCCGGTCTGGCGGAATGAACCACAGTACTTTCCGAAGAAGAGGAGGGCCTTTGACTGATTAGGCTCGTTCATCACGAAACCTGTGGCGCAGATGATGCCGATTACCATCATGATGGCTCCGAAAGGCTCGTTGATGCCGCTGACAAGCAAGTATCCAGTTGCCGCAAACCATGCAATTATTGCGAACAGAGCAACAAATCCGTTGACCTTCAAACCTTTGTACTCAAAATCCTTGTTTTCCATAATCGTGTATTTTAGATTGATATTATTTTGATATCACAAAGATAGTGAAATAATAATCATTCTTCCAAGAGAAATCTAAAAAAAGAGGCCGGAAAAATTCCGACCTCTCATTTACGTATGGAAAGTTTGATTACTTGCTGAGGCACTTCCAAGCGCCAGCTGCGAATGCACCACCGGCCATAGGGCCAAGGATGAAGATCCAAAGCTGCTTGAGAGCGTCACCACCCTGGAAGAGAGCTGGTCCGATAGAACGAGCTGGGTTCACTGATGTACCGGTGTAGCGGATGCATGCGAGGTGAACGAGGATGAGTGAAAGACCGATTGCAAGACCTGCGAGGTTGCCTGCACCCTTCTTCTCATCGGTGGTTCCGAGAACTACAAGGACGAATACGAAGGTGAATACTACCTCAGCGAGGAGACCGCCCCAGAGGGTTACACCGCTCTGGCAAGCGTTTGCACCTGTTCCAGCGAAATCTGCGTTAGCGGTAAGAGCAAAGAGGACTGCTGAACCGATGATTGCGCCGATGGTCTGGAAAAGCATGTACATGAGTGCATCCTTGCCGCTCATCTTGCCTGAAAGCCATACAGCGAAGGTGATTGCCGGGTTGATGTGGCAACCTGAGATTCCACCGATAGCGTAAGCCATAGCAACGACTGCAAGACCGAAGGCCATTGAAGTGCCGACTACGGTAGCTGCGATAGCGTTGGTACAGCCGAGGCTGACAGCAGCGCCGCATCCCATGAGTACGAGAACCATTGTTCCCACCATTTCTGCAAGATACTTCTTCATAGTAATAGTGTATTAATTGTTAGAAAATATAATTAAGTCCGATGTTGACGCCCAGTCCTGGGTTGTCATCTGGATTAAGAGCCTTGCCGACTTCCACACCGACGATGAAATTCTGGTTCATCACGACTTTGAGTCCGGCACCGACGCTCTCGTGGAGCTTTGTGGCTTCCTTGCGAAGGCTCTCTACGCTGCAGTTCTTCATCTTGGCCATTTCATCGAGCTTGTATGGCTGTGTGATCTTGCCAAGGTCGAAGAACGGGTTGGTTGCGAGATACCATGACTGGTTGATGAAGTTGAACGAAAGCAGCTTGATTCGAAGCTCGAAGTTGCCCCATGCGTATCCATCTGCGATGAGTCTGTTGTAAAGGGTTCCGCGGATTGTATTGATGCTTCCGAGGCCCTCGGAGTTGATCTGTCGGAGGTAAAGGGTGGTGATGTTCTGCTGCATGTAGAACGGAACCTTTCCGGCTACCGTGCCCTGGTATGCAAGGTGGTATGCAAATGTGACCTTGTCATTGATGACTGGAAGGTACTGGCGGAAGTGTGCGCAGAGCTTGAGGTATGAATAGCCGTCCGAGAAAACATCCGGAGAGCCGTTGAGATAGAGCTCTGCCCACAGACCTTTTGAAGGGGCCGACTCGAGGTCGCGGGTATCATATACTAGACCGCCCTTGAACTCGACGCGGTTGCCGCCGTTGGCCTCGTCTGCTGCGATCACACCGTTCTCCCTGTATGAGTGGTAGAGGGTCTTGTCGCTGTCGTAATTCTCGTTCTTGAGATCTCCGATGCTGAAGTTCCAGTAAGATAGACCTGCCGCCCAGTTGAGATTCGGAACGATCTCGCCCTGGAAGTCCGCGAGGAAGCGGAACATGTTGCGGTTATAGTTGTAGAATGCGGTACGGATATCTCTGTTGGCGTTCAGCTCGGCATCGTACGGGCTTGCTGAACCGTTGAAACCGTAGAACGAGTACATCGGATTGTTCATGTATGTCGCAGCCGAGGTTACTCGTACTCCTGGAATGAGATACTTTGAGTCGTAGAAGAGGTGAAGACGTGTCATTCCCTTGGTGTACTGCGAAATCTCGGTGGAGAACTTGTGCTTGTACTGCGGGAAGGTCGATCCGTCACCATAGTTGAAGATGTCTGCGGTGATGCCGTACTGGAAACCGAGGTCTGAGTTATAGCTGACAGCAGGAACGAATCCTGTGTTCCAGCCTGTCTTGATTTTTGTCTCCTTGTCCTTGGCTCCTGCGATCAGGCCCATGGTCAAAAGAGCTGCAATCAGTACTGTCCTTTTCATATTGATGGCGTTAAGTCATTCTAAAAAAACAACATGGTAAAGATTTATCATTTCATCATTCCCATGCTTTCACAAATATAAGGTTTTTTGACTATTTTTGTTAATCCTGACATTAATTATGGATAATGGTTATGAAGCATCTTGTTAGTATTCTTACAGCCTTTGCACTCCTGCTGGGCAGTGCCGCAGCCTCGGCTCAGGTGGTACATGTGTCTACCGACAACATCTCAATCGTTCTTGACGCCCGCCAGGGCCAGCCTCTCCGCTACATACATGCCGGCAAGAGGATTTCGGACCGCGATGTTGCGAATCTTGGAACCTTCGGTGCCATGCGCTCGGAGGTATATCCTGTATTCGGTCACGGCAACACAGGCAACTACGCCCTTGCTGTAAGGCATCAGGATGGCAACATGACTCTCCAGATGTCAGTTGCAGGTGTGACCAAGGAGGAAAGCAGGGATGCTGTCATCACCCGCATCACCCTCAAGGACAATTTCTATCCATTCAAGGTCGATGTCTGCTATCGCGCCTACAAGGATGTGGATATGATCGAGACCTGGACAGAGATCTCTCACAGCGAGAAGAAGGGCGTGGAGCTGCTTCGCTTCGATTCCGCACATCTTCCATTCCATGTCGGTGACGTTTGGGTCAGCCATCTTTACGGAACATGGGGCAACGAGGGCCGTCTCGTCCAGGAACCTTTGAACCGCGGAACCCTCACCATCGAGAACCGTGACGGCGTCCGCAACTCCCACACCGCACACGCCGAAGTCATGATTTCGCTGGACGGAAAGCCGCAGGAGAACACCGGAGCAGTCCTTGGCGCAGCGCTCTGCTACAGCGGAAACTATGAACTCGACTTCATCACCAATGATTCCGACTACCACTCACTCTTTGCCGGAATCAATCCCAAGACATCCAGCCTCAAGCTCGCTAACGGAGAGGTATTCAAGACTCCTGAGCTTGCAATCACATATTCGGACCAGGGACTGAGCGGTGCAAGCCGCAACTTCCACAGCTGGGCACGCGCCCACAAGATCGCCCACGGCAATGTTCCGCGCCGCGTTCTCCTGAACAGCTGGGAAGGTGTATACTTCGATATCAACGAGCCTGGCATGGCCCAGATGATGAGCGATATAGCCGACATGGGCGGCGAGCTCTTCGTGATGGATGACGGCTGGTTCGGCGAAAAGTATCCACGCAAGGACGACACAAGCTCTCTCGGCGACTGGAAGGTAGACCGTACAAAGCTCCCTAACGGTATCCAGGGCCTTGTTGACGCAGCCCGCGAGCGCGGAATCAAGTTCGGTATCTGGATCGAGCCGGAGATGGCGAATACAGTTTCCGAGCTTTACGAGAAGCATCCGGACTGGATCATCAATGCTTCCAACCGTGACATCGCAAAGGGTCGCGGCGGCAGCCAGGTTATCCTCGACCTCTCCAATCCTAAGGTCCAGGACTATGTCTTCAGCATCGTCGACGATCTCATGACCAACTATCCTGACATCGCCTACATCAAGTGGGACGCCAACATGACAGTCAGCAGCTATGGCAGCCAGTATCTTCCTGCCGACCGTCAGTCTGAGCTCTATATCCGCTATCACCAGGGCTTCGCTGCAGTGTGCGACCGCATCCGCGCGAAGTATCCTGACCTTACCATCCAGGCATGTGCATCAGGCGGCGGCCGTGCGAGCTACGGCATCATGCCTTGGTTCGACGAGTTCTGGGTAAGTGACAATACCGATGCCCTCCAGCGAATCTACATGCAGTGGGGAACATCTTATTTCTTCCCATCGATAACCATGGCTTCGCACATCAGTGCGTCTCCGAATCACCAGACCCAGCGTGTCGTTCCTATCAAGTTCCGCGCTGACGTCGCAATGAGTGGACGTCTTGGCATGGAGATCCAGCCAAGGGACATGAGCGAGAGCGATATCCAGCAGTGCAAGACAGCGATTGCTGACTACAAGATGGTACGAGACGTGATTCAGTTCGGTGATATCTATCGCCTCATTTCGCCTTACGACGGCAAGGGTCTCGCATCAATGATGTACTCGACCCAGGACAAGTCCGAGGCTGTCCTCTATATGTGGAAGACTGAGCATTTCCAGGATCAGAGACTTCCAAAGGTGAAACTCGCCGGTCTTGATCCAGACAGGCTCTATACCATAACCGAGCTCAACAAGGCAGTAAACGGAAGGCCATACATGCTCGAGGGAAAGTCATTCTCCGGCGACTATCTCATGAACGTAGGAATTGACATGCCTCAGGGCGGCACAAATGCATATCATAGCCGCGTGCTCCGTCTCAAGGCTGAATAACAATAAACTTATACATAAATTATGAAGAAGCTTCTTTTAACAGCAATCGCTATTGCGGCAGTCGTGTCCTGTACGGATGTCAGTGTCGTGGATCAGGTATATCTTGATTTTGCAAACACAAAGGAACTTGTCGATGTGAAGGCAAAGGGTGACACGGTCCAGTTCAGCGTGAAATGGTCTGGCGTCTCTTGGTTCCTTTATGAGGACCTTCAGGAGGGCAAGGATACATTGGCTAAAGGTACTCTCCCTGCTGTCGGTGGCAGATATGATGGATATGGAAGTACGACAGTGACCATCATCGTGCCTGAGAACGAGGCAGCCGAGAATCGCGAATCTACTCTCATTCTCCAAAGCATGGTGATTGACAAGGACGGCAATCCAAGCATCAAGAAAACAACAAAGCTTACCCAATTGGGCAAACGCTAATAATATCAAAGAATATGGAAAAGACATGGCGCTGGTTCGGCAAGAAGGATAAGATCACCCTTTCCATGCTCCGACAGATCGGAGTAGAGGGCATCGTGACTGCACTCCATGATGTTCCGAACGGTGAAGTATGGACTGAGGATGCCATTAGGGATCTCTGTGAATACATTGAGTCATACGGCATGCGCTGGTCGGTTGTCGAGAGCCTTCCAGTGTGCGAGGCAATCAAGTACGCCGGACCGGAGCGTGACCAGCTGATCGAGAACTATATCGTCAGCCTCGAGAATCTCGGACGCTGCGGAGTCAAGACTGTGTGCTATAATTTCATGCCTGTCATCGACTGGATCCGCACAGACCTTGAGCATCCATGGCCTGACGGAACAACTTCTCTCTACTTCGACTATTCCCGCTATGCATATTTCGACATCAAGATTCTCGAAAGAGAGGGCGCTGAGAAGGAGTATGATGCTGCAACGCTTGCAAAGGTCGAGGAACTGGACAAGACCATGACCGAGGCTGACAAGCTCTCGCTCATAGATACCATCATTGTGAAGACCCAGGGTTTCGTGAATGGAAACATCCGCGAGGGAGACCGTGAGCCTGTGCGTATCTTCAAGAGCCTGCTCGCGAAGTATGACGGTGTCACCAAGGATGATCTGCGCGAGAACATGCGCTACTTCCTTGCAGCCATCATGCCTGTCTGCGAGAAGTGGGGCATCAACATGTGCGTACATCCCGACGATCCGCCTATGGAGGTCTTCGGAATGCCGCGTATCGTGACCTGCGCCGAGGACATCGAGTGGTTCCTCAATGCGGTTGACAACCCTCACAACGGTCTTACATTCTGTGCAGGATCGCTCTCCGCCGGTCCTCATAATGATGTGATGGAAATGGCACGCAAGTTCGCAAGCCGTACTCATTTCGTTCATCTGCGCAGCTGCAACTGCCTTGAGGACGGAAACTTCATCGAGGCTCCACACACCGGAGGCCGTGCCGATCTCGTAGAGCTCATCCGCATCTTCGAAAAGACAAAGCCAGGACTTCCTATGCGTGTCGATCATGGCAAGACCATGCTTGGTGACGAAAAGATTGGATACAATGCAGGATATTCCTTCCATGGCCGCATGCTTGCGCTTGGTATCGTGGATGGCATGATGGCTGCGGTGCGCAAGGAAATGCGCGAGGGTTTGATATAACAGAATAAATCTATAGACATGACAGATATGTACAGCATTGCCGGAAAAGTCGCTGTAGTCAGCGGAGCCGGCGGCGTCCTTGGAGGCTCAATCGCCCGTCATTTCGCGGCTCAGGGCGCAAAGGTAGTCGCACTTGTCCATCGCGAGGAGCAGATCGCTCCCGTGGTTGAGGAACTGAATGCGCTTGGAACAGAGGAGGCAGTGGCATACGCCTGCAACGTGCTTGAAAGAGAAAGCCTTGAAAAGGTTGCGGCTGAGGTTGTAGCTAAGTGGGGCAGGGTGGACTGTCTCATCAACGTTGCCGGTGGCAATGTCCCTGGCGCGAATGTTATGCCTGACCAGCATTTCCATGACATGAAGATCGAGGACTGGGACAAGGTGCTTGACCTGAACCTCAATGGTACAGTTTATCCTTGCCATGTTTTCTGTCGCATCTTTGCCGAGCAGGGCAGTGGCTGTATCCTCAATATCTCGTCTATGGCTGCGTACGATGCCCTTACCCGCGTCGGCGGTTATACCGCGGCAAAGACCGCCGTTTCAGGTTTCACCAAGTGGCTTGCATCCGAGATGGCAATCAAGTATGGCGAGAAGATCCGCGTCAATGCCCTTGCACCTGGATTCTTTATCGGCAAGCAGAACCGTGCAGCTCTTCTCAACGAGGATGGCAGCCTTACCGAGCGTTCTCTCAAGGTCATGAACAAGACCCCTATGCGTCGTTTCGGCAACTATGACGAGCTCAATGGTGCGGCTCAGTTCCTTTGCAGCGATGCAGCGTCGTTCGTGACTGGCGTCATCCTTCCTGTGGATGGAGGCTTCAGCGCCTTCAGTGGTGTATAACGAATTAATCATTACAAAATAACTTAACAGATGAAGAAAGTATTAATGGTGATCCTGGCCGCTGTCATGGTGTCAGGTCTTTCATTCGCCCAGGACAAGGGCTCAATGTATGTTGGTGGTGGTTTCTCTGGCAGTTTCCACAAGAACAACGGTTTCTCTCAGATTCACATGAACATCACTCCTGAGTTCGGTATGTTTATCGTTGATGACCTCAGCATCGGTGCATTCATCAATACAGGTTTCGGCAAGAGCAAGTATACCGGATGGGGCAGTGCTTCATACTCAACCAAGACTGTCGGTCTCGGTGTGAAGGGAAGATACTATCTCCGCATTTCAGATAACTTCTACTACACACCAACCGCATCGCTGACCCTTACTCCTATGTATTCCGTAGCAGGCCACGATGATGCTACTACCTATGGACTTGATCTCGATATTGCACAGTTCGAGTACAGACCTGACTACAACTACGGTCTGTTCGTGAACATCCTTGGATTCTATGCAGTAGCTTCAAGCAACAAGAACGTGACCTCATCATCATCAGGTCTCGGAATCGCTCCATCAGTAGGTGCCCGCTTCTACTTCTAGCATGACCATGAAGCTGTCCTGATTCTTTCAGGAATGGCATGAATATAGCCCGGACTCGTTTGAGATCCGGGCTTATTCTATTTCAGGATTGTACTTATCGCTCTTCTAAGATTGCCTGCCGCCATGTCTTTCTGCATCGCCTGTTCAAGAGGCATGTCATCGGGCGTGATCTGGATAATGTCCTTGAATCCGGCTGCAATCAGTCTTTCTTTATCCTTGACATTTCCCGCGACGGCAATGGTCGGAACATTGTGTCTTGCCGCGCATTTCATTACGGCAGAAGGCAATTTCCCGCAGAGGGTCTGGCTGTCTATGCTGCCTTCGCCTGTTATTACCAGGCTGGCGCCGTCCATATGTCTGTCCAGCCCGCTCAGCTCAATGATCGCTTCGCTTCCCGGACGTATGTCGGCACCGATCAGCATAAGGCCATATCCTAGACCTCCGGCTGCACCGCTTCCTGGCTGCTCGGAATCAAGCTCGCAGACATCTGCCAGATTCCTCAGTCCTGAGTCCAGGATCTCAATCTGCTTCGGGCTGGCTCCTTTCTGGGCTGCGAAGACGAGCGCAGCTCCTTCCTGTCCGAAAAGTGGATTGTTGACATCGCAGATTACCTGTATGTCGAGCTTTGGCACTGTATCCAACATTATGGAAGTCACCCTGGAAAGGTCTGCTCCGCAAGGTTTGTCAATCCTTTCGCTGCCGCAGTATATGCCGGCGCCAAGAGCAGCCAGCATGCCAAGTCCGCCGTCATTGGTCGCACTGCCGCCTATGCCGATGATTATCTTATTGCAGCCTCTTCGCTTCGCGTCCAGAATCATTTCTCCGACACCGTAGGTGCTGGTCTTCATCGGATCGCGTTCAGTCTGGGACAGCAGTATCAGTCCTGCCGCTGCCGCCATTTCCATTATTGCCGTGTTTCCGTCCCTGCTTACTGCGTACTGTGCCTCCATAGGACGCATAAGTGGATCGTGGACCCTGGTACTGACCATGTCGGCATCCATGAAACGCCTCAGGGCGTCTGTGGTGCCTTCGCCTCCGTCTGCGAGCGGAAGACCGATTATCTCAATGTCGCGGCATGACTCTTTTATGGCCAGGCTTGCCGCGTTGACGGCTTCCTCAGCGCTTAGCGACCCCTTGAACGAGTCGAATGCCAATATGATCTTGTTCAGTTCCATTGCCACAAATTTACGAAGCTGTCTTTGATTTCAGCGCTAATAACAGTGAAATTGCTTATTAAAGGCAGAATAGCTATCTTCGCGAAATAATCTGAAGCAGAATGAACACAAACGAACTTAAGATATCCCGTCGTGCGGTAGAGATGCCTGAATCCCCAATCCGTAAGCTTGCACCTCTGGCAACCGCAGCCAAGAACAGGGGAGTCAAGATATATCACCTCAATATCGGACAGCCGGATCTTCCTACTCCGGAGGTCGGTCTTGAGGCTCTTAAGAACATCGACCGTACCATTCTCGAGTACAGCCCAAGTGATGGCTACCTTACTCTTCGTGAAAAGCTCGTCGAGTATTACCGCCAGTACCGTATCGATCTTTCTCCAAGCGATATCATCGTTACCTCAGGAGGATCCGAGGCGGTTCTCTTCGCTTTCATGACCTGCCTCAATCCTGGTGACGAGATCATCGTTCCGGAGCCTGCATACGCAAACTACATGGCATTCGCCGTTTCTGCCGGTGCTGTCATCCGTCCTGTGATTTCGACTATCGATGATGGTTTCGCCCTTCCTCCTGTCCAGGAGTTCGAGAAGCTCATCAACGAGCGCACAAGAGGAATCCTTATCTGCAACCCTAACAACCCTACGGGCTATCTCTATACCCGTCGCGAAATGGAGCAGATCAGGGATCTCGTAAAGAAATACAACCTCTTCCTCTTCTCGGATGAGGTATACCGTGAGTTCATCTATACAGGTTCGCCATATATCTCGGCATGCCATCTCGAGGGTATCGAGGATCATGTCGTTCTCATCGACTCGGTTTCAAAGAGATATTCGGAGTGCGGTATCCGCATCGGTGCACTCATCACCAAGAACAAGACCGTCCATGATGCAGTCATGAAGTTCTGCCAGGCACGTCTCAGCCCGCCTCTCATCGGCCAGGTTGTCGCAGAAGCTTCAATCGATGCTCCTCGTTCATACCTTATGAACACTTATGACGAGTACATCGAGAGACGTAAATGTCTTATCGACGGACTCAACAAGATTCCTGGAGTCTATTCTCCTATTCCTATGGGTGCATTCTACACAGTCGCTCAGCTGCCTATCGACGACAGCGACAAGTTCTGTGCATGGTGTCTTGAGGAGTTCCAGTATGAGGGCGAGACAGTGATGATGGCTCCAGCCTCAGGTTTCTATTCGGACAGCGAGCATGGCCGCAACCAGGTCCGTATAGCCTATGTATTGAAAAAAGAGGACCTTCAAAGAGCCCTCTTCATTCTCGGTAAAGCCCTTGAGGCTTACAACTCAAGGTAAAATTATCTATCCTTGTACATATCGTCGTAGTACTTCTGGTAATCACCGGAAGTGACGTTGTCCATCCACTCCTGGTTGTCCAGGTACCAGCGGACAGTCTTTTCTATGCCTTCCTCGAACTGGAGGCTTGGCTCCCAACCGAGTTCCTTCTGGAGCTTGGTAGAGTCGATGGCATATCGTGCGTCGTGGCCCAGACGGTCGGTGACGTAGGTGATGAGATCAAGGTCTGCGCCTTCTTCGCGGCCGAGGATGCGGTCGACGGTGTTGATGACGGTCTTGATGATGTCAATGTTCTTCCACTCGTTGAAACCTCCGATGTTGTAGGTTTCCGCGATGGTTCCGTTATGGAAGATCGTGTCGATTGCGCGTGCGTGGTCAACGACATAGAGCCAGTCGCGTACGTTCTCGCCCTTGCCATAGACAGGGAGCGGCTTGCGATGGCGGATGTTGTTTATGAAGAGTGGAATCAGCTTCTCAGGGAACTGGTAAGGACCGTAGTTGTTCGAGCAGTTGGTCACGATGGTCGGCATGCCGTATGTGTCGTGGAACGCGCGTACAAAGTGGTCGGAGCTTGCCTTACTTGCTGAATAAGGGCTGTGAGGGTTGTACTTGGTGGTCTCGTAGAAGAAATCCTTGCCGTATGCCAAGTGATGCTCGCCAGAGCTTGCCTTGGTGGTGAAAGGAGGCTCGATTCCTTCCGGATTTGTCATTTCGAGTGCTCCATATACCTCGTCGGTTGATATATGGTAGAAGCGCTTGCCCTCGTACTTCTCAGGAAGGCTTTCCCAGTAGAGCTTGGCTGCCTGGAGAAGGCTCAAAGTACCCATCACATTGGTCTTTGCGAAGGTGAATGGGTCCTTGATTGAACGGTCCACATGGCTTTCTGCCGCAAGGTGGATGATGCCGTCAATCTTCTCGTCCTGCATCAGCTGGTAGAAGGCGTCGAAGTCGCAGATGTCCATCCTGACGAACTTGTAGTTTGGCTTGTCCTCGATATCCTTGAGGTTGGCGAGGTTGCCGGCATAGGTCAGCTTGTCAAGATTGATGATCTTGTACTCGGGGTATTTGTTGACGAAGAGGCGGACGACATGGCTTCCGATGAAACCGGCGCCTCCTGTTATGACGATGTTCTTCATTATCTGCTGATATTGGGATTTCCTGTTCTCTTGACCTCATCGATCACGCGGAGCAGGTACTGTCCATACTGGTTCTTTATCATTGGCTGTGCGAGCTGGCGCATTTTCTCCTCGCTGATCCAGCCGCGTCTGTAGGCGATCCCTTCGAGACATGCCACCTTCAGGCCCTGGCGCTTCTCGAGCACCTCGATGTATGTAGAAGCTTCGCTGAGGGAATCGTGCGTTCCAGTGTCAAGCCATGCGAATCCGCGTCCGAGGGTCTGGACCTTGAGTTCTCCGTCATTGAGGAAGGTCTGGTTGACTGTTGTGATCTCCAGCTCTCCGCGTGCTGATGGCTTGATCGAGGCTGCTACGTCAACGACCTTGTTAGGGTAGAAATACAGACCCACAACCGCATAGTTGCTCTTCGGCTCCTTTGGTTTCTCCTCGATGCTGATGCAGTTTCCGTCGCGGTCGAACTCGGCTACACCATAACGCTCCGGGTCGCTTACCCAGTATCCGAACACGGTGGCCTTTGAGTCCTGTTCGGCGTTCTTTATTGCCTCGGCAAGCATTGCGCTGAAACCTGCTCCGTGGAAGATGTTGTCGCCGAGAACGAGGCAGACGCTGTCGTCCCCGATGAATTCGCGGCCGATTATGAATGCCTGGGCAAGGCCGTCAGGGGATGGCTGCTCTGCGTATTCGAAGCTGACACCGTAATCGGAGCCATCGCCGAGGAGTCTCTTGAATCCAGGAAGGTCCTGCGGGGTTGATATTATGAGTATCTCCCTGATACCTGCGAGCATCAGTACCGATATAGGGTAGTATACCATTGGCTTGTCGTAAATAGGGAGAAGCTGCTTGCTGACTCCCTTGGTGATAGGGTAGAGCCTTGTGCCCGATCCACCGGCCAGTACGATTCCTTTCATAAGCGTATTTCTATTACTTACAAATATAGCAAAAAACTCCTATCTTCGTGTCCGGACACAATATATACCATGGAATCGAAAGCAAGGGAAATAGAGGAGACAATGCTCGGCATGCGGGATGAGAAGCGTGCTGCCGGAATGATGCGTTTCTTCAAGACCGGTCCCGGAGAATATGGTCATGATGATCATTTCCTCGGTATACCCAATCCTGGCGTGCGTACGCTGGTAAAACTGTCGTGGAAGGACGTCAGCCTTGACGAGGCGGCCGAACTGGCGACAAACCAGTGGCATGAGATACGCCTCTGCGGCCTTCTGATCATGGTTGAGCATATGCTGCGGGCCCTGAAACGCCGTGACCATGTCCTTGCGGATTCAATATGTGAGCGATATCTCTCGCTGCACCCGTACATCAACAACTGGGATCTTGTCGACCTGAGTGCGATAAAGATTGTAGGTGAATGGGAACTGCTTCATCCGGACAACGATCTTATGGACCGCTGGGCAGAGCTGCCGGACGACTGTCTCTGGCAGAGACGCATCGCGATGGTGGCGTGCTGGAGGACTCTGAGACATGGCGACCATGAGACTGTATGCAGCCGCGCCGCGCTGATGATGGATTCCCGCCACGACCTGCTTCACAAGGCTGCAGGATGGATGCTTCGCGAACTATGGAAGCATGGCGGCGAGGAACGGGTCGAAATGTTCCTTGAGGCCAATGCCTGCCGTATGCCTTCCGTTATGCTGAGCTATACCTGCGAGAAGATGTCTCCGCAGCAGAGGGAATACTGGAGAGAGAAAAGAAAGAACCCTTCGGGAAAATAGGCTAGGATTTGCGATTCTTGTCCTTGTGTTTTTTGTTCGGATTCTCGGGGAACCAGCCTTTCTTTACGCGCTTCTCTTGCTCGAACAGCTCATAGATGGACCAGAAACAGCTGAATCCTATCACTCCGAGAGAAGCGGAGAGAATGGTATGGGCAACAAGCATGGACAGCCCGGTGAAGAGGACTCCCAGGATTGCGAATGCCCACCAGCATCGTGCGCCGAAATGATATTCCGACAGGATTACAATCGGATGGAAGATACCGATTGAAAGGAAAGCGGCGATGCCGAGTACAATACCATCAAAATTAAAGATCATATCTCAATCAATTTGTTGATAACGGCGTAAACGGTAAGGCCGGAGATGGTGTTGATGCCAAGCTTCGCCGAGATGTTCCGCCGGTGTGTCATAACTGTATTGATTGAAATGTTGAATGCGTCGGAAATCTCCTTGTTGGTCATTCCTTTGGCCACGGCAGTGAGAATCTCCTTTTCGCGCAGGCTCAGTTCGTCATTCTGCCTTGCGTCGTTTCTTTCTACCAATACATCGCGCAGGATCTTGAGGATCCTTGCCTTTGAGTCGTAAAGGGATATCACATTGCTGAACATCCCGGTTATGCGCTCAGGATAGCTCTCGTGTGCAAGAAGAACGACCCTGTGCCTGTCTTGTCCCTGTGCCAGCTTCTCCATGATCTCTAGACCATCGGACGCGGGGTTGACGATCATTATGTCATAATCCAAGGCAGAGATTTCATGTCTGCCGAGAGACGAGACTGTAGATACCACCTTGAATTCGCCTGTTGATTCCACAATGGGAACGATACCCGCAATCACGATATCGGAAATCTCAACCAGCAATATCCTTTTTGCTTTTGCCATCATGCCTTCTCCTCCAGTTTCTTTATCAGAGGGAGAAAGAGCCTGTCTTCGATCATCACGTGCTTGTGCAGGTCCTCTTCCAGCCGGAAGATGAGCGAAATGACTTTTACGGTCACATCAGTACAGCTTGCAGATGGAAGATAGGTGAAAAGCAAGGTCTTGAAATCACGTATGCTGTTTTCCAGATCCTCATGGGAATCCGACTCCTCATGGAAAGATGGCTTGCCTTTTACAGTTTCTCCGCAGACTATGGCAGCCGCATATGGAAACAGCACGCGTTCCTCGTAACTGAAATGATCCTGCATGGCCTTTTCATAACAGTCGAAGAATCCGTTCATCGCTGCGCTGACCGTGCCGTCGTAGGAAGACAGCATGACATGTACGGCCTCGTGAAGCTTTGGAA
>JAKSJO010000037.1 GCA_024398125.1 Bacteroidales bacterium
CAAAGGCAACCGCAAAGCTTACCGCAAATGCCGAGACCGCTTCAGCTCAGGCTTCTACCGATCTCGCAGCCGGCGAAAAGAAAGCAGCAGTTCCTGCATTCGACATCGCCAAGTTTGCCGGTATCTTTGCAGCCATCGGCTTGGCCTTAGGATACATCGGAGGCTTCATCCTGAAGCTTGGAAAGGCATACGTCAGCCTTCCTTGGTGGGGCATGATCCTCGTCATCGTGGCTCTTTTCCTTCTTATTTCCGGTCCTTCGATGTTCATCGCATGGGGCAAGCTCCGCAAGCGTAACCTCGGTCCCGTACTCAATGCCAACGGCTGGGCAATCAATGCAGGCGCTCTTGTGAACACAAGCTTCGGCAAGACTCTCACCAACCTTGCAAAGTACCCTGTAGTGAAGTCAAAGGACCCATATGCAAAGAAGAGCTGCGGCTGGCTCTGGATCCTCCTTGTGCTCGCTGTGGCTGCTGCCGCTGCATATTTCTTCTGGCTCAGATAAAAGACATATATGAAGTATTTTTCACTGGTGACCATAGCGGCGGCAACGTTCGCTATGGTTTCTTGTTCAAACCCTGCCAACGAGGATTGGACGACCTATGCAGAAGCTACGGACTTCCGCTCCACACCTAAATACGACGAGACAATCGCATATTGCCAGCGCCTGGCCAAAGCCTACAAGGAGATTACCTACACCACCTTCGGTGTCAGTCCCCAGGGCCGCGATCTTCCGCTCATGATAGTCGACAAGGACGGCCTCAAGACCCCGGAAGCGATCAGGGCGAAGGGACGTGTCATCATGATGGCAGAGGCCTGTATCCATTCAGGTGAACCTGATGGCAAGGACGCCGGACTGATCTGGATACGTGACATGGTTCAGGGCAGTGAGGACAAGAAGATGCTCGACAACGTCAGCATCCTGTTCATCCCTATCTTCAACGTTGACGGACATGAGAACTTCAGCGCGGGCAACCGTCTCAACCAGAACGGTCCGGACGAACTTGGAACCCGATGGACGGCACAGCTGCTCAACCTTAACCGCGACTTTCTCAAGGCTGACGCTCCGGAGATGCGTGCGTGGCTTAAACTGTACAGCAAGTGGCTCCCAGAACTGTTCATGGACCATCATGTGACCGATGGTGCAGACTTCCAGTATGTCAGCACTTACGAGATTGAAACCCGCTGCAGCAATGCCGAGGACGGTCTCCGCGCCTGGACCCGCGACGTATTCGAACCGCAGCTTCTTGCCGGCATGGAGTCTGAGGGCTATCCTCTTTTCCCATATTTCGACTTCTTTGAGGAAGACAGTCCCGAGAGCGGCATTGCATTGGGACCGTTCGATCCACGCTATTCCGAGAGCTACGCTACCGCCCGTAACCGTGTCGGCCTGCTTATCGAGAACCATATCTATAAGCCATACGCCCAGCGCGTGGACTGTTCTATAAAGTACATGCGCGTGTGCATGCAGATTATGAACGAGCATGCAAAAGAGCTGCGCAAGGTTTGCGAGGATGCCGACGCCCACGTGGCATCAGCGGCGTTCCGTCAGAAGCCGTTCGATTTCGAGTTTGAGATCGACTACAGCGTAAGCAAGCCGGTGGACTTCCTCAGCTGGGAACGTGATACCGTCATCAGCGACATGAGCGGCGCTCCATGGATACGCCATCGCTATGACAGACCGAAGACTGTATCCACCAAGATCTACAGTGAACTCAAGCCGACTGTATCCATCAGGCTCCCTGAGGCCTACATCATCCCTGCCCAGTACGATGATATCATAGAGATACTTGGCCTGCATGGTGTCAAGCTCGCAAGACTCCCTGAGGACAGAGAGTTCGAAGTGGAAACATATCGCTACACGGGAGCGAGCTTCAGCCCACGCCAGAGTGAGGGCAGAATTACTGCTAGCCCACGCTATACTACCCAGACCGAGACCCTCATGGCCCATAAAGGCGATTACGTCCTTGACATGAACCAGCCTTCGGCGCGTGTGGCAGCATGGCTTCTCGAACCTATGGCTCCCGGCTCTCTTGCATACTGGGGCTTCTTCAATGACATTCTCCAGGCTCCGAACGAATTCTGGATCCGTCTCAGCTACATGGAGGAGAAGGGTCGCGAGATGATGGAGAAGGATCCTGCGCTCAAGTCGGAGTTTGAAGCAAGGAAGGCATCGGATCCTGCTTTCGCAAATGATTCCAATGCCATCCTCAATTTCTTCTACTCACGTCTCAAGGCCCAGGCCGAACAGAACAACGAAATCCATCCGGCGTGGAGACTCATGACAAGTCTATGATTGTTTAGCGCGGCTGCGGTTGACCAGAACGACACCTGCGACGACCGCGGCTGCTGATACTACCTTAAGCGGAGTAAGCCTGTCCATTCCGATCCAGATACTGATTCCGGAGGCTATGATAGGCTGAAGATATGAATACAGGCTGACTGCGGTCGGCCTGATGTGTTTCTGGCCCACAGGGATCAGGAAATACGAGATGAAAGTTGAGAAGATGATAAGGAATGCGAGCTCCCAGTAATGCAATGCCGGTATCGCCACCCATTCCAGGGTCGCCAGTTCCTTTACCGTGAACGGCAGGCTGACGAGCAGCGAGAACAGGAACATCCACTTCATGAAGGTTACGACGTTGTATTTCTGGATCAGTGGACGGAAGAATCCAAGGTAGAGCGAGAACGACAGCACATTGAGAAGGCACAGCAGCACTCCGATTATAGTCGTGCTCTCGGCTCCTCCGCTGTGCGAGCTGCTGAGGATGAGGGTCACCACGCCGGCGAAGCTGATGGCTACACCGCATGCCTTCTTGACCGTTATCGGTTCCTTTATGGCGACTGCTGCGATGAACATCGTGAATATAGGTGAGAGCACGGTCAGGATGGCCCAGTCCATAGGCGTGCACTGACGTATTCCGAACAGGAAAGATACCTGGGTAAGGAACAGTCCCAGCATCGAAGCGACGAGAATCTTTGGAAAGTCCTTCCTTTCGACAGGTTCCTTAGGCAGGAGTGCTCCAAGCAGCCAGAACAGTGCCGATGCTCCAAGGGCACGCAGGGTAAAGATGGCAAGAGGACTTATCTCGCCTCCTCCGGTGAGATCCTTGCAGACGATGATGTTGAATCCGAAGATCAGATAGGCGGTGAAACACGCCACATGGCCTATCCAGCTGTTACTTTTATTACTTGTCATAGGTTTTTCTTTAGAAGTGCGGCGAGTTGGTCGTCGCTCAGCCCTGCACCATATTCGGTGTATGGCAGCAGGAATGTACATCCTTCCCGATAGCGTGAGCATCCGTAAGCTGTCCTGCCCCTTATTATCTGGCCCTTGCCGCAATGCGGACAGGTAAGCATATCGGCGTCTTTCATCTTGAGTACGCTGTCGACCAGCTCACTTGTCATAGCCTTCAGCTCGTCCAGAAACTCTTTTGCGCTGTACTGGCCCTTCTCGATCTTGCGGAGCTTGTTCTCCCAGATGCCTGTGAGCTCGGCGCTTTTGAGCAGCTCGTTCTGGATGGTTGCGATAAGCTCCTTGCCCGTCTGTGTCGGGTAAAGACTCTTTCTTTCCTTCCGTATGTAGTTGCGTTTGAACAGCGTCTCGATTATGGCAGCACGTGTGGATGGACGTCCGATTCCGTTTTCCTTCATGGCTTCGCGCAGTTCATCAGAGTCGACGAACTTGCCTGCGGTTTCCATTGCGCGCAGAAGTGTAGCTTCAGTATATGGCTTCGGAGCAGTGGTCCAGGTCTCCTTTAGGAATGGCTCGTGAGGTCCGCTTTCACCGATAGTGAAGTTAGGCAGTATCTTTTCCTCCGGAGCGGCAGTCTCGTCCTTTTCTCCATCGGTTTCGTTCTGGCTGGCTTCGGCCTTGGCTTTCGCCTTTGCTGCTTCCTCCTTGGCGAACACATCATGCCATCCCGGTTTGAGTATCTGCTTGCCGCTGGTCTTGAAACTGATTCCGGCGGCCTTGCCTATCACTGTCCTTGTGGATACCTCGCAGTCTGGATAGAATGCTGCGATGAAGCGCATGGAGATCATGTCGTAGACACGCTGTTCCTCGGGAGTCAGTCCGCTTGCAGGGATGCCGGTTGGTATGATTGCGTGGTGGTCGGTTACCTTGGAGTTGTCGAATACTTTCTTTGACTTTGGCAGCTTTGCGCCCAACAGGGGCTGTACCAGTTCACCGAACTGGCCGGAAATGCCTTTAAGAGTGGCTGGGACCTTTGGATAGATGTCGTCGCTGAGGTAAGTCGTGTCAACGCGCGGATATGTGGTGAACTTGCGCTCGTAAAGCGTTTGTGCTATCTGGAGCGTGCGCTCGGCTGAAAGCCCCATCTTCTTGTTGCACTCAACCTGGAGTGAGGTGAGGTCGAAAAGCTTTGGAGGGGCTTCCTTGCCCTTCTTGTCCGTAGCTGATACGATAGTGAATTCGTCAGCCTTGACTTTTGCGAGCAGCTCTTCGCCTTCGGCCTGAGTCTCGAACTTGCCTTTCTCGGACTGGAAGACGGTGTCCCGGTAGGTGGTGCGGAGCTCCCAGTAGGGGGTGCTGACAAAGTGGTCGATTTCTCGCTGTCTGTTGACAATCAGTGCAAGGGTAGGGGTCTGGACGCGTCCGATGGACAGCACCTGGCGGCTGCTGGAGTCTCTGAACTTCAGTGTATAGAGTCTGGTGGCATTCATGCCGAGTATCCAGTCTCCTATGCTTCTTGAAAGGCCGGACTCATAAAGCCCCTGGAACTCGCTCTGGTCCTTGAGATTGTTGAAACCTTCGCGGATCGACTCTTCGGTCAGTGAGGATATCCAGAGACGTTTGACTGGGCATTTCGCACCGCTCATCTGGAGTACCCAGCGTTGGATGAGTTCTCCTTCCTGGCCGGCATCACCACAGTTCACTATCATGTCGGCGTTGAGGAACAGCCCTTTGATTATATCGAACTGACGCTTGTAGGTCTCGTTCTCGATCAGCTTGATTCCGAATCGTGGAGGTATCATCGGCAGGACGCAGATGCCCCACTGTTTCCATTGAGGTGTATAGTCAGCGGGCTCCTTCAGGGTGCAAAGGTGGCCGAAGGTCCATGTGACCTGGTATCCATTTCCTTCAATGTAACCCTCCTTGCGGGTTTTCGCCCCCAATACCTCCGCTATTTCTCTCGCCACGCTCGGCTTCTCCGCAATACAGACTATCATATCAATAACAGATTACAAAAAAGCCTTCGAACGACATATTTTGCAATCTTAAACAGATTACAAAAAAGCCTTCGAACGACACTTTTTGCAATCATAAACAGATTACAAAAAAGCCTTCGAACGAATTCGAAGGACATTTTTGTGATCCCGTTGGGATTCGAACCCAAGACCCACAGCTTAGAAGGCTGTTGCTCTATCCAGCTGAGCTACGGAACCATCCACAATATTTGGACTGCAAATATAAGGATTATTTTTGATTATCTCTTATTCGGTTGGCAATTTCTTGCATCATGCCTTCACGGACTTCTTAGAGAAGAGGTCAATGCCGATGATGAAGACAAGTCCGATGATGCACCATATTGCTGCAGGGACAATAAGCATATCAGGATCGCTGACGCAAGGTACTCCGGTGCGGAGCTCCTGAGCCGCGGTTACTGCGCTCATATCGTTCCAAGGCCATACCTTGACGAGCGAACCGATTACAAAGCCGAGGAGAATCAGCATGGTTTGACGCTCATAACGGGCAAGAAGCCAGTGGAGAGCCTTCGCGAATGCGAGTATGCCGGCACCGCAGCCGATTGCAAACGCTGCGAGAACAGGAATGTCCATCGAGCTGATGGCGGACATGATATAGTCATACTTGCCGAAAATTACAAGAATGAAGCTTCCTGAGACACCGGGAAGAATCATTGTGCAGATAGCGATGGCTCCGCATATGGCGATGAACCAGAGGCTGTCAGATGTTTCGGTAGGGGAGAGTGTACATATTGCAAGGCCCAGGGCTATGCCGCAGATTGTGAAAAGCACGTCCTTTGCCTTCCAATCCTTGATGTCGCGGAGCATCAGCCAGGCCGAAGCTATGATGAGCCCGAAAAAGAATGCCCAGGTCTGGACAGGATAGTGCGCCAACACGTATTCCATCAACTTTGCGAGCGAGAATATGCTGACGATAACACCAATCGCGAGCGAAAGCAGAAACTCGCCGTTGATGCTCTTCCAGAAGTCCTTTAACTTGCCTCCAAGCAGCATCTTGTATGGCTGAGGTGTCATCAGTGCGTTGATGGCGTCGATAAGCTTGCTGTAAATGCCGGAAATAAGCGCTATAGTGCCGCCGGACACTCCCGGAACGACGTTTGCGGCGCCCATTAAGAAACCTTTGACGCCGGTAATGATGTCTTTTGCTATGTTCATGATGTAAAACTCTATGTGTGGTGACTACTGAATCTTCTCCAACCATACTACTATGGCGCGGAAGAACTCCAGTTGGGTCATCTCCCTGTCGGGAGTCAGTTCAATGTCGTATATGCCTCCGCCGCAGCCTGTGCGTCCCACTCTGCACCCTGCATGGCAGCATGCAACGAGATAGTCGAGAGGGTAGCTGTCCTCCAGGGTCGGCAGAACAATCACCATGTCGGCCTGGAGGCTCTCGAGGGCTCTCAGCTTGTCGGCCTTTGGCCTTCCGAACATGTCCAGGTCTTTGCGGAGTATTGTATTGGTGATGCTGGTCGTGAGCCTTTCCTGTTCAATGAGCTTGCGGAAATCGATGAAGAAGATCTCGCCGTGGATTCCGTTCTTTCGATACCATGCCTGGATAGCGTCTCGGCAAACGTCGTACTGAGGGTCATCTACATTCATGACTGTGACGACTTTGCGCACCTTGCCGAGGGGAACGATTCCGGTCGCTCCCTTGCTGCGGTTACGCTTCAGCAGAAATGCCCTAAGACTATCCTTTACGCTCATTACTCCTTGGTGTTCGCCTTGATAAGTTCCTTGATCTCGCTCTTCGCGTCTCTCCAGCGAGGAACGTCTATCTTGGTGCCGATGACCTCTACCACCTTTGCCGCGATGATCGAACCGACTTCTCCGCAGACCTGAAGAGGCATGCCGAGAGAATGGGCATAGAGGAATCCTGCAGCGTAGGTATCTCCTGCGCCGGTCGCGTCAACTGGAGTTGCCGGCCAGGCCTTGATGAAGTGTTCCTCATCTCCTGAACGTACCCAGCTGCCGTCCTTGCCCACCTTGACGATTGCCACAGAACAGTATTTCGCAAGATCTGCGAGAGCCTCGTGCGGGTCATCCATCTTTGTGAAGGCCTTGGCCTCGGTCTCGTTTGCGAAGATGATGTCTATGTATCTGTCTGCGAGATTGTGCAGGAAAGCATTGTTGGATTCCACTACATTATATGATGCCATATCCAGGCTTGTAATGCATCCGGCGGCCTTTGCCATGTGAACAGCCTTGGAGATCAGCTCCTGGTTCTGGACGAGGTAACCTTCGATGTGGAAGTAGTCCCATCCTTCGAATTGTTCCGGTTTGAGATCTTCAGGAGTAAGCTCAAGAGCTGCGCCAAGGTAGGTCGCGAAGGTCCTCTCCGCGTTGGCGCCGGTGATGAATGCGTTGCAGCGTCCCGATGACTTGGTTCCCACGAGCATCTGGGCCTTTACTCCAAACTGCTCCATGGAGCTCTGGTACAGGCTGCCGAGCTCGTCGTTGCCGACCTTGCCTATGTATCCCGATGGCATGCCGAAGATGGATGTACAGGTGATGGTGTTGGCTGCCGATCCTCCTGGGACATACTTGACGTCATATTTCTTCAGCTGCTCCCATATGAGGTCTCCCGTCTCCATGTCAACATGCTGCATGCTGCCCTTCGGGAGGTGGTAGGTCTCAAGGAGAGTGTCGTCCGGAAGGACGGCGAGAACGTCGGTCAATGCGTTTCCGATTCCAAGAATGCTTTTCATCTTCTGTACATATTATAACACGTAAAAGTACGCAAATTTCGGTATCTTTGCAAAGATGAAGGAGTCTCTGGGTAAAATAGTGAGATACGCTTTCTCGGCGGCACTTGCCGGCGGGCTGCTCTGGCTGTCCTTCCGGGAAGTGAATTGGAAGGAGTTCGTGAACGTCCTTGGCTCTTGCAACTGGTTGATGGTCGTACTCTCGATGGCGGTTGGATTCTTTTCGTGTGCCGTAAGGGCCTTGCGCTGGAAACTCCTGCTGAATCCTGTAGACAGATCTGTCAGCCGTATATCATGCCTGGATGGTGTCTGTATCGGACGTTTCGCCAATCTTGCGGTCCAGCACATCGGCGAACTGGTCCGCTGTGGAGTGGTCTCCCGCCGCGGTACACCGTATGACAAGGTGTTCGGAACAGTCGTTGTCGAGCGGGCATGGGACATGTTCATGCTCTTCGCCATGCTTATCTTGACAGCCTGGACCTCACGCGAACGCTTTGGATTCTTCATCGGCGAAAGGGTTCTCGGCCCGATATCCAGCCGATTCAGTCTTGATCTGGGATTCATCCTGGCCGCTCTCGCAGGCCTCGTCCTCTTGGCACTTTGGCTTGTATGGCGTTTCAGGAACAGGAGCAGACTCTGCGGCAGGCTCTGGAGCTTCGTCGCCGGCACTCTCGATGGAATGAAGGCCGTCCTTGCAATGAAAGGCAAGGGATGGTTCATCATCCTCACCGTGATGCTCTGGTTCTGCTTTCTCATGACCAGCTGGCTCACCATCAAGGCTCTCCCAACCGATTACGGTCTGGGAATGGCTGACGCACTCTTCCTCATGCTTGTAGGCTCAGTTGCAGGACTCGTACCCGTTCCCGGCGGCTTCGGCGCATTCCATTATATAATAGCTCTTGCCCTCAGTACCATCTACGGCATCCCATGGGAGATGGGAATCATCTTCGCCACCCTCTCACACGAGTCCCAGACCCTCACAACCATCCTCTCCGGCTCCTGCTGCCTCCTCAACGAGTCACTTAGCAAGGAGTAATTGCTGAAAAGATGGTACGCCTATAGTTGGAGGACTCAATTTGAGTGGATGGCAGTCTTCTCTGGAGCCACTGCCACCCTCGGCAGTTAAGAGGGGGGACCATGAGCGTAGCGAATGGTGGGGTCGAGCTTTAGCGAGACGGCGAAAGAGAAGAACTGCCATCCACTATAGAAAAAATAAAGAGTGACCCGTCAAGGCCACTCTTTAATAATGGTATTCTATATCAGTCAAGCTCGAGAAGAACAGGACAATGGTCGGAACCGAAAACATCGTTTAGGATATCCGTTGCAACGATGCGCTCACGAAGGGATTCCGAAACAAGGAAGTAGTCGATACGCCACCCCACATTCCTTTCGCGAGCCTTCATGCGGTATGACCACCACGAATACTTCGCCTCCTCTGGATGCTGCATACGCCATGAATCAACGAAACCTGAACCGAGAAGTTCAGTCATCTTGCCACGCTCCTCATCGCTGAAACCGGCATTGAAATGGTTGGTCGCAGGATTCTTAAGGTCAATCTCGTTATGCGCCACATTCATGTCGCCACACACAATTACCCCCTTCTTCGCTGCAAGTCCGTTGAGATAGGCCCTGAAATCATCCTCCCACCTCATGCGGTAGTCAAGACGCTTCAGCCCATCCTGGGAATTCGGAACATAGACGCACACGAGATAGAAATCCTCCATCTCAAGCGTCACTGTGCGCCCCTCATGGTCATGCTCATCCACTCCTATTCCATAGGATACGGAAATCGGCTCCTTGCGGGTGTAGATCGCCGTTCCTGAATAGCCCTTCTTGTCGGCATAGCTCCAATAAGAAGTATATCCAAGAAATTCCATGTCGATCTGGCCCTCCTGCAGTTTGGTTTCCTGCAGACAGACAAAGTCTGCATCGAAATCATCAAAGATCCCGGCGAAACCCTTGCCAGCCACGGCACGAAGGCCGTTGACGTTCCAGCTGATGAACTTCATGGCTACTCCAGAGTCCATTCAGCACCGTCCTTGCCATCCTTGACGACAATGCCGAGAGCTTTCAGAGCGTCACGGATCTTGTCCGATGTTGTCCAGTCCTTGTTTGCCTTTGCCGCAGCGCGAGACTCGAGAACCATCTCCATGAGTCCGGCGATGGTCTTGCCGGTCTTGCCGCTGTCGCCCTGGTCATCCTTGAGACCGAGGACACCGTAGACGATAGCGTCATAGAGGTCGACCAGAGTCTGGAGGTCGTTATTGGTAAGCTTCAGTTTCTTCTCCTTGGCTGTGTTGATGATGCGGACAGCGTCAAAGATATGAGAAAGAGCTATAGGAGTGTTCATGTCATCGCAGAGAGCCTCGTATGCGCCCTCAAAGATCTTCTTGATCTCGGCAGAGTCAGCGTTGCAGCTGTCAGGAGCTGTGTATGCGATGAACTCGCCGTAAGCGAGAGCAGTCGCAGGATTGCCGTTCTCGCCCTTGACTGAGCTCTCGACACCTGCAGCCTTTGCGAGGGCATGGAGGTCCTTGCCGGCCTGAAGAACGCGGCGGAGTCCCTTCTCCGCTGCCTGGAGCGCCTCGTTCGAGAAGTCAAGCGTTCCGCGATAGTGAGCCTGAAGGATGAAGAAACGGATGGTCATAGGAGTGTATGCCTGCTCAAGCTTGTCATGCTCGCCAGCGAAAAGCTGAGGCAGAGTGATGAAGTTGCCGAGAGACTTGCCCATCTTCTGACCGTTGATGGTGATCATGTTGTTATGAACCCAGTAGTGAACGCCCTGGGTGCCGCGGCTGGCGACATTCTGGGCGATTTCGCACTCGTGGTGAGGGAACATGAGGTCCATGCCGCCGCCGTGGATGTCAAACTCATGGCCGAGATACTTCTCGCCCATGACAGAGCACTCGAGATGCCATCCTGGGAATCCTGCGCCCCATGGAGAGTTCCAGCGCATGATGTGCTGTGGTTCAGCCTTCTTCCAGAGAGCGAAATCGAACGGAGCCTTCTTGTCGCTCTGGCCGTCAAGGCTGCGTGTGCCCTGGAGGGTGTCGTCGAGTGTACGTCCGCTGAGGATGCCGTACTTGTGGTCGGCGTTGTACTTCTCTACGTCGAAGTAGATGCTGCCGTTGCTTTCGTATGCGTAGCCGGCATCAAGAATCTTCTTTACGGCCTCGATCTGCTCGAGGATATGGCCTGATGCACGAGGCTCGATAGAAGGCGGAGCGACATTGAGCTCGCGCATGGCCTCGTGATATCGGAGAGTGTAGCTCTGGACAACCTCCATAGGCTCGAGCTGCTCGAGACGAGCCTTCTTTGCAATCTTGTCCTCTCCTTCGTCGGCATCATGCTCGAGGTGACCGACGTCTGTGATGTTGCGGACGTAGCGGACCTTGTATCCGAGATGTCTGAGGAGACGGCTGAGTACATCGTATGTAACGCCTGGACGTGCATGGCCGAGGTGTGCGTCACCGTACACGGTAGGACCGCAGACATACATGCCGACGTGTCCCTCGTGGATCGGTTTGAATATCTCCTTGTTGCGGGAGAGGGTATTTGTAAGAAGAAGTGTTCTCATGATTGTCATTATTGTTTATTCCAGACCTTTCTTGAGCCATGCGATGTAAGCGTCGACGTCGAGATTGTATCCGCGTGCAGGACATACAATGTCTCCATCCGGGCTCTGGATGATATAGTTCGGTTGTGCGTTTACACCATAGCGCTCAAGGCCGATGTGCGAATTGATCTTGCCGAGAGTCTTGAGTGTCTTGCCTGAAGGGGTAGTGATCCAGTCCTCCTGAGGGACCTGGAGTTTGTCATCGGTGTACATGGCGCAGATGATGAACTCGTTGCGGAGGAGGTCAAGCACGCGAGGATCACTCCATACGCGGCTCTCCATTTCGCGGCAGTTCACGCAGCCATGGCCGGTGAAGTCGATGAACAGAGGCTTGCCTTCGCGCTTTGCCGCAGCCTCAGCCTCGTCAAGGCTGAAGTAGCCGGTAAGACCAAGTGGCAGCTCGAGGAAATCCGAGTATTTGGCATCTGTGCTCTCAGGAGTGTAGGTGTTGGCTGATCCTGTGTTCGCACCGAGAACGAAATCCTGGGTTTCCATAGGCGGAAGATAGCCGGAGAGTGCTCTAAGAGGAGCGCCCCACATGCCAGGAATCATATATACCACGAATGTGAAAACCACTATCGAGAGGGCGAGGCGTATTGTGCTGATGTACTCGCTAGGGGTGTCGTTCTTGAATCTGAGCTTGCCGAGCAGATAAAGACCGAGCAGGGTGAAGCATACGATCCAGATTGCAAGATAGACCTCGCGGTCAAGGAGTCCCCAGTGGTATACCTGGTCGGCGGTGCTGAGGAACTTGAATCCAAGCGCGATCTCGATGAATCCGAGCACGATCTTGATTGAGTTCAGCCAGCCGCCGCTCTTTGGGAGCTTCTTGAGCACGTTAGGGAAGAGTGCGAATGCCACGAAAGGCAGAGAGAATGCCAGCGCGAAGCAGAGCATGGTCACGATAGGCGCCCAGAACTCACCCGAAGTAGACTTGATCAGCACGGTTCCCACAATGGGACCGGTGCATGAGAACGACACGAGCACAAGGGTAAGGGCGAGGAAGAATACTCCGCCAAGACCGCTGCGCTTGTCGACCTGCTGGTCGGCGCCGTTCACGAGCTTTGAAGGCATCACAATCTCGAATGCACCGAAGAACGATGCCGCGAAGGCCATGAAGATGACAAAGAACAGGATATTAGGCAGCCAGTGTGTCGCCAGCCAGTTGAAGATGTCCGCGGTCACGGCATCTCCGCCAATGAACTTGGTGAGCAGGATGATCACCGCGATAGGCAGGGTATAGAGCAGCACGATGAACAGTCCATACATTGCAGCGCGGAACTTGCCCTGAGCCTTGTTGCCCGATCCCTTGATGAAGAATGACACTGTCATAGGGATCATAGGGAAAACACATGGGGTAAGCAATGCCGCGAAGCCCCAGAGTATGGCTTCGATGATCATCGCCCAGAGGTTGCCCTTGGACTTGTTGGTGTCGCTGTCGCTGATGCTGGCAGTTGGAGCTGCGATTGCTGTCTCGCCGATGGTGACGCTTAGGTCGACGTCATCAGGTGCTGTGCATGAACGGTCGTTGCAGGTCATCCACTCGACGTTGCACTTCACCTCGGCACCTTCTGCAAGAAGCTTTATCTCCTGGGAGAACTGGACTGTGCCCTCGATGGTGCCCACATTGGTCTCGAACAGGTCGCTGTACTCGAGTGAAACCTCTGACTCGAGATTCGGCTCGCCGACGAGCTCGTATGCGTCCGATGTTTCGAAGGTGACAACGGTCGGATTTGGACCTCCATCATACTTCTGATTGTCATAAACGTGCCATCCATCGGCAATCGTGCCGGTGACAAGCACCTTGTATGTGTCATCTCCTGTCTTTTCGCTGGAGATGTTCCACTTTACATTGTCGTTCTGGGCGGATAGAGCCTGAACGGCAACGGTGAGAAAAACTAGCAGTGCCGCTATCTTCTTCATATCTGTATTGTGTCTTTACTTGTCGTTTAGGTTGTGAGGGCTAGAAAGGCAGTCCGTCGGAAGGCAGAGTCTCCTGGACTTCGTCAAAACCTGGCTTAGGTTCGTCCGCCTGCGCTTCTGCAGTATCTTCCTTGCGGCCGAGAAGCTGTATGCTCTCGGTGAAGATCTCTGCCGAAGAGTGGGAGACTCCATTCTGATCCGTCCACACGTTGGTATGCAGACGGCCTTCTATGTAGACCTGGACGCCTTTCCTGATGTATTTCTCCGCAAACTGGGCGCTTGCCCTCCATGCGGTTATGTTGTGCCACTCGGTCGTCTCGCTGCCATCTCGGTTGCGTTCGTTGGTCGCTACGGTGAAGTGTGCGACCATGGCATCCGTATCTGCAGGGTTGCTGCTGCGGAAGTATCTTACTTCAGCGTCCTTGCCGACATGGCCTATGAGCATGACCTTGTTGAGTGACATTCTTACTTGCTGTTTGGTGCGTCGAGTCCGAGCTCAGGGTGCTTCTTTGAGCTTGCCACGAGCATGAACGCGAGTGCGATTGCAGTTATACCGAGTGCGATGAAGATGTACTCGGCGCCTGTTGCCGCAGCTATCTCCTGAGCCTTGTCGCCGGCATTGGTTACGGTGTTCTTGAAAATGCGGCCGACGAAGATCGGAACGAGCAGCATGCCCATGTTCTGGATCCAGTAGATGAGTGAGTATGCTGTTCCGAGGTTTTTCTCAGGGATGATCTTAGGCACTGATGGCCACATTGCGGATGGAACGAGCGAGTAGCCCACGCCGAGGATGGCGATGCCGAGGTAGCCATAGAAAGCTACTCCCTGCGGTGCAAATGCGATGATGAGATGCGCGATGAGCACGAGCACTGCGCCGATGACCATCCAGCGGGTGGCGTGGCCGATCTTGTCGACGAGCGCGCCGAAAAGGGGAGTGAAAATCACCGTGAAGAACGGAATCATTGTAATCATCCATTTTGCGCTTGCGAGCTCCATGTCGAAGCGAGGAATGACGATGGAGGTTCCGAACTTCTTGAACGAGATGATGCAGCAGTAGAAGAACACGCAGAGCAGCGCGATCATCAGGAAGCGTGGATTGGTAAGCACGCGGATGATGTCCGAGAAGCGGAACTTGTCTTCCTCCTTGACTGCACCGCGGCCGGTCACGATTCCGGCCTCGCGGTCGAACTTCGCGTCCATGCCGACGAAGATTGCCCAGAGTATGCCGCCGAGAAGCAGCAGTCCGAGTCCGAGCATGGCAGGACGTGCAGTCTCACCGAGGGTGTACATTCCGCTGGTCTTCTGTGCCACGAGCATAGGCGAGATGATGAATGCGGCAGCGGTTCCCAGGCGGGCGATGGCAAGCTGGAGGCCCATCGCGAAAGCGACATTGCGGCCTTTGAACCATTTTGCTATCGAGCGGGTCACGGCTACTCCGGCAATCTCACTGCCCAATCCGAACATCATGCAGCCGGCGTAGGCTACGGCCAGCGATGTCTTTGGAGCCCATCCTGAGGTCAGGGCCATGAACACCACTGCGGCTCCGAGCACCATGAGACCGACGAATATCGAGCCGACAAGGCGGACGCCGAAAACGTCGAGGAGAATGCCGCATATGACTAGTCCTCCGCATACGCAAAGGAATGAATAGCCGCCTGCGTAGAATCCGTAGTCAGCCGAGTCCCATCCGAGCTCGAGCATCTCTGGATGCTGGAATATCTGGGACAGGGTCGAGAACATGTCGTCGAAGAAGTACGATGCGAACATCGGTACTACGAGACATGCCAGTGCGGCCCAGCACCAGGTGCTTTTTGCGGTTGCTTTCATGTCCTACTTGAGGTTAGGCTGCTCGAGACCATATCCCTTCTTTTTGTCCTCGAGTCTGAGGAGAAGGGCGATGACAACAGAGATGGCTCCGAAGCAGGCGAATATGATCATGCTCTTGGTGTAGTCGATGACTCCGTCTGCGCCGGTGTTGGCCTGGTTGACCTTTCCGATCATGATAGGAACCATCGAGAGGCCGATGTTCTGGATGTAGAAGATCACGGAGTATGCTGTACCGAGCAGCTTCATAGGGATGATCTTCGGAACGGAAGGCCACATTGCCGAAGGAACGAGTCCGAAGGCGATGCCGAGGAGAATCATCACGAAGATTGCGAGGATCCAGCTGTTGAGAGGGAGCGCAAAGATTGTGTGGACAGCGGTGAGGATGATGCTGCCGATCAGCATGAGGGTTGCGCCCTTTCCGTACTTGTCATACACACCACCGAAGAGAGGAGTGAGGATGATTGTGCCGAAAGGAAGCATTGCCGGGATGAGACCTGCCACGTTCTCGGCTACTCCATACTTGAAGACCATCAGCTTGGTCGCGAACTTGAGGAATGGGAATACGCCTGCGTAGAACATGAGGCAGAGTACAGCGATGTACCAGAAGCCCCTGTTGACGAAGAGGGTCTTGAGGTCGGAGAACTTGAATCCCTCTTCCGGATCAGCCTCAGATGCTGCAGATGCTGCAGCGTCCTGCTTCTTGTCCATTACGCAGTATACAATGAAGCTGACCATGCCGATGCAGAGCATTGCTGCACCGAGGCCGACTGATGCCGAAGCTGCTCCCATGTGCTTTGCGAAAGGAAGTGCGAATGCGAGGGCGGCAGCGGTGCCGATACGGGCAAGGGCCACCTGGAGACCCATGGCAAGGGCAAGTTCATGGCCGGTAAACCACTTTACGATGACCTTGCTGACGGTGATTCCTGCAATCTCACATCCGACTCCGTAGGTCGCGAAGCCCAGGCACGCGATGATTACCTGCATTCCGTATGTGCCGATTCCGAAAGGAAGGGTGAGGGTCCCCTCGAAAGGATGTCCTACCGCGTACCATTTGATGAGCGCGCCGCCGAACATGAGTGCGGTCGAGAGCACGCCTGTGAAGCGGATTCCGAACTTGTCAAGGATGATGCCTCCGAAGAAGAGGAGGAGAAGGAATACGTTGAAGAAACCGTAGGATCCTGAGAAGAATCCGTACTCATCACTTGACCATCCGAGGCCGCCATCCTGGACTGAGGCGGTGAGGAGCGGCTCGAGTGGGGACATCACGTCCGTGAAGAAGTATCCGAACATCAT
>JAKSJO010000038.1 GCA_024398125.1 Bacteroidales bacterium
CTTGTCCTGACGCTTCTCAATTTCCAAAGAAATCAACGCTCTCGATCTATTTTTTCGTTCTCGGTACTTGCTTGTACTTATCTCTCAATATTGTCAAAGAATAATTGCCTCATCGAGGCTGACCTGTTCGCTTTCCGAACGGGATTGCAAAGGTACACACTTTTTTTAATCCAGCAAATTTTTTTGAACTTTTTTCTACAAAATATTCATCTCTTTCTCTTTTTCCATAACTTTGCCACGTATAAATAAGGTATAAATGGACAATAAGGTATCACTTTGGCAGATTTTCACGGTCTTCATGAAGATCGGAGCCTTTACCATCGGAGGAGGCTATGTCATTGTGCCTGCCATATCCAGCGAGATGAGCCGTAGGAAATGGCTCAAGGACGAGGAACTTCCGGACATTATTGCGATTGCCCAGAGCGCTCCCGGTCTTCTGGCTGTCAATATGTCCATCTTCGCAGGCTACCGGCTGCGCGGAGTAAAGGGAAGCATCGTTTCCACACTGGGCTGTGTGGTACCTTCCCTCCTGATCATCCTGGCCATAGCCATGCTTTTCTCGAATTTCCAGGACAGCCGCGTTGTCAACGCCATGTTCATGGGCATACGCCCTGTCGTCGTCTCGCTTATTGCCGTTCCTGTGGTCAAGATGGCCCGAAGCAGCTGCAAGGCATGGTGGGCATGGGCAATTGCCTTCGCAAGCATGGCCGGGGTAGCATTTCTCAACCTGTCTCCAGTCTATATGCTGCTCTGCCTTATGGTGATCGCTGTAGCGATAGCCGTCTACAGGGAGAAAAAGGAGGTAAAGAGATGAGTGCGCTTCTTCTGCTTATCCTGAAGATGTTCGGTATCTTCTTCATCATCGGCATGTTCACCTTCGGAGGCGGATACGCGGTGATTTCCCTCATCCAGACAAAGATCGTCGTCGAGAACGCCTGGATATCGGAAAGCATGTTCACGGACATCGTCGGAATCTCCCAGATGACTCCGGGTCCTATAGGCATCAACTGTGCGACTTATGTCGGATACGAGGTCATCCGCAATGCCGGCGGAAGCCACGTCATGGGCGTACTCGGCTCCCTGAGCGCTACATTTGCAGTCGTCCTGCCATCATTCCTGATAGTGCTCGCGCTGGTAAGGTTCTACTCGAAGTTCAACAACAGCCCCGTTTTCGCCAACACGATGAAGATTCTCCGTCCGGCAGTGGTCGGTCTTATCGCGGCTGCCGCACTGGTCATGATCTTCCACGTGAACTGGTATGGCCTCAACCCAGAGTTCAGGCTTATCAGAAGCAACTTCGCTGACTGGAAGAGCTGGGCGCTTTTCGCGGCAGCAATGTTCGCATCCTTCAAGTGGAAGGCAAACCCGATGCTCGTCATCCTCCTGGGAGCCCTGGCGGGATTCCTGCTTTATTATTGGAATTAAACCAAAAACACAATAGATATGAAAAGAACAGCAATCGCAGCAATGTGCTGCCTCGCAATGGCAGCAATGCTTTCTTCATGTTCAGGAAAGAAGAACAGCGAAGAGAATGTAAACACTCCTGTCGAGGAAGAGGTTATCGACATCAACAGCCCAAGCGTAGCCGAGCAGGTTGCCCAGCTCCCTGCAGAGCCTGTGTTCGATATCGTCACCAACCTCGGCACAATCAGCGTGAAGCTCTACAGCGACACCCCTAAGCATCGCGAGAACTTCGCAAAGCTCGCTCTCAGCGGATTCTACAACAACATCCTCTTCCACAGAGTCATCAACAACTTCATGATCCAGGCCGGAGACCCTTACACCAAGGATGAGTCCAAGGTTGCACAGTACGGCACAGGCGGTCCAGGATACCAGATTCCTGCAGAGTTCGTCGCAGAGCACAAGCACATCAAGGGCGCACTCGCTGCAGCTCGCAAGGGCGACAGCGCAAACCCTCTCAAGGAGTCTTCTGGATCACAGTTCTACCTCGTACAGAGTGAGGCTGCTTGCGCACAGCTTGACGGCCAGTACACCG
This sequence comes from Bacteroidales bacterium, assembly GCA_024398125.1. Lineage (GTDB taxonomy): Bacteria > Bacteroidota > Bacteroidia > Bacteroidales > UBA932 > Cryptobacteroides. The sequence continues at coordinate 1,997 of JAKSJO010000038.1, forward strand.
TATTCGGCGAGACCGTGGAAGGCATCGACGTAATCGACAAGATCGCAGCCGTCGAGACCGGTGCACGTGACCTCCCTATCAACAAAGTCATCATCAAATCTGTCACTTTGAACGAAAATCTCAGCAAATAGTTCAAATTCGGCACACAATTTGATTATTTACCTATCGAATAGTTTTTTCATAGGTTAATTTTTAGGTTAGAAACAGAAGGCGGCGCGATGAGAATCGCAACCGCCTTTTTCTATTGTATGTCGGAATGACTATTTGTGTCTTACCACAAGCTCCTTCTCGAGATCTGCCATGGTGAAGCCCATCTGCTCGAAGAGGACCATGAGGTGATATACAAGGTCACCTGCCTCGTAGAGGAAGCGCTCCTTGTTTCCATCCACAGCTTCGATAACGGTCTCTACAGCCTCTTCACCAACCTTCTGGGCAATCTTGTTCACGCCCTTGTTGAAGAGATAAGTGGTGTAGTGATCCTCAGGCATTTCCTCATGACGCTGACGGATACATGCAGCAAGGGTTCCGAGGAAGCCTTCCTCGTCGCGGGTATCGAAGCATGCTATGGTGCCACGGTGACAGGTAGGTCCGGTAGGACGAGCCTTGATAAGCAATGTATCCTTATCGCAGTCAGGGAACATCTCGACGAGGTGAAGGAAATTCCCACTGGTCTCACCCTTTGTCCAGGTTTCATTGCGGCTGCGGCTGTGGAAGGTCACAAGACCGGTATCCACTGTGCGCTCATAAGCCTCTTCGTCCATGTATGCAAGCATGAGGACCTTCAATGTATCGGCATCCTGTACGATTACAGGAAGCAGCCCGTCTGCACATTTTTCTAGATTGAATTCGCTGAATTTCATATTCTTACTGGTATTTTGCATTTCAAAAGTTCTTTCTTGAGTTCAGGGATCGGAATCTCGCCTGAGTGGAAGATGCTGGCTGCGAGAGCGGCATCTGCGCGGCCTGTGGTCAACACTTCCGCGATATGGGCAATATTACCGGCTCCTCCTGACGCAATGACAGGTATGGACAATTCGTCTGCCAGCCTTGCGTATGTCTCGAGAGGATAGCCGGCGCGTGTGCCGTCATGGTCCATGGAAGTGAAAAGGAGTTCGCCTGCGCCCCTGTCCTGAGCCTCCTTTGCCCATGAAAACAGTTCCTTGTCGCTAGGGCGGGTGCCGCCATGAGTGGTAGCAAGCCAGCGGCCGTCAACCTGACGGGCATCGATGGCGATTACAATGAACTGACTGCCGTAGCGCGACGCTATGCTGTCTATGAGTTCCGGATTTCTGATCGCCGCGCTGTTCACACTGACCTTGTCAGCGCCTGCATCAAGCAGACGGGCTGCATCATCGATCGAGGAGATGCCGCCACCGACAGTAAACGGGATGCTGATGTTCTCCGCGATGCGGGAAACCAGGGATGCAAAGGTTCCGCGTTCCTCCTGGGTGGCACTGATATCGAGGAACACAAGTTCATCCGCGCCCTCGTCGGAATAGCGGCGTCCGAGCTCGATAGGATCGCCGACATCGCGGAGTCCTACGAAATTGATGCCCTTGACGGTCCTGCCGCCCTTGACATCCAGACATGGGATTATGCGTTTAGCGACCATCTTTCAAGATCCTTTAAGCTTATTCTGTTTTCGTAGATTGCCTTGCCGACGATGACCTTGCGCAGGCCGAGGTCGGACAGCTTCTCGATATCGGCCATGCCGCTGATACCGCCGCTGACGGTAAAGTCAACGCCTGGCCATTCGCTCTGGAGCCTGCAGTACAGGTCGAAAGCAGGTCCAGCCAGCATGCCGTCCTTGGAGATGTCGGTACAGATGACCTGAGAAAGGCCATTAGGAAGGAAGCGCTCGACGATGCTTTCTATGGTTGCTTCCGACTCCTCCAGCCAGCCTGCGACCGCAATCCTGCCCTCACGTACGTCCGCTCCAAGCACCATGCGCTCGGGGCCGAACTCGCCAAGCCATCCATCGAACAGCTCCGGCTGGCGTGCTGCGACGCTGCCGCAAACTGCATAGTCGGCACCCGCATTGAAAACCGAAGCAAGGGACTCGGAAGTCTTGATGCCTCCACCCCACTCCAGCTTCATGCCCGAGAATGATGCGATCTTCTCAAGTACCTTGAGGTTGCACGGAGACGAGCTCTTCGCTCCGTCCAGATCCACGAGATGAAGTCTCTTCATGCCCGCATCTTCAAACTGGCGGGCCATGTCCTCTGGGGACGCGTCATAGACCTTGCGGGCACCGTAATCGCCCTGGGAAAGCCTCACACAGCGTCCGTCGATAATGTCGATTGCCGGAATGATCTCTATCATAATGCCTTCTCGATGAAATTTCTTAAAATAATCTCTCCTATCGATCCACTCTTCTCCGGATGGAACTGGGTTCCGTAGAAATTTCCGTGAGAAAGGGCTCCGCTGAATTCTCCACCATGATCGGTGCGGCAGATGGTGTCCGCACACAAGTCTGGTCTATAGGAATGCACATAGTATACAAAGGCTCCTTCAGGTATGCCATCAAACAAAGGTGTGCGAAGATCCGCGATGCTGTTCCAGCCCATGTGAGGAATCTTCAGTCCCGGCTGAGGGACGAAACGGCGGACATCACAGTCGAAGATGCCCATGCAGTCCACATCACCTTCCTCGGAGTGTCTGCACATAAGCTGCATGCCCACACAAATACCGAGAACAGGCTGCTTCAACGCCTTTACGCACTCATCGAGGCCTGACGCCTTCAGCGCAGCCATCGACTCCGAAGCGTCTCCCACGCCAGGAAGGATGACTCTTTCCGCTGACGCGATCAGAGCAGGGTCGGATGTAAGAACGACATCCTTCGCTCCGATGCGTCCTAGAGCGTTGATGACCGAACGGATGTTGCCGGTCGAATAGTCCACTATCGCTATCATAATACTCCCTTGCTGCTTGGCAGATCATAATTGAACGGCATGCGGTACACAGCACTGCGAAGACTGCGTGCAAATGCCTTGAATACGCCTTCCGCAAGATGGTGGTTGTTCTCACCCTTCGCTGAGATATGAAGGTTGCACTGCATGGCAGCACAGAGCGAGGTGAAGAAATGCTTGAACATCTCGGTCGGGGTGTCACCCACATACTCACGGGTGAAATTCACATCCCAGCTGAAATCGATTCGTCCACCAAGGTCAAGCAGCACAAGGGCGTCGCACTCGTCCATAGGCAGCGCGAAACCATATCTTTCAATACCTCTCTTGTCGCCGAGAGCACGGCGCAAAGCCTCGCCAAGAGCGATGGCAACATCTTCCATAGTATGGTGTTCATCGACCTCGAGGTCTCCCTTCGCCTCGATCATGAGCGAGATTCCTCCATGATGTGCAATCTGGTCGAGCATGTGATCGAAGAAATGAAGGCCGGTGCTGATGCCATTCGGGCCACGTCCGTCCAGATCGACCTCGACGGTGATCTGTGTCTCGCGCGTATTGCGCTCGATGCGTGCATGGCGGCTTTCGCGGCAGAGGTATTCTGCAATCTCTTCCCACGACTTTGCGCGCAGGACCGGTGCAGGGATATCCTCAGGGCACTCCCCTGCCTCGCCGGAAATGTCGACCAGGATTGCCTTGCAGCCAAGGTTCGCGGCAAGTCGGACGTCGGTCATACGGTCTCCGATTACATAGCTTGAGGAAAGATCATAATCATCATTACCCATATACTTTCCGAACATGCCTGTACCAGGCTTGCGGGTAGGAGCATTGTCCTCGGGCCAGGTCGGATCGATCAGCTGCTCGTCGAAGCGGATGCCTTCTCCCGCGAGTGTGCGGAGCATGAGGTCATGCGGACCCTGGAAACTGTCCAGCGGGTATGATTCACTGCCCAGGCCGTCCTGATTGCTGGCCATCACCAACTCGTAATCCAGTCCGGCGATACGCTTCATGGCGCCTATGACTCCCGGAAGGAATTCAAGCTTCTCGTATGAATCTATCTGGAGGGATGGCTTTGGCTCGATGATGAGGGTGCCGTCCCTGTCTATGAACAAAACCTTTCTTGCCATACTATGCATCGTATCTTTTGAGCACTTCCATGAGTCGGGCGTTTTCCTCCGGAGTTCCTACGGTGATACGGAGAGAGCCTTCGCATCCCTTCACGGTAGAACGGTCACGCACGATGATCTTTTCCGCGATCATGACATTGTAAGCCTCACGAGGGTTGTCGAACACTGCGAGAATGAAATTCGCATCGCTTGGATATACCTTCTTGACACACTTGAGGCTTGCGAGATTCTCGGCAAGCTTTGCTCTCTCGGACTTGAGTTCCTCGATCTGGGCACTGACGTCGTCCGGAAGAAGTCCGTCCGCGAGCGCAAGAGTGTCCGAGCCGACGTTGTATGGATAGCGGACCATGTCGAAGTATCTTATGATCTCTGCGTCGGCGATAGCGAGACCCATGCGGAGACCGGCCATGCCATGAGCCTTGGAAAGGGTCTGGAGCACGATGAGCCTGTCATATTTCTCTGTAAGAGGAACAAGTGACGGGCGTGAAGAGAAGTCGATGTAAGCCTCGTCGACCACCACGATGCCGGGGAACTTCTGGATCAGGTCTTCGATCTCCTCGATCGGATAGGCGTTGCCGGTAGGGTTGTTCGGCGAGCAGATGAAAAGAAGCTTGCTGTTGGCGTCGCTGGCTGCAAGAAGAGCCTCGGACGGCAGCGAAAAGTCTGGATTCAGCTGTACCTTGCGGCACTCGATGTCATTGACAGCAGCACATACGCTGTACATGCCGTAGCTTGGAGCTATCATGACTGCGTTGTCCACGCCCGGACGGCAGAAAACCCTGTAGCAAAGGTCTATCGCCTCGTCGGACCCGTTGCCGAGGAAAAGTTTCTCCGCAGGGATGCCCTTTCCTGTCGCAAGCTTCGAGATGACGCTCCTGCGCAGCGAGGTCTGGGGATAGCGGTTGATTCCATTCTCGTAAGGGTTTTCGTTGGCATCGAGCATGATGCCGAGCTCGCCCTTGTATTCGTCTCGCGCGGTAGAATATGGCTCCAGCGCAAGTATGTTTGGTCTGATCAGTTCTTTCATGATTATCTGGTTCTGACCTTCACGGCTGCGGCATGGGCATCAAGTCCCTCGGCGTCAGCCATGGTGATTATGGTTTCCGCAAGGCTGGAAAGGCCTTCGCGGCTGAGTTCCTGGTATGTAACCTGATGGCGGAACGAGTCTGTGCCGATACCGCTGAACGCTCCGGCCAGACCCATTGTAGGCAGGGTGTGGTTGGTTCCCGATGCATAGTCGCCTGCGCTCTCCGGAGAATGGTTGCCGATGAACACGCTTCCCGCCGCCTCGATGCGGTCGGCAACGGCCCAAGGGTCGTCCATTGAGATGATGAGATGCTCGGCTGCGTAGCAGTTTGCGAATTCGATCATGGTCTCGCGGCCGTCAAGCACGATCACGCGGCTGTTGGCAAGCGACTTCTCTGCGATCGACGCACGCGGCAGAAGTGCCAGCTGGCGCTCGGTCTCTGCGTCTACTGCCTTTGCGATGTCCATGCTGTCGCACACGAGGAGCGCCTGGCTGTCAGGGCCATGCTCGCACTGCGAGAGCAGGTCGGCTGCGACGTAAGCCGGGTTGGCTGTCGAATCGGCCATGACCATGACCTCGGAAGGACCGGCAGGCATGTCGATGGCGGTACCGGCCGCACTTACGAGCTGCTTAGCCTTGGTCACATAGCGGTTGCCCGGACCGAATATCTTGAGAACCTTTGGAACACTCTCGGTTCCGTATGCCATGGCGGCCACTGCCTGTGCTCCGCCAAGCTTGAATATCTTGTCGACACCGCAGAAACGAGCAGCATAAAGCACAGCGTCGGCGACCTTGCCGTCCTTTCCGCATGGTGTACAGAGAACGATCTCGCGGCAGCCGGCTATCTTTGCAGGAATGGCCAGCATGAGGAGTGTCGAGAACAGAGGGGCACTGCCTCCTGGGATATACAGACCGACGCGTGCAATCGGCAGCGAGCGGCGTTCACAGCGGACGCCAGGCATGGTCTCCACCTTTACGGTCTCAGCTGTCTGGGCGGCATGGAATGCGCGTATGTTTGCTGCGGCACGGGCAATGGCCTGCTTGAGACTGTCCGGAACGGCAGCTTCGGCAGCATCCATCTCGGCCTGGCTGACCAGAAAGGTCTCGGGGCAGCGGCCTTCGATTTCTGTGGCGATAGCCTTCAATTCTGCGTCGCCACCCTCGCGGACACGTGCAAGGATTGCAGCGACACGCTGTTCTACAACGCTGTCATCAGGGAGCTGGCGGCGGGTAAGCGCAGCCCATTCTGACCTGGCCGGAGTATCGTAGATGTTGATCATATTCTAGAGGATTATCTTGTCCAGATCGAGTACGAGTATACCCTCGGCTCCGATAGCCTTGAGCTTTTCAATCTTGTCCCAGAGTTCCTTCTCGAGAACGACTGAGTGGAGTGAGCACCATCCCTCGGCGGCGAGAGGCATCACGGTCGGGCTTCTCATCGCAGGAAGCAGCTTTACAGCCTCTTCTACGCTGTCGGTAGGAAGGTTCATAAGGATGTACTTCTTGCCTGCGCTGTTTGCGATCGAGTCGAAACGGAACAGCAGGCTTGAGAGGATGCGGCGCTTCTCTTCGTCCATTGAAGGACCGCTGATGAGCACTGCCTCTGAATCAAGAACCTTTACGACTTCCTTGAGACCGTTTGAAACGAGGGTGCCGCCTGAGGATACGATGTCGAAGATGGCATCGGCGATGGATGCAGCAGGAGCGATCTCGACCGATCCAAGTATCTTGCGCACCCTGGCGTCAACGTTATTCTCCTTGAGCCAGCCTTCGAGGACGTTTGGGTATGAGGTTGCGATGCTCTTTCCGTTGAAGAAAGAAGGATCGGTGTACTCCTGGTTCTTAGGAATTGCAAGCGAGATATGGCACTTTCCGAAGCCAAGCTTCCTTTCGAGCGTCACCTGACCGTCGGCAAGAAGACCGCTTTCTGCGACTTCGTTGAAACCTACGATACCGATGTCCGCGCAGCCGTCAGCCACGACACCAGGGATGTCGTCATCGCGGAGGTAGAGCAGCTCGAGGGGGAAGTTCGATGCCTTTCCAAGGAATTTTCTTTTAAGTTCGTCAACCATGATGCCGGCGTCACGAAGCAGCGCGAGGCTGTCGTCACTGAGTCGGCCTTTGGATTGAATTGCAATTCTCAGCATAGTATTCTGTGTATTATCGGCGGCTGCGCCGCATAAAAAAAAGACCTGCCTTTCGGGCAAGTCTCGTGTTTGTTATCTACTAATCAACACACGCGTCGCTCACCCTATCGTACGATGATATGGTGATGGCGATGATGGATGTTGATAAGGGTTGTCATTTGATTGTTGTTCGTTTGGGTCAAAGGTAGTTAAAAATTTTAATAATGCAATACCTACATGGTTGAAAGCTTGCGGTATCCCGGTTTCAACAGCGGCAGACACACAGCGAGATAACCCACGATGAGGACGGTATGGATGGCGAGCTTCGGAATCAGCGATGAGCACAGAGCAGTCTTGTCGATAAGGAAGGCCGCGAGATAGAATGCCCCCATCAGTCCGAAGAGGCCGAGGATACGTCCCCAGCGGTAAGGGAAAGGATTGTACTTGGCGCCCAGCGCCGCACAGAGCACGAACATCACAAGATAGCTGGCAAGATGTCCGAACGCCGACGCCCAGTACGAATAGGTCGGCATGAATGTCAGGTTGATGACTGCCGTTACGATAAGTCCTGCCATGGTGATCCAGATTGCCATTCCTGTCTTGCCGGAAAGCTTGTACCACATGCTGACGTTGAACTGCATTCCCAGCAGCATATAGGAGAGGAGCATGATAGGCACGACGCCGACACCCGAGCGGAAATCACGTCCAAGCAGCAGCGAGATGATGTCGATGTAAAGGATCACGCCGAGGAAAACAAGACCGCAGAATGCTGTGAAGAACTCCAGTACGATTGCATACAGCTCCTTTGACTTCTTGTCCTTCGAGCGCTGGAAGAAGAATGGTTCCGCCGCGAAGCGGAACATCTGGATGAACAGATTCATTATGACGGCAAGCTTGACAGCCGCCTGGTACACGCCAAGGCTGCTTCTCCAAGCCTCTGACGAGGTGTCGCACCATCTGAAGAGAATTCTGTCGAGGAAATCGTTCGCAACTCCCGGCAGACCTGCGATCATCAACGGAATCGAGTACGCCAGCATGGTCTTTAACAGCTTGCCGTCAAGCTCGAACCTGAAGCGGAGCAGCTCAGGAACGAAGAGCAGCAGGCATACGACACAGCTGATGAAGGTCGCCAGAAGAGGATAGCTGAAATCTGGCTGAGCCGGCCAGACGAAGAACAGGAACAGGTTTGCGCCTGTCTCAGTAAGAATCTTTACAGTCTTGAGTACAGCGAAACGGGTTGCCTTATGCTCCTGGCGGAGCTTTGCAAAGAGAATGGCGGTGATAGAGTCGGAAGCAAGAATTCCTCCGAGATAGATCATCATGCTCTTGTAGCCGGCATAGCCCAGCATACCGGCCAGAGGCTCGGCGAATACTATCATTGCTGCGAAGAAGGCCAGGCCGAGGCCTGTCACAGTTGCAAGCGCGTTTGAATAGACCGCCTTTGGAGAGCATCCTTCCTTGTTGGCAAAGCGGAAGCATCCCGTCTCAAGGCCCAGAACCATCACGACCTGGAGCACGGCAATGTACGCCATGAATTCGGTCACCACTCCGTACTCGGCTGTCGTAAGAAGCCTGGTATAGAAAGGAACGAAAAGGAAGTTGATTATTCGGGCCAGTATGGTACTGAGACCATATATCGCGGTCTCGCCCGCAAGCTGCTTGAGTGGATTTGCCATGGTTTACGTTTCGGTACAGGATTACCCCCTGCAAATATACGCAAAAAGAGAGAGACCCAAAGTCTAAGACCTATTCGAGTTGTTTTTCGCATTTCTTATACTGGCGGGGCGTGAGGCATGGAGCGCCGGCCACGGATTGCTACTCCACTTCGCTCTCGCGGGCTTGACGGCTAACTCCTCACTTTTAGCCGCTGCGCGTCTAACGTTCGTCAGACACACGCCGTCACGAGACGCCCGCTTGCCGCTCGTTCCGTTTCACGCAATCCTCGAGGGCGCTCCACACCTCCGCCCGCCCGATGGCAACAACATGGTGAGAAGGAGAAATCCCGAGCAGAAAAAAACGAGCCAAGGATTGATTTCCGAGGCTCGCTTCTCTATTTGCACACTGCAATGATTTCTTTGCTGTAGCTTTGAAAGTCTACTGCAATTCCCAGTTAGAGTCTTCTGCTCCGGTAAATGCAGGGAGCTTGATAGCTGAGAAAGCGTTCTCTGAACAACCTCCACTTCCAGTGATCTTATCAATTGTGATATGGTTGCTGAGAGGGAAAACCTTCTGGGTCGGAGTACTATAGGTATAGGTCTTCTTGCTTCCTGAGGTCATATCCACAAGGGTGAATGTGATATTATCACTTGAAGTATAAAAACTTGAGCTAGCTCTCAGATAGAAAACGGCTCCATCTGTGGCAACCCCACCACGTGCATATGTAGAGGTCGATTCACCTTTGTCTAAATACGAATCAAACAATCTTACGTCAACAACGGCATTAGCAGAATACCCCTCCTTCCTGAAAGACAGTCTATATTTATCCGCATTGTTTGCATCAGGAACTGGAACTGTCACTTGAGTATTGGTCAGGAACTTCCACTTGTCAAGATTAAGAGAGAGGGTTCCGGCAGCAAATGTGTATGTCGGTTCAGCTTGTCCGTTTATATGTGAACAGAGAGTCAATGGAGTAGCAGCGTTTGCTACATCACCTGAGTAATTGGAACTAGGGAACCTGAAGATATGGAATGAGCCAAAATTGGTATGATCTGAAATATCCCATGTATTTGTAGAGAGATAGAAGTACTTCATACTTCCCTCTGCCTGAAGATTCTCCGAGACACCCGATGCAAGTTCTCCAGCCTCCCAGGTTGATCCATTGAATGTGATTGTGAGTTCAGGGTTGGTTGCAACACTGCTGTCAAACCAGATAAAAATCTTGTCACCTGCAACCCAATTTGTCTTGACTGCTTTTGTGTCTGTACCAGTAGGGTTTGCAACTGATATATTGATATTGATGTCAGTTGAAGGGGTCTCGATCTGCTCCTTGTTGCATGATGAGATACCGAATGCTGCAATGAGTGCAGCGAATGCAATTGCGATCTTTTTCATTTCTCTTTCCTCCTTTTGATTACCACTCCTCTTCGGTGTTTCCATCCCATGCATTTGACACTGCCATGTCTGCAGATGCGCAGAGAACGCTCTCGTTCTCGATGTCGATCGCCTTGATTTCAGGCGAGACATAAACTGAATTCTTGTTCATAATTTGGATATTTTGAGTTTATTAAACGCATTTATCCTGCTAATATATATATATCAGCTATTTACAAAATTTCAGTCCAAAAAAATTACAGCCCGGAGCCATTCCGGCTCTGGGCTCACATATCAGGAAAGATCGTAATGAAGATCAAAAGCGAAGCAATGCGGGCAGCAGCTGCCGCAGCGAAGCTCCGCATAACATATCATCCACATAGGTGGTTCTCACCCGCGAGGAAGTTAGATATCTTTCCGAGAAACCAAATGCGAGGTCAATCAAGGCCAGCGGAAAGATATGCCATATATTTATGGACCATGTCAGCTGTGGTAACAGACCCTGATGCGCACTGCCTATAGTCCAGATCAGATATTCGTTCGCGGACAGGCCTGCCGTCAAAAGACGCTGCCAGATAATAGCCCCTCTCGCCTTCCTCAAGGTGGATGTCCGTGAAATGCCTTATAAAGCCGTCTGTCTTGATGAAGTTTATGGCATACTCCACCTTGCGAACCTTGCCGGGAAGAGGAGACAGCATGCCCTTATGTTCAAGGTCAGAGATATCTCTTAACGCCGTATCGAGAGACACGGAACCAAGCCTCGCCCAGTTCTGGGCAGTTATCTTCGCTTCCTTGCCATCAAGATATATGTTCAATACTTTCTTCTGTCTTTCTGATATCTTTTCAGCAGAGAATTCCCTCCAGAATACGGATTTGTTCAGGATACTGCTGAGCGCTTCCAGAGAATCCTCCACGGCACGGCCAAGGCAGCCGACATACCACTCAATCCAGGCCGTTATATCCCCATCCGCACAGAATCTCTGCGTCTTCTCCAAAACGGCATAGTAATCCTTCTTCTCCTTCTCGATTTCTCTGGACATGCTGAATAGCATACCGTTCCCTTCGCCGATTCCAGCGAGAGCCATGTCCGCAATCGCGCGGCCTATTCTACCGTTTCCATCATCAAAAGGATGTATGCTCACAAAAATGAGATGTGAAATAGCCGATCTCGTGATACTTGAAATGTCGCTGGAATGGTTGAACCAGTACATGAACTCCTCCATCATGTCGTTTACATCCGATGCCGGAGGTGCCATGTAGTGAACTCTCTCCCGTCCCATCGGCCCCGATATGACCTGGACATCACCTTTCCTGTAACTGCCTACGGTAATCGGATAAGAGCCGCTCCTGCCTGTAGGGAAGAGCGAACTGTGCCAACCGAAGATACGCTCCCTATCAATCGGGACATTGCAGTTTCGTGTCGCGTCCAGCATCATGTCGACAACACCTTCCATGAAATGGGTCGAAGTGCCGGTCGTCGGAATGTTGGTCACCCCAAGTCTTCGGACTACTGACGAGCGCACGTCGTCGGTATTGAGGTTGATTCCCTCGATGCGGAATGAAGATACGATATCCTGTGTGAGTATCTCTGCCACAGCACCGCTTCGGTCGTCATCCGCAAGGGACGCCACCCGGCCATGCAGATAGCCGATTCTGGAACTGACTTTCTCGGCAAGGGCAGAGATACGCTCCCTGTCCCAGGAGAAGTTCATCCAATCATATCTTTCGTAAATCCACATATCTTACATTCTTTTCGCACAAAGATATGAATAATGCGAATAATAATTCGCAACTTTTGCGAATTATTATTCGCAATCCCAACAAAACGCGAAAAGAGGCCGACCGTTAGGTCAGCCTCTTCTTCTTTATGGTGACAGGTAATTAGTCAGCGAGAGAGAATCTCTTCATTGCAACTACCTTAGCCTCCTTGTCAGCAGCAGCGATAGCAGCCTTTACAGTCTGCTTGTCGTCGCTCATCTGATACTCCTGCTCGGTAAGAGTCTGCTCCTTGAAGAACTTCTGGAGACGACCCTTTGCGATGTTCTCAACCATCTGTGCAGGAAGCTCAGCTGCCTTTGCCTCAGAAACGGTCTTGATGATCTCGCGAGCCTGGTCAGCCTGCTCCTGAGTGAGCCAGCCCTTAGCAGTGTTAGACTCGATGTGAGCCTCGCTGTCAACGTGAGCTGGGTTGATGCCTGCCTTCTTGAGAGCAGCCTCAACAGCCTTGAGAACGAGCTCCTCCTTGGTCTTCTCGATAGCGACCTTGTACTCGTTATCGATAACCTCCTGTGAGCACTCCTCTGGAGAGATGGCAACTGGGTTCATTGAAGCGATCTGCATAGCAACGCCCTTTGCGAGCTCCTCAGAAACTTCCTTATTGAAGCCAACGAGAGCGCCGAGCTTGCCGTTGATCTTATGGATGTACTCCTTGATGTAAGGAGCCTCTACACATGCATAGTAAGCGATGACGTGCTTCTCGCCGGTCTTGCCGGTCTGAGCCTCGACTGCCTCTGCGATGGTCTGACCGTCAGCGAGCTTAACCTCCTTGAGAGCCTCGAGATCAGCAGGGAAAGCTGCGATTGCAGCGTCTGCGATCTTGTCTGCGAGGTTCTGGAAGTCCTCGTTTCTTGAAACGAAGTCAGTCTCACAACCAAGGCATACGAGGATAGCCTTGCCACCCTCAACTCTTGCCTTTACTGCACCCTCGGAAGTCTCACGGTCAGCGCGCTTTGCAGCGACGAGCTTACCCTTCTCACGGATGATGTCCATTGCCTTGTTGAAATCGCCGTCAGCCTCGGTGAGAGCCTTCTTGCAATCCATCATACCGGCAGAGGTCATCTTGCGCAGTTTCATTACGTCCTGTGCTGAAATAGCCATTTTTGCGTAAAGTTATATTGGTTAAACAGAACTTGAATTACTCGGCTGCTGGAGCCTCAGCTGCTGGAGCTGCTGCCTCTTCTGCCTCCTCTGCCTTGGCGCCCTTGCGTGGACGGAGCTTCTTGGTTGCAGGAGCTGCTGCCTCCTCGGCTGCCACTTCCTTATCCTTCTCAAGCTTTCTCTCCTCGAGACCTTCCTGAATAGCCTTGCAAAGTACGTTCATTACACATTCGATAGACTTTGCTGCATCATCATTAGCCGGAATCACGTAATCAATCGGTGTAGGATCGCAACATGTATCAACCATAGCGAATACCGG
>JAKSJO010000039.1 GCA_024398125.1 Bacteroidales bacterium
TGAATACGAACCAGAGGTCTGAAGAGTGGAATGCGCCCTTGAGACGGTTGGTGACTGCAGGATGCTTTCCGTCATCAGGAAGCGGACGTGCGAACTGGTATGTGTACGCCTTTCCGCCCATCTCCTCTCTGTTGAGAGCGAAGTCTGCAATCTGAGGTGCCATGTTTCCTGAATCATGAAGTGTGAAACCGATCATGTATGGAACGTCAGCGAGAGAACCGTCGATGCAGGCCTGATCGAAAGTCTCAGGAAGTACATAGTTGTCGATGTAAGGAGCGATAGGAGAAGCACTGAGGACGCTGCGCTTGCCGGTAACCTGGGTGTAGATTGTACCGAGTGCGTAGATGGTCTCGGTTCCGGCTCTGCGGAGAGCGTTGATGTCCTTGAGGTTGGCCCAGTCTGCAACTTCCTTGATGCTCTGCTCTGCCTGTGCAAGGGTATAGTGGCCGTTGACAGCTACAGGACCGCTCTGCTGAGGCATTCTGAAACCGGCAGGCATGCCAGGCATTGCCGGCATGGCAGGGGCAGGCTTGCGAGGATCAACGAAACCGCTTCCAGACATGATGACTGCCTTGTTGAAGAGGCCCTTGGTAAGTGGTGATGCTGAAAGGAACTTGACACTTCTTGAACCTGCGCTCTGGCCGAAGATCATGACGTTGTCAGGATCTCCGCCGAACTGTGCGATGTTGTTCTTGACCCACTTGAGGGCTGCGATCTGGTCGAGGGTTCCCCAGTTGCCGGTAGCATGCTCAGGATCTTCTGCAGAAAGGTCAGGATGTGCGAAGAATCCGAAAGGTCCTACGCGGTAGTTGAAGGTTACGAGTACGACGTCCTTGTTTGCCCACTCGCTGCCCTCGAACTCAGGCTCTGAGCCCCAGCCTTCGCGGAGACCGCCACCGAAGATCCAGAGAGCGACAGGAAGCTTCTTGTCAGTCTCGCCAGGGTTCTTTGTATAGACGTTGAGGTAGAGACAGTCCTCGCTGTAAGCCTTTTCCTCGCCATAGCCCCACTCGTCGGTATAGCCGCCAGGGTAGTGTGCGCCCTGGAATGCAGGATGTCCGAACTGGTCGCAAAGCTTGACGCCGTCCCATGGCTGAACAGGCTGTGGAGCCTTCCAGCGGAGATCTCCGATAGGAGGTGCTGCATATGGAATTCCCTTGTAGACGTAAACGCCTTCGATATCGCCGGCTACGCCCTGGATCTGTCCACCTTCAATGGTGAGTACAGGATTGTACGCCTCCTTTGTGGTACATGCTGCCACAGCGAGAGCGCAAAGAAGAAGTGTGATTTTCTTTAACATATTGTAATTGGATTAGTATCCTGTCGGTCAAAGCTCAGGACGCGAAGTTAATTTATTTTTTCCGCTTGTCTATGCTATATTTGCAAGGTATGAAGATTCTGGTCGTAATTGTGACATACAATGGCATGAATTGGCTGCCCAAGGCATTGGGAAGCGTCTGTGATTATGACGTCATGGTCATTGACAACGGATCTTCAGATGGGTCGCCTGCCTGGATAAAGTCTGAGTTCCCTGACGTCATTCTGGTGGAAAGCAAGGAGAATCTTGGATTCGGCAAGGCCAACAATATCGGCCTCAGGTATGCCGTGGATAATGGATATGACTACGTGTATCTTCTCAATCAGGACGCGTGGGTGTTCCCGGATACTATTCCGGCTCTTGTCGATGCTGCTGAAGCAAATCGCGAGTATGGTCTCATCAGCCCTATGCAGATGACTGCCGGGTTGGACAAAATGGATCGTAACTTCAAGTCAAAGTGCGGCAAGTATCTCAAGACCGCATCGGAGCTTGCCGAAGTCCGCTTTGTCATGGCGGCGCACTGGCTTATCCCAATAAAAACCATAAGAATTGTCGGAGGATTCTCTCCTGTATTCCCTCATAACAGCGAAGACAATGACTATATCCACCGCATTCATTTCCATGGGATGAAAGCCGGCGTGCTCAAGACTGTGCAGGCTGTCCATGACCGCGAGAACCGTCCATACGACAAGGCAAGGCACATGTGGCGCAAGTATATGACTGCGATTGCGGGAATAACGGACCCAAACAGAAAGTTTGTCACTCAGGTGATCGTTCAGTCGCTTGCACTGATTGTTTTCTGTGTCCGGTACCTGTCATTGCTTCCGTTAAAGTATATGTTCAGCTTGTTGGGAAGACTGCCGGAGTTGAAGATGCTGCATGAAGCGTCCGGAAAACAGGGCGCGTATCTGGAATAAAAAAAGAGACCGGAAGGCCTCTTTTTTATCTCTTGCTCTGTGTCACGGTACATGTCGCAACAACACCATTGCCCAAGGCATTTATCGTGATTATTCTGTCCATTCTCAGGTTGTTTTCGCTGAGGGATACCGAAATCTTCTTATCATTCTTGGTACAGGTGATGTGATACCAGTCTCCCTTGCATTCGAGAGTCCCGTCCGCCAGGTTGGTGCACTTTATCGTACCTTCAGAAAGATTCGTATCTATGCTGAGGAAATCGATAGGCTCAGTAGTCGTGAGGGTGAAATTCTGTGCACTGGCATCACAAGACTTTGTGGTTTCCTCGAATTGGAGGTATGTACGCTCTGTGCAGGAAATGAAGGAGACAGACAGGAGCGCAACCGTAAGAATAAGCGAGAAAAATCTTTTCATGGATGCAAATATAGATAAAAGCCTTGAAAAATCGGTGGTTATTTTACTGATGACTGATTCGCACCCTTCTCGGAATCAAGTTCGTTTGAACTGAGCGCTCCAATTATGGTATGAGGACGGTATGGCTCCTCGATGTAAAGCATGTCTTCCTCGCTGAGCTTGAAATCAACTGCACGTATTGCGTCGTCGAAATGTTCCATGCTGCGCGCTCCCACGACAGGAGCGGTTACACCACGCCCGAAATGCCATGCAAGGCCAACCTGGGTCATGCTGACATCATAACGTCTGGCAACCTCGTCGACTCTTGCGATGATCTCAAGGTCATTCTCTATTGCATGGTCGTATTTGGACTGTATCGTCTTGTCGGTTCGGCTTCGCAGGCTGTCGCTGTTCCATGTATTTCTTGTCAGGTGACCGCCGGCAAGAGGGGAGTATGGAATCAGGCTGACGCCATACTGCTTCGCAACAGGAATGAGCTCGCGCTCGTCCTCGCGGTAAAGCAGATTATAGTGATTCTGCATTGTCGAGAACATTGTCCATCCGTTCTTCATGGCACATTCCTGAAGATTGTGGAACTGATAGCCATACATCGCGGACGCTCCAAGCGCACGGACCTTCCCCGCCTTGACGAGAGAATCCAGCGTCTCCAGCGTTTCCTCGATCGGCGTCTCAAAATCATATCTGTGGATCTGATAAAGGTCCAGATAGTCAGTGCCTAGCCTCTTCAGTGTGCCGTCGATCTCGCGAAGAATTGCCTTGCGGGAAAGGAATCCCTCATTGAAATAAACCTTGGATGCGATGACAACCTTGTCACGAGAAACGCCCAGGTCCCTTAGAGCTTTGCCAAGATACTCTTCGCTTGTTCCGTGGCTGTAGCAGTTCGCGGTATCGAAGAAATTGATGCCCTGGTCGATGGCGTGGCCGATCATCCTGGTGGATTCCTCCTGGCCGAGGGTCCATAGGAGGAAGTCTTCGGAGGGTTTGCCGTATGACATACAGCCAACGCAGATGCGTGAGACTTCGATGTCAGTATTGCCAAGCTTTGAGTATTTCATGCTTCGTATGTCGTGAGTTATAGGCTCTTGATGATGTCCTTGACGGCTTCAGGGTCGACAGGAATCTCCGCATGACGGCCTTCCTTCATGCTGATCGAATGGAACGGCTCGATCAGTGGAAGCTCGGTGCCGAGCGATTCGCTGACGACATTGATGAACTTTGCATAATGGGCTGTAGACAGCCAGAATCCGTCTGCGCCGGTGTCCTTTGTCGCAAGATAGCCTGTCGCGCTGTGCGGACAGCTGAGATATCCGTAATTGTCATACATTTCCTTGATGGCGTTGCGGATGGCGGTGTCGTCGTAACAGCGTCCCTTGATGTCGGCACTTATGCTTGCGTAATCCTTGCCGTAGAAATCTAGGATACGCTCGAAATTGCTTGGAGCCGACACGTCCATTGCGTTTGCGAGGGTCGGGATGGTGGGAGTTGGTGCATATTCGCCGCTCTCAAGGTATCTGAAGAAGGTGTCGTTGCTGTTGTTGGCTGCAACGAATCCTGCAATAGGCAGTCCCATGCGCTTGGCGAGAACGCCTGCTGCGAGATTGCCTATGTTGCCGCTTGGAACAACGACGGTTGGACAGCACTTCCCGCTCTTTGCCTTCCACTGTCTGTATGCCCAGAAGTAGTAGAAACTCTGTGGTATCCAGCGGAGGATGTTGATCGAGTTTGCCGAAGTAAGTCTGTATCCGTCATGGAATTCCTTGTCGGAGAGAAGCTTCTTTACGATGGCCTGGCAGTCATCGAAACAGCCGTCCACGGCTACTGCATGGATGTTGTGGCCAAGGGTGGTCATCTGGCTTTCCTGGAAACGGCTGACCTTGCCCTTTGGATAGAGGACTGTAACGTTCACTCCGTTGACCTTGTAGAAACCGTTTGCGACAGCACTGCCGGTGTCTCCGGAAGTCGCGGCGATAACGTTGATTGCCTTGCCTTCGTCTGCAAGGCGGCCCATCATCTGGCCCATGAATCCGGCGCCTACGTCTTTGAACGCGAAGGTCGGGCCATGGAAAAGTTCAAGTGTATCATATCCAGGTGCGACTTCGTTCAGTGGTATATCGAAGCAGAATGCCTTTGTTGTCATCTCGAGAAGTTCCTCATCGGAAAACTCTCCGAAGAACTGTTTCGCGAGATAGGCCGACATCTCGGGGAAGGTCTCGAAAGACATCACCTTGTCCATGTCGACGGCCGGAATGGTCTCTGGCATGAAAAGACCTCCGTCAGGAGCAAGCCCCATGATGGCGGCATCCTTGAGGGAATAAAGATCTTCCCTGTTGCGTGTGCTGTAGAATTTCATTGCGAGTTTCGTCTAGAAGATTACCCTTGCGCCCCTGTTGTCGCCGTGTGCGACCAGTGAATCGGCCTCGATTCCAAGATTCTCGAAGTGGTCTGACATGATTTTGCAGAGCTCCTTCGCCTTGTTCTCGTCGTCGCAGAGGGCGAATACTGATGGACCGGAACCGGAGATGTTGAATGCTGTCGCACCGGCAGCCGCCAACTTGCCGCGGAGTTCGTCGAATCCTGGGATGAATCTCTTTCTGTGAGGCTCAACGATGACGTCGCGCATGCTCCTGCCTACGAGCCCCATGTCCTTGTTCATGAAACCGGCTACAAGACCTCCGACATTCGCCCACTGAAGGATTGCGTCGTGCAGAGGAATGTCCTTCGGGAGGACGGCACGGCTCTCGGATGTCTTGACGGTGATGCGTGGGTGTGCGATTGCGGCACAGAAGGTCTCAGGGAAAGGAATCCTTATATACTCGAATGGATGGTATGAACAGATAAGCACGATGCCGCCGAGGATGGCAGGAGCCACGTTGTCGGCATGCTTTGCACCGCCGCTGGACAGAGCTTCGCCTTCCATCGCGAACTCGACCATCTCTTTCTCGGAGAATCTGTTCCCGAGAAGATGGTTGAGCGCTACAACTGCGCCTGCTGCCGATGCTGCGCTGGAACCGATTCCGCTTCCAGGCATGATCTTGCACATCAGGGTGATCTTTATGTTTTTCTTGACACCTGCTGCATTGAGCATCGCTCTGATTGAAGGTGTCATGACGTTGTCTTCTACTGTAGAAGGAATATCGTAATCCGTACGGTTGATTATCTCGATGCCGTCACCCTCGGACATTTCCATGCTGAGGATATCTCCGGCGCTTTCGACAGCCATTCCCATGATGTCGAAGCCACATCCCATGTTCGCGATCGATGCGGGGATGAATACTGTAACTTGTTCCATTTGTTCGTCGTTCGTTTGCTATTTTCGCAAGATACGAATCATTTTTTATATTTGCAGAACTACAACACGTATTGACCAAAAAAAACACCTGATAGAATGAGCAAGAATATTACCAGACGTGAGGCGTTGAAGCAGATGGTTGCTTCCGCTGCCGGCATTGCAGCAGCCGGAACCGTTCTTGAATCCTGCGGCCAGAAGAAACCTGCTGAGGCTCAGTTTGAGAAGACTGCCAAGGAAGGCGCGAAGATTGTCAGCAGAGAATGGGCAAAGCTTGGCGATACAGTCGGACTTCTCGGCCTTGGCTGCATGCGTCTGCCTAAGGCTTCCGACGGTTCAATCGACCAGGAGCATACCAACAAGATGGTTGCGTACGCCATTGAGCATGGAATCAATTATTTCGACACAGCGTCAGGTTATGCTGGCAGCGAAGAAGCTATGGGCAAGGCACTCAGCAGCCATCCAAGAGAGTCATACATGATTGCCACCAAGCTGTCAAACCACCGTTCTCCAGTAAAATCGCTCGAGGATGGCCAGAAGATATTCAACAGCTCATTGCAGAAGCTCCAGATCGAGTATTTCGACTTCTATCTTCTCCATAACCTTCCAAGCGATGCCGCTCTCCACGAAAGATTCGTGGACAACGGCCTTCTTGACTGGCTCATCCAGCAGAAGAAGGAGGGAAAGATCCGTCATCTCGGATTCTCTTTCCACGGAAACGACAGGGAGTTCATGAAAATCCTTGATGGCAACTATTATGACTGGGACTTTGTCCAGATCCAGATGAACTACCTGGACTGGGAGAACATGGGTTCAAAAAAAACGGCTGCTCCAGGCCCTGACGCCAACTCCGCCAAGTTCATGTATGAGGAGCTTGAGAAGCGTGGCATTCCTATCACCATCATGGAACCTATCCGCGGCGGTGCCCTCGCCAATGTCAGCGATGGCATGAAGAGCAAGCTTGCACGTCGTTTCCCAACCCTCAGCCCAGCCGGAGTCGCATTGTCATACGTGGCTTCCTACCCGAACGTCATGTGTACCCTGAGCGGTATGTCCAATATGGAACAGCTTGAGGAGAACGTGGCGACATTCTCGAACTTCAAGCCATTCAGCGCTGATGACAATGCCTACCTCATGCAGATTGCGGAAGAGTACTATTCAAACCCTCATATCGCATGTACGGGCTGCGAGTACTGCCTCCCTTGTCCTAACGGAGTCAACATCCCTGGCAACTTCAAGGTATTCAACACGACATCTGACGAACTCAACATCCCTGACCCTGACAACCAGGATGCTGATTTCAAGAAAAAGAAAAAGGTATTCCTCACCCGCTACAAGAAGGATCTCAAGGACGGCATGAGGGCTGATGCCTGTACCAAGTGCAATGTCTGCCTGGAGAAGTGCCCTCAGCACATCAGGATTCCTCAGCAGCTTGAAATGATCAATACTCTCGTCAAGAAACTTGGCTAATTCAGCTAAAGATAATCAGTCCCGCCGCCAGTTCCTATCAACAATCCTGCAGGCGGGACTTTCCATTCAATCCGCCTGGGCACGATCAAAGGTGGATGGCATATATGGTGTTCCAGAGGAAGCGAAGCGCAAGACTGCAGTCTCTCCTCCGGGATCTGTAAGTCATGAGCATCTGAATTCCCTTTGCAACGGCTGCCAGGCCTGCATCAGCGAGTGCCCGACAAAGGTGTTGAGGCCATGCACGTCTGAGTACGGTATGGAAGGCATCCTGCAACCTGTGCTTGACTTCTCTAAAGGATACTGCGACCCTGGGTGTACGCGCTGTTCGGAGGTCTGCCCGACGGGCGCCATCGAGAAGCTGACGGAATCCAGGAAGGATGATCTTCAGATCGGCAAGGCTGTATTGGTCAGCTCCCTATGCATCAATGCATCGGATGACAAAGTCTGTGCGGCTTGTGCGGATGTCTGTCCGTGGGATGCGATAAAGATAAAGGAGGACTATACCAGTGTCATGGCCGGGGAAGGGGAGTCTCGACATTTTCACCGGTTTCCGGTTATTGAGGACATTTTATGTACAGGCTGCGGACTTTGCGAGCACAAGTGTCCTTCTCCAATAGCGAGGGCGATTCATGTCGAAGGACTGGCTGTTCACGAAGAATCTTAGAAACTCTTTTAATAATCTGTCAATCATTCAAAGTATAATAAGATGAAAGCAATCAAGTGTTTTATAGCCGGTGCATTTGCCTTTGCTGCTGTTGCCTGCGGCGGCCC
This sequence comes from Bacteroidales bacterium, assembly GCA_024398125.1. Lineage (GTDB taxonomy): Bacteria > Bacteroidota > Bacteroidia > Bacteroidales > UBA932 > Cryptobacteroides. Next base: position 8,175 of record JAKSJO010000039.1, read on the forward strand.
GAAGGAGACTCATGTCGTTTTTGAGACCACGATGGGTAATCTCGACTTTCTGCTTTACGAGGAAACTCCTCTGCATAAGGCGAATTTCATCGAGCATGTCGGCAATCATGACTATGACGGCATGACATTCAACCGCGTCATCAAGGATTTCATGATTCAGGGCGGCATTTCGGACACAGAATACGAGACCAATCCTTTATATACATCACAGCCGCGCGAGAATTATTCTGTTCCGGGAGAGTTCAGACTTGAGGATGGCATCTATCATCGCAAGGGCGTGCTTGGCGCAGGTCGTGCCGACAATGACGTCAACCCGACTATGTCCAGCTATCAGATGCAGATATATGTAACCTGGGGCAGGGTGTTCGACGACGCAGGCCTGGACAGGACGCAGGAACGTATCGACCGCGAGACTGGCGGCAAGATAAAGTTGACAGATGAAATGCGCGAGGTTTACAAGACCATAGGTGGAACGCCGCATCTTGACGGTCAGTATACTGTATTCGGCGAGGTCGCTGAAGGGATGGACGTGTTCGAGCGAATCATCAACACCCCTACCGATTCTCTTGACGCCCCTCTCACCCCGGTCGTAATCACCCGTGCATACGTGAAATAATTATCGCTGACGATAGATTACTGTATTTTTTCACTATCTTCGTATCATAAAAGCAAGCAAGATATGATATTCTACGTGTTCCGCACGTGAGAAGTCTGTCTTGCTTTTTTTGTGTTTGAAGTGAAGATATGGAAACTGAATTGAAAGACTTGCAGGTACAGATCCAAAATAAGATCTATACAATTCGTGGAATACAGGTCATGCTGGACAGGGATCTGGCGGAATTGTATGAGGTGAAAACAAAAGCGTTGAATCAGGCAGTCAAGCGTAACATGAATCGATTCCCCGGTCGATATATGTTCCAATTGACAGATGATGAATGGCAGTTTCTAAGGTCACAAAATGTGACCTTAGAAACGATGGAAGAATCTGGTGGCAGAGGTCGGTATACAAAATATTGCCCGTATGTATTTACGGAACAGGGGGTCACGCAGTTGTCGGCTGTACTAAGATCGGATGTCGCTGTTGAAATGTCTGTAAGAATCAATGATGCTTTCCATGCTATGCGCAGGTTTATTTCAGCTAATACTGGAATGTTTCAACGCATCGAATCACTGGAAATGCATCAGCTTGAGACGGACCGTAAGATTGATTATGTTTTAGGCTGTTTGGAGGATGGTACATTGAAGGAGAAGGCACATATCTTTTCTGCTGGTCAAATCTATGAAGCCAAAGCTTTTATCACCGATCTGATCGGGCGCGCAAAGGTGCGTGTATTGTTGATTGATGGATATGTGAGTTCTCACACCATCGACCTTCTGGATGCGAGGGCGGATGGAGTGTCGGCAAAAATATACACCAATTCCGTTGGAGCCTCGCTCAAGGCGTTGTGTGATCAGTATAATCAGCAGTTTCCAGGAAAACCCCTTTCTGTCGAGAGATGGCGTACGAACCAGCATGATCGCTGGCTGATAATAGATGATGAACTCTGGCATTGTGGGGCGTCGCTTAAGGACGCTGGATTGAGGACCTTCGGCATCGATCCTATCGGTCTTGACATTAATATGATTCTTGGAGAGTTGTGAAGAACATACTTTCGTTCCGCTTAATACACCCGAGGGTTCGAGTCCCTGGAAAAAAAAGAGCTTCAGATTTCTCTGAAGCTCTGCGGTGCGGAAGGGACTCGAACCCTCGACCTCCGGCGTGACAGGCCGGCATTCTAACCAGCTGAACTACCGCACCAGTAGTGTATTTGCTGGCGTTTTCTCAAACGCGGATACAAATATAGCTACTTTTTTGAAGAATCCAAATTTTCTCGTGCATTTTTGACTGTTTTGGTAAAAAGTCTCGGACATCTGTGGTCTTTCAGATGATAATTGTTTATCTTTCCGAAGCTAACCATTACAAACGCAATAATATGGAAAGGACACTTCTGATAATCAAGCCTGGCGCTGTCCAGAGAGGACTTATTGGCCAGATCATCACCCGACTCGAGAACCGCGGCCTCAAGCTTGTTGCCATGAAGATGGCACAGCTGGACAAGGACATCCTCAAGGTTCACTACGCTCATCTTGTAGAAAAGCCGTTTTATCCTACCCTTGAGGCTTCTATGATGGCAGCTCCAGTAATATTGACCGCATGGGAGGGTGTACAGGCTGTCAGCGTAGTCCGTGAGATGGCTGGCGCTACAGAAGGAAAGAAAGCTGTGCCAGGAACACTCAGAGGCGATTTCTGCATGAGCCATCAGGAGAATGTCGTCCACACATCGGACTCTCTTGAGACCGCAGAGAAGGAACTTGCCAGATTTTTCAAGCCGGAAGATTTCTTCGACTATCCAAGTCCGCTCCTCTATTACCTCTATTCTACCGACGAACTGTAGATGCCGGCCTTATGTCATGGCGGCATGCTGATCTGTTGAATACTATGAAGAGAATTCTGATAATCATCGCCATGATCATCAGTGGCGTAACGTCGGCTGCCCAGACCAATACGGAAAACAGAAATTGGAAACTGCCTTCAAGTCTTGAGAATCCCGCAAGCGAGAGCATTGCTCAACGCTACGAGAACGGATACAGGGCTATGCGTAGGTTTAATGCCGGCATCAATGGCGGAATTGGTGTTGCAGCCGTCGGTACGGGATATATGCTGCATAATATGAGTATTGGCAGCAGCATGGACGACGCTTTCAAGGGCCTTATGGTAGGTGAAGGAGCGATTCTGGCGGGATTGACGGCTTCAGCTGTCTGTACAGTGGCATCACTGTCCCGTCACAGGTCTCTTGTGCGGATTGAGGATGAGAACGCCTTCCTGCATATCCCTGGCAATACTCAGGAAATGTGGGACTATCAGCGTGCGCAGAAGAAGTATTCACTATCAAAGGCAGTTATGTGGACCAGTGGAATAGCCACGGCTGGCCTTGCCGGCTTCACCGCAGTGGGAATGGCCAGGGGACTGAAGGATAAGGATGACGATCTGTATCTTGCGGCCGAAGGGACTCTGTGGCTGGGTGCTGCAACAGCGGCGGCATTCGCTGCCGGCTGGGTGATGAACTCAAATGCAAGAAAGACACTCTCTCGACTTGAGACTTTTGCAGGTGCGGATGTGACTTCACTGACTCCGTTCATTGCACCGATGCCGACCGCAACTCCGGCATCGGGCAGCGCTTCCTATGCCCTTGTGTCAGGTGTCGCCCTCACCGCACGCTTCTAGCCAGAGAAAACTCCTTCTCTTTGGGTGTCTTCATTGAAACGCTTTCTCCTTTCGTCCAAGGAGAGTATGCAATCTTGCCGTCATACACATACGCGATACGAAGCGTTTTCCGGCCATAGTCGGCCTTGCCTCCTGTCTGCTTCATGGTCACGGTAAGAACGCCCTTGGCATCGGTTGAGGCGGTAAATGCATATTCGGCAAACTGTCCTTTTCTGTACTCGAAGCCGTCCTTGGCGTCCTCGTACATCACTCCGCTTGCAAGCCCGTCTGCCGCTGGATTAACCAGAAGGGTGAGACTGTCAGCCTTGAACTGTTCAGTGCTCTGATACAGGTTGGCCATCGGGACTATGGCGCCTGGACGAAGGGCGACATAAGCCTGATATTCATCGTCTTTGTCCTCGAAACGGATGATGTCCCAATCGCCCTTCGGCAGCGATGGGTCTGTCGCCCATCTTGGTATGATCATCAGATCGTCGCCGAGCATGTATACCCGCTGTTCCTGTCGGAGGGACAGGTCTTTCTCGTCCGCCATGAAAAGAGGTCTCATCACAGGCAGTCCATCGATTGAGGCTTCCCTGAAAAGGGTGTAGATATATGGGAGAAGCCTGTATCTTCTTTCAACTGCGGTTCGGCAGATATCTTCGATGCGTTTTCCGAACGCCCACGGTTCCTGGTTGACGGTTCCTTTTTCGGAATGGTTGCGCACAAACGGGAAATACACTCCGGTTGCGTACCAGTGAGCCAGGAGTTCAGCTTCGGCATCGGCACTGAATCCGCCAAGGTCCGGTCCGTTGAACGGCTGTCCTGAAAGACCGAGATTGAGAGTCATTGGAATGGACATCTTGAGATGGTCCCAGCTGGACCTGTTGTCTCCCGTCCAGGTCGCACCGTACTTCTGACCTCCAAGGAAGTTGTCTCTTGAGAGCACGAACGGGCGCTTGTCAGGATGGGCAAGGAGAGAACCTTCCTTTGAGGCCTTAACCATGTTCATGCCGTAGACGTTGTGATATCGGAGGTGTGAATCGGCAGTGTAGCCGTCTCCTCCAAGGTGCATGGCGTCCTCGTCCATCGTGCCGTCCACGCCATCGAATACCGAAGGCTCGTTCATGTCATTCCATAGACCATCGGCGCCCTTAAGCATGAATTCCTTTGTGAGTCCGCTCCACCATGACCTGACTTCGTGACGTGTATAGTCAGGGAAATTGCATGGACCTGGCCATACGCTTCCGGTGAATTCCGTTCCATCGGGCTTCTTTACGAAATAGTCATTCTTATGTCCCTGGTCATATACAAAGTATCCTGGCTCGACCTTGATGCCTGGGTCGATCATGTACACGGCCTTCATGTCGCGTGCGTGGATATGGTCGGAAAGGCCCTGTGGATCGGGGAAAGTCTCAGGGTTGAAGGTGAAGACCTTGAAACTGTCCATATAGTCGATGTCCATCCAAACTACATCGGCAGGAAACCGTTCCTGTCGGAGAGAATCGACGATATTCTTGACTCTGGTATCCGGATAATAGCTGTAGCGACACTGCTGATAGCCGATAGCCCACATCGGAGGGAGTTCCATTGTTCCTGAGAGCTTCGCAAGAGTCTTCAGGACTTCCTTGCTGCTTTCGCCTTCTATCACGATTACTCTGAAAGCCGGTCCTTCCGACACGAATGTCAGTGTATTCCCTTCGGATTTTAGCGATGACTTCCATGTGTTGTCAGCGATGATGCCGTATGCCGAACCATCCTTGCGGAGACCGAGGACCCACGGGTGGGATTGGTAGAGGTTCTTGCCCTCATTCTTGGTGTAGCCATAGTTGTCGCTGTTCCAGAATACCACTTCCTTGCCGTTTCTGCGTAGGTCTCCGATGACCTCGCCTGTGCCGTAGATGTCGTCATCTTCGCCGATTGTGATGCGGACCACGGATCTGCCGCCATGCTGGCTGTATTCAGGTCTGATTCTCCACGATGGGTCAAGCGGTCCGACAGGGGAGAGCTCCCTCTCGAAAACAGGAGAAGGAAGGTGTTTTTCAGCCTGGAAGTCTTTCGGGTAGAATACGGCTACAGCCTTGTCAATCATGTACGATTGCTGTGCAGAGGCACTGAAAATGGCTGTTACGAGAAAAATTGCAAGTAAAATGTATCGTTTCATGATGGAACTCTGTTAATTATCTGTTGTATGCATGTTGTGTCAGTCGATGGGACCACCAGGGCTGCAACTCGAACAAAGATAACGAAACTTTCCCTGATACTGGCATGGATGTTTTGTAATGTGTCATTAGTTGCTTACAACAAGGTTCTTAATCCAATGATTGCTGCCTGTTATGTTCCCATGTTGCAACTAGGGAGCCCAATCTCAAATTAACAACAATATAACCTTGCGGAAATAAGCAAAGAGATAATTGTAAATTTGTAAAAATGTAAATTATTATTTTGTAAATTAAATTATATTATTTTACATTTGCACCACAATCATGCAAATAATAAATTAATAAATAATAATCAATATGATTGCAATGCTTGAAAAAATGCTTGCTCTCCGTGAGCAAATGGCTTCTGCAGGTCTCTCTACTGCGGAAATAGATTCAAAAATCGCAACCCTGAAAGGAGAGATTGCAGTTGAGAATGACTATCCTGGTATTCTGGAATCGGTGCAAGAGTATATTGAGCCTATGGTACGTAAATGGCCCAATAAAAACGTTAATCTTTCATTCAGATTCGATTTGAAAGGTCTCTCTCTTGCCGTTTCAGATTTGGACGGTGTGAGTAAGGTGTTTTACAAGAGAGATGATGTCCCTGAATTCCAGAATCGTCAGGAACGTGACACTTCTCGCTATCGCGTCAATGGTGCGGGCCCTTTGAATAAGAAGGAACTTGCAAGGACAGTCGTAGAAATCTATGTACGCGAGCATTCTGATGAAAACGAAATGACCGTAAAAAGATCTTTTATGAATTTGGGGGTGAATATCACAAAGTTTATCCGAACAAAAGAAGAATATGAAATGGATAAAATGAGGTCAAGAGACAAGGGCTTTGATATACGAGTGGTTCCCGTCACATGGAGGAATGGTATAGTCTATGTCTCTACTCAGTGGTCCGTTGATCGTTCTGACGAGTTGATGGATAAGGTAAATGCCCAGCCTTGGGGAATTAAGATTGAGAAAATCAAATAGATACTATGTCGAAAATTATTGCGACTGCGGTGCTGCAGGTTATTTGTATTGCATTGACAATTATTGCTATTCTTGCCGAAAGTTTAGGAGGCGCAATAGGTTTTGGAATATGCTCCTTGTATAGCATTCCTGTTATCGTACGATATTCAATAGAATACGGGGAAAAGAAAGCATGGAAAAAGATCGAGGAAGTTGAAAAAACAATCGACAACCATCCATTCGTGTAGTATTCTTTTCAGCTGATAGATTATAAGTGTTATGAATTCTTCTTAAGCAACCTGATGGAAGCAAACAGTAGCATGTCAACAAAAAAAGCCCAGTCGAAAGACTGAGCTTTTTGCGGTGCGGAAGGGACTCGAATATCTATACCAGGGGCTCCGCCCCTTAATACCCTGCGGCTCCCGGCCTACCGACATCGCTTCGCTCCGTCCCGGCCTCCGCCGGACATGCTGAGGCATGTCTTCGCTTCGCTTAAGCCACCCGAGGGTTCTTCGTCCCTGGGTAAAAAAAGAGCTTCAGATTTCTCTGAAGCTCTGCGGTGCGGAAGGGACTCGAACCCTCGACCTCCGGCGTGACAGGCCGGCATTCTA
>JAKSJO010000004.1 GCA_024398125.1 Bacteroidales bacterium
CTGCGGCGCTCTCCGTTGTTGAATGAACGGTGCTCTCCGTCGCGGTTGAATGAACGGTGCTCGCCTGAGCTCTGATGTTCTCCATAGCCGACCTTCTTGCGAGGTCTAAGTCTTCTTCCTTCTGCGGAAAAGTTTCCGCCTTTCTTGAAATCTTCCATTGAATTCTGCCTCTCGGCGTTTAATAAATGTGTTGTTGTATATGGCTCACGCCATTACTTGAGTTTGAAAATATAAGTGATTGTACCCTCCTGCAGCGCAGGAGCATCAGCTTTCTGGTTAAAATGTGACTCCATGGCAGCCTTTCTGGCTGCATTCCAGAGTTCCTTGTCGGTTACGGTCGTGCCCTCGACTCCTGCCTGAGCCTTCTGGACATTTCCATACTGGTCCACCCAGATCTTGACGACTACGGTTCCGCTTGACTGGGTTCCGTATGATGGACGTGTGAGCGATCCGACTACGTTGCGTCCCTGGAGATGGGCGTTAGGTGATCCTTCAGCCTTGCCGCTGTCGGTGTTGCCCTGTGGCTGACCGGCCTTGAATCCGGTAGATGCTGTTGTCGCGGTATGCGGTGCGGTCAGACTGGTATCCTTCTTTGCCATGCCTGGGAATGCGGCACGTGGATCGAGCTTCGGCTCTTCCTTTCTTGGAGGCTCCGGAGTCTCGATGTCTCCATGAGTATCAGGTCTGGCCGCAGGTGTAAGGTTCTGCTTTGTTTCGGCGACATGAGGAGACTCACTCTTCTGGATGAGCTCCACCGGTCTGCTGAGGTCTACCTCTTCCGCGCGTGGCGCCGAGCCGCGATAGTTCTGTACAACCGGCTCGATCTCCTCGGTGAAATCCATGAGGAAAGTGGACTCAGGCGGTGGTGGATAGAGGTACTTCATGCCGGTGAATGAGCAGAACACCGCGCAGAGCACAGGAATTCCTACGGCAAGGACACCACCTATGATGTTGCCCTTCCTTTCCTGCTGTTCTCTTTCGCGTAGATACTGTTTCATCTCGAATTATTCCGGCTGGGTAGCCAATATGACCTTGTAGTGATTGCGCTTTGCGATATTCATCATTCCGACAATCTCCTTCACTGGGACGGTCTCGTCGGAATAAATGCTGAATGTAGGGTCCTCTTCGGCCTGGAGAAGCTCCACGATGGAATCTTCTACCTGCTCGTAGCTGACAGGCTGTGAGCTGCCGTTGACATGGTATGTATATGTGCCATCGCCCCAGTCCTTGATCGAGACGCTGACTGTAGCCTTTGCGGAAACCTGGCCCGTGCTCTTCGGAAGGAGAAGCTTCAACGCGTTCGGATTGACGAGTGTTGAGGTCACCAGGAAGAAAATGAGCAGCAGGAACACGATGTCGGTCATTGAAGACATCGCCATTTCCGAAAGCGGCTTGCTTGTTCTCTTGATTGCCATAGGAATTACTCTTCAGTTGATTCAGGCTCGTTTACGAGATCCATGAGGTCCATGGTGGTGTTCTCCATCTTGAACACGAGGCTTGAGATCTGGCCGCTGAGGAAGTTGTATCCGAAGTAAGCGAGGATACCGACGATAAGGCCTCCCACGGTGGTCACCATTGCGGTGTAGATACCGCTTGAGAGGAGGGTGATGTCAATGTTGTTGCCGGCCTGGGACATGTTGAAGAATGCCTGGATCATACCGATTACGGTGCCGAGGAATCCGATCATAGGTGCGCCGCCGGCGGTGGTTGCGAGGAATGAGAGCCCCTTCTCGAGACGTGCGACCTCGATGTTGCCGGTGTTCTCTACACTTGCGCGGATCTCAGCCTGGGTATATCCCATCTTTGAAAGACCTTTCTCCACGAGGCGTGCGATAGGAGAGTCGTATCTCTGGCACAGGGTGATGGCAGATTTGATCTTGCCGTCATGGATGTAGTCCCTGATATCGTTCATGAAGTTCTTGTCGATGACATTCGCCTGACGGATCATCCACCACTTCTTGCCGAAGATGAAGATGGCGACAATCGAGAGGATGAGAAGCACGATCATGAGCGGGCCGCCCTTGGTAGCCATGCTGATGAGTGAAAGGTTCATCTCCTGCTGAACAGGAGCGGCTGCTGCATTGTTGATTGCTTCTGCGGCTGCCTGAAGCGAATCGAGGTTGGTTTGTAAAAGCATATTTCTTTAAGTTTTCAATCGGATTCAACGTGTGTCTACTTAACACACTTCACAACTTGCAAATATAATGCAAAAAAGTGACGATAAAAACTCCTGAAATGCTATTCCGAAGGAAAACTCAATACTTTACAGCCGAAAGGAACAAGGCATATCCGGGAACTGACTCCCCGGCGAGAGACCGCGCGGGAATCTGCGTCCCGGAGGTCTCGGAAGAGGTCTCGACCTCTCTTACAAGCTTGGCGAAATCCTCGACGCTGCGCTTGCCTCTGCCGACTTCGACAAGGGTGCCGACAAGAGCCCTGACCATGTTTCTGAGAAATCTGTCTGCGGATACGCGGAAATACCAGTACTGAGTGTCATCGCTTGCCGCATCGCCGCCCATGACGGCTTTTTCGGAAGGGATGTACTGCTCCCAGAAGGCTTCATAGACAGTGCATATCGGTGTCTTGGCATCGGATCCGAGCTTCTGAAAGCATGAAAAGTCGTGGGTGCCGGCAAGCAGTGCGGCGGCCTGGTTCATCTTGTCGAAATCAAGAGGAAAAGTGCAAAGCCAGGAATGATTTCTCGCGAATGGGTCCTTCTTAGTATGGAGAAAATATGTATATTCGCGTCTTGTAGCGCTGAAGCGCGCGTGGAGGTCTTCTCCCGCTTCGCGGATGCTGTGTACAACAATATCCTTGGGAAGCATGGCATTCAATTTGTAGCGGAACTGCTCCGCGCCAGAACCGGCGAGTGACGGATTGTCGGAATCGAAATGAGCGACATATCCGGAAGCGTTCACTCCGGTGTCCGTGCGGCCTGCGCCGGTAACGGCAGTCGGGCTTCCGAGCAGGGTCGAAACGGCATGCTCGATGCAGCCCTGTACACTTGGAGCGTTAGGCTGGATCTGCCAGCCGTGAAAAGCCGATCCGTCGTAGGAGAGTGTGATGAAGTACCTCATTGTGATGCAAATTTAAGAAAATAATATATGGAAAGCGTCAACATTAAAGAACTGAATGACAGAATCCAGAAGGAAAGCGCCTTCGTTGACCTCCTCAGCATGGAGATGTCGAAGGTAATCGTCGGCCAGAAGCAGCTTGTCGAGAACCTGCTGATAGGTCTCCTCGCAGACGGACACATCCTCCTGGAAGGTATGCCCGGTCTCGCAAAGACCTTGGCGATCAACACTCTGTCCCGCGCCATCAACGCGGACTTCAGCCGTATCCAGTTCACCCCGGACCTTCTTCCTGCCGACGTGACAGGAACCCTCATCTACTCCCAGAAGCATGAGCGCTTCGAGGTCCACAAGGGTCCTATCTTTGCCAACTTCGTGCTCGCGGACGAAATCAACCGTTCACCTGCCAAGGTACAGTCGGCTCTCCTCGAGGCCATGCAGGAGCGTCAGGTCACCCTTGGCGACGAGACCTTCAAGCTCCCTGAGCCATTCCTCGTGATGGCGACCCAGAACCCTGTCGAGCAGGAGGGAACCTATCCGCTCCCGGAGGCTCAGGTGGACCGTTTCATGCTCAAGGTCATCGTAGACTATCCAAAGAAGGAAGAGGAGCGCATGATCATCCGCATGCACAATGCCGGCGAGTTCCCCAAGGCCAGTGCAGTCGTAAGTCCGGAAGATATCATCCGCGCCCGCAAGCTCGTCAAGGAAGTCTACATGGACGAAAAGATCGAGCGCTATATAGTCGATATCGTCTACGCGACCCGTACACCGGAGGACTACGGTCTGGCCAATCTCAAGAACCTTATCTCTTACGGTGCTTCTCCACGTGCCAGCATCTCGCTCAGCATGGCTGCCAAGGCTTACGCTTTCATAAAGCGCCGCGGCTATGTCATCCCTGAGGATGTACGCGCGGTATGCAACGAAGTGCTCCGCCACCGTATCGGACTCAGCTACGAGGCAGAGGCAGAGAATGTGACCCCGGAAGAGATCATCTCACAGGTAATCAACGCAGTCATAGTTCCTTAAGGAATGGAATCCAATCGCGCCACAGACCTTCTCAAAAAGGTTAGGAAGATCGAGATACGCACCCGCGCACTCTCTCATCAGGTCTTCGCTGGAGAATACCACTCGGCTTACAAGGGTCGTGGTATGGCATTCAGCGAGGTAAGGGAGTATCAGTGGGGTGACGACGTCCGCAACATGGACTGGAACGTCACCGCACGCCTTCGCGCGCCGTATGTCAAGGTCTTCGAGGAAGAGCGTGAACTGACCGTTATGCTCATGATCGACGTGAGCCGCTCCGGACTGTTCGGAACGTCCAATATGACCAAGCGCGATGCCATAGCCGAGGTGGCGGCAATCCTCTCCTTCTCAGCGATAATCAACAACGACAAGGTCGGAGCCCTGTTCTTCAGCGACCACGTCGAAAAATTCATCCCTCCGAAGAAGGGACGCAGCCATCTGCTGCACATCATACGTGAGATAATCGAGCTTGAGCCGACATCGGACGGGACCGATATAGGCGCGGCGCTTGGCTTCCTGACCCGTGCAATGAAGAAAAAGTGCACGGTCTTCATGCTCAGCGACATGCTTGACGTGACCGAAGCCGGTGAGCCACGCTATGAGGATGCCATAAAGGTTGCGGCCGGCCGTCATGACCTCAGTGTCCTCAAGATCTATGACCCTCGTGAGAGAGAGATTCCGAATGTCGGCCTGGTACATATAAAGGATTCCGAGACAGGCAGGGCAGCATGGGTGAACACCGGCAGCCGCCGCGTCCGCGAATCATATTCGGCATGGTTCCGCACAGTCTGCGACAACGAGACCAGAATACTGAACAAGTACAGGATAGATACCGTCGACATCGGAACTGACCAGGATTTTGTAAAGAGGCTCATGGTATTTTTCAGCAAGAAGTAATGCGAAAGAGACACATCATATCATTGATTGCAGGTCTGACTGCGCTGTGCGGCATTGCGGCCGCAGCCGGCGTGGACGGGCCTGGAAAGGCATTCCTACGTCCTCTCCAGCAGCGTGATTCGGTTCTGATTGCCGACCAGCTGCTGTACGGCTTCGAACTTCAGGGAGTCGAGGACGGTACCCAGCTCGGACTTCCTGATTTCTCAAAGGGCTTCAGGGACAGTGTCGAGGTGGTCCGCAGCTGGCAGGTCGATACCTTGTCCAAGCCAAAGAAGACTCCGCGCGACATAAGGGCATCCATAATCATCACTTCATTCGAGGAAGGAACATACAGTCTCCCGGCTCTCGGAGTGGTAAGGATGACTCCTGACGGCAGGCTCGACACGCTTCATTTCGACCCGCAGGTGCTTGAAGTGAAGACAATGCCGGTGGATACCGCAACTTTCGAGATCCATGACATCAAGGGCCAGATCCGCTATCCGGTTACATTCAAGGAAATCCTGCCTTACCTGATCGCATTCCTTGCACTTGCCGCAATCATCGCCCTCGTCGTATGGCTAATCCAGCGCCGCAGGCTTGCCAGCCATGATAGCGTCAGCAATGATCCGGCACATATCGTTGCGCTCAGGAAGCTTGACCGCTTCCGTGGCGACAAGTTCTGGGCACCTGAGAAGCAGAAGGTATATTATTCAGGTATAACTGACGCTCTACGCTTCTATATGGCAGACCGTTTTGGAATCGATGCCATGGAGATGACCACGGCCGAGATTTTCGATGCCCTCAAGGGAAACCCTGACCTCGCCAAGGATCTCTATTCCGAGGCCAAGGATCTCTTTGAGACAGCGGATTTCGTCAAGTTCGCAAAGCATACCGTCGATGATGACACCAATGCCAAGGCCCTTCCTGCGGCCGTGCGTTTCATCATGTCGACATATATTGAAGAAACAAAGGAGGAGGAGAAGTAGGCCATGTTTTTCCAGTATCCCAAAATACTCTGGCTGCTTGCCGTTCCGGTTCTGCTCATCCTGCACTATATCTACAGGGAGATAACCGGACGCAGCCCGCATCTCCGCGTATCCACTTCCGCACCATGGAAACTCAATGGCTCCGGGATTTATGGCATGCTGCGCCATATCCCATTTGTGTTGAGAATCGCTGCCCTCTCGCTGATGGTTGTGGCGCTTGCCCGTCCACGCTCGTCTTCCGAGATGGAAAGAATAGACACTGAGGGTATCGACATCACTTTCGCCATGGACGTATCGACCAGTATGCTCGCCCGCGACTTCACTCCAGACCGTATCAGCGCAGCAAAGGATATTGCCATCGAGTTCATCGCACAGCGTCCAAGCGACCGTATGGCGATAGTAGTCTTCGCAGGAGAGAGCTATACCCAGTGTCCGCTCACAACTGACCGTGCAACGCTCATCAACCTCATGAAGGAGGTTCAGACCGACCTGATCGAGGATGGAACAGCCATCGGCAACGGACTCGCTACGGCAGTGGCCCGTATGGCTGATTCGGATGCCAAGAGCCGCGTCATCATCCTTCTAACCGATGGTGTGAACAACTCTGGAGAGATCGCTCCCGAGACTGCTGCCGAAATCGCCAAGACTTATGGCATCCGTGTCTATACCATCGGTGTGGGCGCTAACGGCGAGGCCCCGTATCCGGTCATGACTCCATGGGGAATAGAGGTCCAGAAGGTTCGCGTCGAGATCGACGAGGAGCTTCTCCAGAACATCGCCGAGACCACGGGAGGACGTTACTTCCGCGCTACCGACAATACCAAGCTTGCCGAGATATATTCCGAGATCAACCGTATGGAAAAGGCCCGTACGACCATCGACAGTTTCCCTATCTATAAGGAGCTTTTCCCTCGCTGGGGATTCGCCGCGCTGCTTTGCCTGCTGCTTGGAATCCTTGTCGGAGCACTTATTAAAAGAATGCCGTAAACGACTGTATAGAAATGCTTTATTTTGCAAATACCATATATCTCCTGCTCATTCCACTGGTGCTTCTCATACCTGTGGGATATGCTGTCATGAGAAGGTTGAGGCGTAAGCGTCTGAGCCGTTTCGGCGATGAGGAACTGGTGCGTCAGCTCATGCCGTCATACTCCGGCGCAAAGGGCTGGGTGAGGACGGTCCTGACTGCTCTTGCGCTGTTCTTCTTCCTCATCGGTCTTGCCCGTCCGCAGATCGGCGCGAAGCTCAGTGAGCACGAGGCACGTGGAGCCGAGATCATGATCTGTCTTGACGTATCCAATTCAATGCTGGCCGAGGATTACTCGCCGAACCGTCTTGACCGTGCGAAGCTTGCCATATCTCGTATCGTCGACAGACTTCAGGATGACCGCATAGGCCTCATCGTATTTGCGGGTTCGTCTTTCGTCCAGCTGCCTATCACTACCGACTATGTATCGGCCAAGATGTTTCTCAATACGATCGATACCCAGTCGGTCCCTATCCAGGGAACAGCTATCGGCGATGCCATCTTCACTGCTCTCAAGAGCTTCAGTGCCCAGAGCGAGAAAAGCCGCGCCATGATTATCATCACTGACGGAGAGAACCATGAAGATGACGCTGTCGAAGCTGTCCGCCAGGCCGCCGAGATGGGTGTGAAGATATATACCATCGGTGTCGGCTCGCTTCAGGGTCAGCCTATCCCTGTCAATGGAGAGCTTCTCAAGGATCGTGAAGGAAACATAGTGGTGACCCGCCTTGACGAAGGGACTCTCCAGCAGATTGCCCAGGCCGGAGGCGGTGCATATGTCCATGCCGGCAATGAGGAATTCGGACTCAATCCTATCATCGACGATATAAGGAAGATGGAGGACGAGGAGTTCAGCTCGGTGGTGTTCGAGGAGTATGACGAGCAGTATATGTACTTCTTCGCCATTGCTTTTGCGCTCCTTGTACTTGAAATGCTTATCGGTGACCGCCGATGGAAAAAACAGCTGTTTTCATGAGACTCAGATATTTACTGGTAATAATGACACTCTTCGTCTGCCTGGACCTAAGTGCTCAGGTGGATCGTCGCGAGGTCCGTGCCGGAAACCGCAGCTTCAAGAAGGAAGCATGGCGTGAGGCCGAAGTGGACTACCGCAAGGCTCAGCTCAAGGACAGCCTTTCGCTGGCGGCGGGATATAATCTTGCAAACGCGCTGTACCGTCAGGAAGACTATGAAGGTGCCGCCAAGGCTATGGAGCCCGTAAGGGAGATCGCAGCGGGCAGTTCAGACTATTTCTACAACCTTGGGGACGTTGCTCTCCAGAAGAAGGACTACCAGGCCGCTGTGGATGCATTCAAGCAGTCCCTTCTTCTCAATCCTGGAGACCTTGATGCCAAGGAAAACTACATCTACGCCAAGAAGATGCTTGAGAATCAGCAGAACGGCGGAGGCGGAGACAACAACCAGAATCAAGACCAGAACAACGACCAGAAACAGGACAATCAGGATCAGAACAACGACCAGAACCAGGATAATCAGGATCAGAATAACGACGATAACAAGGATAACAATAACGACAATAACCAGGACAATCAGGACCAGAACAACGACAACCAGTCGCAGCAGCAGGATCCAAAGATTTCTCCTCAGCAGGCACAGCAGATGCTGCAGGCCATCCAGGCAAAGGAGAAGGAGACTCAGGACAAGGTGAACAAGGAGAAGGCTGCCCTGCTTAAGTCCCGTCAGAAAGAAAAGAACTGGTAATATGGGAAAGAAACTGATACTTGCATTGTTTGCGGCATTCGCATGCATCGTTGCCGCAGCCCAGAACACCATACGCGTAGAAGTCCCCGAGGTCGTAGCCGCGGACGAGCAGTTCAACGTCACCTTCATCATTGAGGGCGAGAACTCTCCATCCAACTTCTCATGGGAGCCAGGCAGCGATTTCCAGCTCGTCTGGGGCCCCCAGAAGGGCTCTTCTACATCCATATCGATAATAAACGGCAAGCGAACCAGATCGGCTCAGACGACATATACGTATGTCCTGATGCCTAAGAAGTCCGGAAGCTTCACGATTGCGGCAGCTCATGCCGACGTAAAGGGCAACTCGATATCCTCTTCTCCCAAGTCGGTCAACGTCGTAAGCGGGGGCAGTCGCAGTCAGTCATCGGGCAGCAGCTCGGCACAGAGCGGCAGCCGCAATGACCCTCGCCAGACTGGTGACATTCCTGCCGACGACCTGTTCATGAGACTGAGCCTCAGCAGAACCAATGTAGTCGTAGGCGAGCCTGTGACCGCGACCCTGAAGCTCTATCACCGTACCAACATCGCTGGATTCGAGGACGCTCATTTTCCAAGCTTCAACGGCTTCTGGAGCCAGGAGATCCAGGCTCCGCAGAACATCGAGTTCAAGCGTGAGAGCCTCAATGACATGATCTACAACTCTGCGGTACTCCGCAGCTGGACGCTCATACCTCAGCAGGCCGGAGACATCAAGATCGACCCTGCCGAGCTTATCTGCCTCGTAAATGTCCGTGCGCCATCCAGCGGAAACAGCATCTTCGACAGTTTCTTCCAGGACGAGTATCGCACTATCCGCAAGAGAGTGTCATCGGGAGCTGCCACAGTACATGTCTCAAAGCTCCCTGCTGGAGCTCCGGATTCGTTCGGCGGCGGTGTCGGCAAGTTCAGCATCAGTGCATCGGTGAACCGTGACTCGCTTCAGGCTCATGATGCTGCATCGCTCTCAGTAACCATAACAGGCAGCGGCAACCTTTCACTTCTTGAGGCTCCAAAGGTTAGTTTCCCATCAGATTTCGAAGTCTATGACGTCAAGGTTAACGACAGCGGCAGCAGCAAGAATTTTGAGTATCCGTTTATCCCGCGCAGCCATGGCGAGTTCACCATACCTGCCATTGAATACAGCTACTACGACATCAATGCCGGCAAATATGTCACTGTCAGCACCGATCCTATCGTGATCAAGGTGGCTCGTGGCAGCAATTCCGGCAGCGAGGCGGCAGGAAGCCTGAACCAGGTCGGCAATGGCGTCATCCGCAAGGATGTCCGCGACCTGGGCTCGGATATCCGCTATATCGCGACAAAGACACCGCATTTTTCGAAGAAGGGATCGTTCTTCGCAGGTTCACCGCTGTTCTTCGTTCTGCTTGTGCTAATTCTTGCAGCGGCAACGGCAGTCTGGTTCATAATGCGCAGCATGGCTGTCAGAAGGGCCGACGTTGTCGGTGCCCGCAACAGGGGAGCGGTCAAGATGGCGACCAAGCGCCTGACCCGTGCAGGAGACTATCTCAAGAACGGCCTTCCTACGGCATTCTATGAGGAACTTCATCGAACTCTCATCGGATTTGTTTCGGACAAGCTTAACATTGACCTGGCCGACATGAGCCGCGACAACATCGCTCAGTCTCTTGTCAATGCCGGCGTAAGCCAGGAACTTGCTGAACAGTTCAACAGCCTTCTCGATGCTTGCGAGTTCGCGCGCTATGCTCCTGATTCGGGCAACGATTCCATGAATTCCCACTACGAGACAGCGCTCAGCGTCATCTCTTCAATCGATTCAAGCATGAAAGGAAAGAAAACAGGTTCAGGCAAGGCTTTGGGCGCAGTTCTCGCGCTTATGATGCTCATGCCATGGAACATGCTTGCTGCAGACGCTTATGACGGCCTTTGGCAGGCTGGATGTGATGCTTACGCAACAGGTGATTGGGATACGGCACTCCAGAGCTGGGAGAGCATTTCAGCACAGGGCGTGGAGTCTCCTGAACTCTTTTACAATATAGGTAATGCCTGGTACAAGTCTGGCGACATCGCACATGCCATTCTTAATTATGAGCGCGCGCTTAAGCTTGATCCATCTTACGATGATGCCCGATTCAATCTCGAATACGCCAATGCAAGTATCCAGGACCGTATTGAAACTGTACCGGTGTTCTTCCTTAAGCAGTGGAGAAACGCACTTTCAAGGATGCTCTCGTCGAATGTGTGGACTGTCCTTTTCCTCCTTTTGCTCGCAGGAGCGCTTGCTGGACTTCTTACCTACCTTCTGGCCTCTTCCACCGGCCGTCGTAAACTTGGATTCTTCGGGGGAATCGCTCTGGCGCTGCTGTCCATCGTCTGTATCGACTTCTCTCTCTCCCAGAAGAATGATTACCGCCGCGAAGATTCTGCTATCGTCATGCGTCCTGTGACCTCAGTCAAGAGCTCTCCAAGCGGTGATTCGGCAAAGGATCTGTTCATTCTCCACGAGGGAACCAAGGTCAAGGTACTCGAATCCGTGAGGGACTGGAACAATATCAGTCTTTCTGATGGAAGACAAGGTTGGATTCCGGCCCATGACATTGAAATAATCTGACAACTGTCAAATGAAGAAATATCTGTTCATGCCGCTGGTCTTCTTGATCTGCGGCATTTTCTGCGCTTCTGCCCAGTCGGAGCCTGTCCGCTTTGCCTTTATGACCGACCTGCACTGGTCGGCAAGTCTGACTTCGTCCCAGGCCGCACTTCGTGCCTGTGTCAACGATATCAATACCAGGAATGACATCGACTTTGTCGTGGTCGGCGGAGATCTTACCGACTTCGGTTCGGATTCCGAGATTGCGGATGTCAAGGCCGTCCTCGATGGACTTCGTCCACAGCTCTATGTCGTGGCTGGAAACCATGATGCCAAGTGGTCCGAAAGCGGTTGCAATACCTTTGAAAAGGTTTTCGGCTATTCACATTTCGAGCTCGAGAAGGGTGGATGGCGTTTTCTCGGTTGCAACAGCGGTCCTGATATGCGCATGGCGCCCGCACTTCTGCCACGAGAGAGCATGCTTTGGTTGGAAGGGCTGGAAGAGGGCAAGAAATCCATATTCTTCAACCATTATCCCCAGGACAGCTCTGTCCTGAACTATTTCGATGTTACGAAGACCCTGAAGAAAAAGGATGTCCGCTTCGAGATAGGAGGCCACTGGCATGTGAACACAATTCTCAATTATGGCGGCATACCTGCAGTTCTTGGCCGTTCTACGCAGGCGACAGCTACTGCTGTTCCCGGATATAATGTATTCACGCTCCAGGATGACCATATCTCTGTGTCCGAGGTCCGCATATACAGTGATATGTGCTCTGTTGAACTGTCTCCATGGTATGGTTGTGATCTTGCGGCTGTCGAGGACAGGGTCATCTATGACGAACATGGCCTTCCCGATGATTATCCTTGGATGAGATATGACGTAAACGACAGGCATCCCGAGGTGCGTACTGTATGGTCATTCAGGGAAGACGCAAACATCGCAGTCGGCTTTGCGAAGAAGGGGAACTCGGCGTATTATGCGACTGCTGACGGTGTTGTCAAGGCTGTCTCTTTAAAGGACGGTTCCGAATCTTGGCATTCCAGGCTTCCTGGCAAGGTGTATTCGACTCCGGCCATATCCGGCAGGTATCTTGTGCTTGGATGTGCTGACGGGGCTGTATATGCCCTTGATTCAAGGAACGGAAAGCTGCTTTGGAAAAAGGAAACGGACAAGTCTGTGCTTGGTTCTCCTGTGATATATAAGGATAAGGTATATGTTGGGGCTTCTGACGGCTGTTTCCGCGCTTTGAACCTTAAGGACGGTTCGTCCGTATGGACATTTACGGATGTGGCAGGATTCATCGAGTGCAGACCTTTTGTCGATGCTTCACAGGTGGTCTTTGGTTCCTGGGCGGGCAAGATGTATTCCTTAGACCCTGAGACCGGCCATCTTCAATGGACATGGTCTTGCGAAAAAAGTTCGCGAATGTATTCTCCAGCTGCCTGCTGGCCGGTAAAGGCTGGTGGCCGCATCTTCTTCGCCAATCCTGACCGGCTTGTCTATGCTCTTGATGCGTCGACGGGACGTGAGCTTGCCCGTTTTGAAGGAGCCCGTGAGTCTATTGGCCTTTCCGTGGATGGAAATACAGTCTATTCAAAGTCGATGTTCCATCATTCGCTTGCTATCGACTCCGAGAGTCTTGAATTGAAATGGAACGTCGAGAACGGTATGGGCTATGATATCTCTCCGACTTCTATTGTCGAAGTTGATGGAATCGTTCTTTTTCCGACCGACAAGGGCAACATCATCGCGGTTTCCGCTGTTGACGGTTCTGTCTTATGGTCGCACAAGATCTCCATTGCGCTTGTCAATCCCTTAACCACCTGGATTGAACGGGATAGAATCTTTATCCTCGCCTCCACAATGGATGGCCGTGTCGAACTCTTGTCATTGGCACGATAGTTTGTTTTCTCTTGTCGATTTCTTACTTGAAGATACGTTTACTTGCCGCACCTTGCGGCCATGGAATAGTTTTACAAAAGTGTCGAGGAGTGCGAGACTTTCGAGGAAAAGCTATACTTTTGCATGCGGCACATGTTCAAGCTGGAGAGCCGTCCCGAGAATCTTAGGGGAGAATACTTCGACAATCTCTTCAAGGCGGCTGATACCGCGAACATGACCGCAAAGGAACACGAAGCATACATATTAGCCATGGCATCAGAACGCGACATAAGAAACCAGATCAGGTACGGCCGTATTCAGGGTCACAGGGAAGGTTACAAGGAGGGCCTGGAAGAGGGTATCGAACAAGGTATTAAGCAGGGACTCGAGAAAGGGAAAGCCGAGCTAAAGCTTGAAACAGCAAAGAGGTTCAAGGCTGCTGGCGTTGATTTGACAATCATAGCCGAATGCACAGGACTTGATATTGAGACTATCACTGCTTTGTAAGGGCTTTTATAAGTTATATATTTTGAGCATTTGAATAATCCCGGTTTCAGCGAACTAGCTGGCAACCGGGATTTCTTTTTTTGTTGGATTGCATACGAAAAAAGAGGTCGTCCCGAAGGGCGACCTCTTGAGAGTATTAAGATGGTAACTAAGATTAGTTACGTGTCTTGACAGTGATAGGGAGCTTGATCTCTACATCGTGACCGAACATATCCTTAGCCTTGATAGTAAGGGTTGAAGGAACGTCAGCAACTGGGTTGGTAGAAGAAGATACAGTGGTGAAGCCGGTGATAGCACCAGATGCTACGGTAGGCTGCATGTACTCCTCGATACCGTTAGAGTTAGATGTAAGAGTTGCGCTAGAGATAGCGAGTGAGCTGTTGTAAGGTGCTTTGAGGTATGCGCTGTAGAGAGCGTCGCGTGAGCTTACACCCTTTACATAGATACCAAGGTTACCACCGATGATAGAGATAGGACCAGGAGTGGTTGAAGAACCACCGTAAACGATCTCATCGTACTTAGGAAGTGCAGCAGTGTATCTGCCCTGGTAAGTAGCTTCGTAGTCTACACCGCCGATAGTTCCAAGGGCTTCACGTGCAGCAGCATCGTTGTCAGCAACCCAGCTCCAAGAGTAAGTGCTGTTGTAGATGCAGTTGTATACAGTCTCGAATGAGTCAACGTCAAGAGTGTAGTCAACGAATGCGCTGGTAACAGGGTGCTTACGCTCAGAAGAGATCTTACCGAAGTTGTAAACAACTGAGGTAGCGTGCTTGGTTGCGTTGTTGATGTACTTCTTGTCAACGTTGAGGGTAGCAGCACCATTTACGTTAACTGCAACATCACCGGTAGCAGGAGCGGCAGCTGGCTGAGACTCAGCGAAGCTGAAGTTATAGTTAGCAGCAAGACCTGCAGGGAAGTTGAATGCCTGAACAAGTGGCATGGTACCTGCGGTTGCAGTGCTAGCAGCCCATGAATCAGGAACGAGGTAGCAGTTGTATACACCGTTAACGATCTGGTTGGTCTTAGGAGAGTAACCAGCAGGAGTTGCGGTAGGGAGTACCTTGGTCATGCTAGCAGTCATGATAGCAACAACACGTGAAGCGTCGGTGAATACGAGCTTACCATTGTATGCCTTACCATCCTTGAATGAAGTCCACGCATCGGTAGAGTTCTTCTTAACAGTCTGAATAGCTACGACTGATGCAGGATCGAAGGTAGATGCAGAGAATGTAGCAACGAGAGCGCTAAGGTTAGCAGTAGTAGCAACTACAGTGTTGTTCTTATCGAGGAACTGAACATCGAAGATAGGCTGAGCACCACCTGGAGTGAGAGCGTCGGTTGTCCAAGTTGCAGTAGCGGTAGAAGGAACGGCTCTAACAGTTGCAGCAACCTTAGCTGAAGGAGTTGTGTGGATAGTCTCGTGTGCAGGAGTGATAGTGGTAGCAAGTGAGTTCCACTCGTTAGCAGCAGCACCGATCTGTACATAGAATGCCTTTCCATCTGGGTCAACGAGAGTACCATCCCAGTTAACAGCGTAAACGCGGAAACCGATGATATCGTTGATCTGATCATCACAGTTTACAGTGATGTCAAGCTCAGTACCCTCGATAGCGTTGTTAAGACCTTCGTAAGAGTAGTACTTCCATGCGCTGATCTCTGAGCTTGAAGACTCAACAGCGTTCTGGGTATCGAGTACTACATACATACCCTTAACATCAGCTGCCTGGAAATATGGAGCTGCAGGGGCAGGAGGAGTAATGATAGAACCAAGGCTAACAGTGAATGGCTTGCCCTGAACTGCCTGATAAACAGGGAGATCGTGACGATCGTCACCACCAGTTGAAGGAACGCCTGAATCAGCGACCCAGTTGTTCACAGTACCCTTCTTAGCCATTGCAACAGCAGGGGTAGGGAGATCTGTGGTAGAAGCAGCCCATTTCTTCTCTACATAAGCGGTAGGAAGAGTTGCAGGAGCCTCAAGGATACTTGGGTTAGATGCATAGCTATAGCGGTTGTTGATCTGAGCAACAGGGGTCTCGTCTACGAGGAAGTCGAGTGCTGATGCAGGATTAACAGTACCAGCGGTAACAGTTACATCGTAACCTGAGATAGCGTCGCCAGCCTTTACAGCCCAAAGAACACTCTCCCATACAGGTGCGAGAGCAGTACCGTAGTTAACTCTTACAGCCTTCTTGAAAGCGTCCCAATCAGAGTTTGCCTTAAGGTTGAAGGTTACCTTGTAAAGACCGTTCTCGCCAGCCTTAGCCTGAGTCTGAGTCATGAGCTTGTCATAAGCAACAATCTTCTCGACAACTACATTCTCGAGAGCCTCACCCTTTGTGTTGATGAGCTGGATCTTTGAAGGATCAAGCTTAGCGTTAGCAGGAGAAACGCGAACGAGGATTTCGGTACCACGGTTGAATGAAGCGCCCTCGGTGAAGGAAAGCTGGGTACCATTCTCAGGACCGAATACGTTAGCCTTTTCTGTTGCGTTAGCGATGTTTACAGGGATGTAGCCGCTTGCGTTTGCATGGTAATAAGCGTTATTATAAACATCACCTGCGAGAATTGACATGTAGCCAATCTCAACGTTGGTGCCGAGAACATAGCCATTCTCGAAGCCCTCTACGCCGTAGATAACGAGAGTGCCCTTCTCCTCATCCCAAACAGCGGTGATGCCGCTAGCAAGAGCAGCCTCTTCGCCGTCGATCATGAGCTTGCCGTCTACAACTGCTACGGTTGAACCCTTAGCGTAGTCGGTCTTCTCACCGTCACAGTACCAGAAACCATCCTCACCGATGGTCCATACTGAACCGTCCTTACCAGGAGCGCCGGCAGCACCGGCAGCACCAGCTGCACCAGGAGCACCGTCCTTTCCGTTGGTAATGTCATAAGTACCGTTAGTGGTAACGACCTGGATACCATTAGCGGTCTTGTTTACTGCAGTAAGGATTGCGCCGTTTGCAATCTGACCCTGGATAGCAGTGAGAGACTTCTCAGCTGCGTCCATTCTGGTGTTCAGGCTGTCAATGTCGGCTGAATAATCCTTAGTACAGCTGGTAAGCAATGCTGCACCGGCAACGGCGAGCATAGCAGCCATTCTAATGATTTTTTTCATAAACATTAAAAATTAAAAAAGTAAAACTATTGTTGTTTTGTTGTTTGTTTCTTGCCGTAATAAGCGTAAAATGGGTATTTGACTTACCAATCATTACACCTATTAATAATGCTTATGATAAATCCATTTACCCGTCCTCGTATGCTCGATAGAGCGTTCGAGGTCAAGATGACCCGTTTATTATCCGAAGGAAAGATCAATTCGTACTATAGATACAGGTCCACCCTGCACGCAATCCAGTCTTTCGCGGGGAGTGAAATACGCGTAACGGATGTGGACTCTTGCTGGCTGAAAAGATGCTCGCGCCAATGGGAGACAAGAGGTTTGTCCTCGACGACTATACGAATCTATATGTGTGCCCTTAAAAGCATCTGGCACGATCTTGAGCGCCAAGGACAGGTCCGCCGCGCCAGGAATCCCTTTGCCGACTATACGGTCCCGCCGCCAGTCAGGCGTCGAATGGCTCTCAGCCGCGATGCCGTCAGGCGTATTTCCGAGTGGAAAGGCAATGCCACAGTCGAGATGTACCGCGACCTATGGCTTTTCTCCTATATGTGCAACGGGATAAACTTCAGGGATCTGCTTTTCCTCAAATACAAGAACATCGTAGACGGAGAAATCGTGTTTGAGAGATCAAAGACAAAAGGAAAGATGAAGGAAACTCACCTGATTCATGCCGCGGTAAGCGATAGGATGAAAGATATAATCGAGAGGATAGGTAATAAAAGAATCACCTCCGATACATATATATTTAGATACGCGCGCGAAGGCATGACTCCGATGGAAATCTCATCTATGGTTCGAAAGACAATCTACCTATGCAACCGAAGCCTGAGGACAATAGCCGATGAACTCGGAATCGAGCATTTCACGACGTATTCGGCACGCCATTCCTTTGCGACCATTCTTAACAAAAGCGGGGTAGATATAAGCTTCATCTCCGAATCTCTGGGACACAACAGTTTAGAGACGACAAAGGTCTACCTGGCAGGGTTCGACAGAGAGGAACGACGTAAAATTTCAAGTTTTTTAACAGATTTTTGCAACAAAGAGTAAGTTTTTTTCATCTATCTCGTAATAAGATTGCATTCTGCGCGTATGCAATGAGCATTTTATTGAGAAAATATATTGCATAAGTGCTTTTTGATGCATATCTTTGTGCATTGATTATTGTGCCCATACTGTGAGGTATTGTGTCCTAATGTGTATGATTGGCCTTAGTCGATGCTTGTTACGGCAAGAAATAAAACCAATATAGTTTAACTTTTTTTTAATTTTTAATGTTTATGAAAAAAATCATTAGAATGGCTGCTATGCTCGCCGTTGCCGGTGCAGCATTGCTTACCAGCTGTACTAAGGATTATTCAGCCGACATTGACAGCCTGAACACCAGAATGGACGCAGCTGAGAAGTCTCTCACTGCTATCCAGGGTCAGATTGCAAACGGCGCAATCCTTACTGCAGTAAACAAGACCGCTAATGGTATCCAGGTCGTTACCACTAACGGTACTTATGACATTACCAACGGAAAGGACGGTGCTCCTGGTGCAGCTGGTGCTGCCGGTGCTGCCGGCGCTCCTGGTAAGGACGGTTCAGTATGGACCATCGGTGAGGATGGTTTCTGGTACTGTGACGGTGAGAAGACCGACTACGCTAAGGGTTCAACCGTAGCAGTAGAGGACGGCAAGCTCATGATCGACGGCAAAGAGGCTGGTACCATCAACGGTATCACCGCTGTTTGGGATGAGGAGAAGGGCACTCTCGTTATCTATGGCGTAGAGGGCTTCGAGAATGGTTATGTTCTCGGCACCAACGTTGAGATCAGCTATATCGCTGAGTATGCTAACGACTACGGTTATACCTACACCAATTCACCAGCTTCACTTGGTCACTATGCTATCAGCTTCAAAAAGTACACTGAGCTTGATAACGTATACCCTGCAAATGGTGATGTTAACGGCAAGAAGTACACCTTCGTTAAGAATAATACCGTTACCCATGGTGATAAAGTGCTTATCCGCGTTTCTCCTACCAATGCAAAGGTAAACGCTGAGGATCTCTGCTTCATCAACGCTGCTGGCGAGGAGCTTTCTTATGTAAAGGTTGCTAAGGTTACTCCTTACGAGGAGGTTCTTACCAGAGCATCTTCAAAGTCAGGCCTCTACGAGCTCGACCTCGTAATGGAGGAGAATCTTCCTGCTGCTGATTGGAATGCTGCTACCACTGCAAAGGTTGGTACCGTAACCCGTCCTATCGCTTTCGCTGTTGCTGCTAAAAATGCTAACGATGGCAAGGCTATCTCTGGTTATGTTTACACCTTCGCTACCGCTGATGGTTCACGCGCTAGCAATGAGATCTTCGTTAACGGCAAGAGCATCTCTACTATCCACAACCGTTTCTCAGCTGCTGAGGACGGTACTCTTACCAACGCTATCGAGGAACTCGTTTGGAAGTCTTATCCAACTGATGTAACCGGTCAGGATCCTAAGACTACCGTTACCAAGGCTGGTGCAAAGGCTAACGTTAACAACGATAAGACAGGTACTGCTTCTGATAACCGTCAGACACAGGCTATCCTTGGTGTAATCAAGGGTGAGAAGATCACCATCGACATCGCTAACACACTCGCTCCATACGCTGCTGACGAGGTTAAGGGTTTCATCGTATCTCTTGACGAGACACACGCTGTTGAGTCTGTTCCTTCAGAGATCAACGCTTGGAAGTCTTACTCATACGAGAACCTCGGCGTTCTTCAGGATGGTAACAAGGGTTACATCACCGTTAACGACATGAACAACGTTGCTGGTGACGTCATCGGTTTCCGCGTTATTGTTGTAAACATGGATGGTACTCTCGTTGACCCAGACGGCCGCGCATTCTATGTAATGGTTGGTGAGTCAGCTTCTGCTAACACCGTATCTGGTTCTATCGTTGCTACCGCTGCTCTTACAACCCTCAAGACTGACTTCATCCCAGTTTCAATGCCTATGGGTGTTAATGCTGCACCTTCATGGACATGGGTAACTCCTGCAGCTCAGCTTGCAAACGGTACCGCTACTCCTTCACCTCTCTTCTCTGCAACCTTCTATAAGGAGGACAAGACTTCAACTGTCGCTCTTACTGACTACACTAACTATGACAAGATCAAGTTCGTACAGTTCAGCACTAACGATATCGCCAAGTATGTTGATGGTAAGACCTACACCCAGGAACTCAAGCTCCAGAAGACCTCTGGTTCTGCTACCTTCGATGTAATGACCCTTACCGCTAACATCACTAAGGTTCTCCCTACCGAGGCTAAGACTATCCAGTTCCGTCCTAAGCAGGAGGTTAATGCTGCTGGCGAGTCTGAGGATGGCACCAACATGTTCATCGCTTACATGGTTCCTGGTTCAAATCCTCTCACCCCTGTTTACACCGTTGGCGCTACCCCTGCAACTCTCGCTTCTAAGAACCTTGATAACGTATTCTACGGCCTTGACGCTAACTACGTATTCAACTTTGCAACTTCTAAGCTCAACGCTGCAGCTACCGCATACACCGAGGCTATGAAGTCAACTTACTCAACCTACCACAAGATTGAGGTTGATGCTAAGCTCGTTGGTGGTGATTGGCATGATGTAACCTATGGTTATAACTACGCTGGTGTATCTACCTATCAGAAGCCTGACAATACTTGGATGGTTGCTCAGGACTACCTCCTCCCTGGTACTACTACCCTTAAGGCTAAGTACGCTTGCTGGGAGTCTGTATCAACCTTCGGTTGGTATAAGAGAGCTGCTTCTGGCTCAGGTGCTACTGCACTCGCAGCTATTGATAGCACTCCTGCTCTCCAGTGGACTGCTACCGGTAACACTGTTAACAAGGACCTCAACGAGGTAACCAGCCACAATACCTACAACAACGACTACTTCGGCAAGGATCTTAATGTTCTCATCAACACTAACAACTGGCTCAAGTATGTTGCAGGTAGCGCTAAGCTTACCGTTAACGGTCAGGTTAACCCTTACTTCACTGTAACTGTTAATCCTTCTATTACTGCTACATGGGCAGTAACTGGAAACACCATCACTCCTGCTGCTGGACAGATTGTCTTCACCCAGGTTGGTACCCAGATTGACTCTGCTCCTGTTGCTGATCACGTTGAGAAGCTCGAAATGCAGTTCGAGGATGCATTCGGTCACAAGACAACTATCTCTGTTGACGTGAAGATTCTCGCTCCTTCTCATTAATAGATAATCCTATTAATCAATAATTGAGGCCGCCCTTCGGGACGGCCTCTTTTATGTTCTAAAGTGCTTGAATGGTATTCAAAATGTAAAAAGTTTGCCGAGTATCTTGTTTTTTTGCTACCTTTGTAACTTAGAGCAATTTTGCTAAATCATTAATCAAAAAAATAACTTATTGAGTATGAAAAAGATTTTTGCTACTATCGCACTCATCGCTCTTTCACTCAGTGCTTTCGCTCAGAAGAGCGACTTCGCTCCTAGCTGGTACGGCTATGTAAAGGGTGGTGTTGGTTACACCGTTGGTGAAACCACAGACAACAACCTTATCACTCCAGGTGCAGCGCTTGGTCTTGGTTACCAGATGTCTCCTGTATTCGGTCTTCGTGGTGATCTCTCTGGTCTTCAGGCAAAGGGTTACCTCCCAATGTACAGCGAGGGCTACTCATTCAACTATGGTCAGCTCGCTCTCGATGCTACTCTCGACATCCGCAACCTTCTTGGTGGTTACAAGCAGCGCGTTCTTAGCCCATACCTTCTCGCAGGTATCGGTGGAAACCTCCGTTTCAACAACACTGAGGTAAATGCAGGTCACCTTCGCTCAAATGACTACTACTGGGATTCACCTGTAGTCAGCCCTGCTGGCCGCGCAGGTATCGGTCTCGACATCAATGTTACCGAGAAACTCGCTATTGTAGCTGAGGTTTCAACCAACCTCCTCTCAGACAAGTTCAACTCTAAGAATGGTGGTGCTGACAGTAAGTTCGACCATCACTACCAGGCACTCGTTGGTCTTAAGTTCTCTTTCGGCAAGAAGGCAGCTCCTGCACCAGAACCAGAGCCAGCTCCAGTTGTAGTTGAGCAGCCTAAGCCAGAACCAAAGCCAGTTGTAAAGGAGGAGCCTAAGCCAGAACCAGTAGTTGAGCCAGAGCCACTTTATGTTTCAGACAACATCCTCTTCCTCATCAACAAGTGGGATATCCGTCCTTCAGAGATGCCAAAGATCGACGAGATCGTAAAGGTTATGAACGAGTACCCTACTGCTAAGCTTTCTATCGTTGGTCACGCTGACAAGGCAACCGGTACCGCTTCACGTAACCTCTTCCTTTCAGAGAAGCGTTCACAGGCTGTCCTCAACAAGCTCGTTGAGCTCGGTGTTGCCAAGGATCGTATCACCACTGACTTCAAGGGTGACAAGGCTAACCAGTTTGCAACTCCTGAGGCTAACCGTGTAGCAGTTTGCGTTATTACTGAGTAATTTTTCGCAAAAAGTTTTGGAATATTAAAATTCCATCGTATATTTGCAGTCCCGTTCAGTGAGCGGGACTGTTCTTTTAACGGGAGCTTAGCTCAGTTGGTTTAGAGCATCTGCCTTACAAGCAGAGGGTCGGGGGTTCGACTCCCTCAGCTCCCACTAAAAAGCCGGAATATCAATCGATATCCCGGCTTTTTTATTCTTAGAGCTTTCTTAGCTTATTTCTCAAATAATCTTTCTTGATGGGGAAATATACATCTCACGGAGGGCGTGTCTACCCTCGGACACGTTAGAGGGGGGACCGCCACGCAGTGGTGGTGGGATGGAGCGAAGCGGAACCCTCCCGTGAGATGTATATTCCCACAGTCGAGCGATAGCGAGACGGTGTAGGAGAAGAACTACATCCAGACTAAGAAAGAAGTGGAACCCTCCCGTGAAATATATATTCCCACCAAGTTGCTAATTCGAACGAATAACCTTCATTGAAGCTGAATTAGCACGGTAATGAGGAGCGTAGATTGACTCAACGGTTACGACAGGGGAGGTGAATGAACCAGCCTGTGTAACGAAGAACTCCTCCGAATAGATCAGATTCTCCTCAGGAAGAACATCCATAAGAAACTCGGTCGCCGACGCCCTCACAATGCGATAGCAACCCCAGTAATCCCAACGATAACCCGAAAGCTGATCTACAGGCCTCATGCAGGCAGGACGTCCGGCAATGATACGTCCAAAACTGCGATTCTCGTCATTATGGATACTGTACTCCGCAAGGATGCGCTCTCCAAGCTTCAACTCATCGCCGGAACGGAGCTCAACCTTCTTGCCATTCACAAAGCGATAGTAAGTACGAGAAACCTTCATGCCGTTGCCGCTGGCCTTGATCTTCGAGAAAGGAATCTCGCTGCTGCATGAAAGAGAAATGACCGACATCCCGAGAGTCTCATCAGAACCCTTCATTACCGCCGCCAGAGCCTCTATGAAGCCAGGATCCTCACTCCACTTCTGATTCTCCTTCTGGACCATCAGCCACAGCCTGAGCCCCTCGGCAACTCCGGAATGGCCATGATTATCCAGTAATTCGCACAGAAGAGCATGGGCATGCGCCTCACTCTCCAGAAGACCGCGATAAGGCATCACGGCGTTAGGGAAATACATCCCGCCGCTCTTATGCTCTACGGCGTATTGCACGAGAGACTCGATATCCTTCTCCGAAGACTTCTCAAGACGCGAAGACGTGTTGGACCTTATGCCCCAAGCCTTCGCCAGCGCGATGCCTTCATCGCTGCCGGTGAGATTGTCGAGAATGATTATCCTTCTTGCCTTTGCCAGAATCTCACCCTTTGTGCCACGATTCTTGGAAGGAGTAAGGAACTTTTCAGCCTCCTTGCGGAAATCCGAAAGCGCCTTCTTGCCTGCGTTGTCGGGATTGAACGCAATCTCGGGAACCAGCGAACGCACGTACATATACTGCTCCATGGACAATCTGCCACGCCAATAAGGTCGGCTGCTGTCATTGAACTGCTGTTCGTCAAGGTATGATGCAGCTGCCATGACAGCATTCTCAAGAGCCTCGCTGAGTTCATGTCCTCGCGCGCGCACGGACGCGATCCTATATATTACTGTGGCTGTCACGATAGGGGAGGCCTCCATTCCGGCAAACCAGGCGAAGCCGCCATCGGCACAGGTGCATTCAAGAAGCTTCGCAATCTCCTTGTCCATGATGGCCCTGTCCGCAGGAACGCCAAGTTCTTCGCAGAGCATTCTGGCATATAGTGAACGGCTCAGGCTGACAGCATCCGGACTGTAAGAATCGGATGTCGCGTCAGCTATCTGACCTGGGACAGCCTCCTTGATAAGGTCAAGTATCGATACTTCGCGAAGCTCTGCATCCTTTCCGTTGCTGTTGACAAACTGCTTCCTCAGCGACTTGATGATGTCTTCGCGTGACATGCCGGGCATGAAGATGGCCGAATGGGCCTCTGTGATAGTCTGAGCGGCCTTGATTACAGGGATGTGGATCAGGATTGCATCGCCACCCTGGCTCCTGTCATCAGGTATGAAGCTGACCTTGATGTCCGAAATGCCGGCCTCGTCGAATCTCATTTCATGTGAAAGGAGAATCTCGCCTCCGGCAGGAACTGAAACCATCTCGCTGTAGACCTCGCCGCCTCTTTCGATGCGGAATGTGCCGCTTATGGACATCTCCTCGTTGCTGGACAGGCTGGCGCGCAGCTGCCATACATCGCCGGTGTATAGCAATTGAGGCTCTACAGTCGATACCTTGACAGGAACAGTCACGACCATTTCACGCCTCAGGGTGGCATTGTTCATGCTCTTGTCATGTGCAAAGAGAGAAATCACAAAGGTCGAAAGCTTGTCCTTATTGGTGAAGTCAAGACTTATCATGCCATGCTCATCAGTATGGAGGAATGGCTCGAAAGCAATGGTTGTCGAGAAATCCTCGCGCACATGCATGTCCTCGGCCATGCTCACGGCCTCTTCAGTTTCTACCGAATTCATGTCGGCCTGGACAGCTGTGCTCTTCATCACAGGCGCTTCCATTATCCTGGCCTCGTCCATCACAGCCATGCTTTCTATCGCGGCGCTGTTGACACTCATCATCCGTCGGCCGGCTCCCTTGTACAGGACGGGCCCCCATCCTGTCTCGTCCTTGCCGCAGATAACGCTGTAATAGATACCTGGAGCGTCGGAATTCCAGTTCCAAACGCGGTCCCAGAAATTGCCGGCGATAGCCTCGCTGCTCTTGTCAAAGATCGCAGCCAGACACTCGATGCCGGCCTTGCTTCTTATCTGGAACGAATAGGACTTGCCCGGTGCGGTTCTGTCCTCGAAGCGGGTGAATTCGAGCGGAAGGCTGGTTGCCTTTTCGCTCCTGTCGAACAGATGGCTGTACTCATGCTGCCTTCCGTTTCGGAAATAGAACGCCTTGAAGAGAACTTTGTCTGACCATTCCTCCTTGAAGTCGAAACGGATGATGTCCATGAAGGATTCGCCGTCCTTGCCGTAGTCAAGGAGCTTCGATACCAGAGGCTTGTTTCCCGTGCCGTATATCTCGACTATCATCCAGACAGGCCCACTCCCGGCGCCGAACTGAACGGCGATGTCATCTCCTTCAATCAGTCTGAACACATCGTCGATTTCCGCGTCGAGAACCTTGTCGCTGTCGCGAAGAAGGATGAATCTTGACATGGAGCTTGCCGTTATCTCCCTGCCGGAAGGAGTCCTTGTCACAAGCCTTGCCTTAAGCTCATATAAGCCAGACTCCTTTCCGCCCATGTCAAACTTGAGCTCGTCGCCAGGATTGGCACTGCCATCAAGGACGGTCCTGCCCCCTCGGGCAAGCTCCCAGCTGATGCTGAGATTCTCTCGCTGAGCATCCCTGCTGCTGCCTCCGCTTATGCCGATCCTGTAACGGACTTCATTTCCGCTGAAGATGTTGCCGGCCTTGCTGCATGAGCCGCTGGAACAGCCTTCAGCTTCAAGGAACAGGCTTATATAGCTGGTCACGCTTATACCTCTGTCCCAATCCAGAGTTTCGCCGGTCGCGTCCGTCACGGCGATGTTGTAGCTGATATGCTGACTCGACGCATCAGGGTCAGTCTGGTACATTATGCTGAAGCTGCCATCAGTCTCCGGAGCGATCTCCCTGGTCTCGGTCTTGCCGTTGCAGCGTATTGTACATAGGATCTTCGCTGCCCCCAGACTATGTCCGCTGTAGCTTATCAGCCTTCCGCGCAGAGGAACCTCGTCACCTGGAAGGTACAGTCTTTCGTCTTCCTCGGTTTCCAGCTCGAAGCTTGGCAGGACGAATTCGTCCACGACCATGTCGGTAGAGGCAAGATGACGGCCTCCGCTCAGAATCTCGATGGAAAAGCGTCCGTTGCGCTCTGCTTCCAGCTTGAATGAACCGGAAACGGAACCGAACTCGTTGGTAAGAAGGTCGAGAGATGCGACCTCGTTGTATTCCGGATCGCGGAGAATCGCCTTTATTCTTGTTCCCTCGCCAACTGTCTTGAACTCGGAGCCGCTGTAATATGCAATAGCCTTGAACTGGACTTCCTCGCCAGGATGGAAGGCTGCTCTGTCCTTCATCACGATTCCGTTCATGTAGCTTTCATGTCCGCCCTCTTGATAGGAACTGAGGCTAAGCTTTTCGCTGTTGAGCTCCCGGCCGTTTCTGCCGGTTCCGCGTCCGTAGACGTCATATCTCCAAGGTTCTTTGCTGTAGCGCCTGACCAGACTTTCCG
The DNA here is from genome assembly GCA_024398125.1 of Bacteroidales bacterium. GTDB lineage: Bacteria > Bacteroidota > Bacteroidia > Bacteroidales > UBA932 > Cryptobacteroides. Next base: position 26,555 of record JAKSJO010000004.1, read on the forward strand.
GGAGATAGACGAATCCGTTGCTGAAGCTCTGGGCCTTGAGTGTGTTGCTTGACTTTCCGTTGCGGGCTGAAATGATGATGTCCGCTTTCTCCACAGGCTTGCCGCTCTTTGCGTCAGCGAGGAATACTGCGGTTCCCTTGCTGTCGCTTTTCATGGCGATGCTGTAGCTGTGACGGCTGTATTGAAGGGTCTGTTTTACCTTCCCGCTGCTGCATTCTATTCCGTACTCGCCGTCATCGATGGAAGGAATTGTCCAGCTGACGCTGTCTGCAACATGATAACTGTTCACGGCATTTGCAATCTTTCCGCTGTGGATGACCTTGTTGTCCTTGAGAATCTTTATTGTCATCTCGCTGATGTTGGTCAGCTCAGCCTTGAGGATACCGTCCCTGACGGAGAAACTGATGCTCTTGCCGTCCATGTTCTCGATCAGGGTCTTCGCAGTCGTGCAGCGCTCCGCGATCAGCTTCTCGTCTCCGCTGAAGGCCTTGCGACGCCGCTCGAATTCCTCGCAGCGCTTGCGGAAGCTGAGGTATTCCTCGCTGGAGGCATCATTCTGGCGCATTTTGTCGTAACGTTTGCTGAGAAGAATCTCCTCGGCCATCAGTGCCGCTGCCTTGCCGCTGTATCTGGCGATGAATCCGTCAAGGTCGCTTTCGACGAATGGTCGGGATATGCTTGAGTATTCGATAAAGGCAAGTTTTGGATAAGCGTCACCGCATTTTTCGCGGAGGAGCCCGGCGATGCGGCTGTTCATGCCTTCGTGGCCGACGATTGACCAAAGGGCATACTCATAATCGTCGACAGGCTTCACGGCATTGCCGTATTTGAGTGAAGGAATATATCTGTCCTTTGAATGGAATTCCTTATGGCATGCAGCCTCCAGCTCCTCCCTGTGCTCAACTGCGTACTGAAGCAGGTCGCGCTGGCAGGAATAGTTGCTGAGATAGAAGAATCTGAGAACAGGGATGCCGGTCGCGTTCAGCTCGTTCTCGAAGTCGCTGTTTGCCTGCTGACGGTCCTTCCAGTTGATGTTCGCCCTTGTCTGGGCGGCCAGCTCGCCGGCATGATAGAAGTCGTAGAGGCGGTCGCCGTCCAGTGCCGCCTTCTTTATCTTCTCGAGTATTTCAAGCTGGGTCTTGGGAAGGTCGGCCTTGCTTGCCGCTTCATATTCCTTCCATAGTCTGTTCAGGTCGTTCTGTGGTGTAAATCCTTGGAGCATGATGCATATGATTGCCAGGGCTGCAACAGCCGCTGCTTTGGTAAGGTTTCTCATAGTCTTTCGAAATATGTGACAGCCTCGGATACTACAAAAGTGCTGCCACCTATGTAAATGACGGTATTTTCAGGATCTTTCTTGCTGATATCCATCGCTCTGGTGATTCCATCGGCGACGCCCCCGCAGTTCTCCAGACGGTCTTCCGGCAGCCCTTCAAGACAGCGCTGATAGAGCTCGTCTGCAGACATGGCACGTGCGGTCCCGGGGCTGACAAGAATGTAATGCGCCTCGCGCGGCATTAGCGGAAGGATGCCCGACAGGTCTTTGTCCTTCATGATTCCATAGACGATTAGCAGTCTCCGGCCGCTGTCGATCAGGCGTTGGAGCTGGGCGAAATTCTTCTTAAGGGCAGGCGGGTTGTGGCCGATGTCGCAGATGACGTCAGGACGGCTGTACAGCTTCTCCCAGCGCCCGTGGAAGTCCATCCTTGCCGCAGTGTGCGCTATCGCGTCCAGTATGACGCCGTCAGCGGAATAGCCCAGGATTTCGAGCGCTCTAAGGGCTGTGCGCAGATTTTCTCCCTGGTACTCTCCCTGGAGATCGAGCATTTCAGTGGATGGTATGGGCGAATCGTCGGCAAAGACAAGCCGGCAGCCGACTTCGGATGCCTTTGCCTTGAAGACTTCGGCGACGGATGGATCGGCGGCTCCGGCCAAGGCAGGCACACCGCACTTGAAGATGCCGGCTTTTTCTCCGGCAATAGCCTCCACGGTGTCGCCAAGCATGGCACAGTGATCCAGTCCGATGCTCGTCACTATGCTGAGTTCGGGGATGAGTATGTTGGTACTGTCAAGCCGTCCGCCAAGCCCGGCTTCGATGACGGCGAAATCCACCTCTTTTGCCGCGAACCAGTCGAAGGCCAAGCCGGTCGTTATCTCGAAGAAGCTCAGATCGAGTGCGTCGAAATCCTTCTCATGGCTGCAGATGAAGTCCCAGACTTCCGCTTCGCTGACAAGCTCAGCCTTGCAGGCGCCATTGCGTCCGTCGATGATGCGCATGCGCTCGCGGAAATCGATGATGTGCGGAGATGTGTATAGTCCGACGCGGAGCCCTTGGGCGGCCAGTGCGCTTGCGATCATGTTGGACACGGATCCCTTGCCGTTGGTTCCGGCGACATGTATGCTGCGGAACTTTCCGGACGGCTTTCCGAGCAGCCCGTCAAAGTCGTACATGTGTTGGAGCCCCGGCTTGTATGCTTCGTTGAATCCTGTGTTCTGGACCGATGGGAAGCGGACGAACAGCGCCTCGAGCTTTTCCTGATATGCTTTTCTGGTGAATTCCATTTTTTCTCCGATTATTGCTTCTGTTTTCAAATTTAACTATTTTTACTGCATTATTGATACTGATATGGACGGAAACAGGTCGGCTTTAGACTCCACTTACATCATTGACGGAATCTCCCGGGAACTGACCCCGGCGCAGATTCTGGATGCCTGCCTGGCCGAACCGGGCTCGATCGTGCATGACTGTGCAAAGACTGAACCTATCATCGACGAGGCTCTCGACACGTCCATCAAGGCCTGCGATACTTCCACTTCGAGAATAGGGGAGTATCTCGACAAGGTCATGCGCCTTCGCTATTCCCGCAAGAACTTCCTGAACCCATTCCCTGAAAGCTATGCGAAGGGACGGGTGGCCGCGGCTCTGATCGATGCCATCTGGCGTCGTGGACATTTCCGTCTTGGCAACCTTACGCTGGATGCGGCATGGAAGTGGGACAGCGCCCCTCTGGGCAACATGGCGGCATTCTATTCTTCCGTGGAAGCGGCCTGCGACTATATCGATGCGCTCGGTCTGCGCATACATGAATATCATTTCGAGGAAGTGCCCGGTGCCTCTTCGGTTCTGTTCCGTCCGCATATCCTTCCGACCGAGGGAGTGGACGAGGAAAGCGACGCCGAGGCTTACAGCGAGCGTGCCGGAGTGGACAATCCGTCCCTGGGCGCGCGAAGAAAGCATCCTGCAAGCTTCCGGCCTGATCCAAAGAGCTGGATAATCTATGTGCCTTTCGAGGTCTGCAGCCACAGGCTTGGCGGTTCGTTGCTGAGCCGTGTTCAGGGCGCTACCGGTGAATTGCCGCCGGCGATACTCGATGCCGACTACTTCATGGACTGCTACGAGGTGGTACGCGAGCTTGTCGAGGACAACATCATTCTGTCGGGCATGACCGTCAGTGGAGGTGGACTGCTGACTGCCTTGAAGACCATGGCGGCGGATGACATCGGTGCCGAGATAGACCTGTCCGGACTTATTGCCGCAACCGGAGAAAGCAATCTTGTGAGACTGCTGTTCTCGGAAGTGCCCGGAGTGGTCTTCCAGATTGCAGACATTGACTATGACTACATAGATGCGGAACTGCTTCTCCAGGACGTTGCATTCTATCCTCTGGGCCATCCTGTGGCCGGAACGACCGAGGTGACGATATGCATGTCTGAGAAGAGCGGAATCCAGAATATCCTCGAATCGATCATAAGGAGCCAGAGCTCCGAAGGAGAAGACTAACCACATATAGACATGGCTGAATATGCAAACAAGCCGGCTTCGAAGAGGCCAGGCAAGCCAAAGATATTCGTGCTGGATACAAACATAATCCTGCACGACCATAAATGTATACGCAAGTTCCAGGAAAACAACCTTGTGATTCCAATGGCGGTCATCGAGGAACTGGACAAGTTCAAGAAGGGAAATGATGCGCTTGCATTCAATGCACGCGGCTTCGTACGCGAAGTGGACAGGCTGAGCGATGGCCGTACCTTCGCCCAGAGCGGCATCAGCCTCGGACGCAATCTTGGCTGGCTCAAGGTCGAGCCGAATCATCCTTTCTCGGAAGAGTTCAAGGACCTTTTCAAGGATGACATCCAGGATCATCGCATCCTTGCCACTGCCATGTGGGTGCGCGATAACAATCCTGGTACCTTCGTGGCTCTCGTGACCAAGGATATCAACCTGCGCATGAAAGCCAAGGCTGCGGGAATGGTGGTCCAGGACTACCTTACCGACAAGGTTGAGGATGCAAAGGTCGAGGGCTCCCAGAAAGAGATCATCTCCGATGCAGTGGATCCCGACCTGCTCCAGAAGCTCGCATACGGACCGGAGTCTTCGCTGCCTTGGCAGGAGCTGTTCAAGAAGGAACCGAAGGCTAACCAGCTTTACCGATTCTCGTGGAAGGGAGCTGCGGACAAGGAACGGATATGTGCCCGCTATGACGAGGAGTCGGGACGCGTCAAGCTGGTGAAGACACGCGAGGCTTACGGTATCCGTCCGCGCAATGATGAACAGAAACTGGCCCTGGATGCATGCCTGAACAAGGATGTGAAGCTTGTGGCGCTGACCGGAGGCGCCGGAACGGGAAAGACTCTGCTGGCCCTCGCCGCGGCTCTTGAGCAGGAGAAGGACTATGACCAGATTATCCTTACCCGTCCGACCATCACGCTTGGCAACCAGGATATCGGCTATCTGCCCGGTGACCAGAAGACCAAGATGAGCCCGTATCTCATGCCGATGATGGACAATCTCAATGTAATCAAGGCCCAGTTCCGTCCTTCGTCGAAGGAGGCTCTCAAGATAGAGTCGATGCTCAAGGAGGAAAAGCTGCTCATAAGCCCGCTCGCGTACATTCGTGGACGCAGTCTCGGCAAGGTCTACTTCATCGTCGATGAGGCCCAGAACCTCACTCCGCACGAAGTCAAGACCATCATCACCCGCTCCGGAGAGGGAACAAAGATGGTTTTCACCGGAGATATTTTCCAGATAGACCAGCCTTACCTCGACCAGTGGTCAAACGGTCTTACCCATCTTGGCGAGAAGATGGCCGGCCAGAAACTGTTCGAGCATATCTTCCTCAGGAAGGGCGAGAGAAGTGAATTGTCGGAAATCGCTGCGAAACTGTTGTAAAATCCAGAACCTTTGTTCTATTGTACAAGAGTATTCGGCTTTTTTGTGTAAATTTGCAGTTTGAAACTGAAGAAATTTAATAAATACAGAATTTTATATGCAAGACGTTAAGAAAAGAGTATATCGCTTCGGTGGAAAGACCGCTGAGGGCGATGGTACCATGAGGGAGCTCCTTGGTGGAAAGGGAGCAAACCTTGCCGAGATGTGCAAGCTCGAGATTCCTGTTCCAGCAGGATTCACCATCACTACCGAGTGCTGTACCGAGTATTATGAGCTCGGTGGCGGCTATACTGATGGCCTCAAGGCAGAGGTTCACCTCGCTCTCAAGGCTACCGAGAAGATCATGGGCATGAAGTTCGGCGATCCTAAGAATCCGCTTCTTGTAAGCTGCCGTTCAGGCGCACGCAGCTCAATGCCAGGTATGATGGATACAATCCTCAACATCGGTCTCTGCTCGGCTACCATTCCTGGAATGATCGAGAAGACCGGCAATCCTCGTTTCGTATACGATGCATACCGCCGTCTGATCATGATGTACTCTGACGTCGTTATGGAGAAGGCAGAGGGCATCGAGCCAGAGGATGGCAAGGCTATCCGCCAGCAGCTTGACAAGATGATGGAGGACCTCAAGGAGGCTAAGGGCTACAAGTCAGATACCGAGATTACCGCAGAGGAGCTCAAGGAGCTTGCCGAGGCATTCAAGGTACGTATCAAGGAAGTTCTCGGTGTAGAGTTCCCTGACAGCGCAGAGGCTCAGCTCTGGGGCTCTATCGGTGGTGTGTTCAAGTCTTGGAACGGAAAGCGCGCCATCAAGTATCGTCAGATCGAGGGAATTCCTGATGACTGGGGTACTGCAGTAAACGTCCAGTCAATGGTGTTCGGTAACATGGGCGAGACTTCAGCTACCGGTGTAGCTTTCTCACGCAACCCTGCAAACGGTGACAACAAGTTCTACGGTGAGTGGCTTATCAATGCTCAGGGTGAGGACGTGGTTGCCGGTATCCGTACTCCTAATCCGCTCAATATCGCAACCAAGAGCGCACAGAACGCTCACCTCGCATCACTCGAGGAGGCTATGCCTGAGGTATATGCTGAACTTGATGCTATCCGTCTCCATCTCGAGGAGCACTTCAACGATATGCAGGACATCGAGTTCACCATCCAGGAGGGCAAGCTCTGGATGCTTCAGTGCCGTATCGGCAAGAGAACCGGTCTCGCTGCTCTCAACATGGCAATGGACATGCTCGAGGAGGGTATGATCGATGAGAAGACTGCTGTGACCAGAGTTTCTCCTGCACAGCTCGATGAGATTCTTCACCCAATCCTTGACCCTGCTTCTGCAAAGAAGGCAAAGCCTGTTGCATACGGTCTTCCTGCATCTCCAGGCGGTGCTGTAGGTACCATCGTGTTCACCAACGCTGACGCGGTTGCAGCTGCAGCTGAGAAGAAGAACGTCATCCTTGTCCGCGAGGAGACCTCTCCAGAGGACGTTGAGGGTATGCGTGCAGCTGCCGGTATCCTTACCATGAAGGGCGGTATGACCTCTCACGCTGCACTCGTTGCACGTGGATGGGGCAAGTGCTGTATCGTAGGCTGCGAGGATATGAAGATCGACCTCGAGAACAAGTGCGTATGGTTCAAGGGCGCCGAGGACAAGAAGTACTATGAGGGAGACAGCTTCTCGCTCAACGGTGCAAAGGGTGCCGTATACGCTGAGGCTATCGAGACCATGGATGCATCCGATAACCCACGTTTCGTGAAGTTCATGTCGATTGCTGACAAGTTCCGCACCATGGGTGTCCGCACCAACGCTGATACTCCAGAGGATGCTGCCCGCGCACTTTCATTCGGCGCAGAGGGTATCGGCCTCTTCCGTATCGAGCACATGTTCTATGGAAAGAACTCAGAGACTCCGCTCAGCAAGCTTCGCAAGATGATTCTCTCCAAGACTGATGAGGAGCGCCGTGCTGCCCTCGCAGAGCTTGAGCCATTCATGAAGGCTGCTGTAAAGGGTACCATGAAGGTTATGGACGGCAAGTCAGTTACCTTCCGTCTCCTCGACCCACCTCTCCATGAGTTCGTTCCTCAGACCGAGGACAAGAAGGCTGAGCTTGCAAACGAGCTCCATATCGATGCAATCGATGTAGAGAAGCGTGGTGAGGCTCTCCATGAGGTAAACCCTATGATGGGTCACCGTGGAGTACGTCTCCATATCACCTATCCTATGATTTCCGAGACCCAGTTCCGCGCAATCTTCACTGCTGCGGCTGAGCTCAAGAAGGAGGGATTCAACCCTATGCCTGAGATCATGGTTCCTGTGACCGTTTCAGAGCGTGAGATCCGCTTCCAGAAGGCTATCTGCGAGAAGATCAAGGTTGAGGTTGAGGCTAAGTATGCAATCCTTCTCGACTATAAGTTCGGTACCATGATCGAGATCCCACGCGCAGCTCTTACCGCTGACCGCATGGCTCGTACCGCAGAGTTCTTCTCATTCGGTACCAACGACCTTACCCAGATGACCTTCGGCTTCTCTCGTGACGACGTAGGTACCTTCATGGGTGACTACCTCGGAAACAAGATCATCGACGCTGACCCATTCAAGACCATCGATACCAAGGCTGTAGGTAAGCTCGTTGAGATCGGTATCCAGGGTGGCCGCTCCCAGAGAGCACACCTCAAGTGCGGTATCTGTGGTGAGCACGGTGGCGATCCAGAGTCAATCAAGTTCTTCAACAAGATCGGTGTTGACTATGTTTCATGCTCTCCATTCCGTGTTCCAATCGCACGTCTTGCAGCAGCACAGGCAGCAATCAGCCAGAAGTAATTTCTAAAAATACCATAAGAAGGAAGGATGTCCGCTTGGGGCGTCCTTCTTTTTTTGTTTATTTTGTTATATTTGCTGATTGGTGGATAAATATGCTGAAGCAACCACTATCTTGTTTGATATGAAGAAAACCATCGCAATACTGGCATCGTTCCTGATTTCTGTTTCTGCGTTTGCAGATGAGGGAATGTGGCTGCCGTCACTGATTTCACAGCGTATCGCTGACATGCAGGCAAAGGGATTCAAGCTCGGAGCCGAGGACATCTACAGCATCAACCAGGCATCATTGAAGGATGCCGTGGTACTGTTCGGAGGTGGCTGTACCGGAGAGCTCGTCTCTGCCGAAGGCCTCCTGTTCACAAACCACCACTGTGGCTACAGCTCGATCCAGAAGCTCAGCAGTGTAGAGCATGACTATCTCCGTGACGGTTTCTGGGCTATGAACCGTAGCCAGGAACTCCATGCCGAGGGATTGAATGTACGCTTCCTAGAACGTATGGAGGATGTGACCGGCAAGATACTTGACGGATATGTACCGGGCATGACGGAAAGCGAGAGAACTGAGCTTGTTGCAAGGAACTCCGAGGCTGTCCGCAAGGCCGCTGTCGCCGATGGCAAGGGCCTGCGCGCTTCTGTCGAGGCTCTGTACTATGGAAATCAGTATTTCCTGTTCGTGTATCGTCAGTATGACGATGTCCGTCTTGTGGGCGCTCCGCCTTCATCGATAGGAAAGTTTGGCGGCGATACCGACAACTGGATGTGGCCACGTCATACCGGAGATTTCTCTATCTTCCGTATCTATGCCGGCAAGGATAACATGCCTGCCGAGTATAGTGAGGACAATGTGCCGTATTGCCCCAAGAAGTATTTCAAGGTATCACTCGGTGGCGTCAAGGAAGGCGATTTCACCTTCATCTATGGCTTCCCTGGAAGCACACGCGAATACATCATGTCCGAAGGAGTCCGCTATATCTCCGAGATTTCCGATCCCGCAAAGATCGATTTGAGGACCAAGCGTCTGGATATCCTGAAACGCTATATGGACAGCAGCCAGAAGATCCGTATCCAGTATTCATCCAAGTATGCCAGCATCTCGAATGCCTGGAAGAAGTGGCAGGGAGAGGCGAAGGGTATAGACAAGATGAACACCGTGGCTGAGAAGCAGGCCTTCGAGAAGCGATTTATCCAGTGGGCCAAGGGTGGTCAGTATGAGGGTCTCGTCGAGCGTATCGGCGGACTTTATGAGCGTCTGGTCCCTTATGATTTCGCGCGGGAGTATTACACAGAGACCGTACGGGCAGTAGAGCTGCTCAGCTTCGCTTCGGCATGGCCAAGGACAAGTGCTGATGCTTTCTTCAAGGATTATCACATGGCGGCCGACAAGGAGTGCTTCGTGGCCCTCCTCAATGCCTTCAAGGATAACGTTCCGGATCAGTTCCAGCCTGAGTATTTCAAGAATGGTCTTGCTTCGCGTGGAAGCGTTGAGGCTTGGGCAGATGAGATTTACGGCAAGTCTGTGTTCGCTGATGAAAAGGCTGTGGCTTCTCTTTCCGAGAATGCGGATCTGGAGTCGGATCCTGCCAGGGAATTTGCGAAGGAGTTTGCAAAGTGGTATTCCGAGAAGATCGTCCCTGTCGTTTCAGTGATCAATTCCGAGCTTGACCTGGCTTATCGTGACTATATGCGCGGCCAGATGGAGTTCCAGAAGGACAAGACCTTCTATCCGGATGCGAACCTCACTTTGAGAGTCGCATACGGACATATCGCCGGCTATTCTCCTTCCGATGGAGTCTATTATCATCCGTCATCTACCGTGAAGGGAATCATGGAGAAGGATGATCCGAACATTTTTGACTATAACATCCCGCAGCGTCTCCGTGATATCTACGCGGAGGGTGGACATGAGGATCAGCCTGTGTGCTTCATTGCAACCAACCACACATCCGGCGGCAATTCCGGCAGCCCTGTGATCAATGAGAATGGAGATCTCATCGGCCTGAATTTTGACCGTGTATGGGAGGGAACGATGAGCGATATCGTATTCGATCCTGATTTCTGCAGGAATATCTGTCTCGATGTACGTTATCTTGTATTTGTAGTCCGTGAGATCGGTGGCGCCGGCCACATTCTCGATGAAGTTGAATTCACCAATTAATAAATACCATGAAGAAGATCATTTCAATTGCAATATCAATCGCATCCGTGGCTCTCGTTCAGTCCTGCGCTACCATGAGTCAATCGGGTTCTACTCCGCAGAGCCAGAGTGATCTCGGTTTCGAGAACTTCAACCCTGACAAGCAGACATATTCAGTTTCCGAGATCAAGCCGGACCAGACGGTTTCCAGCTATACCGACATCTGGGATTATATCCGTGGAAAGGTGCCAGGAGTACAGGTCGGCCCATCAAGCCCAGGATCGGTACCGAACATCGTCATCAGAGGCGTCGGAACCAACAGCGGCAACAGCCAGCCTCTTTTCATCGTGGATGGAATGGAGACCGAAAATGTGAATGCGCTCAATCCTAACGACATCGCTTCTGTCGAGGTCCTCAAGGATGCTTCATCATCGATTTATGGCGTACGTGGCGGCAATGGTGTGATACTGTTCAGAACCAAGACCGCTGAAGCTGCCGCACGTCAGGCTGCCGAGCAGGCCATGGCCGAGAGAGAGGCGGCTAAGGAGGCACGCAAGGAGGCCAAGGCTGCAAAGGCTGCCAAGAAAAGCAAGTAATGAAAGGTAAGACGCTGATTGCATACATACTGATCGCGGTATTGCTTATCGCGGGCATCATCTTTGGCGTTGCTGAACTGTTCTCCGATGGAAAGAAGGGAGATGACGGCTCAGTCAAGGATGTCCAGACCCTTATCAGCCGCAATCCCGTCCTTCGGGCCGTTCCTTCCGACGCTGTAGCCGTACTGAGCTTCGAGAGTTTCGGAGTGGAAATGAATGTGCTTGGAGACAGGACCAAGGTGTTCGGCGCTCTGGTTGGTGCAGTCGATGGAAACAAGACGGCGGCGTTCATCGAGTCATGCTCTGCCTTGGCCGAGTCCGATCCGAAACTGAAGTCGGCCCGTGCGCTGGTTTCGCTGCATTACAGCGGCGGACTGGTGCCTGTGTTCTCGATTGAGTCGGCACGCTGCGACACTACGATTCTTGCGTCGCTCGCGGGAGTCGCCCAAGAGGCGGGAATGAGCTGCCGCAAGGCAGAGGGTTTCATGGTCATGTCCATTTCGGACGCCCTTGCCCTGTCTGCGGAAAGACATCTCAAGACCGGTGTATCCATCGCATCCAACGAGGATTTTGCCTCATGTATGTTCCAGTCTTCGTCCAGGAATACCGTTGTATTTTCGAATGAATCGGCCGGCAAGCTGCTTCCGGCGTATCTGGACCGTTCGCTCACCAGGTATTCTTCATTCCTCAAGTCATATTCATCATGGACCCTGATGTCTATTGATGAGCTCAAGGATGACAGGCTCAGGATGGGCATTCAGCCGTCCAATCCTTCTGCCACCCGTTTTTACTCCCAGGTCTTCAAGGGGGTGAAGCCAGGCAGCATGCAGTTTGCCAAGGTCATCCCTTCTTCTACCGTATGGGCTCTTTCTCTGTCCCTCCAGGACCGTGAGCGCCTTGCGGAGAACCACCTGTCTTTCCTGGATGCCCAGTCGCGACTTGCAGTTGCAACAAGGGAGAGCCAGTCTCTTACCAAGGCAGCCGGCATCAGTCCCGAGGACTGGACGAAAGTCATCGGCGCAATGGAGATAGTACGTCTGGCCTGGCGTCCTGATCCAGAGGCGGATCCCGTCACCGCTGTGATGGTGCGTGTAGGAAACGGCAAGTCATCCCATCTCCCTTCTTCCGAGGATGGAATCGTGGAGTTCTCGTATGCGGGTTTCATATCCAACCTGTACGGCAGCATCTTCCACATGGATGATGAGTCATCGTGCTTCAATAATGATGGGTGGCTGGCTTATGGCAGTCGTGCGGCGCTGGAGAACCTCCTTGAGCGTATCCTTGGTGGAGACAGCCTTGGAGCGCTTCTCAGCGATGCATCTGCTTCATCCATCCTTCCGGGACATGCTGTGTTCACTGCATATTTCAGTCCTTCCATGTGCAAGATGGACGCGACTTTCGCTACTGGAATGAAGAAGGCCGTCGATGCTACCTTTGATGGCGCAGCCTTCGAACCTTGTGTGCTTACACTCGATGCTTCAGGCATGAATCTGGAGGTCCGCAGGTCTGCCGCTTTCGAGAACATGAAGACCCCGGCTCTCGTATCGGACGCACAGCTGCTCGTTCCTTCAGGCCCGTTCGAGGTAGCGACTCCTGATGGAGGTAAGAATCTTCTTCAGCAGCAGTCAAACAATTACATCAGCCTCAAGGAGGCAAGCGGCAAGGGTATCTGGAGCATTCCTTTCAGCGCCCCGATCTGCGGAGCGGTCGAGAGCATCGACTATTATGGCAACGGCAAGATCCAGTATGTTTTCTGTGCCGGAGACAGCTTCTATCTGCTCGACCGTCTTGGCCGATTCGTCAATGGTTTCCCTGCTTCGACTGGCAAGGACATCCTTCTTGGACCGAAGGTCTATGACTTTACAGGAGCCCGCGGCTACAGGGCGATGGTGCTCCACAAGGATAACACGATAGCTTTATATAACCTGCATGGCCAGCTTGCGGAAGGCTGGAGCAACATTGTCTGCGAGGACAGTGTAATCTCTCTTCCGGAGCTTCTGGAAGTGTCAGGAAAGAAATACTGGATTGTGCGTACTGCGCGTGAGGCTCTTCTCTTCGGATTCAACGGAGGCGAGGCTGTCAAGCGCGAGACAGGCCCGAAATCCGTCCGCCGCGACAGCGAGTTCGAGATAGTGGACAAGGGACTTAGGGTTACGTGCAACGACGGAAAGCAAAGAATCATAAAACTGAGCGACAAATAGTATTATTCATGGAATTCAAATCGGTAAACAAGCTGCTCGAGAAGAGCTTCAAGGACAACTGGGAGCGTCCCGCTCTCTCCAACTACCAGGGTGCGACCCTTTCATACGCAGACGTGGCAACCCGCATCCGTCAGCTTCACATGATGTTTGAGAAGTGTGGACTCCAGAAGGGTGACAAGGTCGCTCTCTGCGCCCGTAACCAGGCGCACTGGGGGGTCTGCTTCATGGCAGCCACCACTTACGGAGCCGTTCCCGTTCCGCTTCTTCACGAGTTCAAGCCAGGAAACATACATTATCTTGTGAACCACTCGGAGGCAAAGGTCTTCTTTGTCGATGAATCAATCTGGGAGGGCCTCTCGGAGACCGAGATGCCTGGTCTTTCAGTTGTAGTCCAGATGAATACCATGAAGTTCATCTACTCGCGCAACGAGGAGATGTCTGATTATCGTGAGAGTCTCATGGACGATTTCGCGAAGCTCTATCCAAACGGCTTCACCAAGGACGATATCGACTACTATGAGGATACTGCCGAGGAGCTCGCGCTCATAAACTATACCTCAGGTACTTCCGGCTTCAGCAAGGGTGTAATGCTCCCTTATCGCGCTTTGTACTGCAATATCTACAATGCACGTGTGAACTGCGAGCCGCAGATGACCTGCGAGTCGGAGGTTGTTTCCATGCTTCCTTGTGCCCACATGTACGGCATGATGTTCGAATTCCTGTTCGAGATGACCATCGGTGCCCATGTGCACTTCCTTTCCAAGGTGCCTAGCCCTAAGATCATCATGAAGGCTCTCGGTGAGATCAAGCCGGACATCGTGATCGCCGTACCTCTCGTCATCGAGAAGATCTACAAGTCACAGCTCAAGCCTGTTCTCGACAAGAACTCCACCTTCCTCAAGATTCCTATCCTCAATGTCATCATCGAGAAGAAGATCCGCAATACTCTCATCGAGTCGTTCGGAGGACGTTTCGAGGAAGTCATCCTTGGAGGTGCGGCATTCAACCCGGAGGTTGAGCGTTTCTTCCATAAGATTCATTTCCCATACACGGTAGGATACGGCATGACCGAGTGCGCTCCGCTCCTTACTTATGCCAAGTGGTACAAGGCAAAGGTCGGCTCATGTGGAAAACCTATCGAAGGATGCGAGATAAAGATCAACTCCGAGGATCCGAAGAACATTCCTGGAGAGCTTCTCGTAAAGGGTATGAATGTATTCCTTGGCTACTATAAGAACGATGAGGCGACAGCAGCATCATTCACTGAGGATGGATGGTTCCGTACCGGCGACATGGGTGTCATTGACAACGAGGGCTTCGTGTTCCTCCGCGGACGTTCGAAGTGCATGATTCTCGGCCCTTCGGGACAGAACATCTATCCGGAGGAGATCGAGGCTGTGATCAACAACGTCTCATATGTCGTGGATTCACTCGCCATCGAGGATGAGGGCGGCATCACTGCGCTCATCTACCCTGACTACCACCAGGCAGAACTCGACGGCATAAGCCGTGAGCAGCTCATGGAGCGAATCAATGCATCACTTCCTGAGATCAACAAGGAGATTCCTAACTATGCCCGCATACGCAAGATCGAATTCATGCCGGAGGACTTCGAGCGCACACCTAAGAAGAGCATCAAGAGATATCTCTACCAAAGAGCATAATCATGGAGAAATTCGATTCCAGATATATTGAAATGGCCGCTATCTGGGCCAAGAACTCATATTGCCGCCGTCGTCAGGTCGGAGCTCTTCTTGTCAAGGACAAGATGATCATCTCTGATGGCTACAACGGTACCCCTGCCGGTTTCGAGAACGTCTGTGAGGACGAGAACGGTGTGACCAAGCCATACGTGCTCCATGCAGAGGCAAATGCAATCTCAAAGATTGCGAAGTCCGGAAACAATTCGGACGGTGCGACCCTGTATGTCACTGCCTCGCCATGCATCGAGTGTTCGAAGCTGATCATCCAGGCCGGTATCAGGCGCGTGGTCTACCGCGATGAGTACAGGCTTACCGATGGTGTCGACCTTCTCCGAAAGGCTGGAATCGAAGTTGAAAAAATCGATGTTGAATGAATCGTAGACCTCTGATTATTGCCCTTCTGGGCATGGCTATCGGCGCTCTGGGCGTGCTGACCATCCAGAATCTTGCTCCCAGGAAGAAACTGGATGTCAGTGGTGCCAGCTGGCGTAAGTTGAACCTGGTCCTGGAGGAGGTTGAGAAGCGGTACGTAGATACCATAGACCGCAAGGCGATGACAGATGCCGCCGTGATCGCGGCTCTGAAGGAGCTGGATCCGCATACGGTTTACATGCCGCCTGTCGAGCTTGAGGAATCGGAGACTGAGCTTGCCGGAAATTTCGATGGAATCGGAATACAGTTCAATGTTCCGAACGACACGGCTATCGTCATCGACGCTATCCCCGGAGGCCCGGCTGCAAAGGTGGGAATGAGGCAGGGTGACCGTCTGCTCAAGGTTGACGACATCAATATCGCCGGTGTGAAGTATCCCCAGGACAGCATGGTCCGCCGCATGAAGGGACCTGCAGGAACAAAGGTTGTCGTCACGGTCGGCCGCGGTTCCGAGGTGATTCCGTTCGAGATCACCCGCGGCAAGATTCCTGTGCATTGCGTGGAAGCTTCTTTCATGCTCAACGACACTACCGGATATATCAGACTTGCCAAATTTTCACGTACAACCGCCCAGGAAGTGACATTGGCGGCTCTGGAGCTGCTTGACAAAAAGATGGCCGAGCTCATACTCGACCTTCGTGGAAACACCGGAGGCTATATGGACCAGGCTCTGATCCTTTCAAACATGTTCCTTGGCAAGGGCGATATGATCGTGTATATGGAAGGACTTCACCAGGCGCGTGAGGAGTATAAGGCTGACGGAAAGGGACTGCTTTCCGATGTGCGTCTCAAGGTCCTCATCGATGAGTCATCCGCTTCGTCCAGCGAGATCTTCGCCGGTGCGATTCAGGATAACGACCGTGGCCTTATTATCGGCCGCAGGTCATTTGGAAAGGGTCTGGTTCAGGAGCCTCTGTATTTTACAGATGGCTCAGGCGTGAGAATCACGATTGCCCGTTTCTACACTCCTTCGGGCCGCTGCATCCAGAAACCATATTCCGATGACTACGACTATGACATAGTCAAGCGTTACAATGACGGCGAGATGCTCGATGCCGACAGCATAAAGGTTGACAAGTCGGAGATATTCAAGACAGTCGGTGGCCGTACAGTATATGGCGGAGGCGGCATCGTTCCGGATGTCTTCGTCCCTGTGGACACCACCAAGGTGACGGCATTCTACCTGAACTGCAACAGGAAGGCGACAGCAATGCGCTTCGCTTCTGATTTCTTTGACAGGAACAGTGCAAGGCTTTCCGAAATCGACAGTTTCGGAGATCTGATGACCTTCCTCGACAGGGCCGGTCTTGAGGAGAAGTTCCTCGACTTTGCCCGAAAGAAGGACAATCTCGTACCTGCAGCGGGAGAGTGGGCGCTCAACCGTCCGTACATGATGTCTCAGGTAAGGGCGCTGGTGGGACGCTATTCGAAGCTTGGTGACAATGCTTTCTATCATCTCTACCTGGATATCGACGAGACGGTGGCGGAGGCTATGAGACCACATGCCTTAGTCTTGCCTGAATAGGATTTGGGATTAGTCGGAGATTTGTTAAATTTGCGGAATCTATTGACGGATATCATATAAAACAATGGAACAGATAAAGAGAACAAAGGTTAAGGACCTGCTCAAGTGCGAGCCTGGTATCGAAGTCCTCGCCAAAGGTTGGGTAAGGACAAAAAGAGGAAACAAGAACGTTGCTTTCATCGCACTCAATGACGGTTCGACCATCAACAATATCCAGATCGTAGTCGACAAGACTGCGGTAGAGGAGAGCCTTCTCCAGAAGATCACAACAGGAGCCTGCATCGGTGTTGCCGGAAAGCTCGTCGAGTCGGTCGGAGGTGGCCAGGCTGTAGAGATCCAGGCCAGCTCGATCGAGGTTTATGGCGAGTGTGACCCTATGCGTTACCCTCTCCAGAAGAAAGACACCTCTTTCGAGTACCTCAGAACAGTTGCTCACATGCGTCCTAGGACCAACACCTTCGGTGCAATCCTCCGCGTGCGCAACCAGATGGCCTTCGCCATCCATGAGTACTTCCACAGCAAGGGTTTCGTATATCTCAATACCCCTCTCATCACCGCATCGGACTGCGAGGGTGCAGGACAGATGTTCCAGGTTACCACACTCGACCTGAACAACGTGCCTAAGAACAAGAAGGGCCAGCCTGACTTCACCAAGGATTTCTTCGGAAAGCAGACCAGCCTTACCGTGAGCGGTCAGCTCGAAGGTGAGCTTGGTGCCACCGCTCTTGGTGAGATCTACACCTTCGGTCCAACCTTCCGTGCTGAGAATTCCAATACTCCTCGCCACCTTGCAGAGTTCTGGATGGTGGAGCCTGAGATGGCATTCTATGACATCAAGGACAACATGGACCTTGCCGAGGACTTCATCAAGCATCTTGTAAAGTATGCCCTCGATAACTGCCGTGATGACATCCAGTTCCTCAATGACCGTTATGACAATGAGCTTATCGCACGTCTCGAGAGCGTCGCTGACACAGAGTTCGTCCGTCTCCCATATACCGAGGGTATCAAGATTCTCGAAGAGGCTATCGCAAACGGTCACGAGTTCGAGTATCCTGTAAGCTGGGGTACCGACCTCCAGAGCGAGCACGAGCGTTTCCTCGTTGAACAGCATTTCAAGAAGCCTGTGATCCTTACAGACTATCCTAAGGAGATCAAGGCATTCTACATGAAGCAGAATGAGGATGGCAAGACCGTACGTGCAATGGACGTACTCTTCCCTAAGATCGGTGAGATCATCGGAGGTTCTGAGCGTGAGGCTTCTCTTGCAAAGATCGAGGAGCGTGTCGACGCTCTTGGAATGAGCCGTACAAACCTCGAGTGGTACATCGATACCCGCCGTTTCGGTTCATGCCCTCACAGCGGCTTCGGTCTCGGTTTCGAGCGCCTGCTGCTCTTCGTTACCGGTATGAGCAACATCCGCGACGTGATCCCATTCCCAAGAACTCCAAAGAACGCAGAATACTAGTATATGTTGGTCATAGGCATAGCAGGCGGCTCGGGCAGCGGCAAGACAACGGTTGTAAAGGCCATCACCGAACGCATCGGCAAGAGGGCTGTGGTCATTCCACAGGACAGTTACTACCGTGATTGCAGCGATCTTCCGGAAGAAGAGAAGAGAGTTCATAACTTCGACCATCCGGATGCAATCGAGTGGGAGCTCCTCTGTGAGCATCTCAAGGCGCTCAAGCGTGGAGAAAGCATTGAACAGCCTGTCTATTCCTATCTGACTTGCGGCCGTACCGAGGAGACAGTGAAAGTCGAGCCTGCCGATGTCGTGATCATCGAAGGCATTCTCATCTTTACCTGCAAGGAGCTTATGGACCAGATGGACATCAAGCTCTTTGTGGATGCGGATGACGATGACCGTCTCATGCGTGTCATGGCCCGCGACATTGCCGAGCGAGGCAAGGATGTCTACTGGGTCATCGAGCGCTATTCGCGTACAGTGAAGCCAATGTATCTCCAGTTCATCAACCCCAGCAAGAGATACGCAGACATAATCATCCCGCAGGGTGGACACAACAAGGTTGCAGTCGATGTGATCATCGCGACCATAGAAAAAGCGCTCCAGAACAATTCCTAATCCATGAGAAGAGAGGACAGAGCAGGACTTTATATCACCGTGATAGTACATCTCACGGTGATTATCGTTTTGCTTATCAGCCAGATCGGCTTTGCCCTCCAGAGTGAGAATTCCTTCGTGCTCGACTTCTCGAAACAGGAGCAGATCGAAGAACTCAAGAAGGAATTGGATTTCAAGGAAGAAGTCAGCCGCCGTATCGATGAGCTCATCGCTGCCCAGGGTGTCAGCATCCCCTCCAATGTCCGCAATGTGGCCGTTGACCGAGGTGCTCTCAGGGATGACAGAGGCACGGATGCCGATCAGCTCTACAAGGATGCCGAGCGCCTCCAGCAGGACCTTATGAACGGTCACAGTCTCCCGGATGAGCCTGATGATGATTACGTAAGGACTCCATCGAAGAATGACAGCAAGAAAGAAGAGAAGAAGGCTGTATACTCAGGCCCTTCAGTCGTGTCATATCAGCTTGACGGCCGAAAGGCAAGCCGACTGCCAATTCCGGCATATCGCTGTATGGGTGCAGGCGAGGTGACTGTCATAATCAAGGTCGACAACGCAGGAAACGTAACGTTTGCGAAGGTCGACGATGATGTCTCTTCAACCGACAAGTGTCTGCGCGATTTCGCTGTTCGCGCAGCCCGTGGAGCGAAGTTTTCATCTTCACCTACAGCTCCGGCCAATCAGCTTGGCAACATTGTCTACGCTTTCGTCGCTCAGTGATTTTCTATTCTGAGAATGCTTCCCGCGAATTGTGTTACTGCTTCGCGGTGGGTTACCCATATTATTGTCTTGTTCCCCGAGAAATGAGCGCTCAGACGCTCTATGAGGGTATGTTCGGTAGCTGAATCAAGTGCGGATGTCGCCTCGTCCAGAATGAGGATTCCGCCGTCCTGGAGCAGTGCCCTTGCAATTGCGATACGCTGAGCCTGGCCTTCGCTGAGTCCGCTGCCTTTTTCCGAACATTTTGTATCCATACCATCGGGAAGGTCGAGGACGAAGTCCGCCACGGCCAGATGAAGCGCTTCGCGCAGCTTTTCCTCACTCGCATCAGGGGCCGCCATCATAAGGTTCTCGCGGATGCTGCCGCTCATGAGACTGTTACCCTGGGGTACATACATGAAGTTGCAGCGTGTATCGGCGCAGACAGGGACGCTCCTTTTGTTGTCGTAGATTTCGATGCTGCCTCCGTTTGGCTTGAGCAGGGCCAGAATCAGGCGGGTGAGAGTGCTCTTGCCTGAGCCTGTGGCTCCCATTATTGCAGTGACGCTGCCTGGCTCGAATGTATGCGAGAAATCCGTGAAGACAGGGCCCTTCTGCTCAGGATATCTGAAATCCAGACCGGTGACGCGTATGCCTGGCACGCCGTCCATCCTTATCGCTCCACTTTCCTTCTCGAGAGGCTGGTCTTCCAGCTCCATAAGTCGCTCGACGGATGTCAGGCTGTGGATGAACGCCGGGATGTGGCGGCTGATGTCTGCAATAGGTCTTTGGATCTGTCCGACCAGCTGC
Source organism: Bacteroidales bacterium (assembly GCA_024398125.1). GTDB lineage: Bacteria > Bacteroidota > Bacteroidia > Bacteroidales > UBA932 > Cryptobacteroides. The sequence continues at coordinate 46,735 of JAKSJO010000004.1, forward strand.
AGGAATGCTGTCATCGTTCCGAATGTGATTGCTCCTGACCTGATGCCGAAAATTCCCCAGAGAAAGGCAGCGCAATAGCCTGCGTTGAATCCGAATCCCATGAAGCCGCGTGCCGCGGCATTATAGTTCATTCGCTCGACTGTATTGGAGAATATGTCTGCCTGGAGCGATGCCATGCGGTCCATGACCCTTTCCATGCCGGCCATTGTCTTTATGAGGATGCGGTTCTGGAGGTTCTCCTGCATGTGTCCCTGTAACTCGCTGTCAAGCGCTCTGATCCTGGAGGTGAGCCTGCGAATTGTCTTGAAGAACATCTTGCTGCCGATCACGGCGACAGGCATGAGGATCACCAGTACCCAAAGCAGGGCAGGCTGCAGGCTGAACATGTAGATGGCTGCGGCTGCGAACTGACAGACCGTGATCACGACTGCGGGGACGCGTGAGCATACAAGGTCGTTCACGACGCGTATGTCTTCTTCGAGACGGTTGACTGTATCGGCAGAGTGAAAGCTCTCGCGGCCGGTCCATTCGGATCGCATGACGTGGCTGAAGTACTGTCTGCGCATCTGGATGGCAGATTTGGTGGTGAACCAGTTTTCCCACCAGTTTGCACCGAGACGTCCGACCAGCTGGACCATCATGATTCCTATCATCAGCATCACGTGAGTGCCGAGATTCTTGTCGCTGACGCCGCTGGCTATGTCGACAAGGGCCTTGCTGACCCATACGAAAGCCATCGATGCGGCAATCTGGATCGCTCCGATGGCGCAGCTGACCACAATCGGACCTATCGCAGGAATGAGCATTCCCGACAAGCCTTTCATACATGTTCTAACATCTTTCATATCAGTCTGCGATATATGCCAAGGATGATTCTTCTTAGTGGCAGCAGTTTCCTCCAGATGGCTGCGCGTCTCTTATGGGATTTGGAAAAGGGGTCTACGGTTTTCCCGGACGGTTTGTTGATGCTTGTTACGGTGCCATGCAGATCCTCTATCCTGCATGTCTCTTTTCCGCGCAGATTTCCATCGCCCATCAATGTCACTCTGGAGCCGTCCATCGCCCATATCCTGTGCAGGATATATGCTCCACCGATGCGTGCAAGCACGATGTCTCCGACTGCATAACCTTCCATATTGCGGAGTGTTACCGTGTCCTTCTCGCCATGGATGAACGGCAGCATGCTGTTCCCTTTGGTAGGGATCACGACATCCTTCCCGTTCTCAAGCATCTGAACGGCTTCTCCGAGCAGTACGGAGTTGGAAACAATCAGTTTTTTTGGCTCCATATTCCGCGAAGTTAGCCATAAAAACAATCTCCTACAAGTGGCGTAGAATCTTCAAAAGTGCTATCTTTGTAATTGACAAACTATGCATATATGGAACTGATAGACAAGAGCGTTCTGGATTACAATACCGAGAGAGAAAAGCTTGCCATGCCCGAGTATGGCAGGAATGTGCTGAAGATGGTGGAGCAGCTTAAGGCCATAGAGGACCGCGATAAGCGCAGTCAGCAGGCGAAGGCTGTCGTAAAGGTCATGGATCTTCTCAATCCTCTGGCCCGCCATCAGGAAAATTACGAACAGAAGCTCTGGGACCACCTGTACATGATGGCAGGTCTGGATCTGGATATAGACGCTCCATATCCTGCTCCTGTTGTTGAGGAGCTTAATAGCCGTCCCCAGGTGATTCCTCTTAAGAAGAAGCCTATAAAGGCATATCACTATGGAAGGAACATCGAGAGCATCATCGATCTTATCGCCGAAGAGCCAGAGGGAGAGGTGCGCACTTCGATGATACGCTCTCTCGCTGTCTACATGCGTCAGCAGTACCTTATCTGGAACAAGGACAGCGTAGCAGACAGGACAATCTTCGATGATATCGAAAAGATGTCCGAAGGACGTATCGTCGTGCCTGAGGATCTGAGTCTCAACAGGATTTCCGACCATGCGAACTTCTCGCGCCCTATGATGTCCATAAATGTCGGTCAGGGCCAGGGAAACGGCAGCAATGGCAACAGGCAGTGGCAGAGAAACAACAGAAGAAACGGACAGAGGAGAAAGTAGCCGATGGCAAAGAAGGAAAAGAAGGTCAAGAAACAGAAAAGACAGAGACCGGATCTTTTTGCATTCTGGAAGAACTGGGATGATGGTCAGAAGACCGGTTTCATAAGAATTACAGGAATCGCGCTTGCGATATTCGCAATCTTCGCCCTCGTTTCGATGGCGTCGTACATGATGACCTGGAGGCAGGACCAGAGCCTGCTCCGCGATCCTGCCATGATGGATTCCGCACACGATGTGGCCAATCTCGGCGGCAAGCTTGGACTCAAGCTGGCCGACCGCTTCATATGCCGCTGGTTCGGAGTCGGCAGCTTCGCGCTGCTGATCCTGGTTGCAGCAGCTGCGCGTCGTCTTGTTACAGGTACCCGCAGACGTTCCCTCCTCAGACTTGCTCTTTCAACCATGACGGGAGCATTCATCCTGTCGCTTGTAGCTGCTTTTGTGGGAAAGATCTTCGGTCTCCAGACAGCAATGGGCAGCGGTCTTGGCGGTCAGACCGGCGCATACGTGCTTGATTGGTCCGCCAACCTGATGGGCTCAATATCAAGTGTGCTCCTGATCGCTCTTCTCTCAATAGGCTGGCTGTTTTTCAACAGCAGACGTTTCGCCGACTGGTTCAACGGACTTGGAGGCGAGCCTCGTCCAAAAAAGACTCCAGTCGAGGAACCCGATACTGAAGTGGACGGTGATGACGAAGGCGACGAAGATTGTGACGAAGAAGGTGAAGTGGAACCTGAGCTGGTTGACGTTCCGGAACCGGTCAGATTCAATCATACCCCTCTTGCTCCGAGACCGGATGCTCCAAAGCCGGTAGTCGCTCCTGCTCCAATTGAACCGAAACCTGAGGTTGCAGCCCAACCTGTCCAGCCTGCGCAGCCGGTTCAGCCCGCTCAGCCTGTGGCTCAGCCGAAACCTCTTCAGGAACCGGCCCCAGATGCCGGTGGTTTCGAAGTCGAGCAGGGAGGAGATATTTCCACCGATGTCGATAAGGAGCTTCCACGCATCAACATGAGGGATGAACTTCCTGACTATTCATTTCCTCCGCTCGACCTTCTCGGCAGTTATGAAGACTCCAAGAAGGAGGTGTCCCAGGAGGAACTCAACCGAAACAACAACAAGATCCGCGCAACTCTTGCCAACTATAAGATTGATGTCGTTGACGTGAAGGCTGTAGTTGGCCCTACCGTGACACTGTACAAGATTTATCCGGCTCCGGGTGTCCGCATCGCGAACATCCGCCAGCGCCAGGAGGATATTGCCCTGTCGCTCAATGCCAAGGGTGTCCGTATCTTCAACCAGGACGATTTCGTCGGTATCGAGGTCGCCAATGACAAGCCGTCGATGGTTCCTTTGAGGGGACTTCTCAATTCCGATGAGTTCCGCAACACCAAGGCAGAACTTCCGGTTGCCATCGGCTGCAATATCCAGAAAAAGGTCCGTGTGTTCGACCTGGCGGACGCTCCGCATCTTCTCGTCGCAGGTGCTACAAAACAGGGTAAGTCGGTCGGTCTTAATGTCCTTATCGCATCCCTGCTGTATGCAAAGCACCCTTCGGAGATGAAGATGGTGTTCATTGATCCAAAAATGGTGGAATTCTCCGGTTATGCGAAGCTCCTGAAGCATTATCTGGCAGTCCTTCCGACAAGCCATGACGACCAGGAGGAGTATGACAACGCAATTGTCACCCAGCCAAAGGATGCCGACAAGATACTTGGATCGCTTGCGAAAGAAATGGATGACCGTTTCCTTCTCATGAAGAAGGCTCTTGTGAACAACGTCAAGCTGTATAACAACAAATATCAGGACCGTCATCTTCTTCCTACGGAAGGACATCATTACCTCCCATATATCGTCGTGATCATCGATGAGTATGCAGACCTTATCATGTCGGGCGGTAGCGGCGGCGAGGCTCGCAAGACCGCGAAGAGCATCATGGACAATATCATCCGTCTTGCCCAGAAGGGACGTGCGGCCGGTATCCATGTGGTGCTTGCTACCCAGAGACCTTCAGTCGATGTCGTGACCGGTCTCATCAAGTCCAACTTCCCTACACGAATTGCGTTCCGAACCACTACCCGAGTCGATTCTACGACCATTCTCGACAGTACCGGTGCGGAGAGACTCATCGGCAAGGGAGATATGCTGTATTACGCAGGAGTCGATACCGAGCGTATCCAGTGCGGTTTCATAAGCAATGACGAGATCAATTCGCTTGCCGAGTTTGTCGGAAGCCAGAAGGGCTACAAGAAGAGCTACAATACGCCATATTATCTTCCAATGCCTGAGACCGAAGGCGGTGAGGTCGGCATGATAGACATGACAGACCTTGACGAGCGCTTCGAAGAGGCCGCAAGGATGGTCGTTATGACACAAAAGGGCTCGACTTCCGACCTTCAGCGCAAGCTTGGCATGGGTTATGCGAAGGCAGGTAGGGTAATGGATCAGCTCGAAGCGGCGGGAATCGTCGGACCTCAGGAAGGCTCAAAGCCAAGACAGGTTCTCGTTGGAGATTTCGATCAGCTCCAGACCATACTTGATACCTATCTGAAATGATGAAAAGACTCCTTGTGGCAGGAGCTCTTGCCCTTGCCTCACTTATGCCTTTAAAGGCTCAGAATCCTGCAGCGGCTCTGTCTTCAGTGCTGTCCGAGAACGGCCTTCAGTTCGATTATTCCTATGCGTATGATGCAAAGGGCATGAAGATCAACGGTACAGGCCATATCACAGCCCAGAATGACGCTTTCCGAATGACCGGAAACGGCCTTCTTCTTGTGTGTGACGGCAAGACGCGCTGGACCGTGGATGAAGCTGCGATGGAATGCTATATAGAGACTGTCGATGCTTCGGATCCAGACCTTATGGCTAATCCTGCACTTCTGGTCCTTGGCATGGATCGCTATTGCAGGAATACAGGAAGTTCGCGCAGGACATTCAAGGGACGCAGCCTGATGGCATACGACTATGAGGCTTCCAGAAAGGGAGTCCCTTTTAAAACGGCCGAGTTCTTCTTCGATGGTTCAACTCCGGCAGGTGTAAGGCTCAAGCTTGCGGATGGATCTGTCCTGGAACTTGAAATAAAGGGATACAAGAAAGCCGGACCCCTTTCAATAGATCCGGCCTTGTTTACCGTGAATACCGATTCTCTCGGTTCAGAATATATGATAACCGACCTTAGATAGGTCGGTTTTTTTATTCAGCATCGCGTACGCAGCGTACCGATGCGTAGAAGCCTTCCTTGCTGGCAGAACCGGTGAGGAGATCCGGATCCGCTACGTAGATGTATCTGAACAAACCCTGTTCTTCGTCGTACTCGTTTGAGGTCCAGAATGAGGCATACTCATTGACACCGGAGAATTCAACGTCGCCGCTGCGGCCAACGAGGCTGTATCCCATAGGGATTGCGCTGAATCCGATCTTATCGGTAATCTTCACTGCCGGCCAGAACTCCCACATCCTCTCATTGTTGAACATGGCGTTAAGCATGAATCCGCCGCTCATACCCTCGAATGTTCCATCGGCTTCGAATGCTTCTGCGTCACCGGCGCAGACTCTTGCAGCTGCGAGCCAGTCCTCCTGGCTAGGAAGACGCCATCCATCGGGACATGCGACAGTCGCCTCGTTCCAGTTGTAGTAGCAGCCGAATACCTTTGCAAATACGGCTGAGTTCTCGTATGACTTTCCGTATCCCTCGTACGCGAGGTTCTCTCGGAACCATTCCTTGTCGCCGATCTTTCCGATGTAGTAGTCCTTGCCGTCGCGTGGGTCGATGAAGATGCTGTCGCCTTCGCGGAGATTCATTCCCTTGAGACTGGTGCCGCGCTCAGGGTTCACGATCATGGCAGTCTTGTTTGCCGATGTGCCTGTAAAGCCCTCGGCGAATGCATAGGCGTATACAGTGAACGAACAAAGGGTGTCCGGCACTGTGAATACATAGTCAATAGACTTTGAAAGAGGTTCTTTTTCGGTGCGGATGGTGTCGGCCTTGCTCATGAACGGAGTAATCTTCCATGAGAATCCGTAGGACTCTCCATCCTCTCTGGTGACTGCCTTCGGGTGGAGCTTGATCACGTCGCCTGGGGAGACGTAGCTCTGGAGTTCGAAGCTTGGCGAGCCGCTGAAGGATTCGTATACCTTTGTGTCATCCTTCTTGCATCCGGCCAGGCCGATTGCGGCAATTGCGCCTATGGTAAGTATGTGTCTGAATTTCATTTTCAGTCTTATAATCTAACAACCTGCAAATTTCGTCATTTTTGACGCAAAAATCAATTACATTTGTGCAAATACTTTGCCGAATCATGAAAATCAAGCCAATTGCGGTCGCTGTCGCCATTCTTTCTCTAGTATCATGCTCAAAAGGAGACAGATATGTGAGCTATTCGGGCTATGCCCAGGGAGGAACATGGAAGGTTACGATAAACCGTAATGGCGTTTCTTTAAAGGATGAAGTCATAAAGGCCGCGCTGGACTCGATACTCGTAGAGATAGACAACACGTTTTCCGGTTACAACAAGTCTTCCCTGGTGAGCCGCCTCAATGCCGGTGAAACCATTGAACCAAATGCCATGCTGAGAGATCTGTATGCCCGTTCCTATGAATGGTATGAGCTTTCGGAAGGGGCTGTGGACATAGCGGCAGGGCCTCTTTTTGACATCTGGGGCTTCGGATTCAAGGAAGGACGTTTCCCAAGCGACAGCCTTGTAGAGGCGACTATGGCTTCATGCGGCTTCAAGACTCTCAAGCCGGAGATGCCGGAGGGAAGCATAAACGCCTTTGACCTTCTTCAGGAAGCAAGTGACGTGCGTCCGGTTCTGAACTTCAACGCGGTAGCTCAGGGCTATACTTCGGACGTCGTGGCTGCATATCTTCATTCCCTTGGAATACATGACATGCTTGTCGACATAGGCGAGATATTCTGTGAGGGTCTCAATCCACGTCGCGTTCAGTGGAGCATCGGCGTTGACCGTCCGGTTGATGGCAATGATACCCCAGGCGCCGATATGCAGGCTATCCATGTCTGTACCACGGCACCCCAGGGAGTCGTGACATCAGGCAACTATCGTAAGTTCTATGTCGTGGACGGTCGTAAATATGCTCATACCGTGGATACGCGAACCGGCCGTCCGGTATCGCATAACCTTCTCAGCGCCACCATTATCGCTCCTGATTCAGCGACCGCCGATGCAGCTGCGACCTGGTGTATGGTGGTAGGCCTTGACGCTGCCCGGGAAATCGTTGCACGTGAGGGATACGAAGCTTATCTCATCTACGAGGAAGACGGTGAGATGCGGGAATGGCATTCCGACGGATTTGAGTTACGTCAGCTGTAATGATCAAGAGAGCGAAGCCAGCACTTCGAGGACATACAGTAGCATATTGACGCACTGCCCGCAGGCCTTCAAGGCTATTCCCGGACAGTGCGTTCCTGTAACAAGGCAGAATACGGCAGTCGCGATGGACAGTGTCGTAAGAGGCATCGCTGCAAGGTTGGTGACCAGGAAAAACTTCGGGAACGTCCTGAAACGCAGCCATACCAGCGGAGCCGTAAGACACTGGCAGCTGATGCTGAGTGCGCATAGGTCCCAGATCTTTTTCATCGGATTGAACGTGCCGTCGTCGGGGAACCAGGAACTGATCTTCGGCATGATCCAGACTATTCCCGAGACCGCAAGGTAAGACAGCTGGAACCCCAGGCTGCCTATGACTGCCGGACTGACCGCAAGCTGGATCACCAGTGCCGTCTGGAGTATCCTGGCGGGGTCGCGTACCCGGCCAGGAAGGTTGCGGCAGAGTTCGGAAAGGAGAATGAAAAGGAATGCACGCACCATGGAGGGACTTGCACCTGTCATGATTGTATAGAAGGCTGCGGCCAGAACAAGGATAAGGCTGCGTAGCCGCATTGCCGGGATGCTGTTCCCCAAGAACGACAGCAAGCCTGCCAGCAGGGTATAGATGATTCCTATATGGAGGCCGCTGAGGGCCAGGATATGCGAGGCGCCTGCCGCCCTGAATGTCGATGTCACTTCTTCCGGAAGGCCGTTCCTGTCTCCGGTCAGGAGAGCTTTCAGCATTTCGTTGCGGACATGGTCTCCGATTTCCAGGCTGTCGATTGCGGACCTGAGGGTGTCACAGGCATCGGCGGCCAAGGACGTGATCAGATTGCCTTCGCCGCCCGCCATATTTCCAGAGAGGGTGGATGTGGCATGGCAGAATATACCGGCGGCAAAGAAACTCGCGGCATAGATGAAACCATGCTGTGTTTCCTTGCGGACAGTCGCTGTAATGATGATGAATGCGAGCGCCAGTGCCGAGATGGCGATGCCTGCGCTGTATGAATGACCGTATGCCTCAGACAGCAGTGCCGAGATGGCTGCACCCGCTGTGAACGGGATGGAAATCCTCTCCATATCTCTCTCCTCCAAGCTTGTTTCCTTTTGCTAAAATACTGAATATTTCATAACTTTGACGTCTGTTTGAATGATAATTATTAATATTTTGAAATATGATCATCCTGGTTATCAACTGCGGCAGCTCATCTATCAAGTATCAGCTGCTCGATATGAAGAGCGACAAGGTCTATGACCTTCTTGCAAAGGGTCTCGTAGAGAAGATCGGCCTTCCTATGGGCGGCCTTACCCACAAGCCTACAGGCAAGGATCCTGTAAGCAGGGAAGTGGTCGTTCCTGACCATAAGGTGGGTATGAAGATGGTGCTCGATGAGCTCGTCAATCCTGTAAGCGGTGTGCTCAAGTCTTTCGAGGATATCGAGGCTGTCGGCCACAGAGTGGTGCAGGGCGCAGACTTCTTCTCTTCAAGCGTTCTCGTCAATGATGACGTTATCGAGAAGATCAGATTCTGCTGCGACTTCGCTCCTCTCCACAATCCTGCACATATCCTCGGAATCCAGGCTGTAAAGGAAGTACTTCCTTCAGTGCCTCAGGCTGTCACCTTCGATACCGCATATCACCAGACCATGCCGGACTATGCATACATGTATGCACTTCCATACGAGTACTACGAGAAGTATCGCGTACGTCGTTACGGTGCTCACGGAACCAGCCATCAGTATGTAGCTGCAAAGGGTGCGGAGTTCTGCGGTCTCGATCTCAACAACTCGAAGATCATCACCTGCCATATCGGTAACGGAAGCTCTATCTCCGCTGTTGTAAACGGCAAGGTTGTAGATACCTCAATGGGCTTTACCCCACTCGAGGGTATGATCATGGGTACCCGTTGCGGAAACATCGATCCTAACGTAGTTACCTACATCATGAAGAAGGAAGGTCTCACCCCTGACCAGATGACCGACATCATGAACAAGAAGAGTGGTTTCGCAGGACTCTCAGGCATCTCATCCGATGCACGTGACCTTGATGCTGCTGCAAATGCAGGCAATGAGAGAGCCAAGCTTGTCCTCAAGAAGCTTGCATACGACATCATCAAGCTTATCGGTCAGTATGCTGCTGTCATGGATGGTGTTGACCTCATCGTGTTCACTGCAGGTATCGGCGAGAATAACAGCCGCCTCCGCCGCAGAGTATGCGAGAACCTTTCATACCTCGGTCTCAAGTTCGATTTCGAGGCAAATGCAGTCACCGGCAAGGATACACTTCTCTCATGCCCTGATTCCAAGGTTAAGGTTGCCCTCATTACCACAGACGAGGAGCTCATGATCGCTCGCGACACCATGCATCTCGTTGCTGACAAGGACTAATAACACATATTGATATCATGAACAATTTCGTAATCGAAACATCTGCACGTCACCTGCACGTTACCCAGGAGACTCTTGAGATCCTTTTCGGCAAGGGCTTTGAGCTTGAGGTAAAGAAGCCTCTCTCGCAGCCAGGCCAGTTCGCAACCAACCAGAAGGTTGAGGTTGTAGGTCCAAAGTCAAGCCTCAAGTGCTCTATCCTTGGACCGGTACGTCCAGAGGATCAGGTTGAGCTTTCTTTCACTGACGCACGCACCATCGGTGTTGTCGCTCCTATCCGTGAGAGCGGTGATGTGAAGGGTTCTGCTCCTTGCAAGCTCGTCGGCCCATGCGGTGAGGTTGAGCTCGCTGAGGGCGTGATCATCGCAAAGAGACACGTACACATGACTCCAGAGGATGCTGAGAAGTTCGGCGTTACCAATGGACAGATTGTAAGGGTTGAGGTTGAGCAGGAGACTGGCCGCAAGACCATCTTCGGTGATACCGTCATCCGTGTATCTCCTAAGTATGCACTTGCAATGCATATCGACACCGACGAGGCCAACGCAGCTTGCTGCGCAGGTGAGATCACCGGTGTAATCGTGGGCTAAGATATCAGATTATTCTCCTTCACCGGAAACGGTGAAGAAGTCTCTTGAAGGCAGCAGGGCAGAGTATCTCGCCCTGCTGTTTCTGAATAATTCAGCAGTGTGGTTCGCAAAGCGTGGACCGCGCCAGGTTCCGGTGTTGCTGACAAAGATCCAGCACTCACCGTCGGGGTAGTATTTGATAAGAGCACTGGTACCTGAGAATGTGCCGGTTCTTGTCCATTCGCCGCTTTCCTTGGTGTCATTCCATCCAAGTGAATAAGTTGCTTCGTCGATGTAACGTGTCATCTCTCTGACACTCTCTATGCTGAGAATGTCCGGTACTTCAGGCCTGCCATCGATTGATGCCACGAAGCGGCACAGCTCGGCAGTGGATGCCACCCATGCTCCTGCTCCGGAGAGTGCGCGTATGTCGTTGCCGCCGTAGCAGCGCTCTACGAATGTGCGGCTGCCATTATATTCCTCTACGAGCTCATCGTTCTCCTGCATGTGATAACGGGTCTCGTTAGGATACTTTTCTTCGTAGTAATTATATGCGAGATGCATGTCGAAACAGCCGGCAGGTATGAGCACATTCGTGTTCATCCAGTTTTCATAATCCTCTCCGGTAATCTTTTCGATGACCATCGAAAGAAGGAGGAATCCAAAGTTGGAGTAGCTCTGGGAAGTGCCGGGGTCGAATCCAAGCCTTCTTGTGATTTCGTTCTTGACCAAAGTCTCATGGCTTGGCGGACTTTTCAGTCTGTAGCGCTGCATGACGGTGCTGGTAGAGAACATAGGGTCGCCGGCATTGGTCGTGAAGCCGCCCTGGTGTCTAAGAAGATGCTCGACAGTGATGTTGTAGTATCTCTTGTCCTTGATGGCACTGGTAAAAGTCGAGTCGTTGAGGATGCCGTTTTCACCGAAAACCTTGTCTGACAGGCTGAGCTGGCCTCGCTCCTGGAGCATCATGATTCCTGCGGCTGTGACAAGCTTGGATACGGATGCAAGTCGCAGGATCGTTCCTGGACTCATCCTTACATCGTTTTTCTTGTCTGCCCATCCATATCCCTTGGAGTATACAAGCGAGTCGTTCCGCATGATCGAAAGGGATACTCCCTGAAGGTTCCATTCCTGCATGTAGCGTTCCATGTCCCTGTCCAGCCGGGCAAGGTCGGAGGTGTCGCTCATTTCGTTTGTAAGGGTCTCGTTGAGTCTTGGGAGCTGGCGAGGTCCTTCCTCCTTTCCGGAACATGCGAAAAGCATTATTCCGCCGAGGAGAGCCAGGCAAAGGATGGATGGTTTGAATCTCATTCTGCGATTGTCTGTACTAAAGGTTGCTTCCAAGGATGGTCGGATCTTCGCCGTCCTGGAGCTTGTTGAGTTTCTTGAACAGTCTAAAGATGAAGAATGCTGCAAAGAGCAGCGAGAAAGTGTCGGAGATAGGGAAACTGATCCAGACTCCGGTCTCCTGGAGAATCAGCGGAAGACTGTAGATGAGAGGCACGAGGAACAGAAGCTGGCGGCTGAGTGACAGGAAGATTGATATCTTCACCATTCCAAGGCACTGGAAGAAGTTTCCGGCAACGATAGAAAAGCCTACGAACGCAACCATGGCATTCATGACTCTCATGCCGTGTGCTGCCATGCGGATAAGCTGCTCGTCATTCGTGAAAAGCCTGCAGACCACGTCTGGAAGGAATTCCGAAACAATGAAGCAGGCGGTCGTTATGATCAAGGCGAAGAATGCCGTCAGCTTGAATACCTCGCGGACGCGGCTGTACTGGCGTGCACCGTAGTTGTATCCGGCGATTGGCTGCATTCCCTGGTTGAGGCCCATGACGATCATGATGAACAGCATGGTGACGCGGTTGATTATTCCGTAGGCACCGATGGCCATGTCTCCGCCATACTTGCGGAGCTGCTGGTTGATGAACAGTGCGACGATGCAGGCTGCGCTGTTCATGAGGAACGGTCCCATGCCGATGGCCATGGACTGTCCTGCGATATGCCCATTGACCTGGAAGAACGGCTTAGGGAAGTGGAGTATCCTTTCCTTGTTGAAGAAGAACTTCATGGTGTATACGAGTGACATCGCCTGACAGATCACGGTTGCGATGGCAGCGCCGCGGATTCCCATGCCTAAGCCGAAGATGAAGATCGGGTCAAGGATGGCGTTGGCGATGACCGTGAACAGCGTCAGTCCCATGGCCGTTTTCGGATTTCCGCAGGATCTGATGACTCCGTTGAGCCCGAAGTACAGATGGGTGATGATATTTCCCAGGAGGATGATGAACATATAGCTCCTGGCGTAGGGCAGTGTGTTCTCACTTGCTCCGAAGAAGTACAGTATCCTGTCGAGGAAAGGTATGGTGATGACGGTGAAGATGAATCCGATTATGGTATTGAGAGATACCACGTTCGCAAGGACCTTGTTCGCGTTGTCGTAATTCTTCTGACCAAGCATTACTGAGATCATCGTCATTGCTCCGACTCCGACAAGAGTGCCGAGAGCGGTGGACAGGTTCATCAGCGGGAATGTGACCGCCAGGCCGGAGATAGCAGCTGCTCCCACGCCCTTGATATGGCCGATGTAGATGCTGTCTATCATGTTGTACAAAGAAGACGCAGTCATGGCAATGATGCCTGGGACTGCGTACATCTTCAGCAATCTGCTGATCTTGAGTGTGCCGAGCTCAGTCGGCGCGTTTGTATTTCCTGCCATCAGTCTTCTGATTTTCCGATGAGCTCAAGCTCGAAGATGAGTGGGCTGAAGCTAGGAATCTTGTCTCCGCTGCCCTTTGTTCCATAGCCAAGCTCGGAATGGAAGATGACGATTCCCTTTTCACCGGTCCTCATCTTGGATACGGCGTAAGCGAATCCCTGAATCATGTTGCCTTCGTCGCTGGACGAACTTCCTGTGCCCATGTAGTACTTCTTCCATTCATCCTTTACGGTGATGGTCGACGGTCCGTATGTGCGGCTTGAGGAATATACATTCCATACCTTGGCCGTGTCTGCGTTGCTGGTGTCGAATACTCTTCCGTTGAGGAGTCGGCCTGTGTAGTTTACAAGAATCTTGGTGTCGGCCTTGAATCCTGTGGTGTCCTTTGGCGCCTGGGTCTGGATGTAGTAAAGTCCGCCCTTGAGCGAGTCAAGACCTGGCTTGATGGAATGAACGTACTTCTCGAGCGAGTCTGTCTCCCACTTTACGATATCCTTGATGACGTCCACGACCTTCACGGTGTAGATGCCGTTGTCTCCGGTGACGTTCTTGAGGTATTCCTCCTCGGTCTTGTATCTCTTGTAGGTGTTGAGCCATCCAGGGATGACAGCGGTACGTGTGCCGCCAACCTTCATTCCGTCGAACATGGCTTCTATTCCGGCGATTATGCCGTTCTCGTTTCTGGAAAGAATGCTTGGACCGTAGAACTTGGTCTCGTCGTAAGTTCCAAGCTGCTTTGCAATCTCCGGATCGCAATAATCCTTGTAGTTCCCGTCAAGGTCGGTCGACTGGTATTCGAAGCGGATATAAGGATACTCTTCATAGCTTTCCACGCTCTTTCCCGTGCCTGGAACGTCATTGAGGATATAGATTCCCGGGTCGGTCTTCTTTACCGATGGGTGATGGTTCTGCATCCAAATTTCAAGATGCCTTTTTGCTGCGTCGTTCTTTGTTGTGGACACCTCCTTCGCACATCCTGTCGAAAGGACTGCGACTGCCGCAGCGAGTATGATGAATCTGACTTTCATATCGTCTTTTAATTATCCAAATCTTCAATAATAACCTGGTAGGCGAGTGGAGCATCAGCAGGAATCATGCCGAGTCCGTGCTTGCCGAAACCATATTTTCCGGAAAAGAGTATAATCGCTTCTTCTCCTTTCCTCATGCCTTCCAGTCCCGTCGCCAGCCCGGGAACAATGCTCCTGTCGGCAAGAGATATATGCATGGGCTTCCAGGCATCCGGATCCGTGAGAACCCATCCAGTGCTCTGGGCGAGATTCCAGTCGTTCGTGGCGAACATCGTACTGGCTCCGATATTGCCGTCGGAGAAATCGTAGCCGGCGTAGATGATGGTGGCGCTGCCTCTCGCACTCAGCTCGACTCCTTCTCCTTCCGAAAGAACTATTCTCACCACGCCTTTCTGGTAGACAACCCTTGCTTCGGGAAACTTGGCTGTCTGCTGCTTGACGAATCTCTCTATGGATTCCTCCTGCTTTCCATACTTTGTCTCCTGAGCCTGTTTGGTGCAGGCACCGGAAATGAGCGTGCAGCAGATTGCCGCAATGATCAGTCTTGCAGCCTTCATGATTCGGAGATGATTCTTTCAAGATAGCCGGGAAGTTCCGAACTGTCGGCAATGTCCTTCCCGATATAAAGCCTTCCGCCGGCGGCCTGCTCGTGCCCTCCGCCATTGAAATACCTGATCGCCATGTTGTTGGCTGACCATCCCCGCTTCGAGCGGACGGAAACGCGGTATCTGTCTCCGTCTTCGGTCAGCATTATGCTTATATTGACACTCTTGATGCCGAGAGGCATGTTGACAATACCCTCAGTCTCTCCTTCGCGAAGGTCGAAACGGTCGCGGGTCGCCTGGTCGACGATGATGTATGCAATTCCCTTGTCGGAAATGACAAGACGTTCCGAGAGGAGGAATCCCATGGCCCTGAAACGGTTTTCCCTGTACTCGTTGTAGATGTGGCCGAGAATCTCGTCCCGGTCGGTTCCCGAAGCGATCAGCTCGGAAGCCATCCTGAGAGTCGTAGGGTGTACCGAGTTTGCAAAATTGTTCGTGTCAGTCGTCATTCCAGCCATCATTGAGCGTCGCGCGGCTTCAGGAATCCTTGCTGCATCCCCGTCGATCTGAGGAGTCGCCAGCAGGATATAGTAGAGAAGCTCAGATGCTGAGGATACGCAGTCCGACTCGGAGAAGACGAGGTCGAACTGATCTGTATCGGGATTCAGGTGATGATCGATCAGGACCTTTTCAGCCTTTGAAGAGATTGCATAGTCTCCAAGCTCGTCGCAGCGTCCGAGGTTTGCACAGTCAAGACAGATGACCAGGTCGGCTGTTCTCATGACGTCGATGGCTTTTCCGTTGTCACCATCCCATGTCAGTGTAGAGGCTTTGTCGTCTTCTGATGGTATGAAAAGGAGGCTTTCGGGAATCCCGCTGGAAAGGATCACGGTACTGTCATGACGGCAGACATCCTTAAGGAAGGTTCTCAATGCGAATGTGCTTCCAAGAGCGTCGCCGTCCGGACGGAAATGAGTAATCAGCACGATGGACTCCGACTTGGAGACCATCGTGAGAAATGCCTTTATTTTCTCTTCCGTGACAGTAATCATCAGCTGATGTTTTTCAAGCGCAAATTTACAAAGAATAATTGCATTTCATAAATCAATTTCATAACTTTGTCCGCGTTATGCCAGGATTGCATACAAACCAAACCCCGGACCGCATATAAAGTAAAAAACAAATAACAATGAACGGAATTCTTAAAAAGTTATTGACTCTCATCGTATTGCCAGTGGCAATCGTAGGTCTCGTGTATGTCATTGTAGACAGCATCATGCAGCCTGTTGAGTTCAACAAGCAGAAGGACTACCGCGAGAGCGTAGCCGTACAGCGTCTCAAGGACATCCGTACCCTCCAGGTCGCATTCAAGGGTGTCAACAACAGATTCTCTCCAACCGTAGATTCGCTCATCGACTTCTACAACACCGGCAACATGGCAGTGGTGATGCAGATCGGTTCTACCGATGACTCTCTTGCAGTTGCACACACTTCGGCTATCAAGAAGGCCAACAAGAAGATCACCTCAGAGGAGCTCTATCAGCGTTATCTTGCAGGTGACAAGGATCTCGTATTCTCTATCGAGCACAAGATTCCTGTAAAGGACACCCTCTTCAAGGGTCGTGACGATTTCAACGCAGCTGACCTCAAGTACATCCCATTCAGCGACGGCGAGCTCGTTCAGATGGAGTCTATCATCAAGCAGGTATCAGGTGTGCCAGTTCCTCTCTTCGAGGCTAGAATGCCTTACAAGCTCCTCCTCAAGGGTCTTGACAACCAGCTTAGAATCAATCTCGACGCTGAGAGACGTGCTCAGAACCGTTTCGAGGGTCTCCAGGTCGGCAGCATCTCTGCTCCTAACAACAACGCAGGTAACTGGGAGTAGTTTTGATGATACATACATCGAAAGAAAGAATATCCATTCAAGTTACCTTGAGTGGATATTCTTTTAAAATATATACCGCGGACGAACAGCACTCTTCTGGCTGGCTGGGAGCTGAACGTGTGTTTACGACACCTGAGTTCATGAAGCGCTACGAAAGTGTTGAACTAAGTCTCCTTACACCGAAGTGCGCACTCATTCCTGATCAGTTCTTCAAGGCTGACAGGGCTGCTGCCCTTCTTGCCGACACTGTCCGTATACGCCCTCAGGACAAGGTCGACTATGTGCCTGTTCCTGAATATGGCGCGGTTCTGGTTTTCTCGAACTCCATAGATGAGTCGCTCTCCAAGGTGATTGCCCAGAACGTCCTCACTGAGGCGGGCGAGAGCCCAAAGGCATTGCCGGAACTCTACTACATACTTGTCAACCTCCAGAGCTGTGGCGAGTATAACCGGATCTTGGCTTCATACCGTGACGGATATCTGCATCTGGCTATTTCGCAGGGCAGAAGCCTGCTTCTTGCAAACGTATACGAAGCAGTTGACTTTACAACCGCCGAGTATCATATTTTCTCGGCGTTGAAGGCCCTCCAGATGAATCCAGAGGTCAGTACGATATGTTTCCGCACTCCTCTTGATCCTGAACAGGAGATGTCTCTTTATCGCTATTTCAAATCAGTTGAACAGATATGAGAATCATAGGAGGAAGGCTCAAGGGCAAGATGATCATGCCGCCTATGGGATACAAGGCTCGCCCGACTACTGATTTTGCAAAGGAAGGACTCTTCAATATCCTCAACAACGAGTACGAGTTTGAGGATCTAAAGGTCCTGGACCTGTTTGGAGGCACCGGATCCATTGCTTTCGAGTTTGCTTCCCGTGGCGCAGCACGCGTCTACAGCGTGGAGATGACCCGTGAGAATGCATCCTTCATCAAGACAGAGGCTGACCGCCTGGGTTTGAAGAATGTGACCATGGTCCGTGACAATGTGTTTGATTTCCTGCCGATCTGCCGTGAGAAATTCGACATCATCTTTGCGGATCCTCCGTATGCGCTCGAGGGATTGGAGACACTGCCTGACCGTATCTTTGAGAACGACCTTCTCCATCCGGAGTGCTATTTCATTCTTGAGCATGGCGATGAGCATAGTTTCACCGAGCATCCTCATTTCGTAAAGGAACGTTCATACGGTCGCGTTCACTTCTCGTTCTTCCAGTAGTAAGTCATTTTTTTCATCATTCCTAAATAAAGAGGCTGACCATTGTGGTCAGCCTTGTCTTTATGATTCTCGCGAAGCGAATTTGCATCAGCAAATCGGCCGTGCCGTGTGTTTGTGAGTATGCGAACAAATACGGAAAGGTGGAAAGGCCGTAGGGGTCACAGGGGGAGTCGTCTCCCCCTTAAATACTGAAGTTGTGGTAGTGAGGACCGAAGCGCTCAAATGCAGCACGGTCGAGATTCTCACGGTCATCAGGATGGGCGATGCTGATGAGAAGCTTTGCGCGCTCCTGGCAGCTTCTTCCATAAAGATCAACTGCACCATACTCGGTTACTACCCAGTGGGCGTCGGAACGCGGGGTGACTACGCCTGCGCCGGGATTTAGCTGAGGAGTGATCTTGCTGTGTCCCTTGAGAGTCCTTGAAGCGAATGCGGTGATGCTCTTTCCACCTTCGCTCATGGTTGCACCTCTTACAAATTCAAGCTGGCCGCCGGTACCTGAGAAAAGGCGGGTTCCGATGGAGTCTGCACAGATCTGTCCGGTAAGGTCAACCTCTACGGCCGAATTGATGGCCTTCATGTGAGGGTTCTGGGCGATGACCCAAGGGTTGTTGGTGTATGCGATGTCGCGCATGAGCACGTCAGGGTTGTGGTCGATGAATGAGTAGACTTCCTGGCTTCCGAGGAGGAAGGAGGAAACGACCTTGCCTGTGTCGATCTTCTTGCATGAACCGTTGATGACACCCTTCTTGATGAGTTCGAGAAGACCGTCCGCGAACATTTCGGTGTGAAGACCAAGGTTCTTGTGATTCATGAGCTCTCCGGTAAGAGCGTTTGGAAGCGCTCCGATACCCATCTGGAGGCAGTCGCCGTCATCCACAAGGGCTGCGCAGTTCTTTCCGATCTGCTTTTCGATTTCGGTTGGCTGTACGAAACCTGCGGTTACAAGCGGAGCGTCGTCCTGGACGAGATATGTGAATTTCTCTACAGGGATGAGGTTTCCGTATGCGAAAGGAACGTTAGGATTCATTACTCCGATCACGATTTCAGCTGTGTCGATGGCTGCTACTGAACAGTCTACCGATGTTCCGAGGCTGACCATTCCGTTCTCGTCGGGAAGCGAGCAGTTCACAAGTGCGGCGCCGAGCTTGATGGCTCCGCTGCGATAGAGCTTAGGGGTCTCTCCGAGGTGAACAGGGAGGTAGTCGGCATAGCCGGCGTTGACGTTCTTGCGGACGTTAGGACCAAGGAAGAAACCTTGGTCGAAGAAAATGCCTTCGTACTTCTCCTCGCTGTAAGGGGCTGGACCCTCTGTGTGGAAATGATGGAAATGAAGGTCTTCGATATCCTTGGCGTCGGCTCTGCGGCAGAGTGCGTTGATGAGAATGTGAGGCACGCTTGCCACGCTGCTGAGGTGGATGTGACTGTGGGATCTGATTGCGCTTACCGCCTCGTCGGCTGAAACGAAATGAATCTCTTTCATGTGTAGGTTTATTTACTTGTTACGTGGTTTCTTGTATTAGACAAAGATACTTCAATTTTTCTTATTTTTGTGAGAAAAACAGATAAGGCAATGCATTCGATAGAAGAAAAGACAGCGCAGTTTGCAAGGCTGCTGGACGTGATGGACAAGCTCCGCGAAAAATGCCCGTGGAACGCAGCCCAGACCATGGACAGCATACGTCCCATGACGGTCGAGGAGGTCTATGAGCTGAGCGATGCGATAATCAGGAAGGACGACAGGGAGACCTGCAAGGAACTCGGAGACCTTCTTTATCATATTGTGTTCTATGCACGTATCGCCCAGGAAGGCGAGCGCTTTGACATAGCTGACGTTCTGGACCGCATCTGTGAGAAGATGATATTCCGCCACCCGCATGTGTTTGCAGAGGGAAAGCAGATGACTGCCAAGGAGATTGCTGATACCTGGGAGCTCGTGAAGGCCAAGGAGAAGGGTGGTAACCGCCGTATCATGGATGGTATCCCTGAGTCCATGCCTCCGATGCTGAAGGCTCTCTCTCTCCAGGAAAAGGCTCGCGGCGCCGGCTTCGACTGGGAGGAACGCAGACAGGTCTGGGACAAGGTCATGGAGGAACAGCGTGAACTCCAGAATGAGTTTGATGCCGTCGAGGACGCAAAGGATGAGTCGGAAGCCGCTGCAGCCATGGATCGCCTGGAGGGCGAGCTTGGCGATGTCTTTTTCTCGCTCATCAATGCAGCCCGCCTGTATGGAATCGACCCTGACAAGGCTCTGGACCGGACAAACAAGAAATTCCGCAGCCGCTTCACCTATCTTGAAGAACAGACTATCAGGAAGGGACGCAAGCTGTCAGACATGACACTCGCCGAGATGGATGCCATCTGGGATGAGGCAAAGGCAAAAGGGTTATGAGCTGGCAGGAGAGGACTGAAATGCTGCTTGGCAGCGACGCCCTGAAGCGCCTTTCACAGTCACGTGTACTTGTTGTCGGACTCGGAGGAGTAGGTGCCTATGCGGCCGAAATGCTGGCCCGATCTGGTGTCGGAGAAATGGTTCTGGTGGACAGTGATGTGGTGGGGGAATCCAACCGCAACCGTCAGCTGGTCGCGCTTTCGTCAACGGTCGGCCGTCTCAAATGCGATGTTCTCAAGGAAAGGCTGATGGATATCAATCCTGAGATCCGGATAACCACAATCCAGGAGTATGTCTGCGAGGACAATGTCGCTGAACTGGTTCTGTCCGCAGGCCGTCCTGACGTTGTAGTGGACGCCATTGACACGCTGTCTCCGAAGATCGCTCTGATACAGTTCTGTCTCAAGGAAAACCTCAGGCTGGTGTCGTCCATGGGCGCCGGAGCGAAAAAAGATGCCACAAAGCTGCATGTCGATGACATTTCACGCACATTCCAGTGTCCGCTGGCGCACATGCTCAGGAAGAGACTCCATAAACTCGGCATACGCGAAGGTTTCAAGGCGGTTTTCTCGTCTGAGCAGCCCGTCAGAGAGTCCGTCACGCTTGAAGAAAGCCGCAACAAGAAATCTCAGGTCGGCACAATCTCGTATATGCCTGCCGTATTCGGCTGCGTATGTGCCCAGGCGGCAATCGCCGAGCTTATCGGGGCCTAGCCATTATGGTTGATTGAACAATATTTACTATCTTTGCACCTCTTAGGCCTTTACGGCCGGAAATGAATTGGCAATATGGCAGATTACAAGATAATTGAAGTACAGAACCGCAAGGACTTGATGCGTTTCATCAAGTTCCCTGACAAGCTGTATAAGGACTGTGCGCAGTATGTGCCGACCCTGCATTCGGATCAGGTGAATTCGCTGACCAAGGTCTCTACATTGAGCTATTGTGCCCGCAAGATGTGGATCGTGCTTGACGGCAACGAGGTCGTTGGCCGTATCTGTGGCATGATCAACCCTCGCTACAATGAGCGCTATGACAAGAAGTGCGCCCGTTTCGGCTGGTTCGACACCATCAATGACCTCGAGGTGGCCAAGCTCCTGATCGGCACGGCTGAGGCTTGGGCAAAGGAACAGGGTATGACCCAGATTCACGGACCTCTGTACTACAACACTCTGGGAAAGCAGGGCATGCTTGTTGAAGGATTCG
The DNA here is from genome assembly GCA_024398125.1 of Bacteroidales bacterium. Classification (GTDB taxonomy): domain Bacteria; phylum Bacteroidota; class Bacteroidia; order Bacteroidales; family UBA932; genus Cryptobacteroides. The sequence goes on from JAKSJO010000004.1 coordinate 68,071, forward strand.
AGAACATCCCTCCTTTCAACTGCATCTACAACTTCCCATACTACAACGACCTCGTCCAGGCTCTCGGCTTCGAGAAGGAGTGCGACTGGGTCCAGTACAAGGTGGTCGCTGATGCCGGTGTTCCGGAAAAGGCGCACCGCGTTGCGAGCATGCTGATGCAGAGGTACAATCTTCATGAAGGAAACCTTGATATCCTCAAGAAGGACAAGGCTATGGTCAAGTCTTTCTTCCAGGTTTACAGCGACAGCTTCGCCAATGCCGTGTACAACTTCATTCCTTTCACCGACGAGGAAATGGAAGAGGAAGCAGAGAGCTACATGAAGTTCATTTCCGAGAAGAACAGCTCCATCATTCTTGACGAGAATGAGAACATCGCCGGTTTCTCGGTTGCTTTCCCATCGATTTCAAAGGCACTCCAGAAGGCCAAGGGCAGCCTGTTCCCATTCGGCTGGTACCACCTTCTCAAGGCACTTAGGAAGTACGACACCTGCGATCTGATGCTCAACGGAGCCGCTCCCGAGTGGCAGAACAAGGGCGTTTCCGCAGTCTACCATCTTGCTATGTCCCGAAAGTCAAAGGCTGTAGGCTGTCACTGGGGCATCACCAATCCACAGATCGAAACCAACAGCGCGGTGAATATCTGGAGCAGCTATGATCACGAGCCGTTCATGCGCCGCCGCTGCTATATCAAAGACATACGATAATCGTCATGGCAGAAAATACACTACTCGAAAAGGTACTGTCCCTTCAGGACAAGTTCAAATCGCTTCAGGATCAGCTTGCCAGCCCGGAAGTGATGTCGGACATGAAGAAATATGTCCAGCTCAACAAGGACTACAAGGAGCTCGAGCCTATCATCAAGGCAGGTCTGGAGTATTCCAGGATGCTTGATGAGCTCCAGTCGGCAAAGGATATCCTCATCAACGAAAAGGATGAGGACCTTAGGGAAATGGCCCGCGAAGAGATCAACGAGATCGAGCCGAAGCTCCCTGAGATGGAGCAGAACATCAAGCTTCTCCTTATCCCTGCGGATCCGGATGATGCAAAGAACGCCATGGTCGAGATCCGTGGCGGTACCGGAGGCGACGAGGCTGCCATCTTCGCAGGAGACCTCTTCCGTATGTACACCAAATATGCGGAGGGCCGTGGCTGGAAGATCGAGATCACAGATCAGGCGCCAGGAACAGCGGGCGGCTACAAGCAGGTTGTGTTCAAGGTTTCAGGTGGCGATGGTGTATACGGCATCATGAAGTATGAGTCAGGCGTGCACCGTGTACAGCGTGTGCCTCAGACTGAGACCCAGGGCCGTATCCAGACTTCGGCGGCGTCTGTCGCTGTGTTCCCTGAGGCGGGCGAGTTCGATGTAGAGCTCAACCCAGCAGATATCCGCAAGGATCTCTTCTGTGCATCAGGCCCAGGCGGTCAGGGTGTGAATACGACATATTCCGCTGTACGTCTTACCCATATCCCTTCAGGAATCGTGGTACAGTGCCAGGAGGAGCGCTCGCAGCTCAAGAACCTTGACCGCGCGATGGAAGAGCTTCGTACCCGTCTGTACAACATGGAGCATCAGAAGTACCTCGACGGCATTGCGGCAAAGCGCAAGACCATGGTGTCTACCGGCGACCGTTCAGCAAAGATCCGTACCTACAACTATCCACAGGGCCGAGTTACCGACCATCGTATCAACTGGTCAATGTACAACCTTCCTGTGTTTATGGATGGCGCTATCCAGGAGTGCATCGATCAGCTTACCATCGCTGAAAATGCCGAGCGTCTCAAGGAGGCGGGAGAGGAATAGTCCTGATGGCAATAGAATGACAAAGGCTGCGGTTTTCCGCAGCCTTTATTCGTTATTCGCAGACCTTTCTGAAAGCAAGGCAGGCGTTGTGTCCGCCGAAGCCGAAATTGTCTGAAAGACCCAGGTTGACGTCAGCCTTGACAGCTACATTCGGTGTGTAGTCAAGGTCGCATTCAGGGTCTGGTTTGTCGAGATTGATGGTAGGAGGGATGATGCCCTCCTGGAGAGCCATGATGGTCGCAATACTCTCCGTTGCACCTGTAGCTCCGAACATGTGGCCGTGCATGGACTTGGTCGAGCTGATATGACACTTGTATGCGAAATCACCGAAGGCAAGCTTGTATGCCTTGGTCTCGGTAACATCGTTGAGGCGTGTCCCTGTTCCGTGTGCGTTGATGTAAACGTTGTCCTTTGTCTCGTCGAAGCAAGCCTCGGCAAGTGCCTGTCTTATGCACTCGGCCTGGGTATCTCCTTCTGGGTTTGGGGCGGTTGCATGGAAGGCATCGCATGTGCTGCCGTAGCCGACGAGCTCGGCGTGGATCTTTGCTCCGCGCGCTACTGCGTGCTCCCACTCCTCGAGTACAAGGATGGCGGCGCCGTCACCCATTACGAAACCGGCTCTGTCCGCGTTGAATGGCAGGGAGGCGCGGTTAGGGTCTTCCTCTCGGGTCAATGCCTTCGCATTTGCAAAGCATGCGAGTCCGAACGGAATGATGCAGTGGTCGGATCCTCCGGCAATTATTGCATCCGCATATCCATGTCGGATGGCTCTCATGGCCTCGCCGATTGAATGGGTGGCGCTTGCACATGCGCTGAGAGTGCTGAGACAAGGACCCTGGGCGTGGTGTCGGATGGCGATCTGGCCGCCGGCCATGTTTGGAATCATGGTTGCGACGAAGTTGGGCGACACCCATCTTCCGCTGGGATCTTCCACCATCTTGCCGACCTCGCGGACGACGGACTCGAATCCTCCGATTCCAGATGTTGCATATACACCGAGTTTGAGAGGGTCTATGTTGGCGTCTTCTCCAGTAGTCTTGAGTCCGGAATCCTCCATCGCCTGGTTGGCGGCAGCAACTGCAAATACGGTAAAAGGATCCTGCTTCCTTACGAACGGCTTCTCGATTCCGTATTTCTCTGGATTAAAATCCTTGAGTTCGCCTCCAATCTTGACGGGAAGGTCGTCAACGGGGAAAGACTTGATTCTGTCGATACCGCAGACACCGTTCTTGAGATTATTCCAAAAAGTTTCAATATCATTGCCGACACATGATACAACGCCCATACCAGTGACAGCGACTCTCTTATTCATACCGATACAATTTCAAAACACAAATATAAGCAAAATTACGGATTAACCATTTCTTTGAAATGGGCTCTCTTTTGCCTATATTTGCTAGGATTATGTACAGCTGGAATGAAAAAGTGCCGTCATATCTTGTCGGTAAGTATCAGACTATAGCGACGGTGACCTTCACCGCCTTGTTCTGTCTTGCGTTCCTGGTTGTCAGTGTCCCTTTTGCAAGGGGAGCCTGGTTTGACATGAGAACCCTTGCCATATTTGCTCTCACCGTCATCTTCTTCTTCAGCGGAGTCCTTGTCGTCTCGTTGAGCAGACGTTTCATGTATGGCTATGCAAAGAACAACGAGAACATGAAGATGTATCAGTATGTTCTCTGGTGTCTGGCGGAGATACTTGCACTCTGTGTACTTTACGCGACCATGTCGTATTATGGGGCCAGGAATGGGATACTGGACGGCGAAATCCGATTCTGGCAGAAATTCTACGCCTCGCTATCGTATGCACTCATGGGAATAGGTGTTCCATACCTGATTTCCGGAATGTACTTCAACATCATCGACAAGAACAACACCATCCGTCTTCTCAACTATGCGAATGTCGTTACAGATGAGGTCGAGAAAACGCTCCCAGAGAAGAAGATAACCCTTTTCGACAACAGCGGAGTGCTCAAGATGTCCATCGATTCATCCAATCTCTGCTACATCGAGTCCGACGACAACTACATCAAGGTATGGTATCTTGATTCAAGAGGAGATCTGAAACAATATATGCTTCGCTGCCGTCTCAAGACTGTGGAGAACAGCTTCGCGGACAGCGATCTGATGCGCTGTCACCGCAAGTACATAGTGAACATGCGCAAGGTGTCGATGCTGCGCAAGGAAAAGGACGGATATGAAATCGATCTTGATGTCGAGTCCATTCCGTCCATCCCTATCTCGAAGACGTATGAAGAGGCTATCCTCTCACGCTTCAACTCATTTCAGTAACTTTCCGTTCTTCTTTCTTGATCTCAGTCTGTTCATGCTGTCAGCGATAAGCATGTCGGACATGATTCCGCGTGCTGCAAGAACATCGAGAAGCACGGCTACGAGAGGAAATATCGCGCTGGCCTTGAATACGAGGCTGTCATCAGCGACAAAATAGTCTACGGCAAGCCATGCCTGAAGTGCGAATGTGACGATTGCCGCAAGGACCGCGGTGCGGAACTGGAATACCCTGATCTTGAATCCCGTGAGCGCCAGAATGTTGAGTATGGCTATCACGATGAGGAGGATAAGATATGGTACGTATGCGGTGTACCTGATTCCCTCGAGGCCGCTGCCTCCGTTGGAAATCATGGTCGCCTTGTTGGCGAAGAACATGCAACCGATGAGTACGGTTGAAATGAAAAGGTATAAGGTCTGGATTCTCTGCCACATGGTGTAAAGTGATTTTTGGTTTCAACAGGGGTGCAAAATTAGGAAAATAGAGACGGAATTCCTATCTTTTCGAACAACACTCAAACTTTAGACAATGAGAATAGCTGAATCTGAACTTATAATCAATGGAGATGGCTCTGCATTCCACATTCATCTCCGTCCTGAAGAACTTGCCGACAATGTTATTCTTGTCGGTGATCCCGGAAGAGTAGACTTCGTTGCTGAGTATCTGGAAGACAAGGAGTTCCGTCATGAATCACGCGAATTCGTCTCTGTGACAGGCAAGTACCGCGGCAAACGCATCACCGTCCTCTCGACAGGTATCGGAACCGATAACATCGATATCGTCATGACTGAGCTCGATGCCCTTGCCAACATCGATTTTGAAACAAGGGAACCGAATCCCGACCATCGCACGTTGAAGATACTGCGCATAGGAACCACGGGTGCCATTCAGCCGGATATTCCTCTCGGAAGTTTCATCTTCTCGCATATCTCCATAGGAAACGACGGCCTTATCAACTGGTATGCAGACAGGGACAAGGTCTGCCTCTCTGACTTCGAGGAGGCTTTCAAGGAGCATGTGGGCTGGAACAGACATCTTCCCGATCCATATTTCGTCAAGGCCTCCGATGATCTTATCCGCCGTTTCGAGGATTGTACTGTAAAGGGCATGACCATATCTGCCCCTGGCTTCTATGGGCCTCAGGGCCGCGTCATAAGGGTCGGACTTGCCATGCCAGACATGGTGGAGAAGTTTGAAAGCTTCCGTCATGAAGGCTACAGGATTACGAACTTCGAGATGGAAAGTTCTGCAATATGCGGACTTGCAGCTCATCTTGGACACGAGGCAGGTACGGTCTGCTGTGCAATAGCAAACCGTCACCTCAAAAACAGTAATCCTGATTACAAGCCTCTTATCCGCAAGCTCATCGAGCTGGCGCTCGAGAAACTGACTGACTAATAGATGTCCTTAGGGCCGGAGTTGCCCCAGGATGCTCTTTGGATGGATGGATCGCTGGCCTGTGCGTCGACGATCCTTTTCTGTCCCTTCATGACATTGCTCTCAAGGAAATGCATCTCTTCATTGATGTTCTGGAGCATGCTGTTGCATACCTCGTGGGCAATATTCTGGAAGTGGTAGAAACTGTAGTTGTACCCTTTCTTCGCATAGAGTTTGGCAAGCCATGACGCGCCTGCGAAATGCTTGCTGAAGAATCGTATCTGCTTGTAGGTTACAAGTCTGTCGTCTTCGCCATGGAACATCAGGATAGGGCAAGGCTCTTTCTTGTAAGAGACCTTTCCGCTGCCTGAGTAGACAGCGCCCGAGAATGCCATGACGCCGGCGTATCTGAAGCCCTCGGGGAGGATTGAGGTGCTGCTGCCGCCGTTGCATATCTCATACTCGGCCTGCATTGATGTGATAGCTCCGGCTGAAGAGCCGCTTATGACTATGTTCTCCGGGTCAACATCGAATTCCTCGGCGTTGCTGATAAGGAACGCAGTTGCGCTGTAGAGGTCCTCGACGGCCATGAGAATTGCCTTGTGAAGCTCGTTGGCCTGTCTCACGCCCATGGTTTTCGCATCCTTGAGTCCCAGTCTGTAGTCGATCGAGATGACGCGGTAGCCTCTGTCCGTCATGGCCTTGAACCATGGGGAATAATACGCGGCATCGCGCTGGCCTTCCTTGAATCCTCCTCCGAACACGAACATGACGGTAGGCTTTGTCTTTCCGTCGATGACGGTCTGGCTTCCGCGGGCGGGCTCGTACACGTCAAGATAGAGTTCCTGGCCGTCCTTTTCGGCGTACAGGTAAGAACCGGCAGGCTCTATGGCCTGGGCATTTGCAGTGAATGAAGCAGCTGCGATGATGGCAGCAAAAACGCTTAGTATTCTTTTCATGGTCTGTTTCTTATTGTGACCTTTGTGTCGGTCTTGTCCTTATTCAGTCCTACGCACAGGACGGCACCGTCAATGATGCGTCCGGCAAGTCTTTCGCTTATGATAAGTTCAGATACGGGGTCTTCAACGTATCTTGTGATGGCTCTTTTGAGCGGGCGTGCACCGTAGACCGGGTCATATCCGGCGCCTGCCACAAATTCGCTAGCGGCGCGGCTGATGCTGAACCTGTAGCCGGCCTCTTCCACACGCTCCCTGAGTCCTTTGAGCTCGATGTCCAGTATCCTTTCCATGTCGCTCCTTTCAAGGCTGCGGAAATGCACCTTCTCATCGATGCGGTTGATGAACTCAGGTGGGAATGCCTTGCGCAATGCCTTGTCGATGACGGCTTTGCGGTCGTTGGCCTTGTCTCTTCCAGCCGTTGCGAAACCCAGTCCGCTGCCGTATTCCTCCAGTTCGCGCGTTCCCACGTTCGAGGTCATGATCAGTATGGTGTTGCGGAAGCTTACAGTCCTTCCGTTGCTGTCCGTGAGACGTCCGTCGTCAAGTACCTGGAGCAGCAGGTTGAAAATGTCAGGATGGGCCTTTTCGATCTCGTCAAGAAGCACGACGCAGTACGGCTTGCGGCGGACCTTCTCGCTGAGCTGACCTCCCTCCTCGAAACCGACATATCCCGGAGGAGCTCCGATAAGCCTGGTGGAGGTGAATTTCTCCGAGTACTCCGACATGTCGATGCGGACCATGCTGTCCTCGGAGTCGAACAGGAGTTCGGCCAGGCACTTTGCAAGTCTGGTCTTTCCGATGCCGGTCGAGCCCAGGAACAGGAATGAACCGATGGGACGGTTTGGGTCCTTCAGTCCTGCGCGTCCACGGCGTATGGCGCGTACTACGGTCTCGACGGCCTCGTCCTGGCCGATGACCATCTTCTTCAGCCTGTCTCCCATGTCCATCAGCCTGTGGCTTTCGCTCTGGGCAACCTTGCTGACAGGAATGCCCGTGGTCTTCGAGATGACGCATGCGATGTCCTCCTCGTCGACTTCGGATGAGTCCCTGAGGTTGCGGGACAGGTTCAGGCGGACCATCGATCCGGCCTCGTCCATTGCGTCAATGGCCTTGTCCGGAAGCTCGCGGTCCGTCACGTATCTGTCGGTCAGGCGTGCGCAGGCCTCGATGGCTTCGCATGTGTATGTTATTCCATGGAACTTCTCGTAATGGCCCTGGAGCTGCTTGAGTATATCGATGGTCTCCTTGACGTCGGCGGGCTCGACGGTAACTTTCTGGAAACGTCTGTCAAGCGCTCCGTCCTTCTCGACAATCTTTGCGAACTCGCTGAGGGTGGTCGCGCCTATGCACTGGACTTCGCCCCTTGCAAGCGCCGGTTTCAGCATGTTTGCGGCGTCCAGGCTTCCCTGTGCTCCGCCTGCGCCGACCATGGTGTGAAACTCGTCGATGAACAGTATGATGTCCGGATTGTTCTTGAGCTCGGTTATGATTCCCTTGAGACGCTTTTCGAAGTCTCCGCGGTATCTTGTACCGGCAACTACCGAGGCTATGTCCAGGGAAATCAGACGTTTGTCCTTCAGCGCAGGTGGTACATTGCCTGATGCAATCCTTATGGCCAAGCCTTCGGCGATGGCTGATTTGCCGACACCCGGCTCTCCGATCAGCATGGCGCTGTTCTTCTTTCTGCGGCCAAGAATCTCTATGACGCGGCCTATTTCTGTATCGCGGCCTACGACGGGGTCGAGAATGCCTTCTCTCGCTGCTTTTGTAAGATCCATGCCGTATGAATCAACGCCTTCCACGGCTTCGGTGGCCTCCTGCGGCTTCTCCTCGGGGGCGGGATTATCCTGATTCGGTTCAGGCATCGTGCGCTGGTCCAGCAGACCTAGCTTCTGCATCTCGGTGACTAGAATCGGGTAGGTGATGGACTTGGATGAAAGGAAATCCTTTGCGAAACAGCCTTCAATCCTGATTATCGCCAGCAGGAGGTGTATTGCGCGGGTCTCGTCCTGGTGGAATCGTCCTGCCTCGAGTATGGACAGGTTGAGGGCATTCTGGGCAGCGCGTGAGAATACGATCTGGTCCATGTCCGAATAAGGAATGGATGCGTTCCGGAAGATATGTCCATCCAGATACTCCTTTGTTTCGGTCGCGTCTATGCCTAAGGCGCCAAGTATCCTGCAGGCATCGTTGTCTGCGTGGCGCAACAGACCGAGGAACAGGTGGTCCGCTCCGATCCCGTAGCTTCCGGTGCGCATTGCTTCTTCGCGCGAATAGTTGACGATGGCGTTCAGCTCATCGGAAATTTTCATCTTCATCCTGCCCAAAATAAGCGTTAAACTCTCACAAATTTAATAAAAAATGCGTAAATTTGCGTGTTTATATATCAAAGGAAATTTATGAGTGAGGAAATGAATAAAGTCCAGCCACACGGCATCATCGAGCCTGTCGAGATAGACAAGGAGATGAGGACCGCATACATCGACTATTCGATGTCGGTCATTGTCTCCCGTGCGCTTCCTGATGTCAGGGATGGTCTTAAACCTGTGCAGAGAAGAGTGCTCTACGGCATGTCGGAACTCGGACTGAGCGCAAGCAGCCAGACCCGTAAGTCCGCCAGAATAGTCGGAGACGTGCTCGGTAAGTACCATCCGCACGGAGATTCAAGTGTGTACGATGCCATGGCACGTCTCGCCCAGAACTGGAACCAGCGTTATCCACTCGTCTTCGGACAGGGTAACTTCGGTTCGATGGACGGAGACCCTGTGGCTGCAATGCGATATACAGAGGCTAAGCTTGAGAAGATTACCGGTGATGTCCTCGCCGATCTTGACAAGGATACCGTAGACTTCCAGCTTAACTTTGACGATACTACCGAGGAGCCAACCGTACTTCCAACCAAGGCTCCGCTCCTTCTTATCAACGGATCGTCCGGTATCGCCGTGGGTATGGCGACCAACATGGCTCCGCACAACCTCGGAGAGTGCTGCGATGCGATCTGTGCATACATCGACAATCCTGATATCGACGTTGAAGGTCTCATGGAACATATCAAGGGACCGGATTTCCCTACAGGAGGTATCGTTCAGGGACGTCAGGGCATCATCGATGCATTCACCACAGGCCGCGGCAAGGTTCAGGTCCGCGCAAAGACCGAGATCGAGATCGACGACAAGGGCCGCGAGACCATCGTCGTCACCGAGATCCCATACATGGTCAACAAGCGCGAGATGATCGAGCGCATCGGCCAGATGGTCGAGGAGAAGAAGCTCGATGGCATCACCTACATCAACGATGAATCTTCACGCGAAGGTGTGCGTGTAATCTTCAGGCTCAAGCAGGGCGCGAATTCAAACGTCGTTCTGAACACCCTGTTCAAATACACCGCCCTCCAGTCAAGCTTCGCATACAACAACGTCGCTCTCGTCGACGGCCGTCCGAGAACCCTCTCCCTCAAGGAGATCATCGCCTGCTTCGTGGACTTCCGCCATCAGGTCATCGTCCGCAGGACCAAGTTCGACCTCGACAAGGCTCTCAAGCGCGCCCATATCCTCGAAGGCCTTCTCAAGGCCATCGATGTGATTGACGAGATCATCGCAATCATCAAGGCTTCAAAGAGTGTCGACGAAGCCAAGGATACGCTTTCTGCTACATTCGGTTTCTCTGAACTCCAGGCTGCCGCAATCGTCGAGATGCGTCTCCGTCAGCTCACCGGACTCGAAAAGGACAAGCTCCAGGCCGAGTATGACGAGCTCGAGATCTTTATCGCACGCTGCCGCGAGATTCTTGGAAGCGAGGCGGAACAGCTCAAGATCATCAAGGAGGAGACCCAGGAGCTCAAGGCACGCTACGCAGACGAGCGCCGCACCGAGATCTCTCTCAGCGCCGACGAGTTCAACCCTGAGGACTTCTACGCAGACGAGGATGTTGTCATCACCATCTCTCATCTCGGATATATCAAGCGTACACCGCTTGCTGAGTTCCGTACCCAGGCAAGAGGCGGCGTAGGAGCCAAGGCCAGCGCTACCCGCGATGCCGACTTCATCGAGCATATCTACGTCACCAACATGCACAGCACGCTGCTTCTGTTCACCCAGAACGGTCTCTGCTACAGGCTTAAGGTATACGAGATCCCTGAGGGCAACAAGTCGTCGAAGGGACGCGCGATCCAGAATATCCTCTCTATCGAGCAGGGTGATGCCGTGAAGGCCTACGTTTCAGCGAAGTCGATCGAGGATCCAGAGTACATCGCAAACAACTACGTCGTGCTCATCACCAAGCGAGGCATCATCAAGAAGACCACCCTCGAGGCATACTCGAACAAGCGCAGCCGCTCAAAGGGTATCATTGCAATCACCATCCGCGAGGGAGACGAGCTTCTCGAGGCAATCCTTACCGATGGTAGCCACGAGATCATGGTTGCAGGCCGCAATGGCCGCTGTGTACGCTTCGATGAGGCCCAGGCACGTGCTCTCGGCCGCAACGCATCCGGCGTCAAGGCAATCGATATCGAGGACGATGACGAGGTTGTAGGAATGATCTCCCTCGACCCTGCCGCAGAGGACGCTGCAACGCGCACAGTGATGGTTGTCAGCGAGAATGGCTACGGCAAGCGCTCGGATCCTGACGAGTATCGTCTGACCAGCCGCGGTGCCAAGGGAGTGAAGACAATCAACATCACCGACAAGACTGGCATGCTCGTTGCAATAAAGACTGTAACGGAGGAGAATGACCTTATGATCATCACCCGTTCAGGCCTCACGATCCGTATGTCGGTAGCCGACATCAGGGAGGCGGGCAGAGCAACACAGGGCGTACGTCTGATCAACCTTCGCCAGGGCGATGCAATCGCAGCGGTTTCAGTCGTTGCAAAGGCGGAAGATGAAGAGACGACAGCTCCTGTTCAACAGCCGGAAGAGAATGCAGCTGTGCAGACAGAAAACACTGAAGAATAATAATTGCTAACCATAAAAGTTATGAAAAAAATCTTTTTAGCTTTGGCTATCCTCGCTTCAATGCAGGTTACCAATGCCCAGGTTAAATCCCTGGACGCTGCTAAGGCAGCTGTCGAGACTGCACAGGCTGCAGCTGACAATGCAAAGAAGGCAACCAAGGTTGCTACCTGGCTCAAGCTTGGCCAGACCTACATGGACGCTTATGCAGCTCCTCAGGGCGCAGCATGGGTTGGCGCCAGCAAGGCAGAACTCGCTCTCGTGCTCCGTGGCCAGAGAGCCCTCTCTACCGAGACCGTGAACATCGCAGGCAAGGACTACGTTAAGGAGTCATACGCTACCTGTGACTACTATTATGACGGTGACGTTCTCGCAATGATCGACGTTACCAAGCCGGTTTACGCTGACGCTCTTGACAAGGCTCTCAATGCTTACAAGAAGGCTGCTGAGGTTGATGCAAAGGGTTCAAAGACCAAGGACATCACCGCAGCTATCAAGAACATCGCAGAGAAGTACACCAATGACGCTTACAACCAGTACTCACTCGGTGACTACCTCGCAGCAAGCAAGCTCTTCGAGAAGTCAGTAGTGGCTTCAGGTACAGCACCTTATAGCGTGCTTGACACCAACGCTATCTACAATGCCGGTTTCACCGCTCACGCAGGTGGCGACTACAACAAGGCAAAGGAGCTCTTCCGCAAGTGTATCGACCTCGGCTACTATGCAAATGATGGTGACGCTTTCGCAAAGCTCGCTGACGTAATGACCCGTCTCGATGACCCTGAGGGTTCAAAGAATGTCCTCGAGGAGGGCTTCAAGGCATTCCCACAGAGCCAGAGCATCCTTATCGGTCTCATCAATTACTACCAGAAGAGCGGCAAGGATACCGAGCGTCTTTTCGAACTTATCGACGAGGCTAAGAAGAACGAGCCTAACAATGCATCTCTCTACTCTGTTGAGGGTAACATCCGCAAGCAGCTCGGCGACTTCGACGGTGCACTCAAGGCATATCAGGATTGCGCTAAGGTTGATCCTAACTTCGACTTCGCATACATCGGCCAGGGTATCCTCTTCTACGACAAGGCAGTTGAGGTACAGGAGCAGGCTAACAACGAGTTTGATGACGCTAAGTACATGAAGCTCGTCGCTGATTTCGAGAAGTACCTCAAGGGCTGCATCGAGCCATTCGAGAAGGCTATCGAGGTTACCAAGGATGCTTCAAACAGAGCTGCTGTTGCTGAGTACCTCAAGAACGCTTGCTATCGTTTCCGTGAGGAGAGCGCAGACTTCGCTGCCAAGTACGAGAAGTACTCAAAGATGGCTGCAGGCGAGTAGTCCGAAACCATCATAAATGATAAAGGCGATCCATCAGGGTCGCCTTTTTTCGTATCGTTTTTTTATGAATAACTTTTGTTTTGCCGTCTATTCGCTGTCTGGAATCATGTTCTGGGAGTACTTGCGCCACTTCTCGATGAGGGCTGTCATGTCGTCGGGAAGAGGGGAGTCGAACTGTATCCACTTTCCTGTGCTTGGATGGACGAATCCAAGTGTCCTTGCATGGAGGGCCTGACGTGGACAGAGTGTAAAGCAGTTCTCGATGAACTGTCTGTACTTTGAATATATAGTTCCTTTGCGTATCTCTGCTCCGTCATAACGTTCATCATTGAAAAGAGGATGACCGATGTGGTTCATGTGGACGCGGATCTGGTGGGTACGGCCTGTTTCGAGCTTGCATTCAACGAGAGTCACGAATCCGAACCTTTCCAGAACCTTGTAATGGGTGACTGCGTGCTTGCCCTTTTCCGGGTCGTCGTACACGCGGAAGCGGAGCCTGTCGTTGGGATCGCGCCCTATGTTGCCTATGATTGTTCCTTCATCGTCTTTGAGGTTGCCCCAGACGATGGCGTTGTAGCGTCGGTCGATGCTGTGCTCGAAGAACTGGCGGGCAAGCTTGAACTGAGACTCGTCGTTCTTTGCGACAACGAGAAGTCCTGATGTATCCTTGTCGATTCTATGAACCAGGATGCCCATGCGCTCGTCTTCTGCCTCCGGACCCTGCGAGATTCCAAGATGAAATGAGAGCGCATTGATCAGGGTTCCTTCGAAATGGCCGTGACCGGGGTGCACAACCATGCCCGCATCCTTGTTTACCACAAGAACGTCATCGTCTTCGTATACGATGTTGAGCGGAATGTCCTGGGGCAGGATTTCAAGGCCGCGGCGCCTGTATGGCATGACGAAGCGGATGACATCGTCCGGACGAACGATCAGGTTGGCTTTGGCTACCTTCTCATTGACGCGTACGTATCCGTTCTTGATAGCTACCTGGATGCGGTGGCGGGATGTGTCTTCCAGATGCGTGGCCATGTATTTGTCCAGTCGCATCGGGTTCTGTCCCTTGTCTATGTTGAGGCGGAAATGCTCGAATTCTCCCTGTTCCTCGTCGTCGATCAGCAGCTCTTCGTCAATCATTCCTGGTTGTCTTCAAGTGAGAGATAGAGGGTGACCTCCGAGCCCATGATGATAGGTGCCTGAGATGCCTCTGGTGTCTGTCTTGTCACGACTGCATCAAGGGAGTCGCTGTATGTCCTGATGTTCTTGTCGAATACACAGCGGCGGATATTGAGGGAGTGGCTGTGGATTGCGTCTGTCGCTCTGACATATTTCATTCCAACCACCTTAGGGACGTTTGTGAAGCCGGTCTGCTCGTCAAGTCCTACTATCAGGTCAACCGCAGAACCGCTTTCTATGCTGGTTCCAGGCTCGATGGCGCGTCCACGGTACTGCTGACCAAGGACGTTGTTGGTTGCCATGTCTTCCTTGTAGATGAGCTTTCCGATGGTGAGGCCTTTCGAGTTGAGATCTGCCTGAGCCTGACGGAGTGAATAGCCGACGAGATTGGGCATGCTGACCTTCTTTGCGTTGAATGCGTTGATCGTGAGCATTACGCGGCGACCTTTCTTGACTTCTGAACCGGCAGCAGGATTCTGTCTGTAGACTGCACCTTTCTGCATCCTGCGAACGAATACCGAGTCGGTAACTTCTATGCGGATACCGGCCTCCCTGGCCATGAGGTCGGCCTGCTGGACGCTTACATTGGCCATGTCAGGAACTATGATGGTCTTGCCGTGACGGGTGAAAAAAGAAAGGAACAGCATAGCTGCAAATGCAATTACGGCGAAGAATACCACTGCTCCCGCTATGTTCTTTAAAAGCCACTTTCCAGTGCTGCTTTCAGTATTGTTTTCTGCCATTTTTCCGATAATTATGCGCAGTCCTATACGTGCGCGATACAACTTGCAAAGTTAGACATTATTTTATTTATTCACTACCTTTGTGGTCCTAGGTTAGATACTTATGCAGATTGACAAGAGAAATATGCTTTTGCTGACTCTGACTTTCGGAGTCTTGATGAGCCTTCCTTGGCTCGTGCCGCACATGGGCTTTGTCGCCCTGTTCGGTTTCCTGCCTCTTCTGTTCATGGACAGGATAGCGACCCGTAGCGGCATGCGCCGTTTCTGGGTCTGGCATTACTCGGCCTTCGTGCTCTGGAATGCACTTACGACCTTCTGGGTGTGCAATGCTACTGTCGGCGGAGCCATATTTGCCATTCTTGCCAATTCTTTCCAGATGTCGCTCGTCTTCGGCATCTACAGGCTTGGCCGGAAGCACTTCAGCGGAAACGTCCCTTTCATATTCCTTGTCGCAGCGTGGATTGCCTGGGAGCGTTTCTATCTCGTCAGCGCGGAAATCTCGTGGCCGTGGCTGGTGCTCGGAAACGCCTTTGCGCGCAGCACGCACATGATACAGTGGTATGAAATTACCGGAACGCTTGGAGGCTCTCTGTGGGTGTGGCTGTCCAATATCGGATTCTTCTCGCTGGCCACCGCCCTGATAGACGGAAAGTGGGAGAAGGCCCGCCCGATCCAGAAGATCGTGGGAGTCTTTTCACTCGTGGTTGTCCTCGTGGCTCCGATTGCTGCATCACTCATCATCTATGCTCATGCCGATGAAGGCGCCGAGGGCTCGCTGGATGTCATGATCGCCCAGCCGAATATCGACCCTTATCATAAGTTCCAGGCAATGGACCAGTCTGAGCAGACTGCCGTGTTGCTGGCTCAGCTGGATGAAGGGTTCAGGGAAAAGGGCGGACAGGATAGCCCGCTTTTGATGCTGGCTCCGGAAACTTTCACGAACGACATCATCGTAGGGGACTATGCATCATCTCATACCTGGCGCCGCATGTTGAGCTTCCTCCAGGACAAGGCAAGCAGCACCATCCTTTTCGGTGCTTCGTCGTTCGAATTTACCGAGGGCGGTCAGGCACCTTCCGATCTGGCACGAAAACTCAATGACGGCCGCTGGATGCGTGTGCATAATTCCGCTCTTACACTCGACAGTGAGGGCAACTCCGAGATATTCCATAAAAGCAAGCTGGTCGTCGGTGTAGAGAAGACTCCATATCCGAAGTTCTTCACGAAACTTGACAACCTTGTCGGGAAGATGATTGGGATGAACGGGGGCGTGATGGGACGTGATGAAGGTCAGGACGAGGTTTCGCTGCTCCATTGCGGAGAAATCCCTCTGGGCTGTGCCATCTGTTACGAATCGATATATGGAGAATACTGTGCCGATTTCGTAAGAAAGGGAGCAAAGGCTCTTGCCGTCATCACCAACGATGCGTGGTGGGGCGACACTCCGGGCTATCGCCAGCATCTCAGCTATTCATGCCTGAGAGCCATCGAGCTTCGCCGCGATATCGCCAGGTGTGCCAATACCGGCATCTCGGCATTTATTGACAGCAAGGGAGATATCGTGTCATCAACGGACTGGTGGGAACGCCAGAGGCTTGATGGCAAGGTGACACTCAGGAGTGACGAGACCTTTTTTGTCGTACATGGAGATATTGTCGGAAGACTGTGCTCTTTCATGTTCATCTTATTGATACTCAGCCTTGCCGCCCAGATGACAATGAAAGGTAAAATGAGAAAAAAGTGATTTTACCATTTTGATTATTAGAAAAATAACTCTATTTTTGCATTCCTTTTCGTTTTTGAACAATAAAGAAGAACAATAAGACATGACAAAGGCAGAAATTGTAAACGAAGTTGCGAAGAGCACCGGAGTCGAGAAAAGTATCGCTCAGGATGTCGTAGAAGCAACTATGGTTGCTATCAAGGATTCACTTTCCAAGGGCGAGCCAGTATATCTTCGCGGTTTCGGTAGCTTCATCATCAAGCACAGAGCCCAGAAGGCAGCTAGAAATATCACCCAGAAGACAACAATGACCATCCCTGCACACGATATTCCGGCATTCAAGCCTGCAAAGGTCTTCGTGGCAGCAGTAAAGGACGAGAAATAATCATTTAAATATTATACACTATGCCAAACGGTAAGAAGCACAAGCGTCATAAGATGGCGACGCACAAGCGTAAGAAGCGCTTGCGCAAGAACAGACACAAGAAGAAGTAAATCTTCTTGCTCTGGCCATTTTAGCAGTCTGCTAAAAGAGGAAGGGCTGGCCTGGAGGCCGGTCCTTTCATTTTGAAAACACGTTCTTTAAAATCAGATTTCCAGATGGAAGCAGAAAAGACCGAGAAAGATCTCATTGTCGACGTATCGTCGAATGAGGTTCAGATCGCCTTGATGGAGAATCACAGGCTGATCGAGCTGAGCAAGGAGTCAGGACAAGGCCGGGGCTGCTCTGTCGGAGACGTCTTCCTGGGAAGGGTAAAGAAACTGCTTCCCGCACTCAATGCCGCATTCGTTGACATTGGTGACAGCAAGGAGGCGTTCATCCATTATCTGGACCTCGGTCTGTATTTCAACTCTTTCGATGAGTTCGTCAAGAAGAGTAACCCGAATGCAGATCTTGGACAGCTGTTCTCAACGATCCAGGTCGGACCGGTCCTCGCCAAGGACGGACGTATCGAGGATGTTCTGCAGCAGGGCCAGATGATAATAGCGCAGGTGGTCAAGGAGCCTATTTCGACCAAAGGGTCCAGACTTTCCGCGGAAATTTCATTGGCAGGACGTAACATCGTACTGCTTCCCTTCGCATCGAAGGTAAGCGTATCCCAGAAGATCTCTTCGTCGGAAGAGAAGAAGAGACTTGAGACTCTGGTCAGGAGCCTGCTCCCACACAATTATGGTGCGATCATCCGTACAGCGGCGGAAGGAAAGAAAGCCGCGGTGCTCATCGAGGAGGTCCGCTCGCTCATAGAGAAGTGGGAACAATCCTGGGACAAGTTTGCACGGGACAAGGGCGTGCAGCTGCTGTTCACTGAATACAGCAAGACCACCGCCATTCTCAGAGACCTTCTGAATGATTCATTCACCAATGTGTATGTGAATGATGAGAATGTCTTCGAGGAAGCAAGGAAGTATATTTCTCTTATCTCTCCGGAGCAAGAGAAGATTGTAAAGCTCTATGACGGCAAGGAACCGATCTTCGAACATTTCGAGGTCAACCGCCAGATCAAGAGCTCATTCGGCAAGGTGGTTCCGATGAGGAAGGGTGCTTATCTCGTCATAGAGACGACGGAGGCCCTCAATGTAATCGATGTCAACAGCGGAACAAGGGCAAAGTCGACCGATCAGGAAGAGAATACCTTTGAGGTCAACAAATGTGCTGCGGAAGAGATCGCAAGGCAGCTGCGCCTGCGAGACATGGGTGGAATAGTCATTGTGGACTTCATCGACATGGAGTCGATAGAACACAGGAACGCACTCCACAAGTACATGCAGGAGCTTATGGAACATGACAGGGCAAAGCATAATGTCCTTCCCCTGACAAAGTTCGGCCTAATGCAGATCACCCGCCAGCGAATCAGGCCCGTCACCCAGATCTCGACCACAGAGGTGTGTCCTATGTGTCACGGCACAGGAGAGATTTCTTCCAGCCTCGTCATAGATGAGGATATCGAGAGAAAGCTCGCGGACATCATCGAGCAGGGCATCAAGACCCTGGAACTCAGGGTAAGCCCTATACTGGGAGCCTACATCACAAGGGGATTCAGTTCCTATGTGAAGAAATGGAAGCGCAAGTACAAGTGCAAGATCACCGTCACCGAGGTGACTGATTTCACTGTCCTGCAGAATGAATTCTATGATGAAAGGGGGAACAAGCTGTCATAGCTGTTCCCTTTTTTATCTATATTTGATGATGCTCAACCCGTGGCATGCATATTGACCTATGTGGTATCAGTATCATGTCCAGCATAGTTGCTGACATTTTGTCACGAAACCCATTTGAAATGAACTACGATAACAACTCAGAAGATTTCATGATTCCCGCAGGAGCGGAGGTAAACATCATTCCGGTCATGCCAGGCGAAGAACCTGCGCGCATCGATGAGAATCGCCTTCCGGACAGACTTGCCATTCTCGCCCTGCGCAACGCAGTCATATTCCCCGGAACCATTTTCCCTGTCAACATAGGACGTGACAAGTCCGTTCGCCTCATACATGAATGCGAGAGAAATGGCATGCTCATCGGAGCCGTGCCGCAGATCGACGTTGCCGTAGAGGATCCGCACGCAGAGGATCTCTGTTCTCACGGAACCGCCGTTCGCATCATGAAGACCCTTGAGATGCCTGACGGCACGATGACCGCCATTCTCCAGGGCATCAAGCGTATCGTTGTTGACAACATCATTACATACGAGCCGTATATCAACGCCACAGTCCACTATGTGGATGAGTACATAAATAACGAGAAGAGCAAGGAAAACCAGCTCATCATGGAGGCGATGAAGGAAAAGGCCGGCGCCATCATGAAGGCATCATCCATGATGGGCAAGGAAGCTATCCAGACCCTTCGTGCATTCGATGACTTCCGTATGCTGACCAACTTCGTGGCCACAACCGTCGAGGTCGACAATTTCTCCGACAAGGCAGCCCTGCTGGAGTATGACGATCTTCAGGAACGTGCCATGAAACTGCTCACCATTCTTGATATCCAGCTTCAGTTCCAGAACATCAAGCAGGAGATCAATCGCAAGGTTAAGGGCGAGATTGACCAGCAGCAGAGAGAATTCTTCCTTAACAACCAGCTCAGGACCATCCAGGAGGAACTTGGCATGGATGAGACCGGCGACTTCGAAAAGCTCCGCCAGCAGGCCGCTAACAAGGACTGGCCGAAGGAGGCGGCTGAGAACTTCGAGAAGGAACTGATGAAGCTCGAGCGCTATAATCCAAGCTCGCCTGACTACAGCATTCAGTATAACTTCCTCAAGTTCATGCTGGATCTTCCATGGAATGCGGTCAGCGAAGACAACCTTGACCTGAAGAATGCCAGAAAGGTACTCGACAAGGATCATTTCGGCCTCGACAATGTCAAGGAAAGAATCATAGAGTATCTTGCCGTACTTAAGCTCAAGGGAGATATGAAGTCTCCTATCCTCTGTCTCTATGGCCCTCCAGGAGTCGGCAAGACCAGTCTCGGAAAATCTGTTGCAAGGGCTCTTGGACGTAAATATGTACGTATATCACTTGGCGGCATGCATGACGAGGCGGAAATCCGTGGCCACCGCAAGACCTATGTAGGAGCTCTCCCTGGACGTATCCTTAACGGCATCATGAGGGCGGGAACATCAAATCCTGTCATCGTTCTCGACGAGATCGACAAGCTCAGCAGCGATTTCAAGGGCGACCCGTCATCGGCACTTCTCGAGGCACTCGATCCTGAACAGAACTCGGCATTCCATGACAACTACCTCGATATGGACTACGACCTCTCCAAGGTCATGTTCATAACGACAGCCAACAATATCTCAACAATCCAGCCTGCGCTCCAGGACCGTATGGAGATGATAAATGTGAGCGGCTATCTCGCAGAGGAGAAGGTCGAGATCGCTAACCATTATCTTGTTCCAAAGCAGCTTGAAGAGCATGGACTGGACAAGAAGACTCTCAAGATAGGAAAGGAAACCGTCAAGGCGATCATAGAGGACTATACCAGAGAGTCTGGCGTCCGTGGTCTCGAGAAACAGATAGCAAAGATTGCCCGTGTGACCGCAAAGAAGATTGCAATGGAGGAGGAGTATCCTTCAACCATAAAGAAGGAGCATCTCAAGGAATACCTTGGACTGCCGGTGGCTTCGCACGACAAGCAGAAAGGCAATGAGGTTCCTGGAGTCGTTACCGGACTTGCCTGGACATCTGTCGGCGGCGAGATTCTTTTCGTCGAGAGCTCGGTAAGCGAGGGCAAGGGAATGCTAAGCATGACCGGCAATCTCGGAGATGTGATGAAGGAGTCTTCGACCATAGCATACCAGTATATCAAGGCTCACCCGGAGCTTGCAGGACTGAAGTACGAGGAGTTCATCAAAAAGGATATCCATGTTCATGTACCTGAGGGTGCGGTGCCTAAGGATGGCCCTTCTGCCGGTATCACCATGGTAAGCTCGATGGTGTCCGCTCTTCGAGGAAAGAGCCTGAAGAAGGGTATTGCCATGACTGGAGAGATGACACTTCGCGGCAGGGTGCTCCCTGTCGGCGGCATAAAGGAAAAGATTCTTGCGGCAAAGCGTGCCGGAGTGACGACTATCGTGATCTCCGAAGAAAACCGCAAGGACATAGAAGATATCAAGGAAATCTACGTCAAGGGCCTTGAATTCGTCTATGTCAAGGAAATCAAGGATGTAATCGACTATATCTTCTGATGAACGTCCGTATAGAACAGAGTTGGAAAGATGCACTGCAGAGCGAATTCGATAAGGAGTACTTCGCTTCGCTGGTGCATCTTCTGCATAAAGAGAAGCAGGAGGGCAGGACAATCTACCCTCCCGGAGCCAATATCTTCAGGGCTTTCGACCTGACTCCACTGGACAAGGTGAAGGTCGTCATCCTCGGCCAGGATCCTTATCATGGTCCAGGCCAGGCAATGGGCCTGTCCTTCTCTGTGCCGCAGGGCGTGAAGGCGCCACCTTCGCTGAAGAACATCTTCAAGGAGATAGAATCTGACCTTGGCATCAGCATGAGCGGCAGCCCGGACCTTGAACCTTGGGCGCGCCAGGGAGTCCTTCTCCTTAACGCTGTCCTTACGGTAAGGGCTTCCGAGCCTGCTTCGCATAGCCGTATCGGATGGCAGGAATTCACAGATGCCGTCATCCGTACCATAAGTGAGCGCTGTGAAGGTGTCGTTTTTTTGCTGTGGGGCAATTTTGCGCGTGCAAAACGTGGCCTTATCGACTGTTCCAAGCACTATGTTCTTGAAGCTGCGCATCCGTCGCCGCTGGCTGGTGGAGCATTCTTCAACTGCAGGCATTTCTCAAAGACAAACTCCATCCTTGCGGAGCAGGGCAAGGAACCAATAAACTGGCAGTTATGAATAGAAAGGCATTGTTTCCGGGATCATTCGATCCCTTCACTTCAGGCCATCTGAATATTCTCAAGCGAGCTCTTACCATGTTCGATGAGGTCGTCGTGGCAGTCGGTATCAATCAGGACAAGCGCGGTTTCTTCGACATGGACCAGCGAGTCGACATCATTCGTCAGATGACTTCCGGAATGGAGGGCGTCTCTATCATTAAGTATGATAACCTCACGATAGACACCTGCCGTGAACTGGGTATCCACCATATCGTTCGTGGCGTCCGCAACATGATCGACTTCGAGACAGAGCGCTCGATCGCCGACGCGAACAGGATTCTTGCTCCTAACATCGAGACTATCATCATCCCTACAGCCCAGGAGTTCGCTCATATCTCCTCTTCCGCGGTAAGGGATATTCTTCGCCATCGCGGAGACACCAGCCTGTTCCTTCCTTCCTCCGTAAAGCTTCCTGAGGTATGAGACGCATTGCGACCATTGTTATCCTTGTGCTGACCATGGCCTTTTCCGGCCGTGTGGATGCGCAGTATATGGCTGCAGCGGGTAAACTTCCTGAGGAAGTCCTTGTAGCGCTTGACGGCAAGCTGGACGAGTATTTTGCAGCTCTCACAGATGAGTCGATTGAGGTCAAGATAGAGGAATGCGACTACATGATCACGAACTGTGCGGATTCACTTGTCCAGCAGTATGTGACTCTTCGTCTCTTTGATCATTTCATGACTTCCAAATTCATGGGCGACGAGGCGGTCGCTGTCCATGTGGTGGATGAATGGCTCGCCCCTGGCAAGGTCAAGATGACCAATGAGTACGATCTCATCAATGCCAAGGTATATGCTGATTTCCACAGGAACAACCTTCTTGGCATGAAGGCTCCGGTTCTGGACATGATTTCAATCGACGGAGCAGTCGAGACACTTCCTGCGAAGGGGAAGGTATCCATACTGTATTTCTACGACATCGGTTGCCGCAAATGCATGATGGAGACGATTCTGCTGCGCAACATGCTCTACGAGAAAAAGGATGTTCCAATCGAATTCTATGCGGTCTATGTGGGAGAGAATGAGCAGCAGTGGAAAGGCTATGCCGAGTCGGACATGGTTTTCGACGCCCCTCATATCAATGTGCACCATCTTTGGGATCCTGATCTCAGTTCAGATTTCCAGAAGCAGTATGGAGTGCTCCAGACACCGCGGATGTTTCTGGTCGCACCAGATGGCGAACTTATAGGAACCGGTCTTGATACCCAGGCTCTGAGCCAGCTCATGAGCTATGCCGCCATTCTTCAGGACATGTACGACCGTGCCCCTATCGGCGGACGCATGCCGAAGCTGACGGTCCCTGCAAAGCAGTTCAAGGGCAGAAAGGTCAAGGAAGGCAGCTTCAGACTTGACCGTTTCCGCGGTAAGCCAGGCTATATAATGTTCCATACAGAAGGCTGCCGCCAATGTGCCCAGATGACAGAGGAACTTGAACCACTCATCGAGGCAGGAATGGCAAAACTGCTGCTTGTCAATGTCGACAAGATCTTTGCCGATGACAGGACACTTGCCACAGAGCTTTTCAACTGTTTCGACCTTTCAGTCCTTCCGCTTCTTATCGAGGTGGACGGCAAGAAGACCATAAAGAGAAAATCAAACAGATTATACGATGAATGAATATGATTTCCGCATCCTCAGGGATGAGACCGTAGCAGGTGTAAGACACATAACTGCTGAGCCAAGTGGACTTGTATGCTCCATTCTGATTGACTTCTATCTGGATGAGGAAGGAAAGATCCATAATCTCAAGTATGAGCGTGGCTGTCATGGCAACCTTATCGCTGTCGGAAGACTGGCTGAAGGCAAGCCAGCCAAGGAAATCGCCGAGATTCTGGACGGCGTGAACTGCCATGGACGCGGCACTTCATGTACCGATCAGCTCTCTCGAATCCTCAAGGCCATCCTTTAGTGGCTGACACTACCATTATTGCGTTTAATTTGTTAAATTTGTAGAAACCGACAGATTTAATGAAACGCAAGAAGAAAAGCAAGTCAGCCATTGACCCTGATGTTCTCGCAAAGCATCAGGAAGGTCTCAAGCATCGCAATCGTCAGGTAATATATCTCAATGATAAAGAGATGGCGGCAATAGATGAGTATTGCCGCCAGTTCAAGGTTTCCAGCAGGTCTGCTCTTTATAGGCAGGCCATCATGGAACATATTCTTTCCGTTCTGGACAAGAACGCCCCTACACTTTTCTAGTCGCGTCTCGCGATACCGATATAGTACAGAAGTGTGGCTATCGAGCTGATGGCAGCTACTACGTATGTGTATGCTGCCCACTTGAGAGCGTCCTTTGCCATAGCGCCGGTCTGGCCGGCAGAGATTCCGGTCGTGTTGAGCCAGCGGAGAGCTCTTGCACTTGCGTTGATCTCGACAGGGAGGGTTACAACACTGAAAAGTGTAGACATGGCGAAAAGACCTATACCAAGCCAGAGTATTGCAGGGAAGGCATTGATCAGAATTACTCCCACAAGAAGAATCCAGCTGACGATATTGTTGCTGAACGATACCACTGGAACGAGAGCCGATCTGAACTGAAGCGGAGCGTAACCCTGGGCATGCTGTACTGCGTGTCCACACTCATGGGCGGCTACAGCCGCTGCAGCGATGCTGTTGCTGGCATATACGCTCTCACTGAGGTTGACGGTCTTGTTCTGCGGGTTGTAGTGGTCGGTAAGCTGGCCTGGAGTGCATATTACGTCCACGTCGTAGATACCGTGCTCGCTCAGCATCCTGCGCGCCACCTCTGCGCCGGTCATTCCGGCTGCATTCATTATTCTTGAGTACTTGTTGAATTTGCTGCTCAATACGCTCTGGACGATAAGTCCAGCGATCATCACAACGATGATGAGAAAGTATGAACCCATATAGTTTCTGTTTTGGTTTTACTATTATTTTGCAAACAACGAGCCGCGTTGGCTGTATGTCATTTTGTCAGTACAATAGTAGTGTTTTTTTCGTACATTTGCCTAGACATTGATTGAAATGGGTAGAGAAAACGATTTTTCCAGACTTGAGCTCAGGCTCCCGTACTGTAAGGATAATTTCAGATATTTCCGTGGATTGCTTAAACCATCCACAAAACTCCTGGTCCTTGTCAAGGCCAATGCCTATGGCCACGGTGCAGTGGAGTTCGCCGCCATGATGCAGTCTCTCGGAGCTGATTATCTTGCAGTGGCCCTTCCTGTTGAAGGAGTGGAGCTTAGAAAAGCCGGCATCAGCCTTCCTATTCTGGTGCTTACTGCCGGCACAGACTTCTTTGACGAGATAATAGACAATCATCTTGAACCGGGCATTCCTAACCTTTATACCCTTGAGGCATTCTGCAAGAGACTTGAACAGCGTGGCATCAAGGATTATCCTGTGCATATCAAGCTTGATACTGGCATGCATCGCCTTGGATTCATGACGGCAGAACTCGATGGCCTTCTGGAGTGTCTCGCGGCATGTGACAGAGTCCGTGTAAAGTCAATATACTCACATCTTGCCGCTTCGGAGGATCCGGAAGAAGATGATTTCACCCTTGGCCAGATTGAGCTGTTCCAGAACAATGCTACCCGTATCTCCGAATCTGTGGGTTATCGCCCTATGTGGCATATTCTTAACTCTGCAGGTATTGAGAGATTCAGCCAGTTCCAGTTCGATATGGTACGTCTTGGTATCGGAATCTATGGTATAAGCGCAATCCCAGGCAAGAAGCTTGCTCCAGTTGCATCGTTGAAGGTCAAGGTCCTTCAGGTAAAGACCCTCAGGGACGGAGACGGTACTATAGGCTACGGACGTCATGGAAAGATCGCGCCGGAGGGCACGACGATCGCTACTATTCCTGTTGGCTACGCGGATGGACTTGACCGTCACCTCGGTCGCGGCAATGTCACCTTCAGCCTGAATGGGCATCGTGTGCCTACCATTGGCAATATCTGTATGGATATGTGCATGCTGGACGTTACGGGAATCGATGTCAAGCCTGGTGACACGGTTACCATCTTTGGTGATGATCCCGACGTCAATGAGCTTGCAGCTATACTTGGAACCATTCCGTATGAGATTATGACCAGCGTTCCAAAGAGAATAGAGCGTATTATTATAAGAGGATAGACAGTTGAATCTGTCTGGATTATTAATATGGAAGAAAAGAAACTATACCCGATGAAGTTCATACCTCTGGAGGAGAAATTCTCCTGGGGTGAAGCTTCACATATGATTGCTGACCTGGGCTATCTTGACAGTATCCTTAAAGAAGGCTGGCTTGCCGGAAACAGTATCGGCGAGCTTATGGATATGTATGTGGACCGTATCAGCGGAGAGAAGGCTTTCGGCTTTTATGGAAGACAGTTTCCTATTTGCGCAGGGGTGCTGGATTGCAGGAAGCGTATGCCATTGACGGTTCATCCCGATGACGAAACAGCCGGTCCACGCTTTGATTTTCTTGGAAAGGCCAAGCTGTGGTACGTTCTTTCAGCCGGCCCAAAGGCCTGCATCAGCTATGGCTTCAGCAGTGAGGTCGACGCCTCTCAGGTCTATCCTTCATGTCTTGACGGCTCCATCTACAGTCTTTTGAATAATATCCCGGTAAAGGCTGGAGACAGTTTCCACATTCTTCCGGGAACGGTTCATTGTGCCGAGGACGTTGTGCTGTTGGAAATCTGCGAATCGTCTCCTCTTGACTTTGTGCTGTGTGACTGGGGCAGGGGAGAGACAGATCCTGACAATGACTCTCTTGGATTGGTTGAGGCTCTGGACCTTATCGATTACAAGGCGGCAAGTAAGCCTGTTCCTTCAGACCCTTCGCTGCTTGCCGATTCAGATGAGGTTGCTGTACGCAAGATGAAACTTGAGTTCCCGCTCCATGTATCAAGAGAGGACGATGCTTTTGCCGTCTATTGCTGTGTCTCAGGAAAGGCATCGGTCCAGGTTGCTTCGGAAGATGGCATTACGCAGTCTGAAATCAAACCAGGCGAGTCCATACTTGTTCCTGCCGAAGTTGAGGCTCTGGAGCTCGTACCTCATACCGATGACACTGTCCTCCTTGAGGCGTATGTCCGTAAGGGAGCTGCCGAAGATGAGTATATCAACCCGGAAGCTGACGAGGCTCCTGAAGACGGAGAATTCAGTCAGGACGATGAAAACTATCTTGATTGATATGGCAGAGGGCGTAAGAATAGATAAATACCTTTGGGCAATCAGGATCTTCAAGACCCGTAGTGAGGCTGCAACCGCATGTAATGGCAACAAGGTCTTGCTTAACGGTACGCCTGCCAAAGCATCAAAGAACGTAAAGGTGGGAGATACCCTTCAAGTAAGAAAGGCATCAGCTCAGTTTACATACAAGGTCCTTGCTCTTACCGAGAATCGCATGGGAGCACAGTTGGTTCCAAATTTTGCCGAGAACCTGACCCCTGAGTCTGAGATCCAGAAACTGCGTGCTCCAGTTGAGACTTTCTTCCTGAAGAGAGACAGAGGAACAGGACGCCCTACAAAGAAGGAGCGAAGAGAGATGGATGCCCTTCTTGGCTTTGATCCTTCTGATTTCGGATTTGATGAGGAATAATTGATAAGTCCTGAGGTATTTTTTTCAGGTTTTTTTTCCGATTATAAAAGAAAAGGCGACCTATATGGTCGCCTTCACTTTTATGTCAGATTGACTGATTACTCAGCCTTTCTTGCCATGTAGAAAATCTTAAGCGCGGAGCAACGTCTGAGCTCCTGCTTAACGTCGGTAATGATACCCATTCTGGTATCTTCGTCAGCTCTGATGACGGTGGTCATAAGACCACGGTCAGCCTCACTCATGGATTCACGCTCTGCTGCGATGAAGTCACGGATGTCGTTGACAGTCTTGAAAGAGTCGTTCAACTGGATACGTGCGTCAGTACCGTACTGAGCCTGATAGGTTCTGGTAGGAGTACCGATGTTGATGTATGAAGAGAGGTCCTTTCTTTCAAGCTTTACAACTTCAGATGCCTGAGGCATCTTTACGATGACCTTATTTTCAGTCTCGCGGAGCTGTGTGGTCACCATGAAGAAGAAGAGGAGCATGAACACGATGTCGGAAAGTGAACCTGATGAAAGAGCAGGTACTTCCTTCTTATTATTGCTTCCACCGAATTTTGACATGATTATT
The DNA here is from genome assembly GCA_024398125.1 of Bacteroidales bacterium. GTDB lineage: Bacteria > Bacteroidota > Bacteroidia > Bacteroidales > UBA932 > Cryptobacteroides. The sequence continues at coordinate 95,947 of JAKSJO010000004.1, forward strand.
TCCTCCTATTATTTCTTGGTGACATCCTTAGGTTCAGCCTCGGAAATGTTCTGAGGGATTGCCTTCTTGGTAATTTCCTGCTGTTCCTCGTTGAGAGTAAGGAAAGGCTTTCCATAGTTCTTCAGTGCGAAATCATCGCGGATCTCGTTAACGGCCTTTACAAGCTCGTTCTGGACAGCGATGTATGCCTGATAACTGGTACCACGGTCATTCTGGAGAGAGATGACTCCCTTAGAAACCGGATACTGTCCGAAGCCCTCGATGTCGGTCATGGTCTTCTCAGGAAGATTTGGATCGTCGAGAGGGTTGGTGAGGAATTCCTTTACCTTATCCTTAAGCTGACTGATATCCATAGGCTCACTACCTGCAAGCAGTCTATCAGCTGAGTTGATCTTCACAACGATGATGTTGCGGCGATTAACCTTCTGGTCCTCCAGCTTCTGATTAGGATCAGGCATAGGCGGGAGACGACGTGACAAACCGTTCTGTGATCCCATGGTTGTAGTCATGAGGAAGTAGCACAGGAGGAGGAATGCGATGTCTGCTGTTGAACTGGAATTGATCGCAGGTGTTTTCTTCTTGCCCATAGTACCCTATTATCTATTTTTGATTGCAGATACAATCTCGCCGAGAACGATTGCTACGATAGCACCGCCGCCGAGGAAGTAAGTGAGGTTGAGAATAGTGTCAGTAAGCTTAAGAGTCATAGCGCTTGGCTGTTCGGTTGTAAGAGCGACAGCCGGATTACCTGGAGCAAGTGCGTATGCAAGACCGATCACAGCGGCAGCAGCAACGACCACGAGGCCGAGGCTCTTGAGCATGCCCTTTGCGTCATTGCTCAATCCAACAAGGAAAGACACGACTAAAGCTCCGGCAAGTGCTAATCCGAGCATGATGTAAGCCCAGAGGATGAGAACATCCACTGCCTGGCCGTCGTTGCTCTCGAAGCCTACGCTCCAACCCCATACGAGGATTGCAACGCTGACCAGGAGGAGTACGACCATCATGATCTTGAATATTTTACCGTAATTCTTCATTGTCAATGCTTTTTAAGCAATTAATTACTTGTTGTACTTGGTGAGTGCATCAATAAGGCAGATTGAAGAATCCTCCATGTCGATGGTGATTGCGTCAATCTTAGCGAGGATGTAGTTGTAGAACACCTGAAGGATCATAGCAACGATCAAACCGCCGACGGTGGTGATCAAAGCGACCTTCATACCTCCTGCAACGACGTTAGGAGAGATATCACCTGCAGCCTGGATAGCGTCGAATGCCTGGATCATACCGATAACGGTACCAAGGAATCCGAGTGAAGGTGCGATAGCGATGAAGAGTGAGATCCATGAAAGACCGTTCTCCATGTTGCTCATCTGTACTGAACCGTAAGAAA